>CAYTUG010000005.1:0-93591 GCA_964441275.1 uncultured Christensenellaceae bacterium | reverse complement strand
GGTTATAGTAAAACCGCTTATTATCTTCCCTGTGACTGCGCTTGGCTTTGCCGTTATGCCTTGGTGTGTAAGGACGTATGAGTTTGTGCCTAATGCCCAGCTTAGCGGCAGTGGCTTCGAACAAAGTAGGCAAATCGCGCTTGGTAGCAGAGAAACGATTGGTAAACTCAAACCCATTGTCGGTCTGTACGCATTCTATAGGAAATTTGAAAAACCTCACTACATGTTCAAGGAATATGGCAGAAGAATAGGTGCTGTGTTCTTCAAAAGCCTCCACATAACGCAGTCGTGAGAATTCGTCCATAGCGGTGTACTGGTATAAGCGTTTGCCCTTGATTTCCCCGACTAAGCAAGCCGAGGGCACGTATTTAACGTCTATTTGGACGCGTTGTCCGGGATAAAGCATCTGCTCATATGGCTTTGGTACGTATTTAGGCTTAGGAGCGGGAGCCTTCTGCAGACCAAGCCGTTTGAGTACACGGTACATACTCACAATGGTACGCGTGTATCCTCGTCCCCGCATTCTGCACCATAGCTCACATAGTCCAAGGTCAGGGTTTCTGCGCCGCATTCGGCGCAGAAGGTTAATTTCTTCTTCAGTATGCTGGGTGGGGTGATATTTAGGCCGTCTAGACATGCAAGCTAATGAGCCGATAGTTCCATCGTACCTTGACAACCAAAAATATATGTAAGAGCGCGATTTGTTGTATTTGCGGCTGGCACGAGAAACACCATGCTTTAAAGCAAATGAAACAAGGGATTGCCGATACTTCATGTCTTGTGTTATGTTATTCATGCAGGAATGGCTCCTTTCGGTATGTTTTTGTTTTTCAACTCAACAATACCACCCGAGTCAGCTCCTGCATCTTTATTTTTAAGGTTCTTTTGTCCAATATGTATTGTAGTCCTACAGACAACGTAGATTATATATAAAATACGCTCTTGATAAATATTAGCTCGTTATGCTATAATTTTAGCTGTAAAAGCAAACGACGCCTAAGCAGTACTTGTACGGATTTGCATGTTAAAGAGAAGAGCGCCAAGGCTGAAAGCGCAATACTGCACGTATGGGGAACATTCGTAGGCAGAGCTGCCTTTCAATAAGGACGTTACGCTTCGTTACAGCGAAATAGGCTTTTCCGGAGTTTGCCGAAAAGCGAATATGGGTGGTACCGCGGACTCTTCGCCCCATGGCGAAGGGTTTTTTGATTTAAACTCAAAGCAAGGAGATATGTAAGTGGATTTTATTCTTGACAATATGGCGGAAAAAACAATAACGGATATTGACGGCTGCACAACTGCCGAACAGCTTGAACAAATCCGAATTGGCGTGCTTGGCAAAAAGGGGCGGCTTACTGCCGCGCTCAGGGGAATGAAAGATTTAGACAGCGAAAAGCGGCCTGAATTTGGAAAGCTCATAAACAGCATAAGAGACCGTTTGACGGCCGCTATAAACGAAAAGGCAGCCCTGTTACAAAAAGAAGAGTCGCAAAAAAGATTGCTCAGTGAATCAATAGACATTACGCTGCCGGGCAATAAAAGGGCAATCGGAGGGCTGCATCCTTTAACGTGTGTTTACTATGAAATACGCGATATATTCGTAAGCATGGGGTTTTCCGTTATGGACGGGCCGGAAATAGAGTACGACAAATATAATTTTGAGATGCTCAACATACCAAAAGACCATCCTGCGCGCGATACCCAGGATACATTCTATATATCCGAAGAGATAGTGCTCAGAACGCATACCTCGCCCGTGCAAATACGTACAATGTTGGCGCAAAAACCGCCTATCCGCATGATTTGTCCCGGCAGAGTGTACAGGATGGACGATGTCGATGCAACTCATTCCCCCGTTTTTAACCAAATTGAGGGTTTGGTGGTGGATAAGGGAATTAGTCTTGCGCATTTAAAAAGCACTCTCGATTTATTTCTCAAAGAGCTGTACGGAAAAGAAACCGAAACAAAATTTAGACCGGGGCACTTTCCTTTCACCGAGCCGAGCGCCGAAGTGGATGCTACCTGTTCAAAATGCATGGGGCAAGGGTGCGGCATCTGCAAAGGCACGGGTATGATAGAGGTTTTGGGCTGCGGCATGGTGCACCCAAATGTTTTAAGAGTTTGCGGGATAGACCCGGACGAATATACCGGGTTCGCTTTCGGCCTTGGGCTTGACCGCTTAGCGAACATAAAATACGGAATAACCGACATAAGGCTGCTGTACGAGAACGATATCCGCTTTCTCGCACAGTTCAGATAAGGGGGAAAAAAGTTGATAGTACCTTATAACTGGTTGTGTGATTATGTAAAAATAAATATCGGTCCAAAAGAGTTAGCGTCAAAGCTTATTATGACGGGCAGTGCGATAGACAGCTGCAAAAAGCTGTCGGAAGGGCTTGAAAATGTGGTTGTGGGGCGAATAGATTCTATTGAGGCGCATCCCGATGCGGCAAAGCTGAGCGTCTGCAATGTTTTTGTCGGGAACGAAACGTTGCAGATTGTATGCGGGGCTAACAATATTTTTGTTAACGCTTTGGTGCCGGTGGCGGTTGCAGGAGCAACACTTTGCGCCGGTATAAAAATCAGCAAAGCTAAAATAAGAGGCGTTTTTTCATATGGTATGCTGTGCTCAGGAGCGGAGTTGGGAATAAAAAACTATCCCGGGGCAGATGTTGACGGGATACTGATATTGCAGCAGGATTTTGTTCCGGGCACGCCGCTCGCTCAAGCGTTGGGACTTACCGATACTATATTTGATATAGAGGTGGGCGCAAACAGGCCTGATTGTTTGGCTATTATAGGAATGGCGAGAGAATGCGCAGCAGCTTTAGAGCTTCCGCTGATTTACCCGGAAAGCTCGTATACTGAAAGCGGAGGAGATATTGACGGCTTGATTAAAGTAGAGGTTAAAGATAGCGACATTTGCGAAAGATATGTTGCGCGGGCGGTTAAAAACGTTAGAATAAAGCCTTCGCCCAAATGGCTTGTGGACAGGCTTTCGTCGGCCGGCGTAAGAGCTATTAACAATATTGTAGATATAACAAACTTTGTAATGTTAGAGACCGGCCAGCCAATGCACGCATTTGATTATGATAAAATCCGCGGTAACCGCATAATAGTGCGCCGCGCCAAAGCCGGCGAGCAGATAACGACTCTTGACGGTAAAATCCGCGGTCTCGGGCAGGATATGCTGCTTATTTGCGATGCGCAAGGGGCAATAGGTATTGCCGGGGTAATGGGAGGCGAAAATTCTGAAATAAACCAAGGCACAACAACGGTTATTTTTGAATCGGCAAAATTTGCTCAAGCAAACGTGCGTAAAACTTCAAGGAGTTTAGGGCTTGCAACGGAATCCGCTATGCGCTTCTCTAAAGGCATAGATGCGTTTGGCTGCAAAAGTGCGATGGACAGGGCATTGCACTTAATAGAACAGCTTGACGCCGGCGAGATAGTATCGGGTGAAATTGATGTGCTGTCTGCGGATTTATCGCCAAGAAAAGTGTGCGTTAGCGCCGATAAAATAAACTCGGTGTTGGGTACAAACATAGATAGCCAAAAGATGGCGCAGTATCTTTGCAAAGCGTTTATCCCAACTGTACTAAAAGAGGGCAGGCTGATATGCGACATACCAAGTTTTAGAGGAGACATATCATGCGGGGAGGATATCGCCGAAGAGGTTGCGCGCATGTTCGGTTACGACAATATACCCGTTACCGAAATGACGGGTAATGTTGTGCGGGCGGTTGTCCCTGTTGAAGAGCGTTTTACAGACAGGATAAGGGCTTTGCTTGTCGGCAGCGGCTTTTATGAATGCATCACATATTCCTTTTGTTCTATTGCGGACATTGAAAAACTTAAAGATTCCAACCTTTGCGATTGCGTAAAGATAAGAAACCCGCTCGGCGAAGAGCAGGCATATATGCGCATTTCGCCTTTGCCCGATATGCTAAAAGTTGTGGCAAACAACCTAAACAAGAACAACGAAGACATAAGGTTGTTTGAAACTGGCCGCATTTATTGCAATAAAGATAACTCGCTGCCCGACGAAAAAAAATATATTTGCTTAGCGATATGCTCGGATGAAGATTTTTTTAGCCTGAAAGGCGTTGTCGAGAATTTAGCGTACAGTTTTGGTATAAGGAATTTAGATTTTGTTTTCGGCGCCGCGCCTTATTATCATCCGGGAAGAAATGCCCGCGTGTTTTCGGGCAATATACAAATAGGACAAATGGGAGAGGTTTCAAAAGAGGTTGCGGAATCGTTCGGCATTTTTGGCAAACGCGTGTATGCGGCTCAGATTATGCTGTCTGAGTTAATTGCCGCGTCTGATGATACAAAAAAATATGTTCCGCTGCCAAAATTCCCCGCCATCACACGCGATATAGCGTTAATATTGGATAAAGAGACGCCTGCCGGAGATCTGTTAAAGTGCATTTCAAAAAACGCCGGGCAATACTTTGAGTCCGCAGCGCTTTTTGACGTTTACATGGGGGATAATTTGGGCGAAAATAAAAAAAGCGTAGCATATTCTATAGTGTTTCGCGCCAAGGACAGGACTCTGCTTGACGAAGAAGCGAATGCGGCAAGGGATGCAATAGTATCGGCGGCTGAAAAAAGGTTTGGCGCAAAACTTCGTGATTAAAGTGCATTGTAATGTTGATAACTTGAGTATCCTGGTATATAATTACTATATAAAATTATTGCGGGGTGTTGGTGTATTATGGACAAAACGCGTACAAAGGTCAAAATCTGCGGTAAGGAATACACTATGGCCGGATACGAAAGCGAAGAGTACATACACCGTGTTGCCATTTGCGTAGACAGAAAGATGGCTGAGCTTAAAGGCCAGTATGTAAACCTAAACCCCGGAACGCTGTCCGTTCTTACTGCCATAAACATTGCTGATGATTTAATAAAACTTCAGCAACGTTACGATGAACTTGAAAAAGAATATGAAAAATTGTCAGAGCAAACAAACAGCGGCAGCTCGGAAGAAATAAAATCTAACGTGTCGCCAATAAAAAAACCCAAGATATTTGACGGCTATAAATGAGCACGTTTTTAAGCGCGCATTGTTTATGCGCTTATTTGTTGAGGTTTGTGTCCAAAGGGTTGCAAGATATCGTTTTGTTGAAATGTATTTCGGGCAACGATATACTATGAATAAATATTTTGACGGGAGAAACTCATGCCGTTTTTAAGAAGGTTTTTTGTCGATTCACCGATAGCATATCTTTACAGGGGAGATATCGAGGGTTTCTTGTTAATAATCCTTTATTTGCTGCCCGCATTGGTTATTGCCATTTCCTTTCACGAGGCGGCGCACGCTTGGATGGCTAACAGGATGGGAGACCCGACAGCAAAAAATTTTGGGCGGGTAACATTAGACCCTCTCAAGCATTTTTCGGGGCTGGGCATTGTAGCGTTTTTAATAATCGGATTCGGCTGGGGCAAACCGGTGCCTACCAACCCGAGAAACTATCACAACTTTAAAAAAGCGAATGTGCTTGTTTCAATTGCCGGCGTTACGACTAATCTGATTTTATCGTTTATATTCTATGCAATATTCTTTATAGCCATAGTTGCGGGGCTGCAAAACGAAATTATATTAACCGTAATCTTTTATATTGTAACCATGAACATAATTCTGTGCTTTTTTAACCTTATACCTATTCCGCCGCTCGACGGGCACCATCTTGTAAGCGGGTTTATTGCGCGCAAAAGCCCTAAATTTTATATGAAGTACAAACAATACGGCAATTACGTTTTGCTTGCGCTTCTGTTTTTTACAGATTGGATTTCTATAGGCTTAAGTTATATTTTAAACGGAGTTTTGTATGTCTACAGCGCATTTTTCGGGTTGTTTTTATGATATCGGAGAGCGGCGGATACAAAGTTTCAATAAAATATTATGAAGGTCCGCTCGATTTATTACTTCATCTTATTGGAAAAGCAAAAATAGATATAGAACAAATTTTTGTTTCGGATGTTACCAACCAGTATCTTGAATATGTAGCGTCAATCCCGGATTTCTCTATGGAGCATGCAAGCGAGTTTTTAGAGATGGCGGCAACGCTCTTGTTTATTAAATCGCGCATGATACTGCCGGATTGCAACATAGCTGACGAAACGGAAGATGATCCGCAGCAAGAGCTTATTGGCAGGCTCAAGGCATACAAAGCATATAAAGAAGCGGCTCAAGAGCTAAGAACGAAAGAGCAAAATGCGCTTAACATATATTATAAATTACCCGAAGAAGTGCAAATCCCAAACGAAAGATGGGAGATAGAAGAGCTGACTTTGCAGATTTTATATGAGTCTTACTTGGAAGTTTTGCAAAGGCGGCCGAGCTGCGAATACGAAAGAATAGAAGAAGTTTCCGTACAAAAGGATGTATATACTATCAAAGAGCGCGCGCATTATATTTTGCGGGCGTTAACAAAGATGGGCAGCGCATCTTTTTTTTCTTTGTTTGACGGGGTTTGTTCGCGTTTAGAGATTGCGGTAACGTTTGCTGCGCTGCTTGAGCTGTTGCATAAAAGCGCAATTACAATATGCCAGGAAGAAAGCTTTGAAGATATAATTATTATAAAAAACAATAAGGAGAGCGCTGTTTGACCATAAAAGCAATTACAGGCGCGCTTGAAAGCATACTTTTTGTCGCGGGTGAAGCCGTGGAAATCGATGTGCTTGCCGCCGCACTCAACATTACGCGGGAAGAGCTGATAGATATTTTCGCACAGCTTGCCGACTTTAAAATATCGGAGCAAAGCGGTATTTTAATAAAACGGATCGGCGATAAGCTGCAGCTTTGCACCAACGAGGAATACGCGCAATACGTTGAAACTGTGGCGGCGCCAATTAAGAAAGCAACGCTATCGCAGTCTATGATTGAAACGCTGGCAATAATAGCTTACAAGCAGCCCGTTACCCGGTTTGAAATAGAACAAATCAGGGGCGTTAAAAGCAATTATTCAATAGCTATGCTTATAGAAAAGGGGCTGATACAAAGAGCGGGAAGAAAAAAGGCTCTCGGCAACCCCATGCTCTATGTTACAAACGATGAGTTTTTACGCCACTTTAATATTGAATCGCTAAAACAGCTTCCGCCTGTTGACACGTCAGAATGAAGTTTATGGATTAGATAATAATAACAACGTCGATTTCTTTAAGAAGGGCGTTGTTTCTCATTATTGTTGTTTTTATTGCAGCCTTTATTGCGCTTATATTATTTAATAAGATTAAAGCAGTGGTTTGTGTTGCGCAAAGCAATATTAAGCTTACGATAGTATTATTTTTCTTTATCCGGTTGAAAAAAAGATTTGTAATCAAACCGGACAAAAAAAGCATTGCGATTTTGTATGAGATTAAAGGCAAGAACTTAGAACAAAAACTTAGCTTAACAGAAGTTGTTTGCCGGATAGCAAAAAAAAAGAACAAAAAAAGTAAAGCGCGCGGCGCGGCAATAAACTACATTTTGAAAAAGACGAGCATTAACCTGAAAGCGGCGATAGACATAGCCACAAAAGACGCGTGTTTAACGGCTTTGATTTGCGGCGCGGTGAAAGCGGTATATTACGCGGTAAAGAATATGTTTGGCCACAAAAACCATTTTGACATTGAAGTTAGGGCGGCGTTCGCAAAACAATTATGTAGTGTTAACGCAAACTGCATAATCAGAGTGTCCGCGGCAAATATTATTATTGGATATTTTATCTATCAAACAAAATTAAGGCGGTAAAAAAATGCATCCGATTGAAAACATTATGCAGACAGCTATGAGCGAAATAAAACAAATGGTGGACGTAAACACCGTTGTCGGAGATCCCGTAATATCATCCGACGGTTCGACAATAATACCAATTTCAAGGGTTTGTTTCGGGTTTGTTGCGGGAGGCGGCGAATATGGACAAACACAAAAGGATGGGCAGGCGCTCCCTTTTTCCGGCGGGGCAAGCTCGGGAGTATCTATTAATCCTATAGGGTTTTTAGTGGTGGAAGAGGATAATGTTGAACTTATATCCGTGGGAGGAAAAAATTTGTTAGAGCATATAATTGAATATGTGCCGCAATTAATTATCGATATAAAAGAAGCGTTTAAGCGTTGCGGCTCTTAAAGGAGAGGGAGAACTTGAAAAAGGTACTATCAAAATCAGCGGCTTTTGCTATGGTCTTTGTGATAATTTTAACGTATAATATCGTGGGAGCGAAGGCGGAAAACATAACTGCTAAATCGGCGGTGCTGATAGAGGCTTCAACCAAACGGTTGCTGTACGAAAAAAACGCGTATGAAAAAATGCCAATGGCATCTACCACAAAGATTATGACTGCCATCGTCGCTTTGGAGCACGGCGTTTTAAACGAAACAGTGGTGGTAGGCAAAAACGCAAGCGGCGTTGAAGGCTCGTCTATATGGCTATCTGTAGGTGAAAAGATGTCTCTTTCGGATATGCTTTTCGGGTTGATGCTTGCATCGGGAAACGATGCTGCAGTTGCGATAGCGGAGCATATAGGCGGAAGCGTTGAAGGCTTTGTACGCATGATGAACGAGACTGCGCAAAGGATAGGCGCTTACAATACGCACTTTTCCAACCCCAACGGGCTGCCTGCCAAAGATCATTATACCACTGCGTATGATCTTGCTATTATATCCGCGCACGCCATGAGCAACGATTTTTTCTGTAAAATTGTTAATACGCAATATAAAACTTTGCCCTGGGAGGGGCATCAGTGGGACAGGGTAGTAAAAAACAAAAATAAAATACTGTGGAACTTTGCAGGCGGAAACGGAATAAAAACGGGCTACACCAAAGAAGCAGGAAAATGTCTTGCCGCTTCAGCCGAGCGGGACGGCATGCAGCTTATTGCGATTGCGCTCGATGCGCCTGATATGTTTGGCGATTGTATGCAGGTGCTAAATTACGGGTTTGATAACTATAAAAACAGGCTGCTAATCAGCAAAGGCGAATTAGCGGGGGAAGTCAATGTTAAAAACGGTCTGCAAAACAGTTTTTTAGCTTTTTCCGAATGTGACTTTTACTTTCCGCTGTCGGACGAAGAATACGGCAACATTGAAAAACGTGTTTTTATAAAAGAGTTGATGTTGGCTCCGGTATATAAAGGAGAGCAGATAGGGCATACGGATATTTATCTGAATATGCGCAAAATATGTTCTGTGCCCATATATTCTCCCGTGGCAATAAGGGATAATTCGTTTGATTTCAACCTTAAAAGGTTGCTCGATTTTTGGATGGATACTCGGTATCTGCAGTTTTAAAGTCAGGGGGCAAAAGTGAGGTTAAACAAATATATAGCATACTGCGGCGTATCTTCAAGGCGCGGCGCGGACGGGCTTATTTTTGCCGGAAGGGTAAAGGTTAACGGCGTTGAAACAGCCAACCCCGCAACCGATGTGGATATTGGAAAAGATATTGTCGAGATAGACGGCAAAACAATTGTCCCTGAACAAAAAAGGATATATATTATGTTAAATAAGCCTGCGGGGGTGCTTTGCACGTGCAAGGACGACAGAGGGCGAAAAACGGTAGTTGATATTGTGCGCGGGATTGGCGCAAGGCTGTTTCCGGTCGGTCGGCTTGATTATGACACGCAGGGGCTGTTGTTGCTGACAAACGATGGAGACTTCGCAAACAGCTGTATGCACCCAAGCAATGAGGTAAACAAAACATATGAAGCGAAAATTTGCGGAGATTTTGACGAAAAAGCGCTTTTAGCCTTAAGGGCAGGAATTGCAATTGAAGGCAGAAAAACTGCAAGGGCAGACGTAAAAGTGCTGCTGCGCGATACGAAAGGCGCAGTTGTAAGAGTTACCCTCCACGAGGGAAGGAACAGACAGGTGAAGAAAATGTTCGAGGCAGTGGGCTGCAAGGTTGTGGAGCTTAAGAGAGTGGCAATAGAGCAGCTTAACACGGACGGGCTTAAACCCGGGCAATGGCGTTATATGAATAAAGACGATTTTATCAAACTAAGAGTAATGCCCAATAAATAACTTGTAAACAAACTGTGAAAATATAAATAAATATTTTTTAATAAAGGATAAAGTAATCTAATGTAGAATAACGAATATGGGGAAGATTGATGTTTTTAAGCCGCTGTGTTTGTACAGCGGCTTAAGTATGATTTTATGGAGGTTTTTTCTTTATGGGCGAACAAAAAGGGTTTGACTTACTTGCTCAAAAAAGGCGGTTGATTTTTGACAGGAATTCTGCCGGACAGCAGGAAGCCCAAAACGATTTATCAAAGTTTACTGCAAGGGACAGAGTTGCACGGTTGCTTGACCCTCAAAGTTTTGTGGAAACGCTTGGGTTTGCAGAACATTCTGTGGCGGCTGAGGGCTTAAAACAAGTGAGCGCGCCGGGAGAAGGGGTTATCACTGGATATGGAACAATCGATGGCCGCGGCGTGTATGTTTTTTCCCAGGATTCTTCAGTTTTGGGCGGCTCGATTGGAGTTATGCACGCTAAAAAGATTGTCAAGCTGCTGGATACGGCGGCAAAGACAGGGCTGCCTGTAATTGCTCTTCTTGATTCTAAGGGGGCAAGGATTGCGGAAGGCGCGGCGGCGCTGGACGGTTTCGGGAAAATAATTTCAAAGTTGGCGGAGCTTTCGGGAGTTGTTCCTATAATAACCGGAATTTTCGGCCAGTGCGCAGCAACGGCCGCCTTTTTCCCGCCCCTGAGCGATTTTGTGTTTATGGTGGAAGGGCTTGGCGGTATTTATGCGGTTGCGCCTGCTGCCTTTAACGAGCCGGGCAAGCCGGCGGATACAGAAGCTATAGGAGGGGCAAAAACGCACGCACAAACCACCGGATTGGCGCATTACTTATGCGACAACGAAAATGATTTATTTTGCAGCGTACGCCAGCTGCTTTCTTATCTGCCCGATAACAACCTAACGGACGCTCCCGTGATAGAATGTTCCGACGATTTGAACAGGCAGTTAAATATCGAAAATTCCGATATGCGAACGGTTGTAAGTTCCGTATTGGACGAAGCGGAGTTTTTCGAATGCTCGGCTTGCTACGCACAAAAAATGATTACCGGCTTTGGGCGCGTTAACGGAAAAAGCGTCGGATTGGTTGCAAATATGCCCGGATCGCTGCTGGACGATAGGTCGTGCCGTAAGGCGGCTAATTTTATAAGCATGTGTGATTCTTTCGGGTTGCCGGTGCTAACGTTTACCGATACTTTAGGGTTTGAAAAAGAAGTATGCAGCATAAAAGCGGGCGCGGCGCTGATGCGGGCTTATTCCGAGGCTACTGTTCCGCTTATTAGCGTAATAACAGCTAACGCGATAGGCGCGGGTTATGTGGCGATGGCTTCTAAATCTTTGGGCGCGGATGTTGTTTTTGCTTGGCCCGATGCGGTTATATCATGCTTGCCTGCCGATGCGGCATCAATAATTGTGATGGAAGATAAAAATTTTGCGGCGGGCAAACCCGAAAAGGCAAGAGCGCAAGCTGCACAAATGTATGAAAAAACATTTGCGTCTCCATGGGAGGCTGCAAAGTTAGGATACGTGGATGAGGTTATATATCCTTCGGAAACCAGACAAAGAGTTGCGGGGGCGTTAGAGTTTGCCGCAGGCAAACAGGAATTGAGACTGCCCAAAAAACATGGCACCAAGCTTTACTAAGGAGGAGATTATAATATGTTTGCAGTGTTAAGCAGTGTTGCATCAAACGCTACCGAAGGCACGTTTCTTGAAAAAGCGGCGCTTGGAGCAAACGTTACGGTTATAGGGCTTATAATAACGTTTGTTGCGCTGATAGCTTTAATCTTTATAACGCTTGTTTATCCGAAAGTTACTGAAAAAGCTATTAGCTTTGCGCAAATATTTAAAAAAAACAAAAAAAAAATAGCTGCGGATAATAAAAATAATAATCAAAACATTGATGCAAAGCCGGCGGAAGAGAACTTTGCGGAGATAGCGGCGATAGCCGCCGCAGTATATTGCACCGTTGGGACGGCTTCCAATGGTATTGTAATAAAATCTATCAAACGAACCAAAACAAACATACCTGTTTGGAGCGCTAACGGGCGAAGCCGGCAGTTATTAGAAAGATTATAAGGCATAAAGAGAGGACAATATTTATGAAAAAGTTTTTAATCAATGTAAATGGAGTTAGTTACAACGTTGAAGTCGAGGAAATAGACGCAGGAACAGTTGCGGTATCGCCGGTTGCGGCGCCTGCCGCTCCCGTTAAAGCGGCTGAGCCCAAGGCAGCGGCGCCTGTTGCCGAAACAGCAACAAAAACTGCGCCTGCCACGCAAGGCACGCATATAAACTCGCCTATGCCGGGCAATATTTGGGAAGTAAAAACAACGGTGGGAGCCACCGTATCCGAGGGAGACGAGCTGTTTATTTTAGAAGCGATGAAAATGGAAAACGAAATACTTGCGCCTGTATCCGGAAAAGTCGTTAGTATAGAAGTAGCTAAAGGTGCGGCTGTCGACTCCGGCACCTTGCTTGCCGTTATATCTTAACTGCATAACGCAACAATACTAAAGGAGGAAACTTATGCAAAGTTTTGATATATGGGAATCGTTGTCTGATCTGCTCGCAAGCACCGGTTTTGCTACAATGCAATGGCAGCAGCTTGTAATGTTGTTTGTAGCGTGTGTATTGCTTTATTTGGCTGTAGTGAGAAAGTTCGAGCCGCTTCTTCTTGTGCCCATTGCGTTTGGAATGATTTTAGCGAACCTGCCGAGCGCAAACCTTATGGGGCACCCGCAGGATGTGGTTCAATTGATTGAAACGCCGGTAGCGGACGGAACCGGCTATATAGTTAAACATTTAGAATTAGAATCAAGCAACGGAGGGTTGCTGTATTATCTGTACCAAGGCGTTAAGCTCGGTATATATCCGCCGCTGATTTTTCTTGGCGTGGGCGCGATGACAGATTTTGCGCCGCTAATCGCCAACCCGAAAAGTTTGCTGCTTGGCGCTGCCGCACAATTTGGCATATTTGTTGCATTTTTCGGGGCGCTGTTTCTTGGGTTTAATCCTCAGGAAGCAGGTTCGATAGGCATTATTGGGGGGGCGGACGGCCCGACCGCAATCTTTTTGACCAGCAAATTGGCGCCGCATCTATTGGGCCCGATAGCGGTTGCCGCATATTCGTACATGGCGCTGGTGCCTGTAATACAGCCGCCGATAATGAAAATGCTGACCACCAAGGAAGAGCGAAGAATAGTTATGAAACAGCTTCGTCCCGTTAGCAAAGCGGAACGCGTGCTGTTTCCGATAATAGTGACCATATTTATTTCTTTGCTGCTTCCCGCTGCTGCGCCGTTGGTGGGGATGCTTATGTTAGGCAACCTGTTCCGCGAATGCCTCGTGACGGACAGGTTAAATAAAACTGCACAAAACGAGCTTATAAATATTGTTACGATTTTTTTAGGCGTAACGGTAGGGGCTACCGCAAACGGCCAAACGTTTTTAGACTTGCAAACGCTTGGAATACTTATAATGGGTCTGTTTGCGTTTGCTTTCGGAACGTTTGGAGGCGTTGTACTTGGTAAAATTATGTGCAAGCTTTCGGGCGGCAAAATAAATCCGCTAATCGGCAGCGCGGGCGTTTCCGCGGTACCTATGGCCGCAAGGGTTTCTCAAAAAGTTGGTCAAGAGGCTAACCCTTCAAATTTTTTGTTAATGCATGCAATGGGTCCTAATGTCGCGGGGGTTATCGGCTCGGCAGTTGCCGCCGGTGTGTTGCTGACAATGTTCGGCGCCTAAAAAGAAAAGGAGTTTGTTAAATGGGTAAGGTTTATATAACGGATACTATATTAAGAGATGCGCATCAGTCCCAGGCGGCAACGAGAATGCAGACAAAGGATATGCTTCCGGTGGCAGATATGCTTGACAAAGCGGGATACTGGTCTTTGGAAATGTGGGGAGGAGCAACGTTTGATTCATGCCTGCGTTTTCTGAATGAAGACCCTTGGGAGAGGCTGCGCGCATTAAAAGCGGCTATGCCCAACACAAAAATGCAGATGCTTCTAAGAGGTCAAAATCTGCTTGGGTATAAGCATTATGCTGATGATGTTGTGGATTTGTTTGTGCAGAAGGCTATTGAAAACGGAATAGACGTTGTGCGGATATTCGATGCGCTTAACGATATACGCAATATGGAAAGGGCGATTGCTGCCACAAAGAAGTTTGGCGGCCACTGCGAACCTTCCATTTCATATACTATAAGCCCGGTGCATACCAGAGAATACTTTGTTAAACTTGCCACAGAGTTAGAAAAATTAGGCGCAGATACTATCTGTATAAAGGATATGGCTAACTTGCTGTTGCCGTATGAAGCTTACGAGCTTGTAAAAGCGCTTAAAAAAGTTGTAAAGGTGCCTATACATGTGCATACGCACAACTCGACCGGCGTGGGGGACATGACGTACTTAAAAGCAATCGAAGCGGGAGCGGAAATTATGGACACGGCTTTATCGCCGCTTGCAAACGGTACTGCACAGCCGTGTACGGAATCGTTGGTGGCAACGCTTCAAGGAACGCAATACGATACGGGGATGGACGTTGCATTTCTTAATAAAATCGCAAAACATTTTAAAGGTGTGGCGGCTAAGCTTACTGAAAGCGGGTTTTTGAAGACAAACGCTCTTGGGGTGGATGTCTTAACGCTTATTTATCAAATCCCCGGCGGAATGTACAGCAATCTGATAGACCAATTGGATAAAGCCGGCGCGCTGGATAAACTTGACGCTGTGCTTCAAGAAGTTCCGCGGGTGCGTGAAGAATTTGGTTATCCCCCTTTGGTGACGCCTACAAGCCAGATTGTGGGCACTCAGGCCGTGTTTAATATTTTGAGCGGCGAGCGCTATAAGATGGTTACAAAGGAAAGCAAAGCTCTTCTGCGCGGGGAATACGGCAGGCTGCCCGCAGAGGTAGACGAAGATGTGAGAAAAAAATGCATAGGGGACGATAAAGTTATAAAACACAGGCCGGCTGACGATATCGCGCCTGAGCTTGACAGCTATAGGGAAACGGTTAAGCCGTACATGGAACAAGAGGAAGACGTGCTAACTTACGCATTATTCCCGCAAATTGCGCCCCAATTTTTTGAATACAGGCGCTCGTATAAGTACGGGATTGATTCCGGAATGCTTGATAAAGAGAATATGATACACCCGGCATAAAAAAATGTAAAAGTTTTGTTGTATTCTTATTCTATTTAATATATTATATGAAAGATGATTTGTAATCTATAAGGAGGATAAATATTAGATGGCGATTAAAGTTGGAATAAACGGTTTCGGGCGCATAGGAAGATTGGTTTTCCGTGCGGCAGCAGACAACCCAAACATTGAGGTTGTAGGGGTTAACGACCCTTTTATCGACCCCGAATATATGGTTTATATGTTAAAATATGATACCGTTCACGGGCGTTTTAAAGGAACCGTAAGCTGTACAAAAGATGCTATTATTGTAAATGATAAGAAGGTTTGCGTATATCAGTCTATGAATCCGGCTGAGATTCCGTGGAGTGCGTGCGGCGCTGAATACATTGTGGAATCTACTGGTGTTTTTATCACTACCGATAAGGCGAGCGCACATTTTGAGGGAGGCGCGAAAAAAGTTATCATCTCCGCCCCTTCGGCTGATGCCCCTATGTTTGTTATGGGCGTAAATCAAGACGCGTATACCCCGGATATGAAGGTTGTATCAAACGCTTCGTGCACCACAAACTGTCTTGCTCCTCTTGCCAAGGTTATTGATGATAACTTTGGCATAATTGAAGGATTGATGACAACCGTGCACGCTACAACGTCCACCCAAAAGACTGTTGACGGCCCTTCAAAGAAAGACTGGAGAGGCGGCAGGGGGGCTGCTTACAACATAATACCTTCTTCAACCGGGGCGGCAAAAGCGGTTGGCAAGGTTATACCTAAGCTTAACGGAAAGTTGACTGGCATGGCGTTTAGGGTGCCCACGGCGGATGTTTCGGTAGTTGATTTAACTGTGCGCCTTGAAAAACCCACAACTTACGATGAGATTAAGTCTAAGATGAAATCCGCATCCGAAGGCGAGCTTGCCGGCATATTAGGATATACAGAAGACAGTGTTGTATCTTCGGACTTTATTGGCGATTCAAGGACAAGCATATTTGACGCGGAAGCGGGCATCATGCTAAGCCCCACTTTCGTAAAGCTCGTATCCTGGTACGACAACGAATGGGGTTATTCCTGCAAAGTGCTCAGCCTAATTGAGCATATGGCGAAGGTGGATAAGGCATAATATTGCGTATTTTTCGGCACCGGAAAGTTTATACATAGGCGCTTACGTATGCGCAGTAGTTTAGTGCATAACCGTTCTGTAAGAACTGCATACCTCTTTTCGTTGATTTTATACTTAACGAAAAGGGGTATTTTTTTGCGCAATTAATGCGCCTGTACTGAATATGAATTGGATCGGATAAATTGTGTATATTTCTTTTTTTTACAAGGATGTAATTTATCCGTCTCTTCGGAGCCAAACTGTTGCGTCCGGCCGCTAAAAAACCAATATCAAACAAATCCGAAAGTTTATTGTTGACATTGCATGTGCCGCGTGTGACAATCAAATGCATATATAGCTTACAATAATGTGAATATTTCTGTGCATGCAATGCTTTAACAGGTCAATCTTTGTATATGCTTGAAAACATAGAGTTTTTTAGTCTGATAAACGAATTTGATAAGAAAGAATAATTGAAAGGCGTGAACACGAATTGAATAACAATAAAACACCAATATCGGGAGTGCTCGGAGGGATACTGTTAATCATCTATGCCATATTTCAAGCCATTTTGTCGGCTCGTATTTTCTATGTGACATTCGTACACATCGTTAGCATCTTAGAGCTGCTATTGGTTGCCGGATTAATATTTACGGCTGTTGTTTTATTTTTAAGACGCAATGATATGGTGCTTGGGATAGCATTATGTATACCCGCTTGTGTCTCACTAATAAAACTGTTTATATTCGTATTGATATATCCGGATTTTTTTATAGGCTTAGAATTTTTTCTAACATTTTTGATGTGGTCGCTTTTGGCAGCTGCCGCGTTCTCCTCTGATAAGGGCAAATTTAAAAAGCTGCGAATATTTTATATATTAATTCCATTGGTGTTGTCCAGCATAAGCGTTTTACAACGGCCATATCTGAATACATTTTACGTACAGCATTCCATGTTAGATCCATTCTTGTACTTGGCAATGATTCTTATCGGCATATCCCTTACATACAAACCGAAACAATACGATAACGCAAGCGAAGAAGCCGGATACATTAATATGGGCAAACATATACTGTTATGCGTATTTACTTTTGGTATTTGGTATCTTATATGGGTATACCGCACAACTTCATATCTTAATAGAGCGCCTGATGCAGAGCAATATAACCCCGCAACAAAACTGCTACTGTTCATCTTTGTTCCGTTTTACTCCATCTATTGGTTTTACAAACATGGACAACGCATAGATTCCCTAACAAAATCAAAAAATCTAAACGCTTCGGATATGGAAATAACTTGTTTAGTACTCGGTATGTTTATACCTATAATAGCTTGTTTTTTAATGCAGGATAGAATAAATTTCATATCTGTAAGCGATACGGGAAGTTTTGCGGTTCCCGAATACATAGAAAACCTTAAACAGCTCAAAGAGTTGCTCGATGATGGGGTTATCACGCAGGAGGAATTTGCCGCAAAGAAGAAACAAATATTAGGTTTATGAAATGCGCGGGCTGTTATGCGGATATCATTTTGCAGCTGATATGAAAATAGTTAGAATACCTAACAAATGTATTAAATATATTACTTGTTAATTAATGAATGATGTGTAATAATGTGTTGCAGATATTGAATAATGATTTCAAAATGATAATATGTTGTTTTTAAGGATATGGTGTGCGGATTAGCCAATTGCAGTTGTTTTATAAGCAAGCCGGACGATTGAAAAGAACAAGAATACCGGGTCATGCTAAGAAATCACAAAACACATATTATTAGCAATCAAATGCAGAAAAGTTATTGTTAATGAGTATTCGGGACTGTATAATTGTATTAAACTCTATTTCTTTGCTGTATTGAGGTGCGAATGAATAGATATAAATTCTTTTTGGTTATATTTTCAGTAGGTATCGTTATATCTCTTATTTTGTGTTTCACCTTTAACGAAAACCCTAAAGAGGATAAAGAAGCGGAAATAAAACCGGTATTGACCCAGAACGCGCTACCCGCAGCCGCAACCCGGGATGAGCTAAATGAAGCTGCGCAGTATTTGATAGAGTATGGAATCATAGATACCGGCAAATATTTTGCAGATCATTATGTTTCGCGAATTGTCGCGGCAAGAATAATTTTAGATATTACAGGCCTTACAAAAGCCGCCCAAAACAGCGAATATCCGCACCCGTTTATCGATTTAACCGACAAAAACGAAAAAACAATAAGCTACCTGTATCACTATAATATAATTGAAGGCGCTTCCGATAACC
Source organism: uncultured Christensenellaceae bacterium (assembly GCA_964441275.1). Taxonomy (GTDB): domain Bacteria; phylum Bacillota; class Clostridia; order Christensenellales; family SZUA-584; genus SZUA-584. The sequence goes on along the minus strand of CAYTUG010000005.1, from coordinate 75,073 downwards.
ACTTTATGGAGGAAGAGATTTGCGATGCCGATACTTTTCTGTTATCTCTGATAAGGGCGTTAGATTTTGTAGGAGGAAACAAAAGCGATATTGATATACAAAATGTGCGGCAAACGGCGATTGAAAAGTGCTTAATATCTAAAAATTACAAGATAGCCGAAAACGATTTGTTCTCGGTAAACGATGCGTTTTACATATGCTATAATGCATTGGACGCTGATATTGGCGATAGCTGTACGTTGCTTGACCACTTGCATAAAAAAGGCGTAATACGTATTGGGAAAAACGGGGATTATGATACGGCTTACGAGGTTTTTGCGCCGCCTATAACACCTTTTTTTGAAGAGGATTTCAACGATAAAGTTATGAGAAGGGATGGCGTATACAAAAACTATAGTCCGTATTGGATGGGCAGCAGAGTAAAAGGCGCTGATAATTGCATAACTAAAGACTCCCGCCTGCAGATTTCCGGAACAGATCAAAATCTAATAAACGACCAGCAGATTGCGCTGCAAAAAAGCCATATGCAGGGAAACGAAAGTTACGGCATGACATTTACCGTCAACATCGGCCGAATGGGTAACGAGGGCTCGCAGGACCGGGTAATTTTCAGGGTCATACCCAGAACCGCCGATAAAGAGTTTACCAAATATTATGCTATAAATTACTATATGGTTTTACCGCTTGGCGATTTCGAGTCCAACTTGGCAAGGTGCAAGTGGTCCATAACCAATACGAACGCTCCGAGCGGCACGGCTCCGCTTGCGGAGGCCTATTATCTTCTTAAAGAAGACGTTGACTATACAGCCCGGCTTTCTATAACAAACACCGACGGCGGGAATGTACATATTGAATTCTATATCGATGGGGCGGACCGGGTAGACAAACAAAATGAGCCTTTGCTCAAGTATACCGATTCATCAGAATACAAAATAATGCAAAGCGCGACAGGGCCTGCGTTTGGCATTTCAGGAAACAAGGTTGACGGATGGGGTCTTAGCTCTTGCGTAAAATTTGACGACGTCAAGATATATGATACACAAAGTTTTTCAAATCAGACGGAACAGCTTGCCGCGTTTGCCCAAACCCCGGTTGCGATAAACGAGAATAAAAAAAATGCCTGTCAGCTTAGATATCTTGTCAATCACGGAACAGTCAAACCCTATAAAATGGGATTGGATTATATCGGAAACGTGAGCGTAAAGCAGTTCTTAGCTTCGGCTATGTATTTGAACGGGCAATATATGAATTACGGGCAGACTTTGGATCAATTTGTTGATGCCGCTTACAACAGAATATTTAAAGGCACAGATGCCGCAAATAAAACGGATATTAACAGAACCGTTACCAGGTATGAAGCCGCGCTGATAATTCAAAAAATGATGCCCGGAACAGACGCATCCAACCGCTATCAATCGCTTTATAAAGACAGGCTAAAAAGCGATTACAAAAATGCCGTTTATTATGCGGTGCAAAACAGCTATTTGCTTTTAGATAATGACGGCTGTTTCTGCGGCGATGCATTTCTGACCAGACAGAATTTGCTAAGGGTGCTGACCTTGGCTGTTGACTCGCGTCTGAGAAGCAAAAACCAACCTCTTCAGCTTCCCGGCATAATATCGGATTATGCAATTTTTCAAAGGAACAAACCAATACCGATAAGCGGAAAGGGAATGAGCGGGGATACCGTAACGGTTAGGTTTAACGGGCAAACAAAAACCGCAAAAGTTGTTGACGGGCGGTGGCGGGTAGAGCTTGACAGTCAACCGCACGGCGGCCCTTACAGGCTGACAATTCAGGATTCGGGTTATACCCGCACGTTTAAACAGATCTATGTAGGAGAAGTATTTGTTCTGGCGGGGCAGTCTAACGCGGAATGGTCTCTCTTAAATTCGGACGATAATAAAGAGGCGCTAAGAAACTTTAACAATCAGTCTCGCGTTAGGCTTTATTGTCCCGATCATATGAGAGCTGCTACGCCTTTGTTTAATACTAAGACCGGCTGGGAAGTAGCAAGAGACGAATACAGCAGGCACATTTTTGGAGAATCAAGTGCAGTAGGCGTTTTCTTTGTAGATAAGCTGACAAAAATTAATCCTGCGCTTAGTAACATTAGGATTGGGCTGATACAGATCACTTACGGAGGTGCGAGCATAGAGCTGTTTATGCCAAACCAGGTTTATGAAAAATACGACCATACGCAAAAGGACGACGAATTTATAGCCTCCGGTTTTTGGAACGGGTATATGGATTTTATTGCGCCGTATGCCGCAAGGGCGTTGATCTATTATCAGGGGGAGAACAGCGCGCATATCAAATATCATTATGAACAGTTGTTGAGGGATTATATCGAAGCAATAAGAGAGGAGTTTTGCGACTCATCGCTGCCCGTAATGCTTGTGCAGCTTACCGGATACGGAGAAAACCATGGGCAGGAAAACGATTCGTGGCCGATAATAAGAGAGATTCAGATGCGCGTCGCCAATACGGACGATAACATAGGATTGGTAACGGCAATCGATTTATCAGACGCAGACCCTTTTGATATTCATCCAACAAACAAAAAACCGATAGGCGAAAGGCTTGCTTATCTTGCCATGAACTTAATTTACGGACAGGAATATGCAAAACAAAGCCCAAGTATGACGGATTACGCGCTTGACGGCAATGTTTATAGGATAACCGTAGCCGCGCAAGAGCTTTCAATAAAGCAGGACGCTTTTGGAAGCGTATCGTTCGAGATACTCAATGCCGGCGGACAGTGGATACCCGCGCAGGCAAAAACGCAAGGCAATACGGTGCTGGTTTGGGACGAATATACCGCGGAGCCCAAAGGCGTAAGATACGCATGGGCAAACTATCCTTGCGCATGTCTGTTTGATCAGCAAGGGCTGCCGGTGCTGCCTTTCAACACGACTAAAGATCTAAATACGACGGCTTATGCGCAAGGGATCTCTACAAATTCGCATTATATCAAAAAGGCGTATCACCTTCTTGACGATAACGACGTCATAATAAACATCACAAGAAACAATCAGATAAGGTACGTTAAAGTGGTAAACGCATATCTGGTAGAATTAAATGACGAAGATATATTAGGCCAGGCGGCGGGCGATCAGATAATAATGCTCAAAAGGCAGCCGGATTTGATTTGTGAGGCGGGGACTACCGACCAAATAATAAAGTGTACGGCACATGGGCTGTCGCAAGGCGATTGGATAAGAAATGTAAAACGCGGCACTCTTACTAAGGTGCTCGAGGTTATCGATGATAACGCTATACGCATAGGGGCGTTAGCGGGCCAAACCGCCGGGCAGACGTTAGAGGTATACAAAAACACCGGTATGGTTACGGCGGAATAAATAACTGTAAGTTAGAACAAATACATCCCATTTGTTTTAAAATTTCGATATTGCGATACTTGGGAGAGTTTTAGGTAACGGGCTGTGGAAAACAAAAGAGCGCATAATTTAAAAACTAAACTGCAATCTATACGCAAAAGGCTTGCAGGAGTAACAAAACGGCATCCAATAGGGCCTCTTGTCGCTGTGCTTTTGTCCGGAATTATTATAGTTTCAGTGCTCTTTTTACCGCCATATGTCGGGATGGAAGATAACGGAGACTATGCAAGGATTATATATGGCGAAGGTCTGTACGATTTGCCCGAGAACAGCGAACTTTTATATAACGGGTATTTCATTAAAGAATATGGTATAGCCCAGTATTATAACGAATACAGCAATTCCGTTTTTACTTCTCAGTTTATATTTATTCAGCCTGCCATTTGGCTCAACAAGCTTTTTACCGGAAACAGCAACATATTTGACTTGCGCTTTTTGGGGCTTGTAATGACAATCTATTTTTTGGTTGTGCTGTACTTTTTGGTGGATTATTTAACGCATAAATTGCGCTTGGGCAGCGTGCTGCTTATAACCGCCGTCTGCACTTTTATTTTTGCCGATACGGGATATACCGCTTATTTCAGCTCTTTTTTTGCCGAATCAATAGCGTATATCTCTTTGATGGCAGCCATTACATGCGCGCTTTTAATTGCGGAAGGAAGGCGCAACAAATACCCTTTATTAGCTTGGTTTTTAGTCAACGGCGCTATTCTGACATTTTCCAAACAGCAGTACGCCCCCGTAGGCGTAATATTAGGCATACTGTGTTTGTTCTTTTTTATAAGGGCGCACGGCCGATTGTACAAATCTTTGATAGCGCTTTCATCGGCAGTGTTGATTGTAATGGGCATTTTCACCTATTCTTTGATCTCCGTTGAGTTTACTAATATAAATCTTTTTCATTCCATGACCCGAGGGGTGATGATGACTTCCGACAACCCTCCGCAAACCTTGGAAACGTTTGGCATTGACGATAAATATGAATTGCTAAACAAGAACATATATTTTGATAAGTATCCGGTAATAGATCCCGAGGACCAAAAGCTGAAAGAAGAATTTTATAGTAAATACAATGTGCTGTCCGTTGTCGGGCATTATGTATCAAATCCGGACGCTTTCATGGAAATGATGAAAACCGCGGCAAAAAATGCGTACATAATACGTCCCGATTTGGGCAATTTCGAGCATTCGACCGGATTGCCTCCCGAAACGAAATGTGAGAGTTTCTCAAATTACAGCCACATTAAAGAAATAGGCGCTCCTAAAACATTTGGATTTATAATAATCTGGATGTTCGTTGCGCTTGCTTTATTGTACAAAAAAAGGTTAAAGCAGATTACAATAGGCGCGTTGATAATTATTGGGCTGTCTCAAATAATTGTGCCCGTTATCGGCGCGGGGGACGCCGATCTTGCAAAGCATATGTTTTTATACAACGTGGCTTTCGACTTGGTTAACGTGATTATGATATCACACATTGTAGCTTTTTTCGATAGGAGATATCAAACAAGCAAGTGCAAAGCGTCTGAAATCGTGGCGGATGTTGAAGGCGAGAGCTGTAAACGGCTTGAACGGGGGGCTTTATGAGAAAGGCGGCCGCTGCAATAGCTTTGGTGCTGCTTTGCATCTCATGCGTACCAAACGCAAATAACGGCAATATGGCGGACGGCTCAAACGTTTACCAAAGCGAAACCGCAGACATAAAAACGTCAACGCGCGAAATGATGTGCTTTAACTTTTTAAAAGAAAATATGCTCACGCCGGAGGGAGGCATTAGGACCAACTATACAGACAGTATGACCGAAGCCGATATTGCGACCGGCGCCGAAGTTTTATCGGAATCTGTTGGATTGCTGATGCTGTACGCCGTTGATATTGGCGATGAGATGTTGTTTAAGCGTTTATTTGAATTTGTTGAGCGGCATCTTGATACCGGAAATATTATATCGTACAGATTGTCTCAAAAAGGCGAAGCATACGGCGTTAATGCATTTATAGACGATATAAGGATAGTAAGAGCTTTGATTTTAGCGGATGAAAAATTTAGTGACGACTACATAAACAGCGCGATTATGTACGCGGACAGGCTGTATAATACCAACATAACAGCCAATCGAATGTACGATATGTTCGATGAGCGTTACAACCAGAACAACGATTTTATCACCTTGTGTTATATAGATTTGAAAACTGTTCGGTTGCTCGAAAAATACGACCAAAAGTGGGAAAGAGTATTTGAAACAATGCTCGAAATACTAAAGAACGGATACATAAGCGACGAATTCCCCGTATTTGCGGCTTCGTACAGCTATTCTGCAAATAGGTACAGCGCGGGAGACATCAATATGATTGAGGCGTTGTTGAGCGTTCTTAACTTAGCAAGTATAGGCGAGTGCCCAGATACCACTATTGACTATGTTAAAACTACCGTTCAAAACGGCTGTTTTTACGGCTTGTACGAAAGTGACGGTAAGCCGAAAAACCAAATACAATCAACGGCAGTCTATGCCATATGCGCTTTGATAGCAGACGAGCTTGAGGATGCGCAAATGCTTAAGGCATGTATAAACAAAATGAACGCCTTTCAGGTGACCGATGAACAAAGCAAGGTGTACGGCGCGTTTGCGGATGCCGATACGTTGAAGCTTTACGCGTTTGACAACCTTATGGCGCTGTTGGCATACAGGACGAAGGAAATACAATGATAAAGAAGTGTTTGATTGTTATACTGTTGATAGCCGCTTTCACTTGCGCTCTGCCCGCGGGTATTGTTTTTGCGGAATCTGACCGGGTATTATTGGTGTATGACGACAAGGACAAAATGGCGATCATCTCCGATTTAATAAAGGCTTGCGGAATGCAGCCTGTGGCTGTCAGCAACGTGGAGTATTCGAGCAGCATGGCAGAGCAATATCAATATGTGGTGCTGCAGGATACGGCGCCGCTAAAAGATATGCTGCAGACAAACAAAAAATTCGTATGCTTGGGGGATGGTTTCAATGTGATTCCGGGGGTGCAAACAGAGACGGTTAAAAGAAAAATGCATGCCAAGATAAGCGTATACAACAACACCCAATCCGTGATAATTGAAAAGGAGCTCACCCACATAAAGTCATACTGCGGAGAAGCGATCGGAAGCATCGGTTTTGAAGGCAACGAGTATCCGATAGGCGTTATTACCGAAAGAATAATGTTTGCGCCTCATTTTTGTAAAGACGATATTACCGTATTCGCGGTGGCTAAAATGCTCAATGAATATTTCGGCCGCAAAGACGAAGGGTTTATGTACGTTTTGATAGACAAGGTGTCCCCGTTTGACAGCGTAAAAATGCTCGAATCCATTGCCGAGAGTTTTTACTCGGCAGGCATTCCGTTTGTTATGAGCATAATGCCGGTTTATTACAACACCGACTATCCCTCATTCAAGCGCTACGTAAACGTATTAAGATACATACAATCAAAAAACGGCTCGCTGATTATGCATGAGCCGATAGTAACGGGAAACGAATTGGTTGGGGAAGATATTGACGTTAGAATGCCCAAGGTTTTTGAAACGTTCAAGCAAAACGGCGTACACGTTTTTGATGAAAGTATGCATCCATACGAGGTCTCTTTAAAGATGCTGGCGGCGATTCATCCGCAAAACGAGCTGTTTATAAGCCTTCCAATCGATACCGTTATCAAATACGAAGTTTTTAAAGATGAAAACGAGCTTGCAAAGGCAGTGAATGAAATTAATAAAAAGTGGATCCAGATAGGCGACTACAGGCGCAACGTCACCGGTGACGAGTATATTTTTATGCAGGCTGAAATTGACGGTAATTTTGCTTACAGGCGAAAGGATGAAATCCAGTTTGAATTTTTGGTGGACGCCGGCAACCGGGTGTTGACGGTTATTGTAATTATAAGCGGCGCGATTATTATTACCCTTATTTTGTTTGGATATAAATTGTACAGAGAAAAGTTTATCAAGAAAAGGAAATAGGCTTTTGAATATAGATTTGTTGGGTTTGATTGCTTTAATATGCATTTGGGCTTTGCTGCTTATAAACCAGGTGTTGGTGGTGGCGGGTTATTTGTATTATATTAAAACCGTCAAATCCAAAACCAAAGAGATTAAAATCTTTCCGGTAGTTAGCATTCTTGTGCCCGCGCACAACGAAGCTAAGGTAATAACGGCTACGGTGGATTCGTTGCTGGATTTAAACTATCCAATTGACAGATACGAAATAATAGTAATCAACGACAATTCCACTGACGATAGCAACAACGTGCTTGAGCGGATTCGGGGAAAAAATCCGCACAGGGCGCTGAAAATTATTAACACCGATAGCCAAACAGGCGGAAAAGGCAAATCCAACGCGCTTAATATCGGCTTGCGACAGGCTAAGGGCGAGTATATAGCCGTATATGATGCCGATAACACCCCGGAACGCGATGCTCTTAAATATCTTGTTGCAGAGATACAAAGCGACGATAAGCTCGCAGCCGTTATAGGCAAATTCAGGACAAGGAACAGGGACGTTAATCTGTTAACCCGTTTTATAAATATTGAAACGTTATCTTTTCAGTGGTTAGCGCAGGCGGGAAGGTGGCAGCTGTTTAATTTATGCACAATCCCGGGCACTAATTTTGTTATAAGACGAGATGTTTTAGACGAAATCGGCGGTTGGGATATTGACGCGATAGCCGAAGATACAGAGTTAAGTTTTCGAATATACGCTTTGGGATATAAGATTAAGATTATGCCGCTTTCCGTTACCTGGGAGCAAGAGCCGCAGACCTATAAGGTTTGGTTCAGGCAAAGGGTCAGATGGGTGAAGGGGAATATATACGTGATGGTAAAGCACATGCCAAAACTGTTCACGTTAAAAGAACATAGAATAAAATTTGATATGCTTTACTTTCTATCCGTTTATTTTATACTGTTGGGCGCGCTGATAGTATCAGATACACTGTTCCTGTTAAATACGCTTGGGCTTGTGCATCTGTCTTTGGCAAGCCTTAGCTCGCTGCTTTGGCTGATGGCCATATTTTTGTTTACACTATCGGTGTTTATCACATTGACCACCGAAAAAGGCGAAATGCGCCTTTCAAACTTGTTTATTACATTGCTTATGTATTTTACATACTGCAAACTTTGGATGGTAGTGGCGGTTTACGGTCTTGGGCAGTACCTGTTGGATGTGATATTTAAAAGAAAAACAAAATGGTACAAGACCGAACGTTTCTAAACTTGCTGCGACAATAATTGTAGAAAGGATTTGAAGCAATTGAAAAAAAGAATTATACTTGTGATTGTCATCGTTTGCCTTGTGGCAACAACTCCATTATTTCCTGCGGCCGCTCAAAACGTTGTTTTAGGCGCCGGAGAATTAGAAAGCGCAGATCAAAAAACTGCACAGCCGGACGAACAAACTAAAGCCACAATATCCGAACCGAGCGGTCAGATACCGGGCGAGATTCCAAGCATTGTTGAGCCGCCAAAACCGGTTGATCCGGTGTTGTTTGTCGGCGAAGGAGGGTTGGTATCGGTTTCGTCTTTTTCTAAAGACCATTACATGGTAGGGCTCTTTTCGAGGGTAACGGAAGGCTTTAACATGGGGGAATGGGACATAGACGACGCTCAGTTCACGTTAAGTTTTTCCACAACTCAACTGGTATCCGAACTGTTATCAGATATCACTATTCTGATAAACGGAGTTAGGTTTTATTCCGAGAAGGTGCCCGTTACGGACGGAACAAGGCGGCAGCTGACGGTAAAGATACCCATTGAGCATTTGAAAAAGGGCTACAATGTTATTGGGATTGAAGGATATATTCGAACTTATAGCGGGTATCCCTGCGTGGATGATGTAACAACCGCAAACTGGATGAATATATTTAAAGAATCATTTGTGGAAATATCCTACCGCCCGGCGCAAAGGTGTGATTGCATTGACGATTTCTATTCGTGCTTCGTGTCGATAGACGCTTTGGAAAACAACCAAAGCGCCGTTGTGATACCGGCTGCGTTCGATACCGACGAGCTTGACGCCGCGCTTACGGCGCTCGCAGGAATTTCAAAACAGGCAACAAAGAACTATCAGAATATAAACTTAATCGCCGGCGGCGCTTCGCAGTTAAGGGCTTATAAATATGTGATGTATATCGCAAGGTTTAACAAACTGCCCGCCGAACTGGCAGCCGAGGTTGAAAAAAGCTTGAAAATCGACGATTCCAACGCAGGCATATTGCTATTGCCGGGCGAGACGAATTTTTTGGTGGTAACGGGTAAAGACCAATCAACGCTTGAAAAAGCCGCCGCCGTGTTATCAAATCCGGTTACGATGAATCAGCTCAAGGGTAATATTAAAATGGTGGGAATTGATGAAGACGTTTATGTGCAAAGAGAAGGCGTTAAACAATATACAAAGCTTACCGAAACCGGAACATATTTAGACGGTCCGTTCAGACAAAAAGCCGATTACTTTATAGATTTTGAAAACAACAGAAGGTTAGCTTACGGAAGCGAGATTGACCTGCATTTCAGATACTCAAAAAACCTCGATTTTGACCGTTCGTTGGTTTCGGTTTATGTGAACGATGTCCCTATAGGAAGTCAGAAACTGTCTTTGGCAAAAGCAGAGGGCGACAATATTGTTTTAAATATTCCAACCGACACAAAAGTAACGGGAAGCTTCACGCTGACGGTGGCGTTCGATCTTGAAATAAAGGATTTGTGGTGCACGTTAAGACAGGGCGAAACGCCGTGGGCTTATGTTTCCGATGAGTCTATGCTCAAACTTAATTCGGTCGAGGTGCCTTATTATCTTTTCGAAAATTATCCATACCCTTTTATATCGGCAGGAGAGTTTAATAATTTAGTATTGGTGATACCCGACGGCAACAACGATATGGATTTAAACCTTGTCGGCGGCTTTATGCTAACTCTCGGGCAATTTTTAAAATACAACACGGGAGAGTTTAAGGTTGTGAGAGCCTCAGACACCGGGTATCTTGATAAAAAGAACGTTATCGCAATCGGAACGTTTCAGAACAACCAGTTTATTGCCAAGCTAAACGACAAGCTGTTTTTTAAGTTTTATGATAACGGCGCAGGAATAATGTCAAACGAAAAGCTGCTGATAGAACCGGCATATTCAACAACTTTATCTGCGGCTCAGATAATACAATCTCCGTATTCAAGCGTAAAAAATGCGATTCTTGTTTTATCGAGCGTAAATAAGGGCTATCTTGTAAATTCGCTTAAATATTTCACAGACACCAAAGAGCTTTGGAAACTGTACGGAGATGGTTTTGTGGCGGATAACAGCGAGATATTCCTTTACAGATTTAAAGAGGATAACGCTAAACTTGAAGAGGTGCCCGAATCGATATTTGAAAGAAAAGACATATTGAATTTGTTCTATGTGGCGGCCGCTATACTTGTGATATTGCTTACGGCGGTAGTATTTTTAGTAATTAGATACAGGAGGAAGAATAGCCATGAAAAAGAAAGATAGAAACATGCAGACCGATATAAGCTTCATAGCGTTGATTGTATTGATTTTCATATACTTTATATTTTTAATTTACCAGAAAGAAAATCTTATTGACAACTTTATAATTGCCGCGGCTGTTTTTATAATAGTTTTGATAACATACTTTACGAATTTGACAACCGGGTTGATTATCAACACTATGTTGCTGTTGGTCAGCATCACCTATATTATAGTGCTTAGCTTTACAAAGGGGGTATTGATTAAACCCTATGTGTATTTTTGGGTATTTATGTCCCCTGCGCTTACAACCGCGTTTTCTTTGTTTACTACGGAAACGGCCACTCTTTCAAGTCAAGTTAAAGATCTGAAAAAGAAGCTGGTATCAATATCAACATTAGACGAGGTCACCAAGCTGAAAAACTTAAGGGCGTTTGAAAATGACGCTAAGATTTACATGAGCATTGCAAAACGCTATAAGGTTGATTTCGGGGTGCTTTTGATAAAATTTAGACACCAAAAGGAAATTGAAAGGCTCTCGAAAAAAGAAGGCATGATGCAGATTGTAACGCAGGTTACAAAAGTTGTTAGAAGCGCGACAAGGGCTGAAGACGAACTATATCAGATTGACGATGATGAAATAACGTTTGGGATGCTTATGTTGACAAAAAAAGAAGACATTAAGGTTATACGCAACAGGCTAAAAGAAAAGATTGCACAAATAGACACAAATGAGGTTCTAAATACAAAGCAGCTTATATTAGACATGAGAATAGGTATGGCGTTTGACGATGGAAATAAAAATGCTCTCGAGTTGCTTGACACAGCCAAGCAGGAAATGCAGTACGATGTTTGAAAAAGGCAGGTACAATAAAAAGCGGCTGACGGAATACGCGGAATAATGCGAAGGGTTTGTATATTTGCGGCATCCTTGTTAGCGGTTACGCTGTTTATACTTTTTTCCGAACTGCTTTGGGGGTGCATCATGGATAAACCCGAAATAAACCAAGCGAAAAATAGTGTAATACCAAACGGGTCGCCAAACGGGAGCGCAGAAGAACCCGGCCGCAAACAGCATGAGGATAACGACCAAATATATTTTGAAACGCTGGTTGATTTAATTTACGAGGCCGAAGACGCAGAGTTAGAAGCCCTTAACCGTTACGGTAAAGATGCGGATGAAAATATCAAAAACATAAGCGGCGGCTATGTCGGCAAATTAGACAGCGATAAAAGCAGGATTGTTTTTTACGTGCAGGTGCCAAAAGCGGGTTTTTATGAGCTTGCTTTTTGTACAGCTGCAATAAACAACGAAAGCTATAACACTGTAATAGTAAACGAAAGAATATTGTACAACACGCTGTACACAAAGGGGGCGGATTTTGCATTAAGCACAATCAAAACAAAGCTCGAAAAAGGTTTAAACTCCGTAGTTGTTCAAAAAGGCTGGGGTTATATTTATATTGACTATCTTAATATAAAATCGAGTGAAGCCATAGATTCCAACGTGTACTGCGTCGAAAAAGGCTTGGTCAATAAAAACGCGACAGAAAGCACAAAAAGGCTGTTTGGCTATATGGTAAACCAATACGGCAAATATACTTTATCCGGACAATACAATAACGATTTAGGAATTAAATCTCCCGAAGTAAAAGAGCTTTATAAGCTCACGGGCAAATATCCGGCAATTATGGGTTTTGATTTTGTGGATTATTCGCCTACAAGGGTGGAACACGGGACGAAATCTAAACAGACGCAATATGCAATGCAATGGCACGAGATGGGCGGCATTGTAACTTTTATGTGGCATTGGAATGCCCCTAAAGGTTTAATAAACTCGGAAACAGCGCCTTGGTGGAAAGGTTTCTACACGCAAGCCACAAATTTTAATTTGGACGATGCGCTAAACGGGCGTGATAGTGCCGGCTATGATTTGATAATTCGGGACATCGATGTAATCGCCAAACAGCTTAGAGCGCTTGCCGAAAAAGACATACCTGTTTTGTGGAGGCCCTTGCATGAGGCTTGCGGAGGATGGTTTTGGTGGGGCGCTCACGGGGCCGAGAATTACAAAAAGCTTTGGAAGCTTATGTATAATCGTTTAACGGGTTATCATAATCTGAACAATTTGATTTGGGTATACAGCGGAGAGGATAAAGAGTGGTACCCCGGAGACGGGTATGTCGATATTATAGCCGAGGACGCGTACACGAAACCGTATGATTACGACAGCCGTTTAAACCGGTTTGAAAAGGCGTTGAACTATACAGACAAAAAGACGATAACGGGACTTTCCGAAATCGGCTCAATACCCGATCCCGATCTTATGTACGAGGAAAATGTGTGCTGGTCGTTTTTTATTATATGGAACGGAGAGTATGTGGTTCAAGATAAAAAAATTTCAGATAAGCATAATTCTTTAGAGCATTTTGTTAAGGTTTTCAATCACGATAGAATAATTACATTAGACGAATTGCCGTGGTATGATGATTATGCGGCAAAATAACAGGTAAGACGACTGAAAGCAGGCAAAAAGTGAAGACGATAATGTTAATTTTCGGAACAAGACCCGAAGCAATAAAAATGTGTCCGTTGGTGAGCGAGCTAAAAAGAAGAAAAGCTATAAACACGGTTGTGTGTGTGACAGGCCAGCACAGAGAGATGCTTGACCAGGTTCTTAACGTTTTTGATGTTGTTCCAGATTACGATTTGAGGACGATGGAGCATAATCAAACGCTTTTTGATATTGCTACAAAAGTGCTTAAAAGGATACAGCCGGTATTGGCGGAAGCTAAACCCGATGTTGTGCTGGTGCATGGTGATACGTCAACAACATTTTTAAGCGCGCTTGCTTGCTTTTATCTGCAGATACCCGTGGGGCATGTCGAGGCCGGGCTTAGAACCCATAATATCTTTTCGCCTTACCCCGAAGAATTTAACAGGCAGGCGGTAGGCATAGTTACGAAATATCATTTTGCGCCTACGCAACGGGCGAAACAAAACCTTATCGAAGAAAAGAAAAACGAAAAAGACATATATGTTACGGGCAACACAGCCATTGACGCGCTAAAAACAACGGTAAAGAAAGAGTACAGCCATCCGCTTCTTGATTGGGCTAAGGGGAGCAGGTTAATTCTCTTAACCGCTCACAGACGGGAAAACATAGGACAACCCATGGAAAATATATTTTGGGCTATAAGGGATGCGGTTGAGGAGTTTGATGATCTGAAAGTTATATATCCGGTGCATTTAAACCCTGCAATCAATGATGCGGTAAATAAAGTGTTGGCGGGAGCGGACAGGATTCGCATAATAAAACCGCTGAGCGTGATCGACTTTCACAATTTTATTGCGCGCGCACATATTGTGCTGACGGACAGCGGAGGCATACAGGAAGAGGCGCCGTCTTTAGGTAAGCCCGTTTTGGTGCTGCGCGACACTACAGAAAGGCCTGAAGGAATATTGGCGGGAACGTTAAAGTTAGTCGGAACGGACAGGCAAAATATCTACAACGAATTCAAAAGGCTGTTGACGGATAATCAAGCCTATGAATCTATGAGCGTTGCGGCAAACCCTTACGGAGACGGGTTTGCATCAAAAAGAATTGCAGATATTTTGTCTCAATAGCCAAAATGGTATTATAAGACAACGGCACGCTAAACCCGTTGTGTAGGTTATTAAACCTGTTTGTGTTTGAGGTAGCCGGCTTGCGTGCGCAAACGAGCGGGTATATTGTTTGAGTGGTATCGGAAAGCTTTAGGCTGGTGCTTAAAGTCAGAGAAAAGAATGGAAGGCTGTCTTTGGGTAAAACCGCTACTGATTTTTTCTGTGACTGCGCTCGATCTTGCCGTTGTGGCGTGCAGGGGCGGATGAGCTTATGCCGGATGCCTACCCACATGACTTAGTGCTCAAAGAGAGTGGGCAAATTGCGTTTAGGCACCATATAGCGGCGAACCCAAAACTGTTGCCGGTCTGCACGCATCCTGCGGGGAATCTGAAGAATCTCACCACATGTTTAAGTAACACGGCAAAAGAATAGGTGTCGCGCTTTTCAACATATTCCTTTCGGTATGTTTTTGTTCCCAACTTAACAATGTCCCATTAGCCGGCACCCGCATATTTTATTTTTGTGGTTCAGTGCCCAATATGTATTGTAGCCCCACAATTTAAAGCGCTCAAGAGCACAGACGCTATTGACGACACAAGGGAGAATCAAACAACAAATTAGAGAAGCACTGGCACCAGATGTAAGTGCATCAAAAAAACAGTACATTAACATTGGTGCATCATGCTTTCCGAAATGTGATACACAACTGAACTGATCAGATTATTGCCCGGGCTGTATTTCTAATATAGAAAATATTACATTTGTGCAACCAATATTTAGGCAGTTGACTATTCAACAAATATTATATATACAATAGATAAGGCAGAAGCTCACAAACTTGCCACCACAAATAATAGCCTCTAAAGCATGATATCTTTGCGCAAGATCCCGGGATTAAGTAAACCCTCTTATAGAACGGGAATGAATTAAGAGTGCTAAACATTGCCTCTTTAGAGAACAGCAGCTTTCATATGTCATCATAGTATTTAAGCGTAAAACCTAAATGTGCATTTTCGCATCTATGTAATGAAAGGGGAAACGAACTTATGGGTATGACAGAGCAGCAAACGCAGCTGGTTATAGAAGCGCAGAAAGGTGATATCAAAAGCTTTGAAGAGCTTCTCGCAATTTACCACGAAAAAGTGTACGCTTTGGCAAGAAAGACATCGAAAATTTTGATGCTGAAGAATCCGAAGAATCGGTTGCCGGCTGTCTATGCCGAAAGGACGGACTTGCAAGAGCGGCTCGGCAGGATTATTGATGGTCTTTCCGATGTACAGCGTCAGGCAATCGCGCTTTATTATTTCAATGAATTGAGCGTGGATGAAATTTCTGACGTTATGGAGTGCAGCGCCAACACAGTCAAAACCTGGCTGTTCCTTGCGCGAAAGGCTATCCGCACAGAGATTGAAGAACAGGAATGCAAGAGCGTTTACAGTATTTTGAAGCAAGAGCAACTAAAAAATCAACAGCAGAAAAGAGGTGATGTGGAGTTGTAAAAAAGTTGACGGATAACTTGAGTTTACTCCCCAAATATTTTTAGAAAGCACCCAAAAATTATATTCAATATATCTATTGTATAGGAGACGATAACACTATGCTATTATTTTCAAAAACAATATCAGAAACGTATTCGTCTGCCTCTATTGTAAAATTCACGAAACTTTCCATATTTGATATTGTAGCTTTGTATAGAGATAGCCCTCCTTGCCCATTAGAAATAATCATCATATCACCATGCATGTATACATAATCAAAAATCACAATTTCTTTTGACTTTTGGTTAAAATATGCTGCATGTGAACGATGGATGCCTGAACCCCAAGAAAACGTAAAGTACAATTCCATTTTACGATCATTATCGACATCAGCTAATTTAATATCAGTTACACCGAAACCACCAAACCATCCACCCAAAGGAAATATTTCATTATCATACAACAAAAATGTTGCGCAGGAATTCTCATACTTGTAAATGAGAAAATCTGAATTTTCAAGTACATATTTAGGCGTTATATTGTAGCAAACATCAGTATCGTATTCCGACATAAAACCCTTTTGTAAAGAAACAAACTCGTCCACTCCATCATCTGTTCCTATTATCGAGTTTGACAACCCTGCTTGCTGTTCATACAAATCACTTTTGCTGTTAGCACAACCTGACAGTAAAATAATCACAGATAATGCTATACACAAAAACGCACATTTGATTTTCATGTTTCACCTCCATAATATACGAAGAATACTGCTTATTCATTAGAACAAGCAAATGTTGTTAAGCAAAGAATTAATATGTATTTTACCACATAAATAAGTCCAAAACAATGAGAATAGCACTGGTTCTCTACGTTTTATAAATTGCAAGTTTAATTGCCCACCATAAGAACCCAGTCCATTTTAAGCCGCAAACACCTCGTCTGCTGTTCTGTATCCAAACATCCTTCTTGGATAGTTGTTCATCCAGTGCTTGATACATCGCCCATCCGCCTTTGCCAGTCTATTGATGAAAGGCTCCTTGCGGCGCTTTGATTTGTGCGGCTGAGAGGACTTGAAGATAAAGTATGGAAAAAAGCATTTTGCCGCATTGGATGATGTAGATTTTAAAGTTGCGAAGGACTGAAATCAATTTAAGGTAGAGCAGGTGTAAGCGCATCAAAAAACAGTACATTAACATTGGTGCATCATGATTTCCGAAATGTGATACACAACTAAACTGATCAGATTATTGCCCGGGCTGTACTTCTAATATAGAAAATATTACATTTGTGCAACCAATATTTAGGCAGTTGACTATTCAACAAATATTATATATACAATAGATAAGGCAGAAGCTCACAAACTTGCCACCACAAATAATAGCCTCTAAAGCATGATATCTTTGCGCAAGATCCCGGGATTAAGTAAACCCTCTTATAGAACGGGAATGAATTAAGAGTGCTAAACATTGCCTCTTTAGAGAACAGCAGCTTTCATATGTCATCATAGTATTTAAGCGTAAAACCTAAATGTGCATTTTCGCATCTATGTAATGAAAGGGGAAACGAACTTATGGGTATGACAGAGCAGCAAACGCAGCTGGTTATAGAAGCGCAGAAAGGTGATATCAAAAGCTTTGAAGAGCTTTTCGCAATTTACCACGAAAAAGTGTACGCTTTGGCAAGAATGATAACAAAAAACGCCAATGACGCCGAGGATGTTCTGCAGGAAGCGTTTATAACTGCATGGGGGAAGCTCAATACTCTTAAAGCGCCATCGGCTTTTTCGGTTTGGATTCAGATTATCGCAAAAAACGTTTGTAAAGCACGGCTTAGAAAGAAAAACATGGCAATATTGCTGGATGCCGAACAAGACATCGAAAATTTTGATGCTGAAGAATCCGAAGAATCGTTGCCGGCTGTCTATGCCGAAAGAGCGGACTTGCAAGAGCGGCTCGGCAGGATTATTGATGGTCTCTCCGACGTACAGCGTCAGGCAATCGCGCTCTATTATTTCAATGAATTGAGCGTGGATGAAATTTCTGACGTTATGGAGTGCAGCGTCAACACGGTCAAAACCCGGCTGTTTCTTGCGCGAAAGGCTATCCGCTCAGAGATTGAAGAACAGGAACGCAAGAGCGGCGAGAAGTTTTACGGTGTTGCCGGAATTCCTCTGCTGCCGTTTGGAAAATTGATGCAATCGCATGCGCAGTCTTTGTCTATAGGCCAAAGCGCGGCTAACGCTTCGTTGCGCACGATAATGGATTCTATTTCAGACGCTGTGCCATACGCCGCAGAAACTCAAAAAATGGAGGGTATGACAATGTTTAAAAAACTATCTTTAAAAGCCAAAATAATAGCCGGGGCATCGGCGGTTGCGGCTGTTGGCGCTGTGGTTGTGTTAGCGGTGATTCTTACAACCGGCAGTCATCCTCGCAGTGAACCTAACGCACAGTTGGAACCAACGCCTCTTATAACGGCTAAGCCCGTTCTTACTGCCGAGCCAACAGAAACGCTTTATCCTCCGGCAGAGCCCGCCGCATCCGTTGCGCCGCCCGCCACGCCCTCGCCAACCCCGGCAAGCACTGCGGCTCCCGCGCAAGAAAAGGAGATTTCATATGCCTATATTACAAACTGGGGTATGCGAATGGACGGACAGACAGATCTTGCTTTTGACTATGTAGATTGGCTGACCGGCAAAAAGGCATTAGAAAAGTATATGCAGGATCACCCGGGAATTTCACAAGAGGATGCACAAAACGATGTGGAAGAATACGGATATGTCCGCAACGTCAATCCGCAGCTCAGATGGTTTACTACAACGGAAAAGACAGTGTATTATATGCCCGACGAGATTATGTCCGCTAAACCTATTAAAGTTAATTATGATTCTTTTAGAAATAAGATGATTCCTGCCATAGAAAATAATGAAACGTGGATTACATTTGTGAAAGTCATCGTTTCAGGAGACAGCATTGTAAAGATTGAGTGGACTTATCTTCCCTGATCGCACTCTATTATTATAAGGAGAAAAAAACATGAAAACCATAACAAAAAAGATCATATCGGCTTTGCTGGCGGCGGCGCTGATTCTCGCTCTGCCTATAGCTATGCCGCTTACGGCGCACGCGGCGAATGCCGATGCTCTAACTTTTCAAATTAACCACCAATATAGCCATGGCGGCAGCGGCAGTCTGTCCGCAGTGCAATCCGGCAAAACCGTTACCGTTACAGGCTCTGTTGCCAACGCAACGGAACCGCTGAGCCTTAGTATTGATGCGGATGTAAAGGTAATATGGAAGGCCGTACTCACAGGATCGGCGAATGGTTTGGTAAATTTGGCGGGGAGCGGCAAGGGTGTTTTTGAGGTTGCGAAAGGCGGCGCCATCTCAAGCAGCGATAAGTTCACCATCTATAATCCGTCGATCAGCAGCTGCTCCATCATTGTGAGTGGCGGGAAGGTGGACAATACGGCAAAAGACGGAATTGCCATAAGGACAAAAGCCGCAAACGCTAAGGTTTCGGTAAGCGGAGGACAGGTAACCGCCACGGGAATGAACGCAACAGCAATAAGCCTTGGGGGTGCGGGTTCTAAAATGACGGTCAGCGGCGGTTTGGTGGACGTGGGGGCAAACAGCGAAAGCGGGAATGCCATCTACAGCGGCGGCGCGAACGTCTCTATCACTGTGAGCGGCGGCGAAGTAAAAGCTATGAGAGATGCTATCCGTGTTGCCGGTGCAAGCTCTGTTGTCAAAGTGAGCGGCGGAACGATAGAATCCAACGGGCCATTGATAGGCAGCGCAATCTATATTACTGCCGCAAGCGCTAATACTGCAGTGAACGTAAGCGGAGGTACTATCAAGGCTATAGGAGCCGAGCATAATCATGCCGTCTGCAGCGACGGTGTGAGCACCAAGGTTGAAATCAGCGGCGGTACGGCGGCGTCCAAAGGCACGCTCGGAACCGTCAATATAAGAGGCGAAACTTCCACCGTCAGATTGAGCGGAAAAGGTAGGGTCAAAAACACGGGGGCGGGGGACGCTATCTTGGGAAACGATGTGGATGTACAAGTAAAAGGCGGCACTGTCAGCGCCAAAGACGGAGGCGCCATCAAGGCTTATACTGTAACCATAAGCGGCGGTACGGTGAGCGCTGCGGGGGCAAAATATACTATCGGCACTTTATCGGCGGATGTAACCGGCGGCACAGTGGAAGCCACGGGAAAAGGAAACGCCATTGAAGCGAAATCGGCGGATGTAAAAGGCGGTACCGTTTGCGCTAAGAGCGGGTTTGCGATCAGTATCAGCGGCGCGGGTTCCCTCAAAGCGAGCGGCGGGTTTGTGTTCGCCTATGGCACAGCTCTTGCCGGTGCGGGTAATGTTATCCAAATAGACGGCGGTTCGCCCGCAATTGGCGGTAAAGCCGTGGTCTGTGCGTGGAACAACCCGGGCGGAACTCCGGCATATACAAAAGGTTCGGCAACCGGCCTGACCGCCAATTCCGGCGCGGCTGCAAAATGGGGCAAAAGTGGCAGCAAATCCGGAATCGACTATAAAAACGGTTCGAACAAAGGTTTCTTTTCGATAAGCGGAATCAATGTCAATGCGGAAAAACCCACGCCTACGCCGGTACCGACGCCCACTTTAGCACCAACGCCTTCGGCTACATCGGACGAGGATATCTTAGCACCGGACGGCAGCGCAACCGTATCGGACGATGATATAATCGCGCCGGAAGACGAATCCGGGCTTACCTTTAGCGAAATGGACGGCGAAAATAAGAATGGTTTTAACTGGATGTGGGTTGTGCTTATCGGGTTGGCGATAGTTGCTATCGGCTGCGGGGTGGCCTTTGTAGTTATAAGAAAGAAAGAGAAGGGACACTCCAACAATACTCAAAAGGAGTAGAAGGAATGAAAATGATGGTGGCGATTGAGCTGCCGCTCTTGCACACGCTTTCCCCGCGGCTTGCGGCGTTTCCGCCCCGACACACAATCGAGCGAACACGCCGCCGGTAACGGCGGCTGCCCCGCAGGGCGAGGAAGCTAAGCAAAGGTTATCATTTATGATGAGGATGAAGTTCGGGTTTATTATCTCGGGTATGCCATAGATTCGCTTTCCGGTCCGCAGGTAAAGCTGTATATAGAGAACGATATGAACATAGAGATAAGCGTTTATGCATACGATTTTTCAGCCAACGGAATAGCGTTCACCGTTGGTTCCGATACGAGGGTTGCATCAGGAAGGGCAATGAGAGATTTCATCTGCATTGTCGATACAAATTTTGAAGCCAGCGGCATAACAAGTGTTGAGAGGGTGGAGTTTTTCCTTGATGTTATCAACGCCAAAGAAAAATACCGTAACAATTCAGATAAAATCATTATTGATATAAAAAATACTGGTAGTCTGAGCACGGAAGCGGGTACCACCTAAGCCGCAAATAAGCCATAGAGCAAAGAGCTGGTCTATGTAACTGAAGGAATCAACATTTGTTTTGCGGGTTTTGGTTTCTTATTTGCTAACTATCTGCTTGATGTATCAGATTTTGTGGTACTTGAGCTAATCGAATGAATCAAGTAAAACTTGCTTCTTATTTGTTATATTCAAAAATTGCGAATGCAGAGCTAACATATTAAGAAATATCAACCAGACAACTGATAATAGTATAACCGTATGCCGAAAACCCCAACGCGAAAATAATAAAAACATCCGGGGCGAATGTATAGTTTTCGCCAAGCAGCCCCGTTATGCTCCACTCGGTGAGGCATACCAGAAGCGCTCCCAAAGGTATAAAGATGCCTGCGCGATTAGCGCCTCCCGTCCGAATGTGCCGCGTATTTGCTTTCTTGTCGCGCCTACCGCGCGCAGCAGCCCGATCTGACGTTTGCGTTCTTCCAAATTTGCAGTAAACGCGTTCACGATGCCAAGGCAGGAGGCCGCCGCTGCTAACGAACAGCTGTCGGGGCAGGCCGAGATGCTCAACCAAATGGTCTGCAGATTCCTGCTGCGAACTGGAGATGCGGTATTGCCTGACAGTCCAGAGATTCCAAACATTCTGACTGAAGCACAGATCGACATGGACTGCATCAAGCCGGAGTTTGGCAAGTACTGAACGATGCTGCCGACGTTCCGATGAACCGGATGCGGCAGTTTTCGCTTCTTTGTCATCAAAAATATTAAAATTTTGCTTAAACAGCGATAGCTAATTAAAAAAATTGTTGTTTAACGGTTGTATCGCCGCTTATAGTCGAGGTATTAATTTGAATTTTGCCGTCTTTATAGGTTGCTGTGTTTTTGGCGGTTGATACGGTGGGGAAATAACATCGGAAGCCGCCGCTTAATGATGAATAATGCACTGTAAAGCCGTCGTTTTCCGGAAGGGTAACATTGATTGCCCCGCTTACCGTTTCCGCATTAATGCTTTTAGCATTCTTTCCGGGGGCTAAGTCTATGCTGCCCGATACGCTCACAATATTTGCAGTATCAATATCGCCGGTAACGTTTAATAAACCGGATACAGTTTTAGAATCAAGCCGGGTGCAGATAATGTTAGAAAAACAGGCTGAACCCGATACGCTTTCAGTAGAGATGATATCTGCGCTTACCTCTTGTATATTTACGGAAGAAGAGACAGATTCAACTTGAATGTTTTTCAGCACAGTAGCCGCCGGGATTTTGATATCGAGGACCTTTGGGGATTCTAAATTTGTCCAGCCGAAAAATTTTATTTGCTTGCAATATTGAATTATCAGCTTTTCGTTTTTAATGTAATACTGCATCTGCTCATTCAAATCAAGCTGTCTGTTTGCCGATTCGCTAAACACTATTTGGTCGCCGGAATAAGTTGAAACGTTAACACTGCCGGCAACCCAATGTATTTCTACTTCGCTGATACTGCGCGCTTGTACGCTGCCCGGGCCGGCTGTGTACAGATCACTGTTTGAGTAGCAAAAACATTCAGGCAAACTTAACCACGATGGCTTCACGGTTACGAAAAACACCAAAATGGCAACGAGCAGCACCGTGACTATAGACCAAATGATAATTCTCAATAATACCGAAGTTTTCATACGTTCCCTCCTAAGCTTTCCAATCGAATATAGCTTTTACGATGCTGTTTATTGCGCCGGCAACCAAAAATATAATCCATGTGATGTGCCACGCATGTGTGGTAAAGCTGATTAAAAAATACACAACAACCGTAAGCGCCCACACAGCGGAGCTGATGGATTTATACGCCCTTCTCTTTTCGCCGGTGGATTCGCGCCATTCTTTGAATTCTTCGGCGATTGTGTTAGCGGTTTTAACGCTTTCCGGTTTAGTCATATTGTTGAAAATTAGAATGGCGGTTGCAATTGCGGCGAACACGAACAGCAAAATTAAGCCAATATGGTTGCCAAGCAAAAACAGGGGCACAATACTGAGTATATAAATGCCCACGGCGATTGCAGTAAGCAGTGCGCTGCGGCGTATATACTTATTTTCTTCGATTGCGGCTCCGAACTGCGCACCGTCGGCTCCTTTTAATTCCCTTATAAGTTCGCTGATATCCCCAATACTGGCCGCGGCAATGTTATAAGCCGCTTGCTCGCTTTTGCCTTCGGATACGAGGTCTTTATATTTTTCGTTAAGATTTTGCAGAATTTCTTCTTTCATATCAACCGTCTTTTTTGTTGGAGGCGCATCCTTGAAAAGTTCTTCAATATAATCGCGAAGTTTATCTTTCATTTTTATCATCCTTTCATATTTATCAGATTATCAATTATTATTTTAGCTGTACGCCATTCTTCTTTAAGCCGCGCATACGTTTGCCTTCCATAGTTGGTGATAGAATAATATTTTCGCCGCGCACCGCTAAGTTCATCTCCCCAATACGAGTTTACGCTGCCGGCTTCCTCAAGCCGCTTGAAAGCAGTGTAGAGGGTTGCCTCCTTAAACTCATATTGATTTTGCGATTTCTGTTGAATCGATTTGTTTATTTCGTATCCATAGCTGTCACCTTTTATCAGATGTGCCAAAATGATTGTTTCGGTATGCCCTCTTATAATATCAGACGTTATTGACACCAAAGCACCCCCTTCAATAGCTGATATAGTTGGTTGAATTAGATATATAATATTACAGATTACATCGCCTGTCAAGGTATAATTCTGTTTTTTAATCTGTCTAAATTGCAAGTTTAATTGCCTAACACAAAAACCCGGTTAATCCAATACTCGATATGTAATTCTCCAAACATTTAAAGCCCATCGAAATGTGGTGCTTACAAAAACACTCTGTCCTTCTGATATACCGTATTATTTATACCGTAACCCAAGGTTTATGATTGTGATTTCGACAAATATTGATTTTTGGCACGAAGGGGCATGTAGGTTTGTCAAACATATTGGACAGTGTAGTGTTTAAGGAAATTTGTTGGCGGTTGCCACCCGAGCGGGCGGGTAAGATATTTTACATTTGAAGTAATTATTACAAACAAAAAACCTGACGGAAAAGTGTTCATTTTGGCTGTAAAAAACCTCTTATTATAAGCCTGTGCGTAGAAACGCGGATTGGAGTGCATGTAACCAACGTTATCTGTGAATCGGAAGTAGGGTCGAGAACCCAAATATCGTCCGGCCTGACGACAAATATATCGGAAACGATATAGGTGTAAGTATTGTCGAAGTAATCTATAATTAGCTCATCGCCAATTTCAATCTCATCCAACCGATTAAAAAATTGTCCCGAAGTGTAACTTCTATGCCCCGCAAGGCAAAAGTTGCCCGTATCGCCCGGAAATGCCGTTCCTTCAAAATGGCCTACTGCATAACGCAGCACGGAATTGTTTGTACCCTGCGCTACTGCGACATCAAGCGATATCTTTGGGATTTTCAACAAACACACGGGTTTAAGCGGCGATGATAAACTGTCGTCCATCTCATCGTATTCCATATTATCGCCGGGTAAAATTATTGGTGTAAAGCCGGCTGCAGGCGTTGTTTCGGCCGGTTTAGCCTGTTTTGCATAAATGCTGCGCAGATTGGATTGTACAGCGCATTCCTTTAATTTAGCCTCAAGCGCAAAAACAATTATTATAACGCCGGACAGAATTAAAACAACAGAAATGATAACCGGCAATAGTTTGCGCCTACGCAACCTCTCGTTGTTATGAGAAACCGGCATATTATATTTTTTTATTGTTATGCAATCTTTACAATGCTTATTGTTCATTCTTTAGTTTTCGGTAAAGCAGAATAACATTGCCTGCCACAATAAGCAATGCTCCGAGCGTAACAAATAAAGCAGTGTCCCAAAAACCGCCGGTTTTGGGCAACTTCGAAGAGACGTTTATAATATTGTACGGAACGGCTTTAGTTATGCCATCTGATACCACATTAACGGATATTGTCTGCCCCGTAAGCCTGTATCCGTCAGGAGCTGCAAGTTCTTTAACAGTGTATGTCCCGTAGGGGACATCGCTAAACAGAACGATGCCTTCATCGTCGGAAACAGCTTCGTCAACAAAAACTCCAGAGCCGTTATACAGCCCGAAGCGGGCGCCTTGAAGCGGCTTGTTATTTGTGTCTACTTTTTGCAGTTCAATTGCTCCTATTATTCTGTTGTTTATTAGCGGCTCATCTAATTCTAAATCATCAAGCATGTTGTTTTGCGTATCCAACAACAAAGACACATTTATTACGGTATCGGTCAGATAATAGCCTTGCGGCGGCAGTATTTCTTTAATATTGTATTCTCCGGGTAACAGATTAGAGAACCGCACCAACCCATTTTCTGCACTTACCGTTTGCAGCGGGACTGAAAAATCGGTGTCCGCGGAATCGTATATTGAGAACAACCCTCCGGAAAGAACGTTTCCTTGCTCGTCTTGCTTTTGCATAATGATATCTGCGCGAAGCATATAGTTGCGTACATTTATAGTTTGATTTCTTGTTTCGGGGGTATCGTTGGTTAATACAACTTCAATTTCACTGTCGTCTAATACATAACCCAAAGGCGCCTTAACTTCACGAATATAATAAGTCCGAAGCTTAAGCCTGTTAAATGTTGCCCTGCCATTAGAATCTGTCATAAGTGCTGCTTTAACAATTTTCATGCTGTCGAGCAGCTCAAATTCTGCGGGCTCAGCGATGGGCACGCCATTTTCGTCGCTCTTTTGGATAATTACGCTTCCGTTCCACCCGCTTCCGCTTGCAGTTATATCGCCGCCGGTTACAGTATAGCCCGATGAAGCCGAATCTGAACCTATATACGAACCTGTAAAGCTAATCGTGTTGCTGTATTTGCCAGGCGCAAGCACATCCGTGTTAAACTTCATATAATAGCCTTGCGCGCCGTCAGGCAAGAACATCAAAAATAGCCGAGTGCTAAAATCATATGTAAAGCTAAAATCTTCGGCCGGCACTTGCCCGCCAATTGTATGATTTCCTGCAGAATCTTGATTCCAATAGTATAGCTCGATAGACTCGGTATCTAATTCAAGGCCCTCTTCAAGCGTGTCCGCAAGGCAAGCATTTTCCATCATCACTTGGTTTGAATTTATAAAAACTTCCCAACCGATAAAACCGTTAATCGCGTTATACTCAGTTAACAGATTCTTTTCAATAGCCTTGTTTAAAACCTCTCGCGTTCCACGAACAGTCACGCTTGGCGCCCCTGCAATGCCTGAATTTAGCGTGGCGTCGTTTTGGAAAACGACATTGCCGTTCGTGCTGAGAAACACGCTTAAATCTGTTACTATGGTATCAAAAGTGATAACGACCTGGTTTGATATCTCACCCAAATGTATTGTAAAGTTGTTTCCGTCCAGTTCGAGTTGGTCACCCGGCTCTATCGAGTCGATAAGAAAAGAGCCTTCGATAAACGCCTGGCCGTCCGGAACAGTATCGGTGATAACAGCATCGGGCATTACCATATTGTTTTGATTGACAACTATTTTCCACGATAATATGCGCGTTACGTAATCGTAGCCCGTTGAAGTTTTTGCGATTACTTGGCTGTTAACGTTTTGACTTGTATTGGTAATTGCGGATTGCATAATACCCCCGCCGGTAAGCACGGCCGAGTTATTACGGTATGTTGTTGATTTATTGTTTGCAAAGTCATTCGGGTCTGTAACTTTGGTTTTAAACGTAATATATGGATGATCATCGCCCGTCAAATCACCGAGAAATATTGTTACAACCTTATCAACTTGATTATAATAATATTGGTTGGCAGAATGATTGACTTCTGATTCCGTATACACTCTCGTTAGGTCTTGGGTTATTGCGCCATCGCGGCGTGTTATGATAAAATCTTCAAACAATATTTGTTTGTTTCCTAAAGTATCTACAATAGTAGCGTTGGTGATTTCTCTGCCGTTTCTGTTAACCTCTAACTCCCATGTGATAAGTTGATTGGAAGCGTCATATCCTTTGCCGCTTTTGTAAAGCAAGCTTGTGCCCACTGATACATTACCCGATGCATCGCTGTAAGAATCATCACCTATATTGAGCGTTCCTGTATTAAAAAAGTATGTTTGGGACTGCTGTTGAAAATAGCTGTCCGCCACCTTGGTTGTAAAGCTAATTGTTTGTATACCCTCAATGTCGCCGCCTTCCGGATTAAAAGTATATGTAAACGCAGGTGCGTTAAACGATACCGAATCGTTGAAAGTAGCGGGTTCTTGTCCGTTTCTTTTAAAAGTTGACAGATCTAACTCAAGATATGCCGGAATTGAATCGGTAACTGTGGAACCGGCGGGAATTATACGGTTATTGTTGTTAAGCGTAATAGTCCAGTCAATGTAATATACGCCGTCAACCTGTCTCGCAGTGCCGCTTTTTCGCAACCAATCGGTTGTTATACTTACCTGTGCGTCATCAGTATCTGTGGGTTTATCTAAAGCGCCTACGTATAAATCTGTTTCGTTTGTTAAAATTTTAGTTGTCCGCTCGGCACCAAACGCTTCTTCGGTGGGCGTTGTTTTTATAAAAAAAGTTTTCGTGGAAGCAACGCTTCCCAAATCAAAAACATAATCGCCATCATCATTGATGCTAACTTTATCGCTGTCAATTGATGTTGATTTGAATATCTGGTTAGGCCCTAACCTATCTACTACTACGACATCGTCTAACGATGCGTCATCGCCTGTATTTACGGTAACGGTCCAGGTAATTTCATTGGCAGCCGGGTTATAGTCGCCGGTTTTTTCTATTGTGGCTTGTATAGGCTCGGGGGGCAAAGAGTCTTGCTCAAACCCGATTTCAAATATGGTGCCCTCGGCATGCAGCTGAAAGCTGCCGCCGCTTTCATTGCCTATGTTTTCTTCTAAAAAATGCCCGTCTATCAAAAAGTTTGCGCTAACATCTGAAAGGGTTTCAACATCTGGCGCAAACGTAATTGTTGCAATACCTGAAGCGGTTATGTTTAAATATGCAATGGTGTAAGTATCGCCTTGCCATTCAATTTCAATTGGCCGGTCAGTAATAGGGTCAAAACTTGCGATATCGGTCAGAGAAGCTGGAAGAGCAATAGAGAAAAAGTCGCCCGACTTTACATCATCGGCAGGGTTTGCAGCATCGTAAACGACAAATTCATAGCTAATCAGTATTGTTGCGTTTTGAGGGATATTATTATAATCTTCTACTTCTTCCCCGGTTATGTTGTCATATGCTTTAAAAATTGAACCTGTAATTCCCGCAAGAGGTGGGTCTAAATCCATTACGTTTCTCTCATCGTCAGCATAAGCATTTGGAAAAGGAAGGATTAGCTGCGTGATAATAAGTGCAATTAAAGTTATAAAAATCAATCGGTTTTTCATTTAAGTCTCCTGTGATGTCAGATTTCTATGTAAATTAATGATATTATAAATAGCTATATTTATTAAACATATATTATATTAAGTAGATTAAGTCAAGAATTTTCACAAATGGTTTACAACTTTTCTAAATTGCAAGTTTAATTGCCCAAAGCGAAAACCTGATTTATCTAATACATGATACATAATCCTCCAAAATATTTGAAACCCATCGAAACATGGCGCTTACAAATCTGATAAAACCGGTTCAGGTCTGCATTCAAAATACACATCAGAAATTAATTGGAACATGTGTATATCCATGGAATCATAAAAGGCGTTTTTGTGACATCCGTAACACTCCGGTCTTATGATGTACCATATTATTTATACTGCAACCCGCGGTTTATGACTATGATTTCGACAAATGTTGCATTTTTGCATAAAGGTGCAGGAATGCTTATTTTTATGCTCAATTATGGTACAATATCAGAAATATACGCAGACAATATGCCCTTCCATATTCGCTTCGATATCAGCCGGTTCAGCAGGTTCCAAATCGTTAGCATAGAGAAGGCGCCGGCGGAAAGCCCGTGGACATGGATTCTTTTTTGCGCGGCCGGGTTTGTTCTTTTGCTGGCGCTGCTTATAATACTTGCAATACACCGCAAAAGAAGCGCTGCTTTGCGGCAGATATAAAAAGGGCGCAGAGCATAAGCTAACCATTGCTGCCGCCAAGTTTATGCTGTGAAAATGAATTTATTTGCCGCATCCAACTATAAGCGGGGAATAAGCCCGGATAGCGTGTTAGGGGTTTACCGTCAGGGTTTTAATATTCCGCAGCCACATATCCTCCGGCTGGCCGCCTGCGACTGTCTGTACGATTTCAACGCCGTTTTCCCATTGCGTCTCGCCGTTCACCTCAAATACAAGCAGGGTGGCGGGATCTTCTATTATTTCCGGCGTGTACTGAACAGAAGAACCGTTTTGCGAGGTCAAAGTTATGGAAGAATATTCAGCTGCATCAAGATAGTCAAGTACGTCCTTCAGATAAACGCCCCGCAGTTTATCCGAAGCGGTGCTTCCGTCTGTCTGCTGCCTCTCCACCGTTATATTCGCTTTATCCAGCTTGGCATAATCAAAAGTTGAGAACACCTTGGTTTGTGCGCCCTTGACGCCGAAAGACCATCGCGGCAGTTCTTCTTCCGTTTGACAAGCACAAAGCAACGCCGATATGAGCAGTATTACGCCCATTAAAAAGATTCCTTTTTTTGTAGTCATACCCAACTCTCCCTTAAAAATTATTTGTTCTTTCGATTGCATTGAATGCCCGGCATTATCGGATTTCATCCCCGTTTTTCCAAGGTAGTCTTTCGGTTTGTCTATTATGCTGTCAACGTCAGTTTTGTAACAAAAGTACTCTCCCCATGCCTTGTTTGTTGCATCGAATAAAGCCTGTGCACGGCGTTGGTATTATCTATAAATGTCTCGGGCAGGAAATCGAAGTTCCCGATAATTTGCGCTTTTACAGCCTCCTGCTTCTATGTAAAACACGCGGGATAAGCCGTAGCGTCACGAATGGTTTGCAAACTATCGCTTTCCTTAGTGGCAAAACAACAATACACACCGGCAGGGGAGCATAAAAGCCCACCACCGAAACAATTTGTGAATATGAGTCTATCTCATTCTGGTGTAATGCTTTGAATACTTAGATGACGTATTATTTAATGAAATAATACCCGAAACCGGCATTTGGCGCAAGCCTTTTTTGAAACCATAATACGTCTTTTACCCGTTTAAGGGTATCTTTGGTTCGATCTTTGTCTTTAGCTATCCGGATGAACTCCTGATTTTGTTTTTCCGCATTCCCTGTAGCATGAAATCCTCATCAAGCTTTGAGAGCCTATTCTCTAACATAGCCTCATCGTCCGCGCTTTCCTGTTTGGCAATGGGCTTCGCCAAGCTTTGTTCTACATCAGCTTCTATCAGCTCATCTTGCTCCAACACCTGATTGATCGCCCACAACAGCGCGTCATGTAGTGTGGTTTTCTCAATGCGGGCGAATGTCCGCATAATCAGGTGGATTCCAGCCGGTTGGTACACCGCCACACGCTCTTGTAACTCCCTTCCCGCTAGGTGCAAGGCGCAACGCCGGCAGGATATCAAAATAACGGATGCGGCCACCGTTTGGTATGCCGGTTTTAAGAATTTCTGGAAACTGCGGTTAGAAGAAAGTGAAAACATGGCTTAATAAGATACAGAAAAGCCCACAAACTGCGGGCTCAGGTTAATGACAGGACACAAAGTGCCCTGTTTTACTGCAATTGCTCTTACAAGTTTTTAATACGTTCTTCCAACGCGTTTAGTTGATTTTTAAGTTCTTGCGGCATCCTATCGCCGAATTGCGCATAATGCTGTTTTATCGATTCAATCTCTTCCGTCCATTCGTTCTTATCAACCTTTAGCAATTCTTGCACATTCGCTTCGCTTACATCAAGCCCTTCTAAATAAAGCGCATCTTTAGTTGGCATAAATCCAATCGGCGTGGCGACTGCCTTCCCAACTCCAGATACCCGTTCAAAAATCCACTTTAACACGCGGCTGTTCTCTCCAAAACCGGGCCATAGCCAATTGCCTTTGTCGTCTTTCTTAAACCAGTTAACGTAAAAGATTTTTGGCAGTTTATCGGCGTCCGCTTTACTGCCGATATTGAGCCAGTGTTGCAAATAGTCACATATGTTATACCCGCAAAAAGGCAGCATCGCAAATGGATCTCTGCGCACTTGACCGATTTTTGAAGAAATTGTAGCTGCGGTTATCTCCGAACCCATTATCGAGCCCACAAAAACCCCATGATTCCAATCGAAACTCTCGTGCACCAGCGGTATGGTGTGCGGACGGCGTCCGCCAATAAGTATCGCCGAAATAGGTACCCCCGCCGGGTCTTCCCATTCCGGGGCAATAACGGGACACTGTGCCGCAGGAGCGGTAAATCGCGCATTTGGGTGCGCCGCCTTTTCGCTGCTTTTCGGCGTCCAATCGTTCCCTTTCCAGTCTATCAAGTGTTCGGGCGCATCTTTGCCTATACCTTCCCACCATACATCGTTATCGTCCGTTAGAGCCACATTTGTATAAATGGTGTTGCGGTTTATCGTTTGCATGGCGTTAGGGTTAGAATCGTCGGATGTTCCCGGTGCAACCCCGAAGAAACCGTATTCGGGGTTTATGGCATACAAGCGTCCGTCCTCTCCAAATTTCATCCATGCTATATCATCCCCGATTGTTTCAACCTTCCACCCCGGAATAGTGGGTATAAGCATAGCCAAGTTCGTCTTTCCGCATGCGCTCGGAAAAGCCCCGGTTATATATTTTTTGTTGCCTTCCGGGTCGGTCAAGCGCAGTATCAGCATATGCTCCGCAAGCCATCCTTCGTCTCTCGCCATAACTGATGCTATTCTTAACGCAAAACATTTCTTGCCCAACAAAGCGTTGCCGCCGTAGCCGGAGCCGTAAGACCATATCAAACGCTCTTCCGGAAAGTGACTGATATACTTTTTCTCCATCGGCGCGCAAGGCCAGCTTACATCTTTCTGCCCCTTTTCAAGAGGAGCTCCGATTGAGTGTAAACATGGAACAAACTTTCCGTCATCACCGAGGCAATCAAGAACCTGTTTGCCCATTCTAGTCATAATGCGCATGTTTGTCACAACATAAAGGCTGTCGGTAACCTCTATGCCAATTTTCGATATCGGCGAGCCTATAGGCCCCATCGAGAACGGAATAACATACATAGTCCGCCCGCGCATGCACCCCTTGTAGAGCTGCGACATGGTCTGTTTTAGCTCCTTAGGATCAATCCAGTTATTAGTTAAACCTGCCGCGTCCTGCGTTTTTGATGATATGTATGTTCTGTCCTCAACGCGCGCCACATCGGAAGGATCGCTCCTAAACAGGTAACACCCGGGCAGTTTTTCCGAATCCAGCTGTATTGAAGCGCCGCTTTTCACCGTTTCACGAAGATGGCGCTCGTTTTCTTCTTCCGAGCCGTCGCACCAGTATACTCTGTCCGGTTGACATAAATCTTTAACTTCTTGTATCCATTTAAGCAGTCTTTTGTGTTTAGTCATAATCATTACCTTTCGCAATTTTTGAAAATTGAATTGCCATTAGCATATACTAATCTTTCAAAATAGTAAAGCATTTATACATTAGTTTTTAATGATTTTTGTGCAAATATGCCTATTTGATGAGTATATTCACGATAATAGCTTATTCTGTTATACTTCGTATGGTTACAAAAATAATGTGTTTTCTATCATGTATGCAAGACTGTGCAAAAAATCCTTCATAATTAACATGAATTAAAAAAAGTTTTTCAATCAATTCTGTCTTTTTGCCGCTTGCCGCCGGCAAATTTTGGAATGTTATTCCGGTACGGCTTGGGTTTGCTTTTTTTATATTTTAATTAGCATTATTATAATAATCCGCTAATCTTGCCGGCCCCGCCAACGTATCCTTGCCAATGTATAAGGTTCCGTCTAACTTTGTCTTAATGCTCCATTTGACGAGCTCAATATTCCCCTTGTTTATCTCAATTGCCGTTATGCAGCGCGGATGTACGCAGCTACCGTCGTTAAAATACCGCGCCTCTTTTGCATTCGGGAACATCGGCCTGTGCGTATGCCCCGCAACAACAATCAGCTCTTTGTTTTCCGTCCACCTTTTAATTCTCTCTTCCACGCTCTTTTTTCTCTTGTAGTTTTTCGCGGTGCTCGTCGGGTCGTTAACCCCGAAAAGCTCCAATGGCCTCCAAAAATACCTCACAAGCATTCTTGCCAACCTCCAAAGACAGCCGTTAAAAAAATCCGCCTGATGCCCGTGCAAAAGAAATATCTCGTTTGCCGTTATCTTGTGAACCAACACCAACCCTTCATAAATCTTAATCTGCGGAAAAAGAGGTAATCTTATTGATTTGCGCATATCGAAGTATTCAAACAGGTTGCGCTCGTTATATTTGCTTTTACGTTTGATAATGTCATGGTTGCCAAACAGCATATACAATCTTTTTTTCTGGTAGAATTTAAACAACAATGCGTATACGTCTTTGTGCACATATATTATATCGCTAATATCCTTATTCTCCCAAAGCTCGTCACCGTCGCCAAGCTCGATATAAATATAGCCTTCTTGAAAGTATTGCGTTAAAGCTGCAAAATAAATATTCTTATTTTTCAGAAAAGTATCCGCATGGCTTCCGTCGCCCCGGTGGCAATCGCTCATCAGTACAATTTTCGAATTGTTGTCCATAACAACCCTGTTTGCTTTTTGGTACAAAGACGATATACGCCTTATTCCATACACTTGTTTCCCCTCATTTTACTCTTTTTATTAATCTTTCATGCTTTTTAAAAACGTTATTGGGTTTGCCTAAAGCTATTGCCTTATACAGTTTCGGCGACTGTTCCCTAACAGCTTTAAGCTTTTGCGGCAACCCATTGTATCCGCTCGTCAGCCTTTTAAATTCATCGCATAAATATTTATTTTTCTCTTGGGTTATGCGTTCAAGCTCTTTTATACGCATAAGCGGCTGAGCAGTCAGCGGCTTGTCAAATAACATGTTTACCGTATTTTGATAAACCCCAAACTCTGCATACCCCAACTCAATAATGGCTTTTACAAACCTGTCGCGCATTTCAATGTTTGGAAAACCAATCCTAACAAACATTTTTAACTCCGATGTATCGGAGAATTCTCCCAATATAAAACCGCAGAGCCACCAATGCTTTGCTTTTCTTTCCATTATCTTTCTGTTATTCTTGATTAGCGTAACCGATATATAGAGTAGGTTATTGTCATCCGCGCAGTCATAGAACGTGCCGTTAAAAATCCCGGGCAGATTGATATCCGGAGCGTTTGTATTGTAGACGCCCACCTCGCCGCCCGTTGTCATTCCGTATTGCCCTTTCCAAAGCTCAATGAGCCACCGTTTGTTATCATATTCAAAATATATCGGCTCACAGTCGATAACCATTCCTAAAACGGCGCACATTTCATCGTATAGCCTGCAATATCCAAACTTTCTTTGCCATGCGTCAATTTTCGAATAGAATATATCGTGATTCTTATCGTAGGCAAATCCGGATTTCTCGATAAGTCTGTTTAGCTCATCAACTTCTTTTGCGTTTGCATTTTTACCGGCTATTGTTGTCTTCAATCCGCTTCTAAGCTTTATTGACCATTTAATAAGCTTTGTAAAATTAGCAATGCAAAGCAAAATAAAAATCGCGGCACACGCAATCAAAAGATACATCCACCAATTATCACCGCTTACGTTGTCATTTTGCTTTCCTGCTGCTGCACATATTTCAATTGTATTTCCGATTATTAAAAGCATCCATCTCATTATAAATTATCATATTCATTTTATATCATTTCTGCTAATCAAGAAAAAAAACACCCTTGTCAGGGTGCAAGAAAATTAAAATGGAAATACTTGTATCGTTATTTGTTATCGGCTAAAAATTGGCGCACTTGCTTTTCGCTCGGCATAGACTCAATTGTGCCATGTTTAGTTACTAAAATTGCGCCGCACGCATTTGCGTATTGCAACATCTCATACGCCATTTTCCCGCTCACCATGCCTATATTTAGGTTGTTCTTTATCATAAAAGAAATCAAACCTCCGTTAAACGCATCCCCTGCGCCGGTGGAATCTATCGCTTTAACGCCAAAAGCAGGACAAAACACATCAACTGCCTTTGTTACCAGCCTTGCTCCCCCGCTGCCCGACGTAAGCACGAAAGCCTTTGCCCCCATGCTAAGCACGCTGTTTGCAGCTTGTGTAACATCGGTTGTGCCAAACAGAAATTCTATTTCATTATCGCTAATTTTTACAATATCCGAATACTTAATATACTCCAAAACTACATTTTTTAGCTCGCTCAT
Organism: uncultured Christensenellaceae bacterium; assembly: GCA_964441275.1. Lineage (GTDB taxonomy): Bacteria > Bacillota > Clostridia > Christensenellales > SZUA-584 > SZUA-584. The sequence continues at coordinate 39,384 of CAYTUG010000005.1, read as the reverse complement.
GTTATTCCACAAAGGCAATCTCAAATTCGGGTCGAAAACTACAGTGCCGCCTTTATTTTTTACAAGTTTGACAGCTTTTTTATGTGCATATTTGGCAGGCGATTCAACTAACCCTAAACTGCAAAAATGCAGAAAGTCACCTTTGTTAAACCAACTCTTGTCGATTTCGTTCTTGTCTAACAACATATCGGCCCCGGGATTTCTGTAAAAGGAAAAATCACGGTCACCGTCGGCTTTTAAAGAAACAAAAGCTAAAGCAGTGTTTGCTTTGGAAGTTCTAAAAACATGTTCCGTGCCAACGCCGGCTTTAATCATTTGATCGATAAGAAAATCTCCAAATGCATCGGCGCCAAGTTTGCCTATAAAATGTGCGTTTAAACCCTGCTTGGCAACACATGCGCATACATTCGCCGGCGCTCCCCCGGCGGTTCGTGTAAAGGAGGTAACCTCTTTCAACAATACCCCGCTTTTATTGGGTATCATATCAATTAAAGCTTCGCCTATGCTGAAAAAATTCATTTTCTTCCCTCGTTTCGCTGGCTTGTTGTACATGATTAACCCTATGTTGCGTTTTATATCATTGGCGCCAATGTTTTTTCACACATCAAAGTTTTATATCGATTTGCATACTCTTACTTCGTTGTCAGCAACCTTAATCATATACGCGTCATAGCATTTATAATCGTTAATGCTACAGTAAACGAACTCTGCACTAAATGCTAAATTATTTGTCTGCAGTTGTCAATCTTATAACAAAGCGGCATAAACAACCTTTTTGATTTATCCATAAAAAAACTTCTAAGCTTTTGCCGCCTTGCGTACTAAACTTTTTATGCCACAACTACATAAAAAACAACAAATACCGGATATGCGCTTAAATTATTGCACTCTGGCATTTGTTTTTATCCGTCATTACAGGCTTGTTAAGTTTTAATAAATTTAGTACTTGCCAAACCCGTTATCGTCCGAAACCACATCGGAACCCCCATTTTCGCCTTTAGCACAAAGAAAATCCTCATTCGGTTTTTCATCAAACCCAAGATTTTGCACGCTAATATTTTCTTCAATATCAGCATCTTGTTTAAGCTCAAACCGTCTGACCATCTCTTTTAGTCGTTCTGCCTGCGTTGCAAGCTCTTGTGAAGAAGCAGCCGCTTGCTGCGCAGTTGCTGAGCTTTCCCGGATAACATGCGAAAGCTGTTCAATACCCTTGTTCACCTGAACAATTCCCGCCGACTGTTCATTCGATGCGGACGCAATTCTGCCCGAAATGACAACTGTTTTATCAACCCCATCCATAATATTTGCCAATGCGGCGGCGGTTTCGTTCGCAATCGCCGTACCCGCGGCTGTTTTGACCGTACAGTTTTCGATCAACGCAGTTGTCTCTCTGGCCGCCTTAGCGCTACGGGCGGCAAGGTTTCGCACTTCTTCGGCTACAACCGCAAAGCCTTTGCCGTGAACTCCTGCCCTTGCGGCCTCAACGGCGGCATTCAATGACAAAATGTTTGTCTGGAATGCAATGTCATCGATTACCTTTATTATTTTCGATATGCTTGCAGAAGATATTTCTATCTCTTCCATGGCTTTCTGAAGCTCATTCATCTTTTTATCGCCTATCTCGGCATCGGATTTTGCCGCTAATGACAATAGATTAGCTTCATCCGCGCTTTGCGCATTGTTTTGAGTTTGTCCCGATATTTCTGTTACAGACATGACAAGCTGTTCAAGCGCAACCATTTGCTCTAATGCGCCTTTTGAAATAACCTGACTGCCCGAAGATAATTGCGCCGCCCCTTGCGCAACTTCCTCTGCCGCAAGGTTTATATTCTTTAACACACCATTAAATGCACTTATACTCTTATTAATCGATATTTTTAATGCAATAAAATCACCGTCGAATTCGGATTTAATTCCTACATCAAGGTTGCTTTGCGCCACGGAATCCATTACATCAGTTATTTCATCTATATACCCTTTAATTGACTTTATAGTACCGTTTAAAGCATCCTTAACAATTGCAAAGTCTCCTTTAAAGTTTCCTTCCATTATCAGATTCAAGTTCCCTGCGGAAAGTTCGCCTAAAACCCGTGCTGCTTCCTGGATTGGCGCAACCATGGCATCAAGCGTTTCATTAATACCTTCTACAATTTCCCTATATGCGCCGTCATGATTGCTGGCATTTGCCCTTGTTAAAAGCGTCCCTTCTACTGCGGCTTTTATCAGCATTTTCGTGTCTTCTATCAAGTATCTGATAGAAGATAGGATGGTTCGGAAAGATTCTTCCATTTGCCCTACTTCGTCCTTTGCTGTTATTGCCGTAAGCGTTATAGCGGTTTCACCTGAAGCAAGCAATTTGGCATTGTTTGTTAAGCGCCTTATCGGTTTGCTAATATTGCGGGAAGTCAATATACCGATTAATATTGACAATGCCAAAACAACGCATACGAGAATTATGGTTATAGACATAACACTTTCTGCGGTTGCAGTATTTTTACTGTTTATGGTAGAGGCATTGCTTGTTATCGCAAGTTTTAAATTAATTATCGAATTTTTCATATTTTCTTCTTTTGTTCGCAAATCGCTATGGCTCAAAAGGTTATCAATAACCTGCTCAATATTTCCTTGTTTGCATTTTTCAACAGCATCGCTCATTACGGTATGGTATTCTTCATATAGGCTTTTAAATTCCTCCACCTGTTCTGCAACTTCTTTCGACATCAGCGCCTCTACTATGCTAATCCGTGATGTCGTTTCAGCTAAGCCGGCTTCTACCGCTTTGAAATTTGAATGATCCACACCCTTATCCGCATTAAGCAGCATCTGTCTAAACGAATTACCTATAGTTTGAAATCGTTCCTGAAAATCAGATATCGTCTCTAACGGCAGCAATATATCGGTGTAGAGCTTGCTTGACGAGTCGCTTACCGAACGCAAATTGGCGAGCGAATATAACCCCATTACCGTACCTAAAAAAGCAATGAAAAGAAAACCCATCAAAAGTTTGGGCGCAAGTTTAATGTTGCTCAAGAAACGAATTCTTTTTCTGCCGATACGCTTCTTTTTAAAAATCATTTCTTTAATTCCTTCAGACATTTTATATATTTATTGTCTATTAATTATCATGATCAATAGATATAATTCGGATTACATATTATACTATACCGTATTAATCATTTATTGAAACGCTTAATGCCACAATTAGTAGGCATTTTTAAATATTTTCTATTTGCATCTGCAGAACTTATAAGCGTACTGGCAAGCTGTAAAATGAATTGCCCAAAGTAAAAAGAAAGTGACCCATCAAGGTTATAAACCGGTTACACTGAAAGTTGCAACAACAAAGCAACCGAGGTGATTTGATTGGTCAAGAGCAGAGTAACACAAAGCCGAGAAAATGGAAACAGTTAAGTGAAAAGGAGCAGTATCAAATTGAGATATTGCTTAAGGACAAGCAAACGCCAATAGAGATAAACAAGCGTCTTAGACGAGACAGACGTATACACAAGTTAGCCTTAAATAATCTTAAATGGCAAAGCATAGAAGAGCGGCCTAAAAGTATTGATAATCGTCAAGAAATGGGTCACTGGGAAATGGATTGTGTCGTTGGAAATGTCAGAGCGGTGTCTCTAAGTGATGCCGGAGAGGGCAAGCAGGAAGGAACAGATATTCAAGCTGAAAGCAAAAAAAACAAGAGGAGGTGGCTAATAAGCTGACAAAGACGGATGGACAGCGTATCGAACACTGGACGAATAACTATCCGAGGCGCATGTTTGGATACAGAACGGCGAATGAAGTATTTGCGTCTTAGGTGTAGTTGGTATTATACGGTAGACAATTAAACTTGCAATGAAATGATTATTTGGAATATAAATGTAGTGACACATTCAGGGTTTTCAATTATAATATTGCTGTGTATTGGCAATAGCAAAAGAAAAAAAGAAGCTTATTTTAAAAAAGTATTAAAAAACGTGGGTGATTAATGCAAAGCGCAGATCAAAATTGGCTGTCAATTATCCGGTTATTATGCTTATAAAAACTGACAAGTGCAAATAAACACAAATAATTTGTAACATCTAAAAATAAAATCTGACTATTTCGTTACAAAATACTAATATGCAACATTGACAGATTTCCAAGCGCATTATATTATTGCGTAGACATGCTTGTTAGCATTGCTAACATAAAGCCGGTAAATAGCTTTTCTAAGCTGAAAGGAGCGATTGGATGGATATCGAAAAGATATTTAGTCTTATAAAAAAAGTTGAAGATACTTCATTTGATAGAATTGAAATACAAACGCAGGACATCAAACTGTCCCTGACTAAAAATTGCGCCGCAGGGGGTTTGAAGAATGCGCAGGATAATGTTTCGCCGTTTAATGAAAGCCTGGTAAACGATAAAGCGGTTGAGCGGCAAACCGCGAAAGACGAGGTAATCAAGTCTCCTATTGCAGGGGTTTTCTATGTTGCGAAAGAGCCGGGGGCAGAACCTTTTGTTAAAGCGGGAGACACAGTTAACAAAGGCGACACCGTTTGCATTATAGAAGCAATGAAGATGATGAACGAAGTGTGTGCGCCAAAACCCGGAACGATTGAGTGCGTGCTTGCCTCTGACGGGCAGGTAGTCTCGGCGGACGAATCGCTCTTTATATACGCAAAGGAAGAATAGCATGGGTACCGTGCTTGTTGCCAACAGGGGCGAGATAGCCGTGCGCATAATTCGCACCTGTAAAAAGCTAAATCTTAAAACAGTGGCCGTTTTTTCCGAAAATGACGAAGGGAGCATGCATACAAGGCTTGCCGATTACAGGGTGTGCATAGGCCCGAGGGAAGCAAAAAAAAGCTATTTGAATATAAAGGCTTTGATTGCTGCCGCAAACGCTTATAACGCGGAATTAATTCATCCGGGGGTAGGCTTTTTATCCGAAAATGCAGATTTCGCCCAAAGCTGCAAGGACGCGGGGCTGCGCTTTGTAGGTCCGGATGCGCAGGTTATGCGCTTGCTGGGCGATAAACAAAAAGCGCGCCAGTTGATGATTGAAAACGCAATCCCCGTTGTGCCGGGTTCCGACGGCGTGGTGGAGAACCTTAAAGCTGCGGTTGAAGTTGCGCAAAAAGTCGGCTTTCCGCTTATGATAAAAGCCGCGAAAGGCGGCGGGGGAAAAGGCATACGCGTAGTTAACAATTTGGCGGAGCTTGAACACGAATTTGCATTGGTTTGCCGTGAAGCAGAGCTTGCTTTCGGCGACAAATCGGTTTACATTGAGGCTTGCCTTGTAAACACAAGGCATATAGAGGTGCAAATATTAGCCGATGAGTATGGAAACACACTGCATTTGGGTACAAGGGAATGCAGCCTGCAGCGCAGAAATCAAAAGCTTATAGAAGAAGCGCCGGCGCCTAATGTTGCCCCGGGCATTTTAGATAAAATTCAAAATACCGCTGTTAAAATAGCTAAAATTGTTGGCTATAAAAATGCGGGAACTATAGAATTCCTTTTGACTGACGATAATAAGTACTATTTCATGGAAATGAACACCCGTATACAGGTTGAGCATCCCGTAACCGAGTGCATATACGGTATAGACCTGATAAAGGCTCAAATTCAGGCTGCGCTTTCGCATAAAATCGATGTTGCGCAAGATATGCTTGTGCAAAAAGGGCACGCAATAGAATGCCGGATAAATGCTGAAGATGTATCTGAAAAATTCAGGCCGTCCCCGGGGGTTATCAAAAACCTGCGCCTTCCGGGCGGACATGGCGTGCGCGTTGATACGGGCTATTGCGCGGGCGATCAAATTCCGCCTTTTTACGATTCAATGGTGTTAAAGCTCGTATGTTTTGGTGATAGCAGAAAAGAGGCTATTGCACAAAGCATAGCTTCGCTCGATGAATTGGAAATCGAAGGCATAAACCACAACGCGGCTTTTGCACGCGCAATTTTATGCGATGATGATTTTTTAACCGGAAACATTCACACAAAATGGATAGAACATAAATTTTACAGCCGCTTTTTTGGAGGTTCAAATGAATCTGTTTAAAGAAGAAGTTAAGGGATTTGTTTCGGATGCCCCAAATGGTATTGAACTGCTGCGTTGCGGTGAGTGCGGCAAAGAAATGATAGCTGACGTAATACATGCGAATTATTCTATCTGTCCTTTCTGCGGGTTTTTGTTCCGGCAACCCGTGTACAACAGGATTGATATGATTGCGGACTCGGGCAGTTTTATTGAGATTGAGCGTGAAGCCGAAAGCAAAGATCCTCTTTCATTTCCGGGGTACAAAACAAAAATTGCGAGTGAAAAAACAAAATCCAACGTTCAGGAAGGCGTCGTTATAGGCAAGGCAACAATAAAAGGATTAAGAACTGCAATGGCAGTTATGGATTCATACTTTATGATGGGCAGCATGGGAACAGTCGTGGGTGAAAAAATTGTTATTATTACCGAATTCGCAATTATAAACGAACTTCCGCTTATCATTTTCTGCGCATCGGGCGGAGCGCGTATGCAGGAAGGAATACATTCGCTTTTGCAGATGTCGCGAACCACAATAGCTCTTGCGCGCCACAGCAGGCATAAGCTGCTGCACCTTAACGTGCTTACTCACCCGACTACGGGGGGCGTAACCGCAAGTTTTGCAATGCAAGGGGATATTACAATAGCCGAACCCAAAGCGCTTATTGGATTTGCGGGGCCGCGCGTTATCCAGCAGACGGTAAAAGACGAGCTGCCCGAAGGTTTTCAGACTGCTGAGTTTCTTTATGAGCACGGGTTGATCGACAGAATTGTTGACAGGATGGATATGCGTGACACATTGGCGAGAATACTTTCGCTTCATTGTAAAGCTGATACGCCGCGATTACTTTAGTAATTGAAAAGGGTTTAAGATAATGAGTGTTAAAAGAGAAGAAGTAAATATTGAAAACTTAAAGGATAGCTCTTGGGAAAGAGTGTGCAACGCCCGAAAAGAAAACAGACCGCAGGCGCACGACTATATAGATAAACTTTTCCATGATTTTTTTGAAACTAAGGGCGATCGTTGTTACGGAGACGACCCTTCCATCATTACCGCAATAGCGCGGTTTGAAAAATGGCCGGTTACCGTTATAGGGCAGCAGAAAGGGCACACGCTTGAAGAGCGGATGTTGTGTAATTTTGGTATGCCACACCCTGAAGGATACAGAAAGTCTATGCGCGCTCTTAATCAGGCGGAAAAGTTTTCAAGGCCCGTTATATGCTTTGTGGATACCCCGGGCGCTTTTCCGGGTATTGAGGCCGAAGCAAGAGGGCAGGGGCTTATTATCGCCAAACATCTGCGGCTTATGGCAACCTTAAAAACGCCGCTTATCACAATAATCATAGGCGAAGGCGGAAGCGGGGGCGCTTTAGCTTTGTCTTTATCGGACAGGCTTGTTATGATGGAAAACAGTTACTTTTCGGTTATATCTCCCGAGGGGTGCGCTTCGATACTTTTTAAAGACAGCTCTCTTGCTGAGACGGCTGCGGAAAATTTAAAGCTTACCGCAAAAGATTTAAAGCAATTTAATATTGTCGATAAGGTGATAAAAGAGCCGGAAGGGTTTGACCGTTTTAATATGCGGCAAAGCGTGGAAGATATCAGAAACGAATGCGTTACAATACTAAACAGGCTGACAAAAATACCTGTTAGCAAGTTGGTGGAAATGAGACACGAAAAATTTTTAAATATGAGAGGTCTTTGATGATTGCGCCGGTAGAGATAGCAGGCATAGCGAAAAGTCTGCCAAAAAGAAAAGTAACAAACTTTGAACTTGAAAAACTTGTGGATACGAGTGACGAGTGGATAACAAAACGGACGGGGATTAAAACGCGCTACTTGGTGTCGGACGAAACTACAGTTAGCTTAGGCGGCGATGTTGCGCTTGCGGCGCTTGAGCAGGCGCGGGTAGATAAAGACGATGTTAAGCTGATTATAGCCAGCACTTTTACGGGCGAGTGCGCAACCCCAACCGTTTCAAGCTTAATACAAAAACAGCTCGACATTGACGATTGCGCTTGTATGGATTTATCTGCAGGCTGCACAGGGTTTGTATTTGGGCTGATAACGGCGGCAAGCCTTATGGATACGCTTAAAATAAACTCGGCGCTTGTAGTTGCGAGCGAGGTTATATCGAGCTATATAGACTGGACGGATCGGTCAACTTGCGTGCTGTTTGGCGATGGAGCAGGCGCTGCGGTACTCAAAAGAAGCGATCAGCCGTGTATGCGCTATCCGGTGATGAGCGGAACGCCCGATAGAGAAGAAGTAATACTGTTGGAGAAAGAGCTTAAGCCGACTCCGTTTGGATTCAAGCCGAATGAAGGAGCAAGATATTTACAGATGAAAGGCTCGGAAGTTTTTACGTACGCCACCGGCGCCGTAGAGGATACCCTCAGAAAACTTCTTGACATGTGCGGGGATAAGCCTTTTAATAAAGTTATACCACATCAGGCGAATGCCAAGATAATTGATTTAGTAATACGAAGGATGGATATAGGAAGAGAACAATTCTTTCTTGATATCGATGAATATGCCAATACTTCCTCCGCTACCATACCTATTGCCATGTGCGATGCGTATGAGCAAGGATGGCTTAAAAAAGGGGATAGGGTTGCCCTTGTAGGTTTTGGTTCAGGGCTAACGTGCGGCGGAGTAGTAATAGATTGGACAATATAAAAACAATGGAGGACAACGAAATGAAGGAAATGATAATCAAAAATCTTGTGGAGCAGCTCGATTTAAAAGAAGAAGACATTACAATGGATTCGCGTTTTGTTGAAGACTTTGAGATGGATTCGCTCGATATGGTAGAGATGTTAATCGATCTCGAAAAACAAACTGACATTAAAATCCCAAACGACGACGTTAAAGACTTAACGACAGTGGGGCAACTTATTGCGTACTTGGAAGAAAAGAAGGATGCATGACAGCATAAAAGAGTTACTTAAAATCGACTACCCGATAATTCAAGGCGGTATGGCATGGGTTTCTGAAGCTAATCTTGCAGCCGCCGTATCGATAGCCGGTGGGCTTGGGGTTATCGCGGCAGGCAATGCGCCGCCCGAATGGGTTATAACTCAGATAAATTTAGTTAGGGAGAGAACGGACAAATCTTTTGGGCTAAACATAATGATGCTAAGCCCGTTTGTTAAAGAAATTGCGCAGATTGCGACAGATATGCGCGTTCCGGTGGTGATAACCGGGGCGGGCAACCCCGCACAGTACATTGAAAGCTGGAAAAATGCAGGCATTATTGTGGCGCCGGTCGTGCCCAGCCGTGCGTTGGCGCTAAGGCTGCAAAAGGCGGGAGCGGATTTTTTAATAGCCGAGGGATGCGAGGCAGGGGGGCATATAGGCGAGCTGTCTACATTGGTGTTAGTACGCAACATTGTGCAAAGCGTAAGTATACCGGTGGTTGCCGCAGGCGGCATTTTTGACGCTAATACAGTGGCAGCCGCGTTTTGCTTGGGGGCTAAGGGCGTTCAAGTCGGCACAAGGTTCATATTGGCGGAAGAATGCATTGCCCACCGGCAATACAAAGAGCGAATCATAAAGGCAAAGGATATAGACAGCAAGGTTACGGGGCGCGTTACCGGACATCCGGTTAGGCTTCTTTTAAGCCCGTTTGCCAGGCGGCTTATGAGCTTAGAATATGAGCAAAACGCAGCGGAAATTATCGTTAAGCTTGGCGAAGGCTCGTTACAGGCGGCGGTACTAAACGCGGATAAGGAGCGAGGCTCCTTTATGGCGGGGCAGTGCGCATGTATGTTGGATAAAATAATGCCCGCCAAACAGATAATTGCCGAACTGTTCGATGCAAAAAGTCTTAAAACCACTTTTGACAGCGCAGCCGGGCAATTGCGGGTGAGGTGATTAGGTGAATACGGCCTTCTTGTTTCCCGGACAGGGGGCGCAAACGGTTGGCATGGGGTTGGACTTATACGATTATTATACCGATTATAAAAACACTTTTGATGAATGCCAACGAGGATCAAACAAGGATTTAAAATCCGCGTGTTTCGAAGGGCGCGGGATGGATGAAAGTGAGACTGTGCAGCCGGCGATATTTGCGCACAGCATCTCGCTGTTTAGCGTTTTAAAAAACAGGGGGGTTGTTGCGCAAAACTACGCCGGGCTTTCGCTTGGCGAATACAGCGCATTGTGTGCGGCAGCTGTTTTTAGCGCAGAGCAGGGGGCGGCTTTAGTTGCCAAAAGGGGCGGCATAATGGACAGCGCATTTCCGGCAGGCGAGGGCGGAATGCTTTCGGTAATCGGATTTACCGTAAACCAGGTAGAAAAGGATATTGAAGGATTTGACAAAGCCGATGTTGCCAATCATTTATCCGATTTACAAACGGTAATTGCCGGCAAGACCAAAGATTTAGAAATTATTGAGCGAATTTTCAAACAAAAGGGTGCTAAGATGGTCACCCTGCTTGACGTTAAAGGCCCTTCGCACTTTCCCTTGCTTTGTTCGGCGGCCGAACAATTTCGGGCGCAGCTTAACCAGATTAACTTGGCAAAAATGCATTGCACAACATACTCTAATGTGCTCGGAAAACCTTATCCGGAGCATGCCGATATACGGGATTTGCTTGCGCAGCAGATGATAAAAAGAGTGCGTTGGCATGAGTGCGTGGAACACATGATATCAAATGGCGTGCGGCGATTTGTGGAGATTGGCCCTTCTGCCGTTCTCTCGAAGATGTTAAAGCGCCGGTTGGGAAAACAAGCTGATGTTTACTCTGTACGGGACAAGCAAACGCTTGAGGAATTTTTAGAGAGGTATTAGAATGAGCAAGGTGGCGTTGGTTACCGGTTCGTCCGGGGGTATTGGTCGGGCTATCTGTTTAAGGCTGGCGCAAAACGGGTTTGATATTGCGCTGCATTACAACAAAAGCGAGGCAAAGGCGAAAGAGCTGATGGAAAAGATTAAATCGCAGGGAAGGCGGGCGGCGGCGCTTGGGGCGGATTTATCTAAACCTGAGCAGTGCGCCTCTTTGGTTGAACAGTGCGTAGAGAACTTAGGGGGCATTCATACGCTTGTAAACAATGCGGGCGCAACAAATGACGGGCTTATTATGCGCATGACGGACGAGCAGTATATTGAAGTGATGCGCACCAACATGGACAGCTGTTTTTACTGTACGCGGGCGGCGATTGCGTATATGATCAAATCCCGCAGCGGCAGGGTGGTTAATATCAGCTCGGTTGTAGGTTTGACGGGAAATGCGGGGCAAACCAACTATGCAGCGTCTAAAGCGGCTATTATTGGATTTACAAAGTCGTGCGCTAAGGAGGTTGCGCCGCGCGGTATTTGCGTGAACGCAATAGCGCCCGGGTTTATCACTACCGCAATGACAGACCGCTTGGCGGAGGACATACGCAAAAAGATGTTGGACGCAATTCCCATGCGTCGTTTCGGAATGCCCGAAGATGTTGCGGCGCTTACCGGGTTTCTTTGCAGCGACGACGCATCGTATATTACCGGGCAGGTTTTAGTGGTAGACGGCGGGATGGTTACCTGATTTTACATGGGAGGGCTTATGAGCAATAGAGTACTGATAACCGGCATGGGGGCGATATCGCCCATTGGGCACAATGTAGAAGATTCGTTTCGAGCCGCAGTTGCGGGAGAGTGCGGCATAAAAAAGGCGGAACGTTTTGATACGGAATATACGGGCATAATCGCGGCGGGGGAAGTTAAGGACTTTGACCCGTTTGGAGTTATACCTAAGCGTGAAGCAAACCGGATGGCGCGGTTTGCACAGCTTGCAGTTGCGGCGGCCGTTCAGGCGTGGGAGCAAGGCGGGATAGAAGATTTTGACGAGAACCGTATAGGGGTTGTGCTTGGATGCGGAATTGGCGGGCTTGACATTATTTGCAGCCAGTACGATGAAATGAACCGGCAAGGCCCAAGGTCCATATCGTCACTTTTTATCCCGAAAGCAATTATAAATACTGCCGCGGGGCTTATTGCTATCCGGTTTGGATTGCATGGCCCTTGTTTTAGCATAGTTACGGCATGTTCATCAAGCGCGGATGCAATAGGCCATGCATATTACGCCGTAAAAGAAGGGCGTGCGGACGCAATGCTGGTAGGCGGGGTTGAATCGGCGTTAAACGAACTTGCGGTCCAGGGGTTTCATCAGATGCAGGCGTTATCCGAAGAGAGCGACCCGAAAAGAGCAAGCATACCTTTTGACAAAGACAGGCAGGGCTTTGTCATGGGCGAAGGCGCCGCGTTTTTGCTTATAGAAAGCGAACGGCATGCAAAAGCCCGGGGCGCAAAATCTTTTGGGCGGATTGCCGGGTACGCGCAAACATGTGACGCTTTTCATATCACAGCGCCGATGCCGGAAGGCAAATACGCCATAGAGGCAATGAGATTAGCTATGCTCAATGCAAACATCAAACCCGAAGATGTGGGGTACATAAATGCGCATGGCACAAGCACCCCGCTTAACGATGTTACCGAAAGTAAAGCTATTGAGCTCTGTTTTGGCGAGCATTCAAAAAATTTACTGGTCAGCTCAACAAAATCCATGACGGGACATTTGCTGGGTGCGGCGGGCGCGTTTGAGGTTATAATGACCGCATGCGCATTAAACGAAGGCATAGCACCGCCCACTGCCGGGCTTTTGCATGAAGGCGAAGGGTGCAACCTCGATTATGTAAAAGGCAAAGCAAAAAAAATGGACACGCTCTATGGGCTGAGCAATTCTTTCGGGTTCGGCGGGCACAATTCATGCATAGTGCTTAAAAGAAAAGAGGGTTGAAAATGCTCAATATAGATGAAATTAAAAAAATCTTACCACACAGAGAGCCGTTCCTTATGGTAGACAGGGTGGATGAAATCAATCCCGGCGTTATGGCAAAAGGCAGAAAAGCCATAAGCGGAAACGAGTGGTTCTTTATGGGGCATTTTGCGGACAAGAAGGTTATGCCGGGAGTGCTTATAGTTGAAGCTATGGCGCAAATGGGAGGAATAACCTTGCTTATGATGCCCGATATGTCGGGCAAGCTCGCGTTCCTCGGTAAGATTAAAAACGCAAGGTTTTATGACATGGTCGTGCCGGGCGATACATTGATATTGGAAACGCAATTAGAGACGGTAAAAGGCAGCGTGGGAACGGGAAGCGGCAAAGCATACGTGGGAGACAAACTTGTCGCAAGCTGCGAGCTGGTATTTGCCATAGCAGATTCACAATGATACACATAGAGGCTGCGCATAAAGGCTTTACCGCGCAGCCTCCCCTACAAGCAACAACATCCATTTCAAATTTATTCGGCTTCAAACAACCGCATCAAAGATATTGACATATGCCTTTTAGAGTTATACAATAGTTTTGGGTATAAAACAAAAACCATTGGGAGGTAAAATTGTGATTATTGCGGTATCAGCTGAAGGGAATGGTATGGACAGCCGGTTAGATTTAAGGTTTGGAAGAGCGAAGGCTTTTATTATTGTGGATACAAAAACGTTAAAAGGCGAGGGGCTTGAAAACGCCGCGGCGGCATCTGCAGGCGGCGCCGGAATTTCCGCCGCACAAACGGTTGTCGATAAAAACGTTGAAGCGGTCATAACCGGAAATGTCGGCCCTAATGCGAGCAGGGTGTTAAACGCCGCCGGCGTAAAAGTTTACAGGGGCAAAGAAATTTCGGTAAAAGAGAATGTTGAGCTTTTTTTACAAGGGGCGTTGGAACAGATAACTGCGCCGGGGCCCGCGCGGCACGGTCAAAGGGGATAACAAATTGACAATAGCAGTTTTAAGCGGAAAGGGCGGTACGGGTAAAACAACCGTATCGGCAAGCCTTGCGGTGGCGATTGGGCAATGCCAGTACGTCGACTGCGACGCAGAGGAGCCGAACGGGGCGCTTTTTTTAAAACCAAATATAGACCATTCCGAAAAGGTGTATGTGCAAGTTCCTAAAATAAAAGAATCGCTGTGCGATGGGTGCGGGGATTGCGTTAAGGCATGCATGTTTAATGCGCTTGCGGCGGTTAAGCGTAAAATAATTGTTTTTCCGCAAATGTGCCACCACTGCGGCGCGTGCACAATAGCGTGCAAAAAAGGCGCGGTATACGAAACGCCAAGAGAAGTTGGCGTTATTGAAGCCGGAGGAAACAAGTTTCTTCAGGGCAGGCTTAACATAGGGGAGCTTATTACCATACCTATAATAAGCAGGCTAAAACAAATGATGCGCAGCGATGCCCCAGTGATACTTGACTGTGCGCCGGGGGCATCATGTACTGTTGTAAAAACAATAAGCGGTTGTGATTATTGCGTGCTTGTAACCGAGCCTACTCCTTTTGGCCTAAACGACTTAAAGATAGCCGTAAAACTTGTTACAAAAATGGGCATAAAATTTGGAGTAGTTATTAACAAAGCTATGGAAAACGATAAAAGCATTGAAGATTATTGCGGGCGGCTCGGCATTCCCGTACTTATGAAAATACCTTATTCGCGCAAAATAGCGCAGGATTATTCCAAAGGGATATTGCCTGTTCATGCGGATAAGCCGTATAAAAAAATGTTTTTAAAACTGTACGAAACAATCAGAGCAGGAGCGGTAACATGAAGCAAATTGTTTTTATAAGCGGCAAGGGAGGCACCGGAAAGAGCACTATAGTTGCATCGCTCAGCCTTTTGGTGGATGATATAATTTTTGCCGATTGCGATGTGGAAGCTCCGAATCTGCATATTATAGTCCCGGGAAATCGGATTGCCCAACAGGATTATTACGCAATGAAACGGGCGCAAATAGATAAAAAACTGTGCAATATGTGCGGGCTGTGCAGAGAGGTATGCCGTTTTGACGCAATAACAGAGGATATTGAAATCGACAGCATAAACTGCGAAGGTTGCGGCGCGTGTTTTCTTGTGTGCCCCGAAAACGCCATTTCGCTTGTTGACGTAAAGACGGGTGAAACCTATGTGGACAGCACCCAAAGAGGTACGTTCTCCCACGCTTTGCTTGATATAGGGGAAGAAGGTTCAGGCAAGCTTGTCGCAAAGGTAAAAGAAAATCTAAAAGAATACCAGAAAGGTGAGGCTTGGCAGCTTATTGACGGCTCGCCCGGAATAGGATGCACCGTAATAGCCTCAATCACAGGCGCGGATGCTGCGGTTGTAGTGAGCGAACCTACGCTGTCGGGTAAAAGTGATTTGCTCAGGGTGCTTGATGTGGCCCGCCATTTTAGAATACCCGCCTATGTGTGCATAAATAAGTACGACTTGAACCCGCAGATAAGCGCGCAAATAGAAAGCGAATGCAAAAAGAACAATGTTCCCGTAATCGGCAAGATAAAGTTTGAGCCTGCAATAATAAAAGCGTTACAGGGCTTGATGACGCCCGTTGAAGCGGGGCTTGTTGATGTGGTTGAGCAAATAAAAGAGCTTTGGAGCAAGCTTAAAGAACATATAAAAGATAACGGTAAGGAGGAATTATGTTAATAGCAATAGCGACCGATTTTGACAGCGTTTCACCGCACTTTGGAAGGTGCCAGACATATACGCTTGTGGACGTTGAAGATAACAAGGTAATAAAAAAAGAAACGGTAGCTAACCCGGGGCATGCGCCGGGGGCAATACCCGAGTTTTTATTCAAACGGGGGGTAAAACAAATTGTTTGCGGCGGCATAGGCGCAAGGGCGATCGATTTGTTTTGTCAGTACGATATAGAAGTTAAAGCGGGCATAGAGGGCGCGGTTGAAGATGTAATTGAAAAAATCGCAACCGGCGCGCTAATGGGCGGCGAAAGCCTGTGTTCGCCGGGTGCAGGCCGAGGGTTTGGAATTGAAAAAACAGTATGCGATCATGTGCATGATAATGGCTAAACGATAACAATGCCGGAAAGATTGCAATGAAAAAAATATCTCCGTCCACACAAGATTATTTAAAAGCATTGCTTGAACTATCCGAAAACGGCGAGCCCGTTCATTCTTTTCAAGTTGCGCAGGCTGTAAATGTGTCGCGCGCCAGCGTTAGCAGGGCAATGAATATTCTTGCTGATTCAGGCTATATTGCTAAACAAAAATATGGCACGATAATGCTTACAGAGTTGGGCAAATGCGCTGCCGGAAAGGTGAAAAAGCGCAACGAGCTGTTAAAAACATTTTTGAAAGACGTGCTAAACGTAGATAATAAGATTGCCCAACACGATGCGTGCCGTATGGAACACGCGATAAGCGAGCACACGGCAAATAAGTTAGAGCAATACCTAAATCGCGTCAAGTAAAGTTAAATTGCTATTCGCGCTTGGATTATTGTATTTATGAAAAAGGCTTGGCGCAAACAATGGACCCGCCGCCTTTTTTTTTATTTTGGCTGAGTTGTGCGGTTGAACTGAGTATGCGCTTATGATAATATAACCTGTAACATTATAAAACACTGCAAATTATTTTTAAGTCTGGCAACAAAGAAACGGTTTGTTATAAAAAGCATCCCGGTGTTTTAGAATAGCGTTAAATGAGGTTTTGGATGAGGTTTATCAAAAAAATACTGTCGAAAGTGCTGCCAAGGCCGGTCAAAAAAGTTTTGCGCAGGCCTTACAAATTTATGCGCAAAAGATTAAAAGCTTTCAATCTCAAAAGGTTGGCGTATCTGCGCTATCATAAAACGCAAAAAATAAAGGCGAACACAATTCTTTACGAATCTTACGCCGGGGCGGGCATGATATGCAACCCGTACGCCATCTTTAAAGAGCTGTTAAACGACGAAAGTTTTAAAGGCTATAAACATTATTGGGCTATAAGAGAGAAACAAGAGCTGCGCAGGCTTAAAAAAGCATACAAGAAGAGCAACGTTTTTTTTATTAAGTACTTCGGCTTTAGATACCTTAAAAAACTGGCGAATGCGCAATACCTGATTAACAACACCACTTTTACATCATATTTTGCCAAGAAAAAGGGGCAGGTTTACGTAAACACGTGGCACAGCACAACTTTAAAAGCCTTAGGGTTTGATATGCCGCAAGGCATAATTTTAAGCCAGAACATACTAAGAAATTTTATGATGGCTGATTATATAACGTCGCCCAATGCGTTTATGAGCGGGATATTTAAAAAATCATATAAGCTTGAAGGGTTGTATGATGGGATAATTATCGAAGAAGGATTTCCCCGCAACGATTTGCTGTTAAATGCAAACAAGGAACAAATATTACGCAGTTTAAAAGAGTATGGAATTGATGTAGACAGCAATAAAAAGATAATTTTGTATGCGCCAACATGGAAGGGTAAAAACCACTCTGCCCCTGAGGTTGACGCAGCGGACCTGTTAAGCTTTGAACAAAGACTGCGGGTGAAAACGGGCGATAAATATCAGGTATTGACAAGACCACACCATTTGGTATACGCTCGCTTGCCTTTAAGTGAAAAGAAAAGGTTTATACCTGCAAGTATGGATACCAACGAGGTCTTATCAATCGTTGACATTTTAATATCCGATTATTCGAGCATTGCTTTCGACTATCTGAATTCCGGCAAACCGATGTTGTTCTACATTCCCGATCTAAAAGAATACGAGGGTTACAGAGGCATATGCTTCAAGCCGGAAGAATTGCCGGGGCCGGGCTCGGACGATATCGAGACGATAGCCGGGTGGATTAACGATATCGAAAATATTAATGCGCGGTATAAACAAAAGTACGAAGAATTCAAAACGCAGCTTTGCGCCTATGAAGACGGCAAAGTGGCCAGCAGGATTGTGGACTGCGTATTCAACAAAAACAGTGATAGTTACCGAACAGTAAATTTGAACAACAATAAAAAGAAAATCCTCATATACGGCGGCGTGCTGAAAACCGATGGCGTGACCACCACGCTGATAAACAGGCTCAACAGCATAGACTATAAAAAATTTGACGTATCGCTTATCGCCTTTAATATAAGAGCGAATTATCCCAACCTTGAAAAAATAAACAAAAATGTGCGGGTGTTCTGCCGTTTGGGGGGATTTTGCGTTACGCTGACAGAAGCTTTACGGTGGCACTATATTCACAAGCACGGCATGAAAGGCCGGCTTGCGCGCAAGATTTACCCAAAAAAGTTGTTTGAGCGTGAATTAACACGTTGTATTGGAGACGCAAGGTTTGACTATTTGATTAATTATTCGGGGTATTCCGCTTTATTTGCTCATCTTTTCGCAGCTGTGCCCGGGCCTAAAAAAATTATTTGGCAGCATACTGATTTACTTGCGGACGCCAACAACTCTGAAAAAGCCAAACAAAAAACATATACGCAATCCCGAAGAAACATTTTTAGTTCTGTTTCAACTTACAGGCAGTATGATAAGATTGTATCGGTAGGCAAAAGCCTTATGGAGCGCAACAGAGAAAGCTTAGCGAACGAAGAGACCGAAGAAAAATTCACATACGTTAACAATTTAATAGGCGACAAAAGGGTGCTGAAAAAATCGGGATCGTTTGAGATTTACGAGCGGGACGGCGCAAAGTTTTATTGCGAGCGGATCACCGACGAAGCTGAAAAGGCGCTTATGTCAATACCGCTTCCCGACGGCGCCGACACTAACTTTGTGACTATGGGCAGGCTGTCGGCGGAAAAAAACCATTTGAACTTAATCGAGGCGTTTTCCAGCTTGATAAAAACTTATCCTGCCTGCCGCCTGTATATTATAGGCGGGGGAGACCTTAAGCCCGCGCTCGAAGAAATAATAGCGTATCATAATTTGCAAGATAAAATTATCCTAACGGGAATGATGAATAACCCCTTCGGTTTGATGAAACGATGCGATTGTTTTGTATTTCCTTCTCTGTACGAAGGGTTTGGCATGGCGGTGCTTGAGGCAAGAGTGCTTAACATGCCTATAATTATTTCAAACTTCACCACGGCAAAAGACTTGTTTTTAGAAAACGGCCAGATAGTGGTTGATTTTTCGGCTGAAGGTATACTTAAGGGCATGAAATGCTTTATTGAAGGTGGACGGAAAATGGATTATCATTTTGATGCCGCACAATACAATAGAGAAGCAAAAGCGCAGTTTGATTCGCTGTTTAAATAAACGCGGCTTATTAATTTTTGTTGATGCTAACAAAAAAACATTTGGAGATCTCGCATTTTTGATAAAACTTAGCTGCTGGGAAGTCTTCGAAACGCAGGATTGTTTTTAGGTTGCTAAATGCGATACTGTTTTAAATATCTGTTTATAAAGTTCTTTTATAACCCCCTTAGTTAAAGCGACCGGGTTGTTGGACAGCCGTTCCGGATTAACTGAATCTGAAAGCATATTGATATCTTCCGGGTTGGTTAAAGCAGGCGCCTCAAGCTCAAGAAAACCGAGCATATCGTCGAACATATTAAGCGCCGCATTTACGCTTTTAACGCCAAATGCCGACGATATGGCGTCAAAAGAGTCTGCAAGAGCCTCGCTATTCCCTAACATATATCGCCACACCGCCGAAAGACAAAGCGCCGCCGCATGCCCGTGCGCTATTCCGTACATGGAGGTTAGCTTATAGCTCATTGCGTGCGCCGCAGTGGTCTGCGAGATGTTTATTGCCCTGCCGCTGTAATTGGCGGCAAGCAGCATTGCCGCCATGCTTTGCTTTTTGCCGTTCAAATACCCCATCTTATTTGAAAGCGCAAGCTCGATCCCGGCTTTGGCGTACTGGCGGCATTTTTCGTTGCTGTTTACCGACCACATCGCCTCTATACACTGGCACAAGGCGTCCATCATGGCGGCTTTTTTATGGTAGTCCGGCAGCGTTTCCAAAAGCTTGGGCTCAAGTATCGCGTATTCGGGCAGTATGCAATCGTGCGCTATCGATTGTTTTTCACCTTTGTAATAAAGCACGCTGAATCTTGTCGATTCGCTGCCCGTCCCCGCGGTGGTGGGCATCGCTATATGCTTTACGGGGGAGTATTTCAAAGGCTGTTCCAGATAGTTTTTGTCCCTGTCGAGAGCGGAAAAAAGCTTGATGTTTTTGGCGGTGTCGATAGCGCTTCCCCCGCCCACCGAAACGATAAAATCGCATCCCTGCCGTTTAAACAGCTCGACGCCCAAAGCCACTTCTTCATACTTAGGGTTGGGCGAGAACCCCGAAAACCTGACAAAATCTATGTTGAGGTTTGCGAAGAAACTGCTTATAAACAGGTTGTCGAAAGATTTGCCGCATACGAGCATCGGGCGTTTGGCGCCGCTTTTTTTTAGTATTTCGGGTATTCTTAAAAAGTCATAATCCGAATTGAAAATTTGCTGCTCGTCAAAATCAAACTGCCGGATCTGCTCGCAGACGCGCTGCAAATCCTGCGGGGTATCCACTTCATCGATAAAGTCGTTTTCGTACGAGTGTATTTTAATATCGAGGCTTTTTAATATCTCGTTGAGCGCGTCTTCGGCGTATACCTTATCGTTGCCTGCCGCTATAAACTTTTCCACGCGATCCGCCCACGCCGCCAGCGTTTTTACGCTAAGCTTATATAAAGGCTGGAAAGCAAAACAATCCTCATCAAATATGTTTACCGAAACCTGAGCCAAGCGGCCCTCTTTTATGCGCGCTTTAAAGTCTTTGCCGGGCAGCGGTTTTGTCTTGTCCGCTAACGCCAAATCAGGCTCGGGAGCTTTTATAAGCGCCGTTATCAATGCGCGGTTAAACACAAGATCGCCGTGCAGCAGCAGCGCAGCTTCATCAAAAAAGCCTTTAGCGAGGTGCATAGAATATATGTAATTGGTGGAGTCAAACACAGGGTTGCGTACAAACTCAAACCGCAAATGCGAAAACCGGCGCTGCACGCAGCTTTTTAACTGCTCCTCAAACGGTCCGGTTGTGACTACAAAGCTTTTGATTCCGCATTCGCCAAGTATTCTTATCTGCCGCTCAAATATGGTTTCGCCGTCCGCAAGAAGCGCCATCGATTTATGGTTGCTTTGCGTAAACTCCCCCATTCTTTTGCCTATCCCGGAATTAAAAATGATTGCTTTCAATTAAAAATTCTCCAGATTGTTTTTGCTGTTGAAAAGCCGCATCATGTCCTTCTTGTTCTGCTCGGGCGGTATTGTGGGCCTGCCTAAATTTTGCCTCGAACCTTGCGACACGTTAATAATTAGTGCGCTAAAATTTCTTGCCTTTAGCTTTTGCATTGCGTTTGCGGTTTGCCGCTTAGTTGACGCGGTGTAAACTCGTTTGAACCCGAGCGATTTGAGTATGGCTTTTATGTCTATATCAAAGCCCACGGTAGGCTGTCCTCCCACCGATTCGTGCGAGCCGTTGTTAATGAGAACGTATTTATAATTAGGCAGAGCGCTTTGTGCCGCGATTGCCAAACCGCCCATGTGCATAAGCAAAGAGCCGTCTCCGTCTATGCAGTAAACGTTTTGTTTTGCGCCTAACGCCATTCCTAAGGCAATAGAAGCCGAGTGCCCCATAGAGCCTACGGTTAAAAAATCGTTGGCGTGCCCTTCGCCTCTCTTTTCCCGCAGCTCGAAAATTTCTCTCGATGTTTTGCCCGTTGTAGATACTATAAAATCGTCTCCGTCCAAGCGGTTTAGTATCTGTTCCAGCGCCTGCTCGCGCAGCATATCAAACTTTTTTGCGGCCGGGGTTTGCTTGTATTCCGAAAAACTGTCTGCCTTTACGATAATTGCAACCGGCAAGTTTTCTTGTTTCATGTATTCATGGCAAGCGTCTATTTGCGGTTTGAAATTATCTTCAAGCACAAAGTGGCGTATTTTCATTGTATCGAGCAAACCAAGGGTGAGTTTACCCTGTTTTTTGTGCTGAGGCTCGTCGTTTACGCCCGGCTGCCCCCGCCATCCTATGATAAGCAGCAGCGGGATATTGTACACGTCTTTATCGGTAAGCGAAATCAAGGGGTTTACCGCGTTGCCCTGGCCGGAATTTTGCATATACACCGCTCCATATTTTCCGGTGGCTATATGAAACCCCGCCGCTATCGACACGGCGTTTCCTTCGTTGGCGGCAATTATATGCGGCGCGCTGTTATCCGTTATGCAGGCGCAAAGGTTTTTAAGCAGCGAGTCGGGCACTCCCGTAAAAAGAGATATATCTTTTGTTAGCAGATAATCATAAAACTGTTTGGGATTTATCATATCAGCACTCTCCGGGGATAAGGCTAAGCACTTCTTTTATAGACATGCACATTTCATCCGCTTCTTTGCTTCTGCCATGCGTAAGTATCGACTGCGCCGTTTGAAACATCGCCGGGTATGCGCTGCGCAGCATGTGGTTTGCGTAAATTATTATATTGCCGCCCATGGCGCACAGCTCGTCTTCCGTAAAATGATTGTACGAAGTCGGCACAAGGACTACGGGAACATCGGCGGAATATTTGCGGAACAGTTTTAAGAACTGTGCAATCTCTTTGCCGTCTTTCTCTTTGCTGTGGATCATTATGCCGTCCGCGCCGCTTTCTATATAAAGCTTAGCGCGCTTTAGCGCGTCTTGTATGCCTGCTTTTGCTATAAGGCTTTCAAGCCTTGCTATTATCATAAAATCGCGGGTAACTTGAGAGCGCTTTCCGGAGTTTATTTTATACGCAAATTCGCAAGGCTCGTCAAGAGTTTGAACGGCATCTGTGCCGAAAAGCGAGTTTTGTTTTAAACCTATCTTATCTTCAACAATAACCGCAGATACCCCAAGACGTTCTAAAGTTTTCACGTTATATGCAAAGTGCTCGACACGTCCGCCGGTGTCCGCATCAAGAATTATCGGTTTTGTTGTAACTTCCATTATTTCGTTTATAGTGTTTATCCGGCTTGTCAAATCTACAAGCTCGATATCCGGTTTGCCTTTAAAAGAAGAGTCGCAAAGGCTGCTAACCCACATGGCGTCAAATTCTTTTATTGAAACGCCGTCCTGTATTTTAGCATTTTCAACAATAAGGCCTGTTAGTCCGTTTGAGGCTTCAAGTACGCGCAAGTATGGCTTTAGCTTAAGCAGCTTTCTAAGCTTTGCCCGCCTTATATCCGGAGTATTTAGTATAGGGCGCAACGTTTTTTCGATCTCAGTTCCGGTAACGCCTTTAGTATACGGTATTTCTATTAGTTTGCCTTTGAATTCGGACAACACATCGATAACTTCCGCCCTTACCATTGCTTGAATACCCGTCTTCCAATCATCTCCATGTACTACATAATCGGGTTTGAGTTTCCTTAGATTGTCCGCATACGAAAGAGTGGCTTGTTTGACAACGCAGCTTACATAGCGCAGGCTTGAAAGTATGCGGTGGCGCTCTTCGTATCCGAAAACGGGCATTCTTTTGTACGTGGCGATTGCCTCGTCTGTCAGCAGGCCGATAGTAACCTCACCAAGCTTTGCGCCTTCCTCGATTATTTTTATATGGCCGTTGTGCAGCACATCGGCAGACATTGCGATGTATACTTTCTTTTGTTTCATTTGTTAATAATATACTCCTAAAACGTTTATCTGCTAATTTTATGATACTAAATACCCAAACGAATTTTATCATAGTAAAAATTTTCGGTCAATTTAAAAGATATACGCGCCAAAACGCTTTAATTTGCAAACGCTATTTTTGCATTCAAAGCTTAACTTGGCAAAATGGTAGAAATATATTATAATTGCAAAAGTAATTTAGCGAGGCGGCGGCAAAATGCTTTTTATACTTAGGGAGAACAAAAAATTTTTTAGGCAAATTTTAAAGTTAGCTAAAAGCGATCTTATTCAGACATATAAAGGCTCTGCACTTGGGCCACTGTGGGCGATAATAAGGCCGCTTGTCCAAATATTTGTGCTTTGGTTTACTATTGAGATTGGGTTGCGCTCAAGCACGAGCGTGCGCGGGGTGCCAAACATATTATTTTTAACGATTGGTATTGTCACTTGGTTTTTTATACGGGATTCTATAATTGACGGCGCGAACTCAATCAGAAGATATAATCATTTCGCAACAAAAATGCCCTTTCCCGTTTCAACTATCATGACTTTTGTCACGCTTTCAAGGTTGTATGTGCACATCGGGCTTATTGCTATTTCATATGTTATACTTATATTTGCCGGTTATGCGCCGTCTATTTATAACATCCAAATATTGTTCTATATGCCGGTTATGTATATTTTTTTTACATGCCTGACTTGGATAACAGCCCCCTTAAGCTGTATCAGCAAAGATTTTATTAACTTATTAAAATCTATTATTACGGCAATATTCTGGTTATCAGGTATTATATGGGACCCCGCATCGTTAAAACCAGGGCTGTTGAGAAAAATTATGAAGTTAAACCCTGTCAGTTATATTATTGACGGCTACAGAAACACTTTTTTATATAAGAAGTGGTTTTTCGAATCGCCTAACGAGCTTATAGGCTTTCTCTGTTTGCTGTTGCTCGTTGTTGTTTTAGGTTCTCTTGTTTATAGAAGGTTAAGAAAACGTATGCTTGACGTTATATAGGAATGGTGTAATCGATGGGACAAGATATAGCTATATCATTTAAAAATGTTACAAAGTCGTACAGACTGTTTAAAAACGACAAACAAAGGTTTTTAGCTTTGTTTTTGAGAAAGCAAATCAAATCTAAAAAAGTGCTTGCGTTGAGCAACATAAACTTTACGGTAAAAAAGGGCGAAAGCGTTGGGTTTATAGGAAGAAACGGCGCAGGCAAATCGACTATTCTTAAGCTTATAACCGGCGTTACATACCCTACAAGCGGCGAAATATTTGTTGACGGTCAAGTCGGCGCTCTTTTAGAGCTTACCGCAGGTTTTGATATAGAGATGACAGGGCGTGAAAACATATATCTTCGCGGCTATATCTTAGGGCTTACGAAAGAGAAAATAGGAAAGCTTGAGGAGGCCATAATAAGGTTTGCGGATATAGGAGATTATATAGATCAACCTGTAAGAACGTATTCAAGCGGTATGCGGGCAAGGCTCGGGTTTGCCATCAACGTTAACATAGACGCTGATATACTGATTATTGACGAGGTTCTAAGCGTTGGGGACAATAAGTTTCAGGAAAAATGCAAAGACAGAGTGCAAGAGATGATTGAAAGCGGGATAACTGTATTGTTTGTCAGCCACAGCGTCGATGCGATTAAACAGTTTTGCAACCGGGCAATATTTTTGCAAAAGGGCAAACTAATTGCCCAAGGGGATGTAGATCAGATTGTTGAAAAGTACATAAATAGTTTGAAATAAATACGCTTGAAGCGGCTTAAGGGGCGCTATGCTAAAACTTTTTAAAATAATCGTATACGCCATCGCTTTTACAATAAACATTTTTACACGCTTTATGCCCGTTAAAGCAAACAGGATCGTTTTTATTTCGTACTTTTCAAACAAGCCGGAGGGGAACTTTAAAGCCATTTGCGAAGCCGTTGAACAAAAAGGCGGCTATGACGTTGTGCTGCTTTTAAAAAAGTACGAGGGCACGTTAAAAAGCAAACTGCTGTATTTTATAAATATTATAAAGCAAGCCTATTTTTTCAACACCGCAAAAGTTGTGGTGCTTGACGCTAACAGCGTTGTTATGAATGCAATAATCAAAAAAAGAAAAACCATAGTGCTGCAAATCTGGCACGCCTGCGGCGCGTTAAAAAAGTTTGGAAGCGACACGAAAAAAAGGCTTTATAATATCAAATCGTGCGATTTTGCAATTTCAAGCTGTGAAAAAGTGCGCGCTATTTATGCCGATGCGCTTAATATACCGATTAAAAATGTGTATGCGCTTGGCTCGCCCCGGGCGGACGCGCTTTTTAATCAAGAGAGGACAAACAGCTTAAAAAAGATTATTTCGGATAAATACGCCATTCCAAACGGCAAAGTTGTTTTGTATGCGCCAACGTTTCGAGGCGGAGGCATAGACGATGTTTCCATGCTTCCTATCGATATCGCAGGGTTGGCGGAAAAAATTAAGGATAAATATACTTTGGCCATCAGGCTTCATCCCTTGATAAGAGATTTTTGTTGTCCCGAAAATGTTATTGATTTAACAAACGAGGATTTGATATCCGTTCTGTGTGCCGCGGATTTACTGGTGAGCGACTATTCAACTATTATGTTCGAATATGCGATATTGGAACGTCCAATGATATTCCATGCTCCCGATCTTGATAACTATAAGCAAGCCAGGGGTTTTTATATGGACTATGAGGAATTTGTGCCCGGCAAAATTACAAAAACGTTTGACGAGCTTGTTTATGAAATAAACAATATTAAGCCGGATATCGGCAGGATAAAAAGAATAAAACAAGAATATTTCGATTATCATGATGAAAACTCGACTGAAAGGGTAGTGGAGTTTATCGAAAAATTAACAAATGCAGCCGATGCAGATTGCCCGCCTTTGGCGGCGGCTGATGCTTAATTATCTTTCATATAATGATGCTTGACTGCTCTTTCTTCAACCGGCGGCAAAGTCATGTAATCGCCGTATATGCGCTTTAGCAAAAAATCATAATCTTTTGGAACGGGCAGTTTATGACCCTCAAAATCTCTAAATACGAAATTGTCGTATATATGTGCCGGTACGGTTTGGCATTCTATTCTTTGGTAGCTGGCGAGTATGGCCATAAAGTTTTCTTTTTTGTTGTTATACTTGTTAAACGTGCGTTCTAATCGCCTATGTATTGCGTCTATGCTGTAAAACAATGAAATAAAACGTAACATGCGCCGCTTGAGGCTTTTTGGACAAACAATTTTTAGCTTAAGGCTTAGCATTCCTCTTAAATATTTAATATAATTGCTTTGAAATTTTTGCGCTAAACTCTTTTGCCGGGGGACATATTCAATCGGAAATATGTCTATGCAAGGCCCGTTGTTGTTTGTTAAGTGTGCGATGTGCTGCTGACGGTATTTTTGCTCGCCGGTCACTAACCGCACCTTGATAAATGGTGACCAGTAATTCTTTACAGTTGTTGAATGCTGAACTTCGTACTTTTCTTTAAGCTCTTTGGGCGCAATTTCAAGAAACCTGTTATAATCGCTGCGCTTCATCATTATATCTAAATCATCATCCCAGGGTATAAACCCTTTGTGGCGGATAGCGCCTAATAACGTTCCTTCGGCTAAAAAATACGGAATATCATTTTTCCGGCAAAAATCATCCACATCAAGCAATATATTTAGCTCGGCCAGCTGCAATCCGCGTAATTCGGTCATCAAACGCTCCTGTTAAAAAAAGTTATGGGCAAATATGCACCCATGTGTTACCGGGCGATAAGATTATCTGTTTTCCGCCCGAATCGAGGAATACGGTTTTTTTGTTGTCGGACTCCCGTTCCCAACTGCCGTCAATTTTTTTGCCGTTTATATAAAATTCGGCTTTGCCGCCGCCTACAAGATTCCAAAGCTTGCGGCCGGACGAAGATTTATATGTACTATGCTGCACTATTATATTCTTTACATTCACTTGCTTTCCCGTTTCGGCGGATATAAACGCTTTTTTATTCATAAAGCGCAGATAAACGCTTTTGTCCTGATCGTAAGAATAAGAAACAAAATTTTTATTCTTTGTGCACATCGGCAGGTTAACCGTATCGGCGTTTTCCGCTTCGTATGTGTGGGATTTATCAAACAACCATCCGGGCGGAACGGGTTCGTAGTTATACAATTGTACAGCATTTAACGGTTTTCCAATCACATTGTGCGGAGCTTTGGCGGTTTTAGTGCGGTAAAAGTAATTCTTCCAAGTACCGCTAAGCCCGTCCATCACCATGCCGCTTTTTTTATATAGTTTATGGCCGTAAACGCTGTATTCCCTATTCCATTGAGATTTTTTTCTGCCCGCTGCGCCAAAATGCATTAGTATTCCTTCCCACTCGCCTTGCAAATAAATAAAAGGAATGCGCGCGCTTCTTACCGGTTGCACCTTTTCCGCGACATTATCGGAAAAAACGCAGACAAAGCGGGTAATGCTGCCTTCCACAGGCACTTCATATACGACATCGGCGGTCTGCAAACCCAACTGAGGGCGTGCAGCGGGCGAATTTTCAATAACCACCATAACCGGTTTATACTCGCCTTCAAACGGCAGTCCCGTGGTAAACGAGGTAAGCGGCGCGGGTGTGGGCGCGGCGGTTATTTCAATTGTGGGCCCAGGCGTGGGGGCAAGCGTTGGCGCCGGCGTTGGATTTGAAGACGCCTCCGGAGGTTTTACTTCGGGCGCACAAGAAATAAGAAAAGCAACTACGAGCAAAACAGAAACTATAAGAAGTGAACGTTTCATAAAAAAACTCCGTTAACGAATGATATCGGAATTATATCATTGCGCATTTTAATTTACAATGTTATAACAATAACATGAGGATTGCAGCGCTAAATGAAAGCCGGCGGTTAAAAAAATGTGCATTCTTTTCTTCCGGCTGTTACAATAAGTAATAAAGAGTTTATAAAACATTTGGGCTGTGCTGTAAAACTATATGGGCGCGGTTATGAATAAAATAAGGCAACAAGTGCCGGACTGGTTAGTTCAATTGTCAAGATTGCCTGTTCTATTTATTTTTTATTCCGCGCACGTCAGTAGTATTTTGCAGCCCGATTACACCTTATGGGAGGACTTATGAAAAAGTTTACAGCGCTACTTTTAACTGCTGTGATTATAACATCTGTTTTTAAGATAACCACCGCTTATGCGGCATCAGCATCCGTTTCATTTTCCGGTCCCTATAAGCAGGAATTGCTTGCGGGTAAAACGTACACCATAAACTATACATTTAAAGTATCGGGAGTATGCGTCGCAAACGCAAACGTAAGCGTGGGCGGAGTCTTTGAAAAGGTTTCGGGAGGCGCCAACCTGTTTCACGATTCGCTGCCCAAAAACAAAACAAAAAGCTATAAGGGCAGCATAAAAGTTAGAGTTAAAGCGGGCGCGGCAAAGGGTGCGAAAGGCACTATAAAACTCAGCGGTTATTATAACTATTTGGACGCGAATTATAACGAGACAAAAAAGTCTTTTTCTAAAACGTATACGGCGGCAGTTGTGGACAAATTGACCCCAAGGCCGGTTAATGTGAAAGAACCTACGCAGTGGGAAAAAGCGGCGGATAAAATTGCGCTTGCGGACGACGGCGGAGTTATAGACATAGATATAACGGACGCCAAAGTCCCGGCATCGGTATTAGACAATATAACCAAAAAGAAAGCGGTGCTGAATTTAAAATTTCCCGGATACTCGTGCCGGGTTGACGGCAACAAATTTAAGATGCCGAAAGATCTAAAAACGCTTGATCTTACTCTTAGCATGGAAAAGACTAAAAAGCTGTCCGACGCTGCGGGCGGGGCGGACGCATACCAGCTGCATTTCGGACATAAAGGGATGCTTCCGGGGCCGGTTACGTTTACAATTAAGGCAAACAACAATGTGCCCGGCGATAAACTTTATTTATACTATTATTACGACTTATCCGATAAAATTGAGGAGAAACTTTCTTCAGTTGTAGATCAAAACGGGGATTTAGAATTTACTATATTGCATTGTTCGTCGTATTTTTTGTCTAACGATGTGATAGAAGGTGCGTTAGGGGTTTTTAGCACTGCTGACGACGGCGCAACCGCGCAGATAAAAGAACTTGAATCCGCAGTTGCATTGCTTGAGGATAAGCTTAAGGCAGAGGCAGAAAAGCGTAAGGTTGAGCAAAAACAACAAGCTGACCAGCAAAGCGAATCCGACAGTCAAACGGTCCCGATTTCGCAGCAAACGAACCACTCAATTGGGCGTTTGGAGGTATCAATAATTGAATTTAGCGCTTTAATAGTTGGTGCGTTGATGATCGGCATTATTGGCACAATATTAATTTCACAATCTTCAAAAAAGGCTAAAAATGCGAACAAAGCAAAAGCACCTTCCGATATTTAACCGCAGTCAAGCCGGCAAAATACAGCCGGCTTTTTTTATTTGTACGTGAAGTTTAATATGTGGTAAGCTAAAAGAAACCGTAATTGGAGGTTAAAAATGGACGATTTTTTTAATCTTTCGTTTTTGGATAACACTTTTTTAAACTCAAAGTTTTTGGGCAATACGCTTAAAAGTTATTTGCTGTTTATTGTGACGCTGACGCTTGGGATGCTTATTCTCTCGCTTATAAAAAAAATAATAGTAAAACGTGTTTACGTGGCTGCAAAAAGAACAAAAACCGATATTGACGATATGCTTATTCGAATTGTGCACAGGTATCTGCTGCCCGTCTTATATTTGGGGCTTTTTTATGCAAGTATAAGCATGCTTACGCTTCATGAAACAATAGCGCAAATAATTAAAATAGCAACTATTGCGGTTGCTGTTTTTTTAGGCGCGCGCATTGTGATTGCTATAGTGTTATATCTTGCCGACAAATTCTGGACGAAAAAGACCGGCGAATCGGGGCACGTGGCGGCAAAGTGGATGTCTGTTATCATAAAAATAATAATCTGGGGCGCTGCCTTGATGCTGTTTATGGAGAACATAGGTGTTAACATAACGGCTCTTATCGCCGGGCTTGGAATTGGCGGTTTGGCGGTCGCTTTTGCGGCACAGGCAATACTCGAAGACATATTCAGCTTTATTACCATATTTTTAGATAGGCCGTTTGAAGTGGGCGATTTTATTGCCGTGGATGATTATTTGGGAAATGTTGAACACATAGGTATAAAAACAACGCGCCTGCGCAGCATCAGCGGTGAACAGCTTGTTTTTTCCAATAAGGACTTGACAAGCTCAAGGCTAAAAAATTATAAAAGCATGGAAAACAGAAGGATTGTTTTTCGTATTGTCGTTGCATATGATACTTCTGTTGAAAATTTAAAACTGGTTCCGAAAATAATCGAGCGGATAATAGCCGGCGTTGAACGAACGGAGTTTAACAGAGCTCATTTTTATTCCTTTGATGATTCGGGGCTTATGTTCGAGATAGTCTATTATGTGCAAAGCAGTGATTTTGATGTTTATATGAGCGTGCAACAAGAGATAAATCTAAAAATAAAAGAAGAATTTGAAAAGAATGCGATTTTGTTTTCATTCCCTACCCGTGCGTTGTATATGCGGAATGAAAACCGGCAAACCAAAGGGCAGCAAGATTGACAATAAGAAGGCTTAAAGCTTGCGCCCGGTTATAACGATATAGTAAGTATATATGCAAGGAGGCATTAAATATGGCTATTAACCCAATTTCATCGCATCAGGGCGCTACGGGGGATAAAATTTTTGAAGCTAATGCGAAGGAACGCAAAATCATTGAAACAAAAGAATACGATGCTGACACAAAAGCCGCAGTGTTTGTTAAATCTTCGCCGCAAGCTAACAAAAATAAACTCTATTCTAAAAACTCAACTGCAATAAGCGGAATGAGCCTTAAGGCAAACGCCAAGTTGAACGGGCTTAAGGGCGTGGTAGAAAAACTGCTGACCATGCAGAGCGTTAAAACGGCGGAGGGCAAGGGCTTAAGCTACGCGCAGATTTTTAAAAAATACAACGGTAACATAAAAGGCTATTTTGAAAATTTGCGGGTTGACGAGGCGACTAAACTAAAAGCGCAGCAGGATATTGCCCAAGACGGTTATTGGGGCGTAAAACAAACTTCAGAAAGAATAATAGAGTTTGCCAAAGGTATATCGGGCGGCGACGCTTCAAAACTTGCCGAATTAAAGGGCGCCATAGAAAAAGGATTTGCGGCTGCCGAAAAGGCTTGGGGAGGTTCTTTGCCGGCTATCTGCATGCAGACGAAAGAGGCTGTATTCAAAGGTTTAGACGAATGGGCCGCCTAAAGCTTGCATGAAAAACCATGTATGTTTAGCTTTTATAAAAGCGCTGTTTTAATTTGCTGTAAATTTTTACTTTTGTTTAAAGCATGCCGCTTTTCTTCCAAAAACATTAAAACCACTTTATTCTATTAAAATATATGCAAATGCGGGCATACTATGATATGGGCGCCCGAATAAACGTAACGGAGGTTACAATGTCAAGACGAAAGTTAATGTCGGAGCCTTTAAAACAAGAAATCGCAAAACGGCTTGGTGTCGATAACATCGTAAACAGCGAAGGCTGGGGCGGAGTTACTTCAAGAAATTGCGGGAATATTGTTCGTGAGGCGATTGAGATGGCTGAAAGGTCAATGACATAACCTCCAAGCCGATGAGGGGCATCGCAAGGTGCCTCTCTTTTTGTTTGCGCAAAAACGAATAACTTCGCAAAAGAGCGCCGACATGCGAAAATTATGGGGAAACGGCGCGAAACAACGCATTATACCGACTTAGCAGCAAAGATAAAATCTATATGCGCGGCAGCGTGACAAACATATAAGGAGCAAACGGCAACGGTGCAACAATATAGCAGCATGATGGGATTTGGGAGAGTCTGGCAAATAAATAACAACGGGATTATTGAAATTTCCAATATCAGCTATCAATAATGACCCAAAAGCTGACCAAATTTTTTTCTTGCACTTATACGGGTTGACTAAATCAGGGATTTGCTTTCAAACTCATTTAAAAATGCTCTATAAAATGAGGTTGCAATGATATTTATAATTGCTTGTCATCTTCTCTGTGTTCTAATATATCTCCCGGCTGACAGTTAAGCTCGGTACATATGGAATTAAGCGTCGAGAAGCGTATTGCCTTGGCTTTACCGGTTTTTAGAATAGACAAATTAGCCTTTGTTATGCCTACTTTATCTGAAAGCTCGTTAAGCGACATCTTTCTTTTTGCCATCATAACGTCAAGGTTCACAATAATAGCCAATTTATCCTCCCTTCAGATTGTTAGATCGTTCTCGCCTTTTATCCTGATAGCCTTGTCGAACACAGCTGCGAGCGTTTGGCAGAAAAGGCTGGAAAGCACAGAAAGCACTGCCACAACAGGCGTTAAAACCGAAAAATCTAAAAATGTTTTTACTAACAATACAACGGCGGCAATTGCGCAAAGATAAGATATATATTTTAGATAACGCACATTGCTGTACACAAAAGGCGAGCTTTTTATAACTTTGGTTAGCAAACGCCACAGAAAAAACAGTATTAACCAGCAAAGGATTGCGCTTATCTGCAAAAAAACGAATGTAATCCATGGGTCATCGGTGTGGCCGGCAAAAAAGTTTCTTATTGCCGCCGAACCAAATATCCACACAAAAGGAAATGCTAATATAATCAATACGCCGGGTATCAAAAGGCATTCTATCATCCATTTAAGTATGGTTGGGATGCTACGTTCACCTATGCACATTATTATCTCCGTTTTTTATAAGAATAACATAAAATGTATACTTAAGTCAACAATTTTTTATCGCATATCAATAATTA
Organism: uncultured Christensenellaceae bacterium; assembly: GCA_964441275.1. GTDB lineage: Bacteria > Bacillota > Clostridia > Christensenellales > SZUA-584 > SZUA-584. The sequence continues at coordinate 6,149 of CAYTUG010000005.1, read as the reverse complement.
CAATTAGCAGGTGTACATAAAAACGGTCTGATATCTGTTATAATATATTGCGAAAGGATGGTGGTTGTTTGGATGCGCTTTTTTATATAGCTGTTCTTATCAATATTCTATTGGCTGCTGTGATAATCAGCATACTGATTTCTAAGAACAAAAAACTGTGTGACAATAAAGAGGCTTTAAATAATTTACAGTCTGCATTGTTTGGATTGCTTTCGGATACCAAAAAGCAGGCAGCGCAAAACGCCTATCTTCAACGGCGAGAAGTACGCGAAATGTTCGGCGCCATAGGGGATAACTTTTCAAACACATTAAATAAAACGGCTGTTTCAAATGCTGCAAGTATGGAATGCTTGCGCAAAACGGTAGAAACGCAGCTTAAAAACATGTCGGATTCTAACGAGCGAAGGCTTGAGCAAATGCGCACGACCGTTGACCAACAGCTATCGGAAACCTTAAACCAAAGGCTGACAGGCTCTTTCAAGCAGGTTTCCGATCAATTGGAACAAGTGTTTGTAAGCATGGGCGAAGTGCGCTCTTTAGCGGCGGGGGTGGGCGATTTAAAGCGCGTACTCTCTAATGTGAAAGTCCGCGGAACTTGGGGTGAAGCCCAATTGGGCAGCTTGCTTTCCGCCATGCTTTCGCCTGCGCAGTACGTTAAAGACGCTGTAATAGGAAAAGGGCGCGAACATGTAGAATACGCCGTCCTATTGCCCGGATTGAACAAAGAGCCTCTGTTGCTGCCTATTGACTCAAAATTTCCTATGGAGGATTACATCCGCAAAGATAATATGTTAGCATCGGGAGATACGCAGCTGGCAAAAGAAGCTTTAAAGGCTCTCGGCAAAAGCCTTATCACCGAAGCGAAACGTATAAGAGACAAATATATTTATCCTCCCGACACAACGGATTTTGCCATAATGTATCTGCCCACCGAAGGTCTTTACGCCGATGCAATCAATATTGGCATTTTTGATATCTGCCAACGGGAATACAATATCACAATAGCAGGCCCTTCAACTCTTACCGCTTTGCTTTCAAGTTTGCAAATGGGGTTTAGAACATTGGCAATAGAAAAACGCTCGGGAGAGGTTTTAAAACTGTTAGACATAACCCGCAACGCATTTTCGGGTTTTATTAGCGCAATAGAAAAAACGCAACGCAGCTTATCCGCGGCGCAAAACAATTTAGAAGAAGCCTCGCGAAAGTCACGACGGCTTGAAAAACAGCTGTCAGACGTTCAAATGCTCGATAGCGCACATTCTGAATAGGAACTCTCATGCACCAAATATATTTCCTCTGCGTAATATAAACTGAGCCTAAATAAATGGGAATACCTAAAATCTATCAAGGAGGAAGAATATATGGGTTACGATTGTGGATGCGGCGGCCTTGGCAATAACTGTTGCTGGCTGATTATACTTCTGCTCTGCTGCTGCGGCGGCTTGGGCGGTGCCGGCGACTGCGGCCGCGGTTTCGGCGGATTCGGCGGCGGTGGCGGCGGATGCTCGTGCATTCTCTGGATAATCTTATTGCTTTGCTGCTGTGGCGATGGGTTTGGCGGAGCAAGCTGCGGACCGGCAAAATGCTAAGATAAATTTATGGTGCAGGCGCTGCACCCGATTTAAAGTCACGAGATGACAGCATAAATACACACAAAGTTGTGTACTTAAATGTTGTTACTGAGGGCTTTTCGCATAAGCCCTCTTCTTTTTACATTCTGTATGCATACAGACGAGTCAGGTTACAAGAACTATATTTCTTTTGGCGCAACGCCAATTTTTTTGTATACTTTGTTCATCATTCTTGTTGCCGCTGTGTGCGCGCGCTCCGCTCCGGTTTTTATCACATTATTAAGATACGCCTTGTCCGCGCGAATTTGTGCAAACCGCTGCTGCAACGGTTTTATCTCCTCAATCAACGCTTGCGCGGTACGCTCTTTTAACACTCCGTAACCCTTATCGCAAAACTCCTGCTCAGTTTGGCTTATGCTTTTCCCTGTCACCGAACTGTAAATACTGATAAGGTTTGATACTCCCGGCTTCTGCTCAGAATAATATATCTTTGCTTCAGAGTCGGTTACGGCGCGCTTTATTTTACGCATTATTACATCGGGGGTATCCAACAGTGAAATGTAGGCGTTTTCGTTGCCGTCTGATTTGCTCATCTTAAAATCAGGCTCGGACAAGCTCATTATCCTTGCGCCCGATTTTGGAATATAAGGCTCGGGTATGGTAAATACCTGCCCATATAAATTGTTAAAACGCTGCGCAATATCGCGCGTTATTTCTAAATGCTGTTTCTGATCGGCCCCCACAGGCACCAAATGAGTACCAAAGAGCAGTATGTCGGCAGCCATAAGCACAGGATAGGTAAAAAGCCCGGCGTTTATATTGTCGGAATGCCTTTCGCTTTTTTCTTTAAACTGCGTCATGCGGGACAATTCGCCCAAATACGTATAACAGGACAGCGTCCACATCAATTCGGCATGACACGTAACATGCGACTGGAAGTATATTGTGTTCTTATGAGGGTCTAACCCCGAAGCTAACAGCATTGACAACGTATCAAGACAGCGTTTCCTAAGATTTGCAGAATCCTGCCTGACCGTTAACGCGTGCATATCAACTACGCAATAATAACAGTTATATTCGTCTTGCAGTTTAACCCAGTTTTTAATAGCGCCCAAATAATTGCCTATTGTCAAAACACCTGAAGGCTGCACGCCCGAAAAAATGATTTTTTTCATTAGTCCTCCTATGTTGTAATTATATCAATAATATCTGTTCTGGCGTCTTCTGTTATAAAATCAATAACAGATTGTTTAACATTGCGCGCGGTGCTGGCGCTTAGCGCTGCAACAGCAAAACCAAGATGCGCGGTCTGCCATTTATTATCTTGATTGCATTCAACAACGGAAATATTGAACCTGGCTTTACATCTTTGCTTCAAGCTGTTTATAATGCGGCGCTTTTCTTTTAAACTTGACGCCCCGGGAATCCGCAGCGTTAATTCAAAACACTCAAAATGCATTTTTATAATACGCTAAGAACTGCCTGCTTAAGCTCGCCTTTATCGAACACTCCGGCATGCCGTATGGGCTTGCCTTCAAGCTCCATAATCTGCTTTGGCAATTTAGTTCCCGTTAAATCGCTTAATTTTATTGCCGCTTCAAACTCGGACATGTTGCATACATTTTGCCCGAGCGATTTTAGCACATCGCAAGGAAACTTATATGGCGATGCCGTAGACACGATTACTGTTTTTGTGCTATCTCCCGTCTTCTTATATTTATTAAACACGCCCATAGCCACCGCGGTATGAGTATCCATAATGTAATTCTTTTCTTCAAACGTGTCTTTTATGCTTTTCGCCGTTTCAAACTCGTCACACCAATCGGCAAAAAAGCCCGATTTTAGCGCCTGCTTAGCCTCTGACGTGATGCTGTATTCTCCATTCTCTTTAAGCGAATTCATCATACCTGCCACTGCCGAAGCATCCCGTGAATTTAACTCGAACAGCAGTCTTTCAAGATTGCTCGATATAAGAATATCCATTGACGGCGACATAGTTTTGTAAAAAGGCCGGTTTAAGTTGTATGTGCCGCTGTTGAAAAAGTCCGTAAGTATGTTGTTTTTATTAGATGCGCATATAAGCCTCTTTATAGGTAGCCCCATTTGTTTTGCGTAAAAAGCGGCGAGTATATTTCCAAAATTGCCGGTGGGGACTACAAAGTTAATTTCTTCCCCAACTGATATTTCTTTAGATACGGCAAGCTGTGCATACGCGCTCACATAATACGCAATCTGCGGCGCAAGCCGCCCAAAGTTTATAGAGTTTGCGGATGAGAGGCAATAGCCCTGTTTTAGCGCCAAAGAAATAAACTCAGCGTCGGTAAATATCTCTTTGACGGTATTTTGTGTATCGTCAAAATTTCCGTTGACTGCCATTACGTGCGTATTGCCGCCCTGTTGGGTAACCATCTGTAAACGCTGCAGTTGCGATACCCCGCCGTACGGGTAGAACACCACGATGCGCGTTTCTGGCACGTCACAAAACCCTTCCAATGCAGCTTTGCCTGTATCCCCTGACGTGGCTACCAATACCAATATTTTTTGGCTGCTTTTTTTTGCCGCAACCATAAGCCTTGGAAGCACGCTTAAAGCCATGTCTTTAAACGCAAGCGTTGGCCCGTGCCAAAGTTCTAACATGTATTCGCAAGGGGCGATTTTTACAACAGGCGCAACTGCGCTGTGGTCAAAATTTTGATACGCTTGTTTTGTGATGCCGCCAAGCGCGTTTGTCCCGCCGTAAAACAGGCTTAAAACATAAGCGCAAAGATTATGGTACGGAAAGGATAAAGTTTTTTCAATATCCAAAGCCGGAAATTTGCTTGGCACAAAAAGCCCGCCGTCCGGCGCAATCCCGGCAAGCGTAGCATCACCGGCTTTTATGCCGCTGTTATTGGTTCTTGTGCTAATGAGTAACATTGCCGCCTCCAAAACTAACACTAAAACTATAGCCCATGTAATAACCGGCTTGTTTTTTGTTAAGGCATTTTATTTTATATACTTTTTTAAATATTCCGGTATATCATCATCGCCGCTTAAAACGATGTATGCATTTATATCATCAAAAACTGTATCCAAGCGCGTGAGCAGCGTTTGAAGGTTTTCGCTTTTGTAATTTACCATCCTTTTTAATCCGTCAACGTAAATCGAAGTAATGTCAAAATCTCTGGAAAGTATGCCGCATATGAAACCATAGAGCATGTCGGCCGAATCAATATTGTAATCGCTCATGTTGATGAAACGTATCTGATACTTTAAATCGTACATATAGCGTTTGCTATCGTCTATATAGACAATGTTTCCGTGTGTCTTTTCCATTTCAGCGTTTGCCATATTAATAAGTTTTTTAGATTTTCCCGTACCCTTTTTTCCGTAAACCAAATGTATCATACTGGCATCAACTCCTTAAGATTTTTTTGCCGCCTTGCAAAAAGATGTTTATCTTACCGCAGGAATGCAGCTGGCATTCTAATTATACAATGCCGCATAAGAATAATCCACTCTCAAATACAAACCTGCTCATTATAGTTGCAAGGTTTAAAGAATGGTGATAGCTTGTCTTTACTCCTAAGCCGTTTTGTTGAAATTGCCCTGCAAATATTGGTTTGCAAGGCGCACGCCGGCACTTGTTTTTAGCAATTTTACATTCTGACGCCATATCGACATTTCCTATCTCAATTATACAAACCTAAACAAAAAAATTTTCTACTTTAACAATATAAATATTTGGTATATAATATCTCTTGGAATTAGTTTAAATAAATTTTCAAAGGAGTATATATAATGCCATTAGTCACTAGTACAAAAATGTTCAAAGAAGCATACGAAGGCGGCTATGCAATCGGAGCATTTAATGTAAACAACATGGAGATTGTTCAAGGGATAACTGAGGCGGCTAAGGAATTAAATGCGCCACTTATCCTGCAGGTTTCAAAAGGAGCAAGGGCTTACGCCAACCCAACTTATTTAAGAAAGTTAGTTGAGGCGGCATTGGAGGATACAGGGCTGCCCATATGCCTTCATCTTGACCATGGAGACACTTTTGAAATATGCAAAGAATGTGTAGATTCTGGGTTTACCTCGGTGATGATTGACGGCTCTCATCTTTCGTTTGAGGACAACATAGCGCTGTCAAAAAAAGTTGTTGACTATGCCCACGATAGAGGGGTTGTGGTGGAGGCTGAGCTTGGCAGGCTTGCAGGTGTTGAAGACGATATTAAGGTTTCTTCTGAAGACGCTTCATATACACGTCCGGATGAAGTTGAGGAGTTTGTTAGCAGAACGGGCGCCGATTCGCTGGCGATTGCTATAGGTACAAGCCATGGCGCGTTTAAATTTAAAGGGGAACCACGGCTGCGGTTTGATATACTTAAAGAGATAGAAAAAAGAATACCCGGGTTTCCTATAGTTTTGCATGGCGCGTCTTCTGTAATTCCCGAACTTGTAGATATAATCAATAAAAATGGCGGCGATATGCCCAATGCAAGAGGCGTACCTGAAGAAATGCTCCGGCAGGCGGCAAGAAGCGCCGTATGCAAAATCAATATCGATTCCGACTTGCGGCTTGCAATGACGGCCATG
>CAYTUG010000004.1:5553-101853 GCA_964441275.1 uncultured Christensenellaceae bacterium | reverse complement strand
AATTGATAAATTTATTATACTTCATCGGCGCGGCTGTTTACAACTGTTTTATGTGCTTGGCTCAAGCACTTTGCTTAACGCGAGCGCAATATAGCGGGTTGTGTTTATCGCCTGCTGCAAAGCGTTGGCATTGTGACCAACTTCTATTAAAAGGCACATATCGGACACATGTTGATTGTATCGGCCGGTTTTAACGCGAATTGGTCGGGTAAAACCTTTTTTAATCGATTCCATCTGGTTTGTTATTGCCAACGCAAGTTTATAGTTCGATTCGTAGTTAGGCTTTTTTGTATGCTGTTCCCCCGTCCCGACTACAAACATTATGCGCGCGCATTCTTCCCCGTTCACGAGCACAAAATCCTTGCTGCCCGCAGCTATGTTTCCGTAAGCGTCCCTGTGCACGTCTATAAAAACATTTATGGACGAATATTCTTTTTTATATTTTTCCATAGTTTTAAGAGAACGCGTATACGCTGTGTTAAGCGCCGGCGGCTCATGGTTTGTTGTGTCGTGCAATACGGTATACCCATGCTCCTCCAATCTTTTTTCCAGCGCTGAGCCAACCGCAACTATCGAAGAATCATGCTGGGCAGTTCGCCACGAGCCTACTTCAACATATTCTTGCCCCTTTATCTGACGGTAAGCTTCTTGTGTGTGCGTGTGGTATATAAGTATTTGAGGCCCTTTCGCATTTACAAAAAATTTTTTCGGTTTGTCGCTCGCAAACCCCAATATCTCTATCTTTATTTTATCGGGCAGCACATCAAAGAATATATCGGTTTGCGGGGAATCCGCTTCGGTGCGCTCATCGACAAAAATTTCTTCCAAATCAATCCCGTATATAACCGGCAATTCGCTGCCCAATATAAGCCGCGGGTCGATAATGGCGGCATCAAGCGCATCTTCTCCCGATGCATCTTGCACGTTTAGTGCGTTGGCAGGCAAATCGTCATTTATAACAATGCCTTCATGCCTGTTGTAATTTGAAACAAGAATGAAAGACGCCGCAACGCCGAGCATTATTCCTACCAGCAGCGCCGCCCGCGCATAAAAACGCTTGTATGCTTTTTTTTGTCCGTAATAAATTCGCCGGGAATAAGTTCGCCGCATTTGAAATTCCACTACACTGCACCTCTACTAAAAAGTTATGCGCGGCGGCGGCTGTTTAGTACAAGTATTGTCAGTGCATGTAGCGGCGGGTTTCTTCAAGAGTTAAGTTTTTATGCAACGCAATATTGAGCGCATCCGCAATTATGCGCGCCAAATCTTCAACTACTTTGTCAATCTCTTTAAGCGTTACTATCATCTCCGCCTCTTCTTGTTGTGTCAATGCGGATAATATACGGTTCAAATCATTTTTTGTTTTTTCTTCGGTTTTTGTTTTTTCCATAGTTGCGTTGATCAAATCGTGCGCTATTGTTGCCGCGTACACTACAAGCGGCACGCCAAGCGCAATTACGGGCACGCCAAGCGTTTGCCGGTCAATTGCTTTTCGCTTGTTGCCAATCCCGGCGCCGGGCGCAATTCCCGTATCGGATAGCTGGATTGTGGTGCGCACTCTTTCTATGCTGCGCGATGCCAAAGAATCTACAGCGATTATCAATGAAGGTTTAAGGCGGCTTACTACCCCCTCAATTATCTCTCCTGTCTCTATTCCCGTAACGCCAAGCACCCCGGGCGATATAGCGCTGACAACTCCTAAACGCTCGTCCACCTCTTGCGGGGCATATTCGTGTATATGCCGCGTTACAAACACCGAATCGCAAACGGCCGGGCCTAAAGCGTCGGGAGTAACCATTCGGTTTCCAAGCCCGACAACAAGCGTATTGCCAAAAGCGGTGCCGGCAGCCATTTTTTTTATCTCTTCGGCAAGCACTTTTGAGCAATCCTCGTCCGTCTGCGCGTCCCCCTGCGCTAATGCGCCTGCATGTATCGTAACATATGTGCCAATTTTTTTGCCCAGCGCCTGTTCACCCTCTTTAGACGATATATTAACGCTCACACGCTCTATGCCTTTAACTATCGTTTCGTTATGCACAAAAACTCCGGGTATCCTTTGCTCTATGTTTTCGGCTTCCATCGCTAAATCGGTTCTAATCATCTGTATCCTCCCGTATCATTATGATTCTTAGTATTAACAACCGGTAGGGAAATATGAAACATAGGATGCTAAATTAACATTCTTATATGTTCTGCGCTTGTAATTTATGAGTTGCGTGGTAATTGGAGGAGGTCTTATCGTGACATTGCAAATTGAATTGATGGAATATTAAAATGATAAACGTACTGTCATTACAATAGGTGGCATATAATGCATATTTTAATAACATTCATTTTTTGAATATAAATAAATATTCATGAGCTATTAACAAAAAATTATGTTTAACGCTTTTAATTTTCCAATAACCCGTGGTTTTGCAATTGTGTTGCTGTTTTATAATTATCTCTTTTGTTATAAACCCAGCCTGCTCAAAAATCTGCATAGTTTTAAAACCCATAGGCACAATATTCCCACTTTTTCGAGTATCACCCATAAGAACAGCACAAAATCTATCCTTTTTCAAGACTCTGTAACTCTCATTTGCAACCTTTTTCATTTCTATAAGAAAATTGTTAACACCAAGGTTTGATAAATCACCGGGTATATCCTCACTATAATGTATAATATCCGCATATGGAGGATGTGTACATATAAAATCAATGCAATCTGCCTCTAAAAAATATAAATCTCTTGCGTCACCTTTGCGTAAAGTTACTTTGCCTGTTGCGCATACATGCTCGAAGTTTATTTTTTCTTTACAGCGTTCAAGAGCTATATCATTTATATCAACACCAATAATATTTCTACCCAACAACTTGGATTCAACTAAAGTAGTCCCGCCCCCAACAAACTGATCGAGCACCAAATCGCCTTCACACGAATAACGCAAAAGCAGATTTCTCGGTATGTATGGAGACCAGTTACCTCGCCATTTTGCGTCATGGGTTGCCCAATCGCCCCGCTCTGGAAAACTCCAAACGGTATTCGTTTCAAGTTTAAAGTTGACTGGTTCCCATTTATTAATTTCCTGCATTAATATCCTCTTACCTGAACAGTTTTTTCATAATACCTTTCTCTATATCGTCAATACTGTAAACAGTATCAAGAACATCAAATGTTTCCTGCAAATTATTCCTTGCTCTTAACCAGGCTGTTCCATCGGTAAACCACACAAAAGTAAACCCCTTGACATTGTCTGATTCAAGGGCTAACATTTTATAACTTCTTGCCGTTTCATTAAGTTTTGAGCCTCCCCCCTTTCCGCCAAAAAAGTTTGTTTCAATAGCATATACCATTGAATCTGTTTTTACCACAAAATCGAACCGTTTGCGAGTCTTGCCCTTATTTGAAAGCGTCGATAAATCAATAGCCCATTTCCTTTCAATGTCGGCAAGATACATCTCTTTAAAATAGCTTGTATTTTTTACTAAGCCGGCTTTTTTTAAATATCTTTCTACTAAGTTTTCCATAAGATGCCCGCCTCGGTTCTTTCTACCATTAGAATCGAGCCCGGTTTCAACACCCAAAGCATAATCAATTAAGTTGCTAACAATATGATTTGCTAACATATTAAATAAACCTGTTTTACGCATAAAGGTTTTGTACTGCTCTTTGGAATAATTAATTTTATCGAATTTGTATATGAATGCTCCGTCTTCGTCTTGTGCAAATATCTCACTATTTCGAACAGCTAAAAGTAACGGTATGCATTTTAATGTTTCTGGGTACTTCATTATGATTCTTTCAAAATCTGATTCAATATTTTGCGAGCCTATCAAAGAATTAAGTATATTAAGCTCTATTTTATACTCATTAACATTTTTAATGACCTTTTCGAAATTAACATAATACTTGTAATCAGAAATGCTTAATCTAAACTTATTTAGCCAACTGTTAAAATCCCTCACATCGCACCTCTTAATAATTTGATATCAAAAGTTCGCTAACTTTACCGCGCTCCTTAGCATTGCTGTTTATCATGCGGGATGCAAAAACCCTTTTGATTACCTGTTTAGAATACAGCTCGTCAAAAAAGCTATCATCCGGATCAATATTTTTGGGATCGGAATTGCTAATCACGATGTGCGCACCTTTGCGGCTTAATTCTTGTACGAAATTAGCAAGTTCAATCTGCGAATCATCATCAAATTCATTTTCCGTATAAGCAGTAAATCCGGCAGTCGATGTTAACGGTCTGTATGGAGGATCAAAATACACAAAAGTTTTATCATCAATAAAGTATTTCGACTGTTTATAATCCGCACAAATTATGGTAACATTCTGCAGCGCTTCCGAAACAAAACGCAAATTGCTTTCATCACAAATTTGAGGCCTTTTGTACGATCCTATCGGAACGTTGTATAAACCTTTTTTGTTTACCCTGTAAAGTCCATTAAAACAAGTCCGGTTTAAAAAGATAAATAATGCGGCACTTCTAACGCCTGATTTGCTTTTACCCGAAATTATAAGTTCGTTATAGCGATCTCTTTTATCATAATAAATATTTTTTCTTTTGTCAAAATCGGCCGGAATATAATCATCTTCAAATGATTTCAATAACGCAATTAAATCATCAACTTTATCTTTTATCATGCAATACATGTTTATTAATTCCGCATTTGTGTCTGAAATAAAAACTGATTCTAAATCGTATTTTCGTAATACATTAAATAGTATTGCACCCCCGCCCACAAAAGGCTCGGCATATTTGATAATGTCGCAACCCATGTCTGGCGGGTATAAAGCGGCGATTTCATCAACGAGTTGCCCCTTGCCGCCAGCCCATTTTACTATTGGTTTTAGTTTTCTTCTTATCATACATTTTGCCTCACGTAATTATTCATTAATATGTTATCTATAAACCTTTGATATTACAAGGCAGCATTAACATTTATAACTTCGTTTAAGCTGGTAGTATAATTGTTAAAAAGCAACACATAATATTTTGCGCACCCCGTAATTACAATATTTGCATTGCTATTTTAATGCGCGGCTGCCCGGCTTTACAACAGGCAAGCCTTGGGCGCACAACGGGCAATCTTCGGGGGGGTATGAAACTGCGTCAAAGGTTAGAACGGAGTTAAACGGCACTTTAAAATCGACCGTGCCGTTTGACCTGTCAACAATGCTGCCCACTCCGGCAACCTTTGCGCCAAGGCGGCGCATAAGCTCTATCACTTCTTTAACCGAGCCTCCCGTTGTCACTACATCTTCCACAATAAGCACCCGCGCTCCTTCGGATACGCCAAACCCGCGCCGCAAAGCCATAAGCCCGTTTTCGCGTTCCGCGAATACGTTAGGCACACAAAGCTGCCGCGAAACTTCATATCCAAGAATAATTCCGCCGATTGCAGGCGCTGCAACCAAATCAACGCCCGAAAACTTTTTTGAAATCTCTATTGCGAATTTCTCGGAAATCCCGGCGTTTTGAAACAGCTTGGCGCACTGCAGATATGTATCCGAATGCCTTCCCGAGGTCAACAGAAAGTGGCCTTCAAGCAGCACCCCCGTTTCTCTGAATATGTCGAGTATCCGCTCCTTAGTCATTTAAACCTCCAGCGCGCCGGTAAGGGCGCTAATACTGCTAATTTTCATTTCTTTTGCGTATGTCTTTAGCTCGCCGATTATTCGCACAGGCGCATTCGGATCTGTAAGCCCCGCCGTGCCCACCATAACGCATTGGGCACCGCACAGCATAAAAGCGGCTGCGTCCTCGCCTGTCATAACCCCGCCCATGCCGATTATAGGCACGCTTACGGCATGCGATAAGTCGTACACCATTTTGAGAGCGACGGGCATAATACACGGTCCTGAAAGCCCGCCCGTCACATTGCCTAAAATAGGTTTTTTTGTTTTTACGTCCACCGCCATTGCGGGAAGAGTATTGATGAGGGAAATCGCGTCCGCACCCGCTTGTTGTACCGCCCTTGCTATTTGCACCACGTCCGCCGCCGGGGTCAGTTTAACCATTACGGGCTTTTTGGATACCGCCTTTACGCTGCGCACGCACCTCGCGGCGCTCTCCTCGTCCGACCCAAGGCTTGCGCCCCCAAGTTTAACGTTTGGGCACGAAATGTTTATTTCATACATGCTTATTTTTGTATCGTTGAGCCTGTCCGCCACATATACGTAATCCTCTATGGTTTCTCCTGCAATGTTGGCAATCAACACCGTGTCATAGCTTAACGTTTTTTTGTAGTATCGCTCTAAAAACATATCCACGCCCGGATTTTGCAACCCTATGCTGTTGATAATTCCGCAAGCCGTTTCCGCTATTCGCGGCGGCACATTGCCCGCGCGTTTTTTGGGCGTTAACGATTTTAGCGCTATTCCGCCCAGCAAAGAGACATCAATAAACCATGAATGCTGTTCCCCAAAAGCGAAAGTGCCCGATGCCGCTATGATTGGGTTTTTAAAATTTATGCCGCACAACGATGTTTGCATATCAATATCCGTCATAACGCTACCTCGCATATATCAAATACGGGGCCTTGCACGCACACTTTTTTATAATCCCGTCCTTCAGGAGTATTAACGCCGCAAACGCACGCGGAACACGCGCCGAACCCGCAACACATTCTCTGTTCTAACGAAACCTGACATTTAATATTAAATTTGTGTGTAATTTGCTTTAGAGCGCGCAGCATAGGCGTTGGGCCGCACGCCAATATAACATCCGGTTTAACAACCCCGAGCCTTCTTTCAAGAAGACCGGTAATAACCCCGAGCCTTCTTTCAAGAAGACCGGTAATAACCCCGCGTTCTCCGATCGAGCCGTCGTCCGAAGCGATATGCACAAAATCACAAACCGAGAACTCCTCTATTTTATATGAAACATCGCTACTTGCATACCCTAAGAACGCTTCATAGCTTTTATCGGGCCATCTGCGAACAACGGCAGGCAAAGGCGCAATTCCAATCCCGCCGCCAACCAGGAAAACTTTTTTGTCGGCGCCCCGCAAATAGAACCCCCGCCCAACGGGCAATATCGCACTAAGCTTAGTGCCTTTCGCTATCTTTGAAAGCGCGGTGGTGCCTTTCCCGGATTTGCGGCAGATAAGAGTAATTGTGTTTTGCTCTACGTCAATCGCGTTAATGCTTATTGGACGCCCGAGCAGCAATTCGTTATGCCCGGGTATACGCACATGAGCAAACTGCCCGGGCACGAAATGGCGCAAATCTGCCTTCGGGCAATGCAGTATCAGCCTAAATATGTCTTTGGCCAAAGGTTCGGTTACAACAACGCTCGCCGTAATGTTTTTTAGCATTATTACTCCTTATATATCCGAAATACAAAGGGGCTCAAAGTCCATATCACCCGACTTTAAACTCTCAAGAAGCACCCGCGCGGTATCTAAAGAGGTTAAACACGGAATGCCATGTTCAACCGCCATCCTGCGTATCTTAAAACCGTCTCTGTCCGCATGCCGCCCTTTTGTGGGCGTATTTAGTATTAGCGCTATCTGCCCGCTTTCTATCAGCCCGTTTATCGCCGAGGGCTCTTCCGACAGCTTAGGAAGCGAACTTGCCGCCACAAAATTAAAGTTTAATACATTGGCGGTCCCGGCTGTAGCGTAAATATCAAACCCCATATAATCGAGCACAGCCGCAATGGGCACAAGTTCTTGTTTGTCGTTGTCCGCAACAGTCAATAAAACCGCTTTCTTATTTTTTTGCACCACAAGCCCCGAGGCGACAAGCCCTTTTAACAGCGCTTTTGTGTAACTTTTCGAAATCCCGAGAACTTCTCCCGTAGATTTCATTTCAGGCCCTAACCCCACCTCGACATCGGGCAGTTTTTCAAACGAGAAAACCGGAACTTTGACGGCGGTAATGCTGCGCGGGGGAATAAGCCCAACCCCAAAACCCATCTTGTTGAGCCGCTGCCCCAATGAGGCGCGCACCGCAAGGCTTATCATGGGAACGCCGGTAACCTTGGATATATAAGGAACCGTGCGGCTTGAACGCGGATTAACTTCAATCACATATATTTTTCCGCCGGATATAACATACTGTATGTTGACTATTCCCCGCACGTCGAGCGCAACCGCAAGTTTTTTTGTGATTCCTATTATCTCTTGCTGCTGCACTTCGGACACGCGCCTTCCGGGATATACGGATATTGAATCACCCGAGTGCACACCCGCGCGCTCTATGTGCTCCATAATGCCGGGAATAAGCACATCTTTTCCATCGCTTATAGCGTCCACTTCAATTTCAATTCCGGTTAAGTATTTATCTACAAGCACGGGATGCTCTTGCTTATACCTGTTTATTATGCGCATATATTCCCGAATGTCTTCCTGCGTATAAGCAATTTCCATCCCCTGCCCTCCAAGCACATATGAAGGACGCACCAGCACAGGAAACCCAAGCTCGGCCGCGGCGTCCACCGCCTGCTGTTCAAGCCGCACAGTGCGCGCTTTCGGGCGCCTAATATTTAGCGACTCGAGCAACGCCTCAAATTCTTTTTTGTCTTCGGCCCGGTCTATGCTGTCCAACGAGGTGCCGATGATTCTATAGCCCATATCCTGAACATGTTTGGCCAATTTTATTGCTGTTTGGCCTCCAAACTGTACGATTACGCCCGCAGGTTTTTCCAGTTCTAAAACGTTGCCCACTTCCTCGGGCGTTAATGGCTCAAAGTAAAGCCTGTCCGAAGTGTCAAAATCGGTAGATACCGTTTCGGGATTGTTGTTTATTATTACAGTCTCGTACCCCGCTTCCTTTAGCGCAAACGCACAATGAACGCTGCAATAATCAAATTCTATACCTTGCCCGATTCGGATAGGCCCCGAGCCTAAAACCACAACTGTTTTGTTGCCGAGGCGAATCGCTTCGTTTTCTTCTTCGTATGTGGAATAAAAGTAAGCGCTTACGGCGTCAAACTCCGCCCCGCAAGTATCTACCATCTTAAACGCGGGCAAAATCCCCAACTCTTCGCGCACATTTTTAATTTGCTGTTCGCTTGAATTTATAAAACTTGCGATAGCGTAGTCAGAAAAGCCCATTCTTTTAGCCTTTTTCAGCATAGTTTTATTAAGTGCGCTTTTGCCTGAGCGCACGAACTGTTCTTCCGTCCGGACTATAGCTTTGATTTTATCTAAAAACCAAAAATCTATTTTCGTTATTTGGTGTATTTGCTCTACCGGTATGTTGCGCCGTATCGCTTGGGCGACAAGAAATATGCGCTCGTCGTCCTGTTGCCCTATGCGCAACAAAAGCTCATCATCGCTAAGCCCCTCCGCGAACGGAAAATTGAGCGAGTACATATTAAGCTCTAAAGAGCGTACCGCTTTTAGAAAAGCGCTTTCAAAGTTAGCCCCTATTGCCATAACTTCTCCCGTTGCCTTCATGCGCGTTCCAAGTTTTTTATCGGCCGATATGAATTTGTCGAAAGGCCAGCGGGGGAATTTAACCACAATATAATCGAGCGTGGGCTCAAAACAAGCGTATGTTTTACCCGTAACATTGTTTATTATTTCATCGAGAGCGTATCCTACAGCTATTTTTGTCGCTATCTTTGCAATAGGATAACCCGTCGCTTTGCTTGCGAGTGCGGACGATCTGCTAACGCGCGGGTTAACCTCTATTACGTAATATTTCATGCTCTTGGTGTCAAGCGCAAACTGTACGTTACATCCGCCTTTAACTTTAAGCGCATCTATAATCTTTAGCGCGGCGCGGCGCAGCAATTTACAATCGGCATCGCCAAGCGTCTGGGACGGCGCCACCACAATACTATCGCCGGTATGTATGCCTACCGGGTCTATATTTTCCATGTTGCACACTGCAATACAGTTCCCTTTGGCGTCTCTGACCACTTCGTACTCAATTTCTTTGTAACCCGCAACGCTTTTTTCGATAAGAACTTCGCCCACCCGGCTTGCGGCAAGCCCGGCTTTGCATATTGTTAACAGCTCGCAGTCGCTGTTTGCGATTCCGCCGCCCGTACCTCCTAACGTAAAAGCAGGCCGGACTATTAAAGGATATCCATGCTGTTTTGCATAGCAAAGCGCCTCGTCCGGCGTTTTGGCAATTATGCTTTCTATGCTTGGCTCTCCTATCCGCTCCATCAGAGATTTAAACTCTTCCCTGCCCTCCGCCTTTTTTATCGAATCGGCGCCGGTGCCAAGAAGTTCAACTCCGTACTTTTGCAACACTCCGTTTTCGTCAAGCTCCATAGCAAGATTAAGCGCTGTTTGGCCTCCCAGCGTTGCGAGCATGCTGTCCGGGCGCTCTTTTTTTATTATCTTTTCCAACATATCTGTTGTTAGCGGTTCAATATAAACCCTGTCTGCAAGCTCCGGGTCCGTCATTATGGTTGCAGGGTTGGAATTTACCAACACCACCTCTATGCCTTCTTCGGCAAGGGCGCGGCATGCCTGCGTGCCGGCATAGTCGAACTCGGCGGCCTGCCCGATAACTATGGGACCCGAGCCTATTACCAACACCTTTTTTATATGGCTTAACTTTGGCATTCTCTAACTCCTCAGTTTGTCGATAAACTCATCATATATATGCGCCGTATCTTCCGGCCCCGGAGCAGCCTCGGGATAAAACTGCACCGATACGATCGCCGCATTTTCGTATGACAAACCTTCTATTGTGCCGTCGTTCCAATTTCTAAAAATTATTTGCGCGCCTTCGGGCACTGATGATTCCATTACCGCGTATCCGTGGTTTTGCGAAGTAATATATACTCTGTCTCTTTTTAAATCTTTTACGGGATGGTTCGCCCCGCGATGGCCGTATTTTAATTTTTCCGTATCGGCTCCCATTGCCAATGCCAAAACCAAATGCCCAAGGCATATCCCGAGAATAGGTTTTTTGTTAACGAGCAGTTTTAAGTTGCCAATAACCTGTTTATTATCCTTAGGGTTGCCCGGACCGTTAGAAATCAAAAAACCGTCGAACCCGCCCGATAATATTTCGTTCGCATCGGCTCTTGCGGGAAACACAGTAACTCCGCATCCCCTTTTTTTGAGGCTATGCAATATACACCGCTTTAATCCCAAATCTATTACGGCGATTTTGGGGCTGCCCGCACAGTATTCATATAATTGCTTGCACGTTACAATATCGACCGGACATTTCAATTCAAACTTTCGCATATCGTCGAGCTGCTTTTGGGTAGGCTCTTTTTGGGTTATTATGCCCTTCATGGTGCCCTTTTCACGTATTACACGGGTCAGCGCGCGCGTGTCTATACCACTTAATCCGCAAATGTTGTTATCCGCTAAATACTTGCCGATATCCCCCTCGCTGCGCCAGTTGGAAGGCCGGGCGCACACCTCTCTTGCTATAAATCCTGCCGCCCGCGGTTTTGCTTTTTCATAGTTGCCGTTTGTTATTCCGTAGTTTCCTATAAGCGGGTAAGTCATAGCCACTATCTGCCCGCAATATGAAGCGTCATCAAGCACCTCTTGATACCCCGTCATACCGGTATTGAACACCACTTCCCCAATAACGTCGGCGGCGGCGCCAAAGCTTTCTCCTTCAAACCTTGTGCCGTCTTCAAGCGTAAGTATTGCCATACAGTCTCCTTAGAATAAAACTATTTCTACGCACTCAAAGTACGTTTAAAACATCTTTTCTCATATCCAAAACCGCCGCCCTTGCAGCCTGCGGCGCGCGCAAATGGGGATATTTATTTCTGTGCGCAAGCAGTATGCCGCGCGAATTGTTAACTATTGCCCCTAACCCGTTTTTATCAAAGTTTACGGCTATATCGGCGGCGGTTGCCCCCTGCGCGCCATAGCCCGGAACTAAAAAGAAAGTGTTGGGCATGCGTTCGCGCAGCCTTTTCGCCTGTTCGGGATATGTCGCCCCCACTACCGCGCCTATACTGCTGTACCCAAAACGGCCTATGCTGTTAACGCCCCAATCCGCAACTTTATCAGCCACCGCTTCGTATAAAGTTTTGCCGCCCACGTCCAGGTCTTGAAACTCTTTGCCCGAAGGATTTGACGTTTTAACTAAAATAAAAATACCCTTGCCCGTAGCCGAGCATGATTTAATAAATGGCTCTATTCCATCAATTCCGAAATAAGCGTTGACCGTTAAAAAATCGGAATCGCTTTTCTCTATATGAGCATTTGAATACGCGGTTGCACTTGCTCCGATATCGTTGCGCTTTGCATCAGCAATAACAATCAAACCAGCTTTTTTGGCATATTCCATCGTATCAAGAAAGCATTTATATCCGGGCGCGCCGTATTGCTCGTAATATGCTGCTTGCACCTTTACCGCCGGAACTACGTCTGAGATCGCGTCTATTATTTCCCGGTTAAACTCGAAAACAGATTGAGATATTGATATGTTATCCTGTGCATTAGAAGTGCAGTATTCTTGGGGAAGATAGCGATAATCGGTATCAAGCCCGGCGCATATGGGACATTTGAGCTTTTTTATAGCCTCGCACAGCAAATCTATTTTCATATTCCGCCCCCGGCAAACACTAAGCGCCCGTCAACAAAAGTGTGCGTAACAATCCCGCGCAGTTCAGCGCCTAAAAAAGGCGTATTCTTTCCTTTTGATATTATATTTTCTTTTGTCAGCACATATTGCGCTTTCAAATCCGCAACCGTTATATCAGCCGCCGCCCCTTCTTTTAGCACTCCGCCCTGTTTGCAAATTATTTTGGCGGGGTTGACCGACATCAACAATGCAAGTTTATCCGCGTTATCGGTTAAATTTGTTACCGCTAAAGAAAATGCGGTTTCAAACCCCGATATTCCGCTTGCGGCAAGAGCGAATTCAATTTCTTTATCGTCCCTATGATGAGGGGCGTGATCGGTCGCTATTGCGTCTATAGTGCCGTCAAGCAACGCTTCTTTTATGGCGGTAACATCGTCGGGCGTGCGCAGCGGCGGGTTTACCTTGGCATTCGTATCGTATCCCAAACAAAAGCTGTCGTCCGCCGAAAAATAATGCGGCGTCGTTTCGCACGTTATTTTTACACCGCATTTTTTTGCCGCCTTTATCATCTGCACGCCGCCGAGAGTGGATACGTGTTGAATATGCACTCTTAGCCCATAAGTTTTGGCAAGCAATATATCGCGCGCAATCATAGATTCTTCCGCAGCCCGGGTTATCCCGGGCAGCCCAAGTATCATTGAGTTTACGCCTTCGTTCATCACGCCTGCGCCTGCCAAATCCATACATTCTTCGTGCGCCATAATAAAGCGGTTAAATGTTGCAGCGTATTGCATAGCCCATCTCATTACCGCCCCGTTTTCTATAGGCTTCCCATCGTCCGAAAACGCGACGCACCCCGCCTCGCTAAGCTCGCCCATCTCTGTCAGTTCCTTGCCCCCAAGCCCTTTTGTCGCCGCGCCCACAGGGTAGACCTTAACAAAAGCATCTTTCGCCTTTTCGGTAACCAATGCGCACACAGACGCGTTATCTATCGGGGGCACCGTGTTGGGCATACAGCATACGGCGGTAAAGCCGCCTTTTGCAGCCGCTTTTGTACCCGACATGATATCTTCTTTATGTTCTTGCCCCGGCTCTCGCAAATGGCAGTGCAAATCAATAAACCCCGGAAAAACCGTTTTGCCTTGCAAGTCGATAACCGTATCGGCGCCTGCCAACCCTTCCCCTATTTGAGCTATTGATCCGTTTTCAATAAGAATATCCAAGCGTCCGCTTTTCCCTTCCGGGTTTGCCAAAACGCCTCCTGTTAATTTAAGCCTCATCGCCCCGCCTCCTTGTAAGCAGATACAGCAACGCCATTCTTATCGCAATACCGTTGGTAACCTGCTTGTTTATCACCGAATGAGCGCTGTCCGCCAACGCGCTTGATATCTCAACCCCCCTGTTTAACGGCCCTGGGTGCATTATAAGCATCTGCTCATCGCTAATTTGTACGTTTTTTTCATTTATGCCAAACATGTTGTGGTATTCTCGAAGAGACGAAATAAACACCCCCTCAAGCCGCTCTTGCTGAATGCGCAGCCCCATTACTACATCCGCTTTGCAAACAGCTTCTTTTATATCGCTTACAATTTTTACGCCTGTCGTTTCAATCCCGTTTGGCAGCAGCGACATGGGGGCGCATAACGTAACATGCGCTCCAAGCTTAGACAAAACCCAGATATTGCTTCTTGCAACTCTGCTGTGATAGATATCGCCTATTATCGAAACCTTTAGCCCTTTAATCTTTGCGAAACGCTCGCGCATGGTAAACAAATCGAGCAGCGCCTGCGTTGGGTGCTCGTGCATCCCGTCGCCCGCGTTTATTACGCTGCAAGAAATATTATCCGCCAACAGCTTAGGAGCGCCCGCAAGCGGATGCCTGATTATCACAACATCCGTCCCCATTGCCTCTATCGTTTTGCCTGTATCGAGCAAAGTCTCCCCCTTTGAAACGCTGCTGTATGAAACGCCAAGGCTGCTGGCCGCCGCGCCTAAATACTTTGCGGCAAGCTCGAAACTAAGGCGCGTCCGGGTACTGTTTTCATAGAAAAGCGACACCACCGATTTGTTTTGCAAATGCGGCATTCTTTTTGCTTTTTGCTCAAGCAGCTGTTTCATCGTTTTTGCGGAATCGAGTATATACTCTATTTCGTCCGCCGCCATACCATAAAGGGCTATTAAATCTTTTGATTTAAGATGCATATCTTTCTCCGTTTTTAAGGGATTTATATCCCTTGCAAAAATTCCATACTCTCTTTTTAAATATAAGCCGCTGCCAAATCATCAATCCGCCATAAAAAAACCTTATCGATTTGATAAGGTTAGTTTGTTAAATCGCTGATTACAACGCTGTCCACCCCGTCAATTTCTGAAACGTTTACGCTTATGTCCTCATCTTTTGAAGTCGGGATGTTTTTGCCCACGTAATCTGCTCTTATGGGCAGTTCTCTGTGTCCTCTGTCCACAATAACCGCAAGCTGAATAGCCTTCGGCCGCCCAAGATCGATAAGAGCGTCTAAAGCCGCGCGCACGGTGCGCCCGGTGTAGAGCACGTCATCGCACAGCACGACGGTGATATTATTTAAGTCAAACGCTATATCGGTCCCTTTAATAATAGGGTGATCCGATAAAAGAGACAGATCGTCACGATAAAAAGTTATATCGAGAGTGCCTAATTTTGGCCGCACGCCTTCAAATTGTTCTATATAATCAGCTATGCGCCTGCCTATGGGCACCCCCCGTCTGTGGATGCCTATAAGAGCAAGCCTGTTTGCGCCTTTGTTCTTTTCGATAATCTCATGAGCTATGCGTCTCAATGCCCTGTCAAGAGCCATTTTATCCATAACGAGCGCTTTATCAGCCATCGGAACCCTCCTTTCATTATCAAATGCACAGTATCAAAAAAGCCTTGCCAAACGGCAAGGCTTAACAGCACAAAATTACCTTTCCTTGCCGGACTCTCATGGACCGAATTAAAGGGTATTGCTCCTATAAAATATAACACAACAGGTTGTGCTTGTAAAGCGATTTTAGCTACAATATAACACAAAAATATTTATCATTTTCGGCCGCAATAAATTGGGCGGTTAAGTCAATCATGTTTTGCATGAAAAACCTTTTTAGTATAGCACATAGCAAGATAAGCTTCTTCATCGGCGTTGCGTATGATAGCCTCTAATTCAGTATCTCCGAATGTTGTTGTGCGTCCCTGTTCAAATTCTTTATCAACTTCGGTTTTAACCTTGGCTACAAGTTCGTCATTTTTGGTAAGCGCAAGATCGCCCGCAAGATTAAAATGCGCGTTAATCCAGTGCGCGATGCCGGCAAGCCCCGAATGCGCCCCAATAGCGACAGTCACAGGGCGGTTCAACAGCTTTTTTGTGTCGAATATATTGTATATTTCTTCGTCCTTTAACAGCCCGTCCGCATGTATGCCCGCACGTGTAGAGTTAAAGTTTCTGCCCACAAACGGCGTGCGCGAGGAAATATGCACTCCCATCTCATTTTCAAAATACTGCGCGATCTCGGTTATGACCGTTAAATCCATACCATCGCTTGCGCCCCTTAACCCGCAGTATTCAATTACCATTGCTTCCAAAGGACAATTGCCGGTGCGCTCGCCAATTCCAAGCATAGAGCAATTGACCGATGATGCCCCGTAAAGCCATGCCGTAGCCGCATTTGTCACCACTTTGTGAAAATCGTTATGGCCGTGCCATTCAAGCAGCCTTGGCGCAAATCCCGAATAAAAACGAAGACCGTATACTATGCCCTGCACGCTGCGCGGCAAGGATGCGCCCGGATATGTTATTCCGTAGCCCATGGTGTCGCACATGCGGATTTTGATAGGCACTTTTGTTTGCTGCATTATCTTCATTAACTCGTCTGCAAAGGGAATTACAAACCCGTAAAAATCCGCCCGGGTTATATCCTCAAAGTGGCAGCGCGGATTAATGCCGTAATCTATTGCCATTTTTACAATTCCTAAGTATTTTTCCAGCGCCTGCTTTCGGTTTAAGCCCATTTTGTTGAATATGTGATAATCCGAACAGCTGACCAGTATGCCTGTTTCTTTTATGCCAAAACTTTTAATCAGCTCAAAATCCTTTTTGCTTGCGCGTATCCAGGTAGTAATCTCGGGAAACTGATAACCCAAGTCAAGGCAAGCCTGCATTGCCTGTTTGTCTTTATCGGTGTACACAAAGAATTCGCTTTGGCGTATTATCCCTTTTTCGCCACCGAGCTTGTGTAACAGCTTATACAGATCGACAATCTGCTTTACGGTAAAAGGCGATCTCGATTGCTGCCCATCGCGAAACGTTGTGTCGGTCATCCATATTTCTTCGGGCATGCGCATGGGCACCACCCTGTGATTAAATGCAATTTTGGGCACTTCCGAGTATTCAAAAACCTCGCGGAAAAGCTTCGGTTCGTCAACATCCTGGAAAGAAAACATATAGTCGTTTTGCTCAAGCAAATTCCATCTATTATTCAGGCTAAGCCCTTTTTTTATTTCGTTCATTTTTAATCCCCCTTTTATCTTAGCGATTTTACAAACTCGCCTATCCTGTTAAGCCCTTTTGTTATATCTTGTTCTTTTACGGCATAGCTTAAACGCACATGTTTATCCGTACCAAAAACCGCTCCGGGTATCACCGCTGTATGGGTTTTTTCTAACAGCAGCCGCGCAAAATCAACAGACCCGGTTATCCTTTCGCAACCGCACGCTTTGCCTATAACGGCGCTTATGTCAAGCATTACATAAAACGCGCCGTTTGGCGTAACGCACGAAACTTCGTTCATGTTGTTTACAATGCCGCACATAAGCTTTCGGCGCGAATCGAATGCCCGGCGCATCTCTTCCACCGCATGTTGCGGCCCTTGCAAAGCCTCAACGCTTGCGTACTGGGCTATCGTGTTTGGGTTTGAAGCGGCGTGCGATTGGTAAGAGCCCATCAATTTGGCAATCTTTCTGTTGCTTGCGGTATAGCCTATGCGCCATCCCGTCATAGCATAGGTTTTCGAAAGCCCGTTTACAATCACGGTTAGCTCTTTTATCCGCTCGCCAAGCGATGCGATGCTTACATGTTTTGCATCATAAATCAGCTCATCGTATATCTCGTCGGATATAACGGCAACATCCGCTTTTACCGCTACGTCGGCGATCGCCTCTAATTCAGCCCTTGTATAAACCGAACCGCAAGGGTTGGAGGGAGTGTTAATCAAAATCGCTTTGGTTTTTTCAGTAATGGCGGATTCAATCTGCTCTGCCTTGGCCTTAAATGATAATCCCGTTTCAATAAATACAGGCACGCCGTCTAACATCCGAACCAGCTCCGGATACGTTACCCAATAAGGAGAAGGTATTATAACTTCATCCCCATTGTTTAGCAATGCCGCAAACACATTGAACAGCGAATGTTTCGCTCCGTTTGAAATTACTATGTCCTCGGGCGCATATTTGAGAGCATATTTTCCGCCCAGCCTTAAAGCAACCGCTTCTTTGAGCTCATAGATGCCCGAAGCGGGCGTGTATCGGGTATATCCTTTATCAAGCGCCTCTTTTGCCGCATCAACTATGTTTTGCGGCGTATCAAAATCCGGCTCCCCCGCGCCAAAGCCCACAACATCGCAGCCTTCTTTGCGCATCTTTTTGGCAAGCTCTGTAACTTCAAGAGTTACCGAGGGCGCAATGCCAAGCGCCTTAGCCGATAAAACCATAACCGCCTCCATATGATAATTGCATCCTGCAAATTTAAAACCTTCATTTAATTTCGATATTAGCATATATTATATGTAATTACAACATCTTATTCCGCAAAAATGAATGTAATTAAAATTATAATTGCAGAATTGCATATTAACCAGGTTTATATATAGTTTAATCGCAACGGAAAGCGAAAAAAACATTTTTCATTATTTTATAACGAATTTTCTTTATGTATTAAAAAAGTATTAACATAACATATTTATATTGATTAATGGCAATTAAAATAATAGAATTACCAAAAAGGAAGGGAGACTATACATGTCGAGTTTTGTTATAGGTGCGTGCTCAACATCCGATCTGCCAAAAGAATATACTGATAAGCATAACATACTCATACTAAAATATACTTTCACAATTGACAACAAAGAATACAAAGACGGTGATATGGATACTAAAACGTTTTTTGATATGGAAAGGGACGGTCATTTGCCCACAACCTCTCTGCTTACTCCCGATTATATCACCGAAGAAGTTGAAAAGATTCTTATTGCCGGCAATGATCTTCTATACATTGCCTTTTCGTCCGGGCTTTCGGGCAGCTGCAATAACGTTATGTTGGTTGCCCGTGAAATGAGCAAGAAATATCCCGAAAGAAAGTTTATAGTTATCGATTCTCTTTGCGCTTCTTTAGGGCATGGTCTTTTGTTAGATTATGCCGTAAAAATGCGGGATCAAGGCAAATCAATAGATGAAGTTGCAAAATGGGTGGAAAGCAATAAACTTTCCATTAACCATTGGTTTACCGTTGATAGCCTTTCGCACTTAAGGCGCGGCGGCCGCGTTACGGGCGCTGCGGCGTTTGTCGGCAGCCTGCTGCATATTAAGCCTGTGCTCAACGTTGACTTTAAAGGGCATCTTATTCCGCGCGAGAAGGAAAAGGGGCGCAAGCGCGCTCTTAAATGCCTTGTAGGCAAGATGGAAGAGCTTGTAGTTAACCCCGATGGTCAAACAATATTTATAAGCCACGGAGACGATGATAAAGCTGCGAATTATGTCGCAAATTTGATAAAGGAAACGTTCCCTAAAATAGGCGATATAATGCTAAGCCCTTTGGGTGCGGTTATCGGCGCGCATGCCGGCCCCGGGACAATTGCCCTGTTCTTTAAAGGCAAACCAAGATAGTATAACGGCTCCGAACAGGAGCCGTTTTTATATAAGCATTCGATTTGCCCAAGCCTTCTTCTATTTGTCCTTGTTCTCTCATATTAATATTCGTAAGAACTGTTTAATTCGGAGGAAATTATGAGATACTCGCGAGTGCAGCAAGGCGGAAGGCACAAAAAGAAAAAAAACTGCGCACCGCTGATAATTGTTGCGGTATTGCTTGGTGTGACGGCATATTTGGTGGGAGCAGGCGTTGCGGGCGGATGGTTGGCCGAAAATGTTATAAACCCCGTTTTTAACAACGAAAAAACCACCGCGAAGCCTTCACCGCAAAGCCCGGGGACCGCTGCGAACGAAACTCAGCAGGCGCTGCCTATTGCTTCTTCGCTCCAAGAAGAAAAAATAAAGGCGCAGAACATTGCGCTTTATACTCTTCAGTCGGGCGCTTTTGCAGACAACAAGAACGCAAAAGCGGCCGCGGACGAGCTTATAGCGCGCGGCGCCGCGGGCTACATAGCGTTTGACGGAAACCTTTACCGGACGCTAATCGCAGGCTATATAAACGAATCGGACGCCGCAAGCGTAAAAAAAGAGCTGTCGGCGCAAGGCGTTATTTGTTCGGTATTTTTGCTTGAATCCGGCGCTCTTGAGTTTAAAATCAGCGCTGAACAGCAAAAGATTGACGCTGTTAAGGCTTGCTTTACAATAGTGCCGGACACCGTTAATTCCCTTATGCAGATAATTTACGATTGCGACAAAGGTCAAAACGTCGACGAGCGCATAGCGGTTTTAAAGGACAGCGCAAATGCAACCAACGCAACGTTGCGCAACGCATTATCATCGGATAACGATGTTGTAGCAAGAATAGGCGGGTTTATGGACGAGTTTTGCCGCACGCTCGGGGAAATTCCAAATTCTAATGACGTTCCCGACATAGCTTTTTCGTCAAGCTTAAAGTATAATATTATCAGTATAGTTGTTAAATACTCGTCTTTCATAGATGAAATAAGCGGGTGAGGTGCGAAGAATTATATGACAATAGGCGAAGCGGCTGCAGCGCTTAACGCAACTTATGCCTGCATCGGCAAGAGTTTGGACAAGCAGATATCGTCCGCATGCGGGGCCGATCTTATGAGCGATGTGCTTGCTTTCGCAAAGGAAGGCAGCATACTGCTGACGGGCATGATAAACCAGCATGTGATCCGCACTGCGGAAATGCTTGATGTGCTGTGCGTTTGCTTTGTGCGCGGCAAAAATCCCACTCAGGAGATGTGTGATTTGGCAAAGCAAACCGGCATAACGCTGCTTGTCAGCGAAATGACATTATTCGAGGCATGCGGAAGGCTTTATAAAAACGGGCTTTCCGCATGAAAGGCGGTAAACATGCCAGATGTTTTTACGGAATCCTTTCCGGTTCAGTCTAAAGATTTTGCGGCCGCGGGGGAAGCTTCGGCAAAAATCAAAAATATCCTAAGGCTGCTCGGAATAAATCCGGCGCTAATCCGGCGCGTTGCTATTGCGGCTTATGAGGCGGAGCTTAATATGATAATCCACAGCCTTGGCGGCAATATGGCGCTTGCGGTGACACCGCACGATATCACGCTTGCGTGCAAGGATACGGGACCGGGCATTGATAACATTGAAATGGCAATGCGGGAAGGGTTTTCCACGGCTTCGTCTCATGTTCGCATGATGGGGTTTGGCGCCGGGATGGGATTGCCCAACATAAGAAAGAATTGTGATGATTTTTCTATAGAATCAGACGAAAGCGGTACAAATCTTGATTTGCGCTTTTTGATTCAGCGGGGTTAACGATGAACACATATTTTCATTCAGTAACATTAGATCGCGATAAATGCAAAGGCTGCACCAACTGCATAAAACATTGCCCAACCGAAGCTATCCGGGTGCGCGATGGAAAAGCGCAGATAATTGCCGAACGCTGCATAGACTGCGGGGAATGTATACGCGTGTGCCCTTACCACGCAAAAACCGCATATACTGACCCTTTTTCAGACATAGGCAAATACAAATATAAAATCGCTCTTCCCGCGCCTGCGCTTTACGGGCAGTTTAAAAATCTTTCAAGCATCGGCCGCGTTATTTTAGCGTTAAACCTGATGGGTTTTGATGATGTTTATGAAGTGGCGCGGGGCGCGGACATAATAAGCTGCGCCGCGCATCTTGCCGCGAAAGTAAATAAGCCTGCCCTTTCTTCCGCTTGCCCCGCAATTGTGCGGCTTATTCAAGTGCGTTTTCCAAGCCTTGTATCCAACATTGTAAATTTGCAATCCCCAATGGAAATTGCCGCCATAGCCGCCAAACGCGAATACTCGCAAAAGCACAATGTTGACCCTAAGGACATAGGCGCGTTTTTTATCACTCCGTGCCCCGCAAAGATGACAAGCATAAGAAACCCTTACGGAATGAAAAAGAGCAATATTGACGGTGCTTTTTCAATAATCGATATATACGGGCTGTTATCGAGCCAAATAAAAAAGCCGATTACCGATTCAGACAATTTTGATACTGCGTCAGTATACGGCGTCAATTGGGCAAATTCAGGCGGGGAATCTGCCGCATCGGGAATTGACAACTATCTTGCGGTTGACGGTATACAAAACGTCATTAAGGTGCTTGAAGAAATTGAAAATGGAAAACTTAACGATTTGGAGTTTTTCGAAGGGCTCGCGTGTCCGGGCGGATGTGTAGGCGGCGCGCTGGTTTTTGAAAACCCGTATGTTGCGCGCTCTCGTATCCGTTCCCTATCGAACGGCATCAAGCAAAAAGAATTATCCCTCGATTACGCTCAACAATATATCGAAGACGGTTCGGTTTTCCTAAAAGAACCCATTAAGACGCGTCCTGTAATGGGCATAGACGACGATATGGTTAAAGCGATGAAGAAGCTTGAATTAATAGAGCAGATTACCGAGCGTTTGCCCGGGCTTGATTGCGGATCGTGCGGCTCGCCCTCCTGCCGCGCGTTGGCGGAAGATATCGTGCGCAACGATGCGAACGAGATTGATTGTATATTTAATTTACGCGATAAAGTTTCATCGTTAGCCGAGCAGATGGTGGAACTGACCTTAAACAGCAAAAGGGGCGAGAAATAAAATGACAGTAAAAAAGCTGATTGATTCTACCGGATGGAATGCTCTTAGCAATGCGTCCGGCGTTAATATAACGTCCGCATACGTTTGCGACCTATTAAGCTACGCAATGGCACACACTCAAAACGGCACTGCCTGGATTACTGTTCAATCGCACATCAATGTTGTGGCGATTGCATCTTTGACAGATTGCTCATGCGTGATAATCCCTTGCAATACTGCTGTGTCCGATGAAACCATCAATGCGGCGCAAGCAAAGGGCGTATGTATTGTAAGCGCGCCTTGCACGGCTTACACAGCCGCTATCACGCTTAATAAGTTGGGAATTGGCGATGTAACGCCATGAATTTTTACGATCTTCATATTCATTCGTGCCTGTCCCCCTGCGCCGATGACGATATGACCCCCCAAAACATTGCTGCAATGGCGCGTTTAAAAGAGCTGACGTTAGTGGCGTTGACCGATCATAACTGTGCAAAAAACTTAACCGCATTTGCGAGTGCGTCAGAAGGGCTCTCACTCGTGCCCGGAATAGAGGTTACGTCAAGCGAAGAGGTGCATGTGCTTGCCTATTTTGACAACATAGACGCCGCCGAACATTTCGGAGAATTGGTATACGATTCCTTGCCCGACATAGCTAACCGTCCCGAAATATTCGGCAATCAAATTATAATGGATATTGATGATACGGCACTCGGGCAGGTTGATAAGCTGTTGCTGTCCGCCACTAATTTTTCGCTCGAAGAAATTAAAGACGCTGTGTGGCAGCTTGGCGGCTGTGCGGTGCCCGCGCATATAAACCGCGAATCGTTTTCCGTGCTTTCAAACTTGGGATTTCTGCCCCCCGGGCTGTTTAAGTGCGTTGAAGTATCGCTAAAATCGTTACGCCCCCCCATTGACCCAAATCTTTTTGTGCTCAACTCCTCGGATGCGCATAGGCTTGAAGATATATCAGAACCAATTCATTCGCTTGCCAATGTATTCAACGCAGCCGATTTTATACAATTTTTGCGCAATTTATAAGCTGTTTTTACGCGAAAATCTTTAATTCGTTCAATTTGTACAAAGTTCTTATAAAATCCACAATTTTAATGATGCAATTTCGATGCACTTGTGATAGAATAACTGCTGGTAAAATCGTGATTTTTTTATCAATGTAATTGTGATTTTTTTAACAATTAATATAAAAAGCATCTTTAGGAGGGATCGATAATGGCAGTTACTCAAGATAAGCTTATGTGCGAAGAGCTGATAAGTTTTATCGATGAACAAAAGAAAAAACCGGGGCCTCTTATGCCTGTAATGCAAAAGGCCCAATCGCTTTTCGGTGCATTGACATTTGATGTGCAGCAAATAATTTCCGAACAGCTTGGCATTCCCATGAGCGATGTATACGGGGTTGCAACTTTTTATTCTCAATTTGCGCTTGCGCCTAAAGGCGAGCACATAATCAGCGTGTGTATGGGCACCGCCTGCTATGTGCGCAACGTTGAAAAGATAATGGACAAACTGTGCGAAGAGCTTTCAATTGCACCCGGGGAGACGACGGATGACAGGCTTTTTACTCTTGAAGCTACACGCTGTCTTGGCTGCTGCGGGCTTGCCCCTGTGATAATGATAGACGATCAGGTGTTTGGCAGGCTTGTACCCGACGACGTCCCCGGTATATTAGCGAAATTTAGAAAGTAGCAATGCGGGACTTGTCATTACACATTCTTGATATTGTAGAAAATTCGCTTTCGGCGGGCGGCAGCCTTATATCGATAGATATAAAGGCCGACAGCGTTAAGGATATTCTTACAATTCACATATGTGATAACGGTTGCGGTATGGGTTCGGATCTGCTCGAAAGAATAAAAAGCCCTTTTACGACATCGCGCACAACACGGGATATCGGGCTTGGAATTCCTCTTTTCGAATCAAATTGCCAAAAGTCGGGCGGCAGTTTAACCATAACGTCAAAGCCCGAAGCCGGCACTCAGGTTTGCGCTAAGCTTGTGCTTTCGCATATAGACCGTCCCCCGTTGGGAGATATTGCCCAAACAGCGGCGGTTCTTGCGGTAACGAACGCGGATAAGGATTTTGTCTTAAATGCCGCTTATGACAAAAAAACGTTTTTGTTCGATACAAGAGCAATAAAAAACACTTTGGGAGATGTGGAGATATCACATCCGGAAGTTAGCGCATACATACGCCAGTATTTAAGAGAAGGGTTACAACAAGTTTTTGGAGGAAAAGAAATATGAAATCTTTAAAAGAACTCGAAGAAATCAGAAACAGAGCACTTTTGCAGATAGATTTACGCAAAAAAGGCGAAGGCACGCGGATTGTTGTTGGCATGGCAACATGCGGCATAGCTGCGGGTGCAAGGCCGGTGCTTGCCGCTCTTGTGGAGGAAGTATCGAAAAGGAAGCTTTCGGATGTTACCGTTACGCAAACAGGCTGCATCGGCGCTTGCCGGCTTGAGCCTATGGTGGAGGTTTACACCCAAGAAAACGAAAAAGTCACATATGTAAAAGTTACTCCCGATATGGCAGGCAGAATAGTTGCGGAACATATTGTAAACGGCAATCCGGTCGTTGAATATACTATCGGATACCATGAAGAAAAGCAGCAGGAGGGTTAAAAAGTAATGGAGATTTTCAGATCGCATGTACTTGTATGCGGCGGAACCGGGTGCACGTCTTCCGATTCGCCCAAGATAATAGAAAAATTTAACGAAGAAATCGCAAAATCCGGCCTCGAAAAAGAGGTTAAGGTTGTTCAAACGGGCTGTTTCGGCTTATGCGAAGCCGGGCCGATTGTTATAGTCTATCCCGAAGGCAGCTTTTATTCCCACGTTAAGGTTTCGGATGTGCCCGAAATTGTGAGCGAACACCTGCTAAAAGGCAGGCTTGTTAAGCGCCTTTTGTATAAAGAAACGCAAGACGTTGAAATGTCACTTTCTAATGTTGGATTTTATAAAAAACAAAAGCGCATAGCCCTTAAAAACTGCGGCGTTATAGACCCTGAAAAAATCGAAGAATACATTGCGCTTGACGGTTACAAGGCTTTAGGCACATGCCTTACGCAATTAAAACCGCAGCAGGTAATAGATATTTTAAAAGAGAGCGGACTGCGCGGGCGCGGAGGCGGCGGGTTCCCCGCGGGTTTGAAATGGCAGTTCTGCCATAACGAGAAAAACGACCAGAAATATGTCGTCTGCAACGCCGATGAAGGCGATCCCGGCGCTTTTATGGACAGAAGCGTATTAGAGGGAGACCCTCACGCAGTGCTTGAAGCCATGGCGATAGCCGGTTACGCTATAGGCGCCAATATGGGCTACATATACGTGCGTGCAGAGTATCCTATAGCCGTCAAACGTTTGGAAATCGGAATTGCGCAGGCGCGCGAATTGGGGCTTTTGGGCAAAAGCTTATTCGGCACCGATTTTGATTTTGATATTGAAATCAGGCTGGGCGCGGGCGCGTTTGTTTGCGGCGAAGAGATGGCCCTAATCTCTTCAATCGAAGGCAACAGGGGCGAGCCTCGTCCTAAACCTCCGTTCCCCGCTCAAAGAGGATTGTTTGGCAAGCCGACAATTATCAACAATGTTGAAACTTTTGCAAATATTCCGCAGATAATACTTAACGGTGCCGATTGGTTTTCGTCTATGGGCACAGAAAAAAGCAAGGGAACCAAGGTTTTCGCTTTGGGCGGAAAAATAAACAACACGGGGCTTGTTGAAATACCCATGGGAACAACATTGCGTGAAATCGTTTACGATATAGGCGGCGGCATACCCGGCGGAAAAGCGTTTAAAGCGGCGCAGACAGGCGGGCCTTCGGGCGGATGTATACCGGCGAGCCATCTTGATACGCCAATTGACTACGATTCGCTTACCGCTATTGGCTCTATGATGGGCAGCGGAGGGCTTATAGTAATGGACGAAGACAACTGTATGGTAGACGTTGCGCGCTTTTTCCTCGACTTTACGGTTGACGAATCGTGCGGGCAGTGCCCTCCATGCCGTATAGGCACAAAACGTATGCTCGAGATATTAGAGCGCATAGTTGCGGGGCAGGGTGAAGAGGGCGATATCGAACGGCTTGAAAGGTTAGCGGTAAACATAAAAGCCGCGTCTCTTTGCGGCCTTGGCAAAACGGCGCCTAACCCTGTGTTATCGACAATCAAATATTTCCGCGACGAATACGAGGCGCATATACGCGATAAAAAATGCCCGGCAGGGCACTGCAAGGCGCTGCTCTCTTACATTATTGACAAGTCAAAATGTACCGGATGCAGCGTTTGCGCCAAGGTTTGCCCAACCAACGCAATTTCGGGAATGCTTAAGCATCCTTACGAGATAGACCAGAGCAAGTGCATAAAATGCGGCGTATGTATGGCAAAATGCAAATTCGGCGCAATAGAACTTAAATAAGAAGGGAGCAAATGGATCATGATATCTTTAACCATAGATGGTATAAAAGTAACGGTGCCGGATAACACAACGGTCTTGGAAGCGGCGCGTTCAGCCAATATTAGAATACCCACGCTTTGTTATTTAAAGGGAGTAAACGCAATAGGCGCATGCCGCATGTGCCTTGTTGAGATGATAAAAGGCGGCAGCGGGCTTCAGGCATCATGCGTGCTTCCGGCAATGGACGGCATGGAAGTTTCCACAAAATCAAAAGCAGTGACGGATGCTCGCAAGGTTAACCTTGAGCTTATTTTGTCCAACCACGATAAGCGCTGTTTAACCTGCGTTAGAAACCGCAACTGCGAACTTCAGACTTTGTGTGAAGAGTTAGGCGTTGAGGACGTACCGTACGACGACGATAATTTAAAACATCCTATTGATAATTTTTCGCACTCTATAGTAAGAGACCCCAACAAGTGCATACTGTGCAGGCGTTGTGTTGCGGTGTGCGGCAATATCCAAAAAATCGGCGCTGTGGGCGCCACTAACCGCGGTTTTAACACTACAATAGAGCCTGTGTTCGGAAAATCGCTAAACGACGTGCCCTGCGTTAATTGCGGGCAATGCATAACCGCCTGCCCGGTTGGCGCTCTTACCGAAAGAAGCGAAATCGACAAGGTGTGGGCGGCTTTGGAGGACCCGAACAAACACGTGGTGGTACAGACTGCCCCCGCCGTGCGTTTTGGGTTGGGCGAAGAGTTCGGCATAGAATTGGGCAAGAGCGTGACAGGCAAAATGGCGGCGGCGCTGCGCCGGATGGGGTTTGATAAGATATTCGACGTTGATTTTAGCGCCGACTTGACCGTAATCGAAGAAGGCACGGAATTAATAGACCGCATTCAAAACGGCGGCAAATTACCGCTTATAACCTCTTGCAGCCCGGGCTGGATAAAATACTGCGAACACTTCTTCCCCGATATGCTTGATAACCTATCAACATGCAAATCCCCGCATCAGATGGGAGGGGCGGTTATTAAATCATATTACGCTCAAAAATTTAACATTGACCCGGAAACAATTTATGTTGTGTCAATAATGCCTTGCACCGCTAAGAAGTTCGAAAAAGATCGCGAAGAGATGCAAGTAAACGGTTTGCGCGATGTGGATGCCGTTCTTACCACGCGCGAGATCGCCAAAATGATAAAGCAAGCAAATATTGATTTTAAAAACCTCGACGATGAGGATTTCGACCTCGTGCTTGGCGAGTCTTCCGGCGCGGCCGTAATATTCGGCGCAACAGGCGGCGTTATGGAAGCGGCTTTGCGTACCGTTGCCGATTTGCTGACGGGGCAAGACTTAAAAGATATTGATTACGAATGCGTGCGCGGAATAGACGGCGTGAAGGAAGCGACTCTAAAGATTGGCGACTTGAACGTCAACGTAGCCGTAGCAAGCGGAACCGGAAGCGCCAAAAGACTGCTCGAATCGGTGCGCAGAGGTGAAAAACAATATCATTTTATAGAAGTTATGGGATGCCCCGGAGGGTGCGTCACGGGCGGCGGGCAGCCGATAGTATCGGCTCAAAAGAGGATGGACGTCAACCCCTATGTACTTCGCGCCAAGGCGACTTACCAGGAAGACGCGGACAAGCCTATTCGCAAGGCGCACGAAAATGCCGAAGTCAAAATGCTGTATGACGAGTTTTTAGGCAAACCTAACAGCCACAAGGCGCACGAGCTGCTTCACACTCACTACCAGCAGCGGCCTAAGTATAAACCTGAATAACAATCAAAAACCCCGGAGCCTGCGCTTCGGGGTTTTTTGTTGTGTCCGTTTAATTGTATGCCTTGGTTAAGCGTTTCTAAAAACCTTATGCGGCATCTTTTTTGTTCATAAATCCGCCTATTATAAATAATGCGGGCAAAACAAGCGAAACTATTGTGCCTATTCCAAGTGCCGTAATAGAGAATATTAAAGTTATAGCGGCAAGTATGATGCCCACAACAATAAAAAATGTAGCGCTTGATGCTATTGCGCTTTTTTTAGTCCCGATAATGCCTATTATTAAATCAACAATCCCCGGAACAAGAAAAGCAAGAAAGAGCGCCCCGCCGATAAGCCCCGAAGGCATTATCGCTATCGCTTCGGCAAATCCGGCATCTGCTATTAAATCCATTACGGTTTGGGCAAGTATCAACGCAAGTATGCCGAATATTATCAGTAACGCTCCGATGATAATATAAATTATGCTTGCCGTCAATAATAAAGGTTTCCCGGATGCTTTCATATGTACCCTCCTGAATAGATAGTAATTAACAACATCATTTTAACAGCGGCAATCTAATATGTCAAACGCATATTAGCTTTTTCCGTACAGCCTTTATGAAACTGGTTTGCCCATAAATATCAGTCCCAACACCCCCGGCCCCGTATGGCATCCTATTACCGGTCCGACGTCCTGAATGCATATTTGTTTAAATTTTATATTTTGCCCAATAAGCTCCTTTAAATTTTTTGCAATATTAAAATTATCGGCGTGCAGCACATATGCCGTCTGAAGCTCGGGCTGTTCAACATTTTCCGTTACAACATTAAGAAAGTATTTTAGTATCATCTTAGTGCCTTTGACTTTGTCGGCGGGAACTATTTTACCCTCGCGGTTAAGTTTTAGTATAGGTTTTACGCCAAGCATGGTGCCTATCGCGGCGGCGGCACCTGAAAGCCTTCCGCCTCTTTTCAAATAATTAAGATCGTCCACCGAAAACCAGGCGTGAGCTCGGTTGCGGTTTGCTTTAACCCATTCTATTATCTCGTCCATTGACTTGCCTTGATCGTATAATTTTTGCGCCTCGATAACAAGCACTCCTGCCCCCATCGAAATCCGCAATGTATCCACAACTTCAATCCGCACGTTTGGATATTTCTCCAACACCTCTTTTTGCGCCATAAGCGCAAGCTCGTAATGGCCTGAAAGCGCGGAAGAGAAAGAAAGGTACAGCACATCTTTGCCTGTCTTAACGATATCTTCAAAAAACGCGGCAATGTCCGCCGGAGGACGGGTAGACGTGATTGCTTCAGCACCCGCGGCAAGCTCCTTGTAAAACCCGATAAAGTCGGTGTTGCGTCCCAAATCAAAAAGCCTCTCCTGTCCGTTTACCGTATAAGGCATCAAAAAAACGGGCATGTCATATTCGTCTGCAAACGCAAACGGTATCTCGGTATCTGAATCCGTGGCTATAACAAAATCGCGCATGTTAACCCTCCTAATAAAATATACTATGAGTCCTATAATATGTATTAGCAATATTTTATCATTCCTTTTCGCTCTTTACAAGCCGGGGCGTTAGGCAAATAATTAACCGCACAGAAATTGTAAAATCATTTACCGCAAACAAAAAAACGGGTTTTATCCCGTCTTTCTGTTTATATCGTGTTTATATCTTATTAATACATACCCGGCATTCCGCCGCCGCCGCCTCCTGGCATAACAGGGGGAGTTTCTTCAGGTATGTCTGTCACTATGCTTTCCGTGGTAAGCAGCATTGAAGCAATTGACGCCGCGTTTTGCAGCGCGCTGCGCGTTACTTTAGTCGGATCAATGATACCCTTTTTAACGAGATCGCCGTACTCGTTTTTGACGACATCGTAACCATAGTTGGAATCGTTGGCGCATTTTATCTTATCAACTATCACGCTGCCTTCAAGGCCGGCATTATACGCAATCTGGCGCACAGGCTCTTCAAGCGCACGCTGCACAATCCGCATACCCGTTTTAGTGTCGCCTTCCGCCTTCGCAATAGCTTTGTCAACCGCTCTTGCGGCATACAAGGGCGCTATCCCGCCGCCGGGCACTATGCCCTCCTCAACCGCGGCGCGCGTTGCCGCAAGCGCATCTTCTATACGCATTTTGCTTTCTTTCATTTCTGTTTCGGTAGCCGCGCCCACCTGGATTACAGCCACGCCGCCCGCTAACTTAGCAAGCCGCTCTTGCAGCTTCTCCCGGTCGTAATCGGAAGTGGTCTCCTCTATCTGCGATTTGATAGAGTTTATACGAGCCTTAATTTCTGACGGATCTCCCGAGCCTTCAACTATAGTGGTGTTTTCTTTGTCGACTTTAATCTGGCGCGCTTTGCCGAGCATCTCGAGCTTGGCTTCTTTAAGCTCTATTCCTATCTCTTCCGAGATTACCTGGCCTCCGGTAAGAACCGCAATATCCTGAAGCATTGCCTTTCGCCTGTCGCCAAAGCCGGGCGCTTTAACCGCAACGCATGTGAAGGTGCCGCGAAGTTTATTGACAACCAGTGTGGCAAGCGCCTCGCCCTCCACCTCTTCGGCTATAATAAGCATCTTTTTGCCCTGTTGGACAACCTGCTCAAGAATGGGTAAAATCTCTTGAACGTTGGAAATTTTCTTGTCTGTTATCAGTATAAGCGGCTCATCGAGAACTGCTTCCATTTTGTCCGGATCTGTTACCATATATGCGGAAGCGTAGCCGCGATCAAATTGCATGCCTTCTACTATATCAAGCTCGGTATTCATGGTCTTGCTTTCTTCAACGGTGATAACGCCGTCGTTTCCCACTTTCTCCATCGCTTCGGCGATTAACTTGCCAACTTCTTCATCGTCGGCGGAAATTGCCGCAACTTGAGCTATAGCCGTACTGCCCGAAATCGGATTGGATATCTCTTTTAAACTGTTTACCGCAATTTCTGTCGCTTTTGTAATCCCTTTTTTGATTTCCATCGGGTTTGCCCCTGCCGCAACGTTTTTTAAACCTTCGCGTATAATCGCCTGGGCAAATAATGTAGCGGTCGTTGTGCCGTCGCCGGCAACATCATTGGTTTTGGTGGCAACTTCTTTTACAAGCTGCGCCCCCATATTTTCAAACGGATCCTCAAGTTCTATCTCTTTTGCAATCGTTACACCGTCGTTTGTTATTGCCGGCGAACCGAATTTTTTATCAAGAACAACATTTCTCCCCTTGGGTCCTAACGTAATTTTGACCGTATCCGCCAATATGTTGACCCCTGTTTCGAGAAGTCTTCTTGCCTCTTCGCCGTATTTAATCTGTTTAGCCATCAATATATCCTCCTTTATACTCGATTATTCGATTGTTGCCAGCAAATCGTTTTGGCGCACGATAATGTACTCTTCCCCGTCAACCTTAACTTCCGTACCCGCATACTTTGAGTAAAGAACTTTCTGACCGGGCTTTACATGCATCGTTACCTCTTTGCCGTCAACCATTCCGCCGGGGCCAACCGCGATAACTTCAGCGGTCTGCGGCTTCTCTTTCGCGCTTCCCGTAAGCACAATTCCGCTTTTGGTAGTCTCTTCACTTTCCAAACTTTTAATCACAACTCTGTCGCCCAATGGTTTTATGGACATAATAAAAACCTCCTCTTATTATTCATTATTTTATATTTAAGATTTCTATTTTGTTAGCACTCATCTTGAACGAGTGCTAACAGTGTTTATCATAATATATAAAATAAATGATGGCAAACCCGATAGGTTACCAATAGTTGCCGTATCCGATGATATATTCCGTCTGCTCCGCATCTTCTCTTTGTTAATAGAAGAATCGTTTAATACCTGCCTATTGCGCAATATTTCGGTTTAATTTTTTAATGGCAGGAATTTATACAGCCGCTGTGGAAATATTAATTGACTCGCAGGCCGGTTATGATATATTTTTAGTCTGAATAATATGGTTTTGGTTTATATAAAAATTATTCCACATTAATTATTAAAGCGCTTAGGGTTATATTTTTTCTTTCATAATTATCTTATCGCATTAGGAGCAAAAAACATGGACAAGTGGGACAAGCGGTTTATGGATTTAACCGAAACCATAGCAAAGTGGTCAAGCTGTTACAGGGAAGATCGCAATGTAGGCGCGGTTATCGTGAGAAACAAGCGCATATTGACGACAGGATACAACGGCGCGCCTTCCGGCATCAAAAGCTGCAAAGAAAAAGGCGAATGCCTGCGCGTTAAGCTTGGTATCGAATCGGGCAAGCGGCACGAGCTGTGCTATGCAATACATGCAGAGCAAAACGCAATTATACAAGCCGCAAAAATAGGCGTTTGCATCGAAGGCGCAACACTGTATTGCACGCATCAGCCATGCGCAATATGTTCAAAAATGATCGTTAATGCGGGCATATCCCGCATTGTTTACAAGCATCCGTATCCGGATGAATTTGCCTCGGAAATTCTTAAAGAGGCGGGTGTAAAACTGATACGCTACAAAGGTTAAACCGCTTTTTTCCGGAGTGCACAACACAAAATCTATTGATAATAATGCCCTTTTAGGGTACTATAATGTGGTGTACACATGTTTTGTATACCACATTTTGTGATTTGAAAAGAGGACAGCATGGACGCTAAATACAGTGCCAGCGACATTCAGGTTTTAAAAGGTCTTGATGCAATACGCAAGCGCCCCGGCATGTACATAGGCTCTACGGGCTCTAAGGGGTTGCATCATTTGCTGTGGGAAATAGTGGATAACGCGGTTGACGAAGCATTCAACGGCTATGCGGACAGAATAGCCGTAACTTTGCATGAAGATTTTTCAGTGACCGTTGAGGATAACGGGCGCGGCATACCCGTCGGCATTCATCCCGAGCTTAAGGTTTCGGGAGTTGAAGTGGTTTTCACACAACTGCACGCCGGCGGCAAATTCGGCAACGGTTCTTATGCTTATGCGGGCGGGCTGCACGGCGTCGGGGCATCGGTGGTAAACGCGCTTTCAAGATGGCTTGTTGCAACCGTTTGCGTTAACGGCAAAACGTATACTCAACACTTTGAAAGCGTTATCAAAAACGGTAAAATCGAATGCGGGCGGCCAACCTCTCCCCTATCACCAAAAGGCACTGCGAAAACCCGGGGCAGCGTAATAACATTTTTGCCGGACGATCGCGTTTTTGAAACAATTTCAATGAGCTACGACACCGTCGCTTCGCATCTTAGGGTGCTTTCTTTTCTAAGCAAAGGGCTTAAGATAACACTCTGTGACGAGCGGGTGAAGATTGCCGGGCGCCCCAAGAAAGAAGTGTTTGACTATCAGGGCGGGATAACTGATTTTGTGCAGTATCTTAATGCAGAAAAAACAGCTCTTCACAAAACGCCTATCTTCTTTGACGGCGAGCGCGGCGAAATCCGGGTTGAAATTGCATTCCAGTACAACGATACGTATAACGAAAACATATTGTCGTTTGTAAATAATATCCAAACTGCGGACGGCGGAACCCACGTTTCGGGTTTTAA
Organism: uncultured Christensenellaceae bacterium; assembly: GCA_964441275.1. Taxonomy (GTDB): domain Bacteria; phylum Bacillota; class Clostridia; order Christensenellales; family SZUA-584; genus SZUA-584. The sequence goes on along the minus strand of CAYTUG010000004.1, from coordinate 67,732 downwards.
ATCCGCGTATACAAAAGTTATGAACGAGTACGCGCGTTCCGCCGGGTTGATTAAAGAAAATGAGAATAACCTTGCGGGCGATGATTACCGCGAAGGGCTATGCGCCGTTATAAGCGTGCGTATGAAAGACGCGCAATTTGAAGGTCAAACGAAGGCCCGGCTTGGCAATACCGATGTAAAGTCGGTTGTGGAAAGCATAGTGCAAGAAAAATTGTCGCTTTTTCTTGCCGATCTTAACAACGCCGCCATAGCCGCTGAGCTTGTGGGCAAAGCCGTTAAGGCTGCAAAGGCGAGAGAAGCCGCCACAAAAGCCAAAAAACTTGAGCGGCAGCGCAGCAAGCTTGAGGGAGCGCCTCTTGTAGGCAAACTGTCAAGCTGTTCGGGGCGCGACGCCCAAAAGAACGAGCTGTTCATAGTTGAAGGCGACAGCGCGGGCGGCAGCGCCAAGCAGGGCAGGGACCGCCGTTTTCAGGCAATACTTCCATTGCGCGGAAAACCGCTTAACGTGGAAAAAAAGCGGCTTGACCAGGTTATAGAAAACGATGAGTTCCGCTCAATAATCACCGCTTTAGGCACGGGGTTTGACGGCGTTTTTGAAGAAAACGATTTGAAATATCACAAGATAATAATACTTGCCGATGCAGACCAGGACGGCGCGCATATTCGAGCAATACTGCTTACTTTCTTTTATCGCTATTTCAAAGACTTGCTGACGGCAGGTTATATATACATTGGGCGCCCGCCGCTGTACAGGGTTTACAAAGGGGCAAAGTCTGTTTATGCTTATTCGGAAACTCAACTAAAAGAAGTACAGCAGCAATTAGGGCGTGATGCGAATATCCAGCGCTATAAAGGGTTGGGGGAAATGAATCCGGAGCAGCTGTGGGAAACAACTATGGACCCGGCAAGGCGCAAACTTTTCCGCGTTGAGCTTGACGATGCGGCGCAGGCCGAACGGCTGGTTACCCTGCTGATGGGCGATAAGCCGGAGCCTCGCAAACTGTACATTTCCGAGCATGCCAACTTTAACAGAGAAGATAGTTTTTACAGAGAGAAGGCGGAACCAAATGGCTGAACAACTTGCGTTTAATGAAATCACTCCTGTATCTATGAGCGATGTGATGCACAATTCAATGATACCTTTTGCTGAATACGTTATTATGGACAGGGCTTTGCCAAGGGTTGAGGACGGGTTAAAGCCGGTGCAAAGGCGCATCCTCTACACAATGTTAGAGCTTGGTTTAACCCCCGATAAACCGCACAGAAAATCGGCAAGGATTGTAGGCGATACTCTGGGCAAATATCATCCTCACGGCGATAAGGCGGTATACGATGCAATGGTGCGCATGGCGCAGGGTTTTGTTATGAGAGCGCCTCTTGTTTCGGGCCACGGCAATTTTGGAAGCATGGACGGAGACAGCGCCGCTGCCATGCGGTATACGGAGGCGCGGCTTTCGCCAATAGCCATGGAGATGCTTGCGCATATAGAAAAAGATACCGTGCGGTTCCGCTACAACTTTGACGATACAATGAAAGAGCCCGAAATGTTGCCCGCGCGGTTTCCAAACCTTCTTGTCAACGGAGCGGCGGGCATTGCGGTTGGGCTTGCGACCAACATCCCCCCCCACAACCTTAACGAAGTTATCGACGGCGTTATAGCCCGCATTAAAAACCCAAAAATCTCTTTAGCCGAGATGATGTCCATAATTCCCGGGCCGGACTTTCCCACGGGCGGGTATCTGCTCGGGCTTGAAGGGCTGCGCGAAGCGTATGAAACCGGGCGCGGCAGAATAGTTATACGCGCAAAAACAAATATAGAAAAAGGCAGCGGGGGCAAATCGATAATTGCAATAACGCAAATGCCGTATCAGGTAAACAAAGCGGCGATGCTTGAGAAAATATTGGCGGTTACGGAGCAGAAAAAAGAGATGTTTTCCGGCATTGCGGATATTCGTGACGAATCCGACAGAAACGGAGTGCGCGCAATAATTGAGGTACGCAAGGGATATGACGCTAAGCAGATACTAAACTGTCTTTATAAATATTCTGATCTGCAGACCACCTTTGGGGTTAACATGGTGTGTATAGCAAACGGCCAACCTAAACAGCTTCCCCTTTTAAACATTATAGACCACTACATAATCTTTCAAAAAGATATTGTTACAAGGCGGACAAAATTTGACCTTGAAAAAGCGCAGCAACGCGCGCACATACTTGAAGGCTTAATAGTTGCCGTTACAAATATCGACCAGATTATAAAGCTAATCCGCGGCTCGTCATCTCCAAGGCAAGCAAAAGATAAGCTTGAGAAACAATTTGATTTGACTCCCGTTCAGGCGCAGGCAATACTTGACATGAGGCTTGCAAGGCTAACCGCGCTCGAGATCGATGCGCTGCGCAAAGAGTACGGCTTTATTTGCGAAACGATAAAACGGCTTGAAGAGATACTTGCCTCGCCGCGCAAACTGATGAACGTTATAATCCGGGAGTTAGAATCGATAAAGCAAAAATACGGCGACGAGAGGCGCACTGCAATACTTGAAATCAGTCCCGAAATAGAAATAAACGAAGACGAATATAAATCGGTTGAGGAATGCGCAATAATACTAACCTCCGACGGCTTTCTAAAACGCGTCGCTTCAAAATCGTTTCAAAAGTCCGCTACTTCCGACGACGAGAATATCAGAAGCATCGTTTTATCATCAACCGACATGCGCGTGCAGATTTTTACCAGCCACGGCAACCTGTACACCCTTCTTGCTACTGACATCCCCGATTGCAAAATGCGCGACAAAGGCAAGCCGCTTTCCGCAATGCTTGCGGGCGTGAATCCGGATGAACAGATAATCGCTATTTTTTCCGTTAGCGAATACAAAGGCGCGGACATTTATTTTGTAACAAAAGCGGGGTTAATAAAACGTACAAGGTTTGAGGAATACGACGTGCGCAACAAGAAAATAATAGCATGCGGTTTAAACGACGGCGATTCAATAATCAATGCCGTACTTTTGCAGGACGAAAGCGATTGGCTTGCCGTAAGCGATAAAGGCATGGCAATCAGGTTTAGCTCGTCCGATGTTTCCGCAATGGGACGAGCCGCTAAAGGCGTTAAAATAATGCAGCTTGCAGACGATGCCGCGATAGCTATGGCTTTCCCCATAAGCGAGCAAGACGAAGCCGCAATTTTTACCGATTTGGGATATGCCAAACTTACAAGAGTTAGCTGTTTTGAAACGCAAAGGCGCGGCGGCAAAGGCGTTAAAGCCATAACAATTTTGAAAAACGGCTCAACCGGCAGCTGCGTAGCGGCAGCGTTTAGCGTAACAAAGCCCTGCGGAATACTTGTAACTTTAAAGTCCGGTCAAGTTTTTTCATTGTCGTCCGAGCAATTGGTTCGGGGCGACAGAAACGCAAAAGGCAACCCCGCCGTACTGGCGGTTATGGGCGATGTGGTAGCATCCGCTTGGCAGTCGCTTCTTTCTTAAAAAAGCTCCCGGATGGTTTTTATACTATTATTTAACGCCTTATCCTGTAACTATATTGCGGCTTGCGCCGTTTAGCCGGACGCCGTCTTTTGTTTCTTTTGTATGTAAGCAGCCGTATAACCACAAAGGCTATAAGCCCCCCGGGAATTATTGCCCATATCCATATCAAACCGGTATCCCTTGAAGGCACCACTTCTTCGGGCGGCTTTGGGGTCATTGTTATAATAGGCCCCTCGTTATCAAATTCGTCAACTGCTCCATATTCAAGCACATCTCTCGGGGCTATCAAATTCCCTTCGTAAATTACTTCTTTTGTTTTTTCGCTTATATATTTTACGAATCCGAGCGGGTCGCCCTTTTTTATCGGGGCATGCATAGGCTCGATGTATTCGCATTCCGTCTCAATGCTGTCAGCTCCGTTCTGCAGGTCATTATATAATGTTTTTGCTATCGTAATACATTCCGTCGCCGGCTTATTAAATTCGATCATGCCTTCAGAAATGTCGTTTTGGGAATGGTTTTCAATAATAGCCGTAACGGGTTTTACGTTTTTTAATAAAGGTTCGAGTTCAACTGTTACAAAATTGTCGAACCCGAACTCGAACAGCCCCTTCGCCACCGACCATCTGCCCATCCCGCCTTTTGAATCATCTTTGTAAATAAGACAGGCAAGCTGCATACCTTCTTTTTGAGCCGTGGCAACAAGACAGTTGCCTGCCGCATTTGTTACGCCCGTTTTCATACCGGTAGCGTATTTATAGTATTCTTTAAATTCGCTTTTAATCAAGCGGTTGGTGTTTTTAATTGTCCTGCCGCTTTTTCTTTTGTTGGTTTTTAGCATCTCGTATCTGTCTTTGCCGACAATCTGCATAAACTTTGGATTCTTCATTGCGTACAGGGTAAGCTTGGACATGTCCGAAACCGTTGTTTCGTTGTTAATCTCTTCTCCGTCCTTTTTCAAAGGCAGCCCGTGCGGATTAACATAATGTGTATGGCTCATGCCTATTTCATCGGCTTTTGCGTTCATCATATCCACGAAAGCCTCCACCGAACCCCCTACATGCTCCGCAATAGCCGTTGCGGCGTCGTTCCCGGAACAAAGCATAAGCCCGATAAGCAAATCGTCAAGCACTATTTGCTCGCCTTCGATAATGTTTAAACTTGAACCCTTTACACGCGATGCGGCCTTAGAAACCAAAACATTTGAGGATAAGTCCCCATATTCCAACCCTAAAATGCACGTCATTATTTTTGTTGTGCTGGCGGGCACAATGGTATCGTCAACATTCTTTGCGTACAACACCGTGCCGGATTTTGCGTCAATTAGTGAAACCGCATAAGGTTTCACATTGCCTTCGTAAGAAGGAGCGGCAAAAGATAGCTGCACGAACAACAAAAAAGTTATAATTATAATAAACGTCGCCGAAAGTATTTTTTTTGTCTGATTAATCATCCCGACCATCCTAAATGAGTTGTATAATTAGAAATGTAGTATAACAGTTTTTTAATATATTGTACATAGCCCCACAATATATTTGTTTATTTTTGTCTTTATATTGCGTGCTTTTTTGTAAAACCTTTGCCTTTTGGCGGAATAGGCAATACGCTTGTTTCCAAAATCGATTTTCGAATGTATAATTGATTTATTGTAAAATTATATTGATGGAGGATAAATGAGCAATAAACTTTTAGCGATCGATATTGACGATACTTTGCTGGATGATAACCTAAACATACCGCCGCGTGTTAAAACGGCTGTGTCTAAAGCGGTGGATAAAGGCGTACGCGTTGTGCTTTGCACGGGCAGAAGCAGAAAAGGCTGTTTGCGGTTTTATGACGAGCTCGGGCTTGACACGCTGCTTACGGTATACGGCGGCGCCCAAATCTTTAACGCCGCGGGCGAGCCGCTCTACACGAAATCGTTAGACCCGGCGGTTGTAAAAGAGCTGCTCAGCTTTGCGCACAGCAATGGCGTGCATGCCCAGGTTTACATTAACGACGAGTTGGTGTATCGCGCAAAAAATAAATACGCACAAGATTATGAATATTTTTATGGTTTCCCGGGGATTGAAAACCCAAATATCAACCAACTGGACGACATAATAACCCCTAAAGTGCTCTTTGTTTCAGAGAAGGATATAATTTTAGACATGCAGAGCAAGGCAAAGTCGCTTTTCCCGAAACTAACGGTTGTGCGTTCCAAACCCGAATATCTCGAATTTATATCCCCCGATGCAAATAAAGGCAATGCTCTTGAATATATCACATCATATTACCGGATAGACCAAAAAGATACCATAGCGATAGGCGATTCGCAGATGGACGTATCCATGATAAAATATGCGGGGTTGGGAGTTGCCGTTGCCAATGCCTCAAGAGAAGCTAAAGCTGCGGCCGATTATATCTGCGCGGCAAATTCTGCCGGCGGGGTTGCCGATGTTATAGAAAAATATTTGCTGGAGGCTTGAAGTGAAATATAAGCTTGTAATAGACGACTTTGCAAAAGAGCTTAACTTGGACGTTATCTTTAAGGGCGGCAACGATACGGTATTTGTCGATACGTCTGATTTAAACCGCCCCGGCCTTCAGATGGCGGGCTTTTTTGAATATTTCGCCGTGAACCGGATACAGCTTTTCGGAATGGTAGAAATGACGTACATTCAAAACCTAAAGCCCGAACTGCGCAATAAAAGGCTTGATCGGTTTTTTGCCGGAAACGTGCCGTGCGTACTTATCGGCCGCAACCTCACCCCGCCCGATGAAATGATGCAGGCGGCTAAAAAATACAACACCCCCGTGTTGATGTCCGGCCTTACCACCACCAAACTCAGCCACCGCGCCACCGTTTATTTAGACCGCGTGTTAGCGCCCAGTATTTCACGCCACGCCGGGCTTATGGACGTATACGGAGTGGGGATAATGCTGATGGGAGACTCAGGCGTAGGCAAGAGCGAAACCGCTTTAGAGCTTGTCAAGCGCGGTCATCGGTTGGTTGCAGACGATGTTGTGGAAATTATCAAGTTAACGGACAACCAATTAGTTGGCCAATCCCCCGAAGTTATCCGCCACATGATGGAAATTCGCGGGCTTGGGATAATTGATGTGCGGACGCTGTACGGAATCGGCGCCGTCATGGTGGAAAAATCGATAGAGCTTGCCGTAAATTTAGAATTCGGCAACCCTTTGAGCATAGACAGGCTTGGTCTTAACCAAGAATATATTACTCTGCTCGGAGTTAAAATACCTATAATAACAATACCTATCCGCCCGGGCAGAAATCTTGCTATAATTATTGAAGTGGCGGCTATGGATTTTCGTTTGAAAAGCATGGGGCATTTTACGGCAGAGCAGCTCGATAATAAATTGCTCAGTATTATTGCGCCGCAAAGCATGAAAGGAGATTAATTATGTATTTTGTAGGGATAGACCTTGGGGGTATGGGTATAAAAACAGGAATAATAGACGAAAACTTAAATCTGTGCTGCAAAACAAGCCTGCCCACCATCCCGCAGCGCGGTTTTTCAAGCGTTGCGGCCGATATGGCCGAATCGTTGTTTGTGCTTGCTCAAAATAACGGAATCGCGCTTAATCAGATTGCCGGGATAGGCGTGGGCATCCCCGGGTTTGCGCATAAAGAGCTTTCCACGGCCGTAAATCTTTACTGGCTTGATGTGCCGCTTAAAGCCGCTCTTACGTCACATATAGATGTGCCTGTTTATATTAACAACGATGCAAACGTGGCGGCCGTATACGAGTATCATCTCGGCTCGTTAAAAGGCAGCAAGGTGGGCGTTTTGCTCACCCTCGGGACGGGAGTAGGCGGAGGCATTGTAATTGACGGCAAACCGTTTAGCGGCGCTCACGGTATGGGAGGCGAAATCGGTCATATTGAGATCGTGCCGGACGGGACCCCGTGCTCGTGCGGGAACCGCGGCTGCCTTGAAACGTACGCTTCGGCTTTGGCGTTGACCCACCGCGGGCGGTTGTCCGTTGTCGAGCGTCCCGAAAGCATGATGCATCACCAATCAAACGGCGATTTAAACCTTGTAACCGCTAAGCTTGTTATAGATTGCGCAAAACAAGGCGATTTTATTGCAAACGCCATACTGGACGAGTATGTTAAATTCCTTGCCATGGGCATAGGTTCGATTAAAAACCTGTTTGACCCGGATATAATTGCGATTGGAGGCGGAGTTGCAGCTGCGGGAGATTTTTTGCTCGATAAAATAATAGAAAATAGTAAAACCAAAGGCGTTTTTGCAGGCAAAAAATACGCGGATATTAAACTTGCCACCGGCGGAAACGATGCCGGCATAATCGGCGCCGCAATGCTTGCCCTTAATAAATAAATTCATTATGTCCGGCGGTAGCAAATATAATAAGCAAGGGTGATATATTTGAAGCCTTATGCTGTTTTTTTGTGCGCTCTAACTATTATACTGCTCGCCTTCTCCCCTTTCCTGATACTTTCGTTTTATCAGAAGCTGCCCTTGGCCGAGCAGTATAAAGGCATATTAACGCTGTTGCATATTTCGGATTGGCGCACAGCGGGTTCGTCTGTGGCCTCTTTCTTGGAAAAGTGCATATTGCAATTCGAAGCATGCAACCCGCATGTTTTTATAGACCTTGTCTGCCTTTCGAAAGACGATGCCGCCGAAGCGCTGACAAACGGTTTTAAGCCCGATATTATCTCTTATCCTTACGGATTTGCCGCTCAATGGAGTTTTGCCGCTTTGCCGCCCGCAAACCACTGTTTTAACCCGGGCGCGCATAACGCATACCCGTATCTATGCGGCGGATACTGCGCGATAGTCAATACCGATATGCTAAACGAAAAAGGCATTGAGATTGCCGACGATTGGGGCATACGGCCGGAGCAGCTGTTAAATGCCGCCAAACTCGGCATATGTTTTGATTCTGAAAAAGGTTACACTTCGCTGCCCGCGCTTGCAAAGCATCAGTATCCGGATGTTAAAAGACCCGACATTTCAACCTTTGAAAAGCCCGAGCCGGCTGATGTTGCGTTGAACATCCCGGGGAAACTGCAAAACGGATTACAATATTTTTGCAACGAACAAGCCGCTGTTTTAATTGCATCGCACAGGCAGCTCTTTGAAGTTTGGCAGCAGTTCAAGCATGGGCAAGCGCCCGGGTTTAAAGCTTACGCCATCGGAGGATACACCGATATGGTTCAAATGATAGGAGTGAGCGATGCGGCCGAACAGCCCAAACTAAAGGCGTGCCAACAATTTGCCATTTTGACGGTAAGCAACAAAATGCAGCGCCGCGTTGCCGCTCTCGGGGTTTTTCCCGCTGCACCCGATATCGAAATATACAGCGACGACGGATGCAAAAAAGCGATGTGCGAGCTGATTTGCCAAAACGCAGCGTTCGGTGACCCAAACATGCTGCATACGCTAAACAGCCTTGCGGAAAAAGCTTTCAGAGGAGATAAAAATGCGCTGAAAACGTTGCGCAGCAGCCTGATAAGCCATTGACATGTACAAATTCAAAACAATTTCCTAAAAGCAAACAGGTTCTTTACTATTTGATACAAATCCTGTTTACAGGTTTTCTTTACAATTTCAAACGGAACCGAATCTTTGACGCTGCAAAAAACACAGCTTATCCCCTCGCCGTACACCTTCTGGTAATTGTCCCCCAAACTTCCGCCTATTGCGATTACGGGAACCCCGAAAGGTTTTGCGGCCCTTGCGATGCCAACGGGCACTTTGCCGTAAACGGATTGCCCGTCTATTCTGCCCTCCCCCGTTATTATTAAATCGGCGGTTTTGATAATCTCGTTAAACCTTACCGTTTCAAGCACCACTCCGATTCCCGACACTATGCTTGTTTTGGCTATAGCCAAAAAAGCCACAGCCACCCCTCCGGCGGCGCCTGTGCCTTTCACATCGGCAATATTTACCCCAAGCTTTTTTTCAAGCAACCGGGCATAGTGAGCAAGATTGTTATCGAGAATCTCAACCTGTTTTTCATCGGCGCCTTTTTGCGGCGCAAACACGTGCGCACAGCCGTTTTTGCCTAAAAAGCGGTTATCAACGTCACAGGCGAGCACAATTTCCACGCCTTCAAGATTTTTTTTAGCTTCGCTTAAGTCTATGTCGTAAAGCAAGCCAAGCCCGCCTCCGCCGGGCGCTACGGGCGTAGCTTTCTGAGTTAAAAGCCGGGCGCCAAGGGCAATTGCCGCGCCCGCGCCTCCGTCGGTTGTGGCGCTTCCCCCAAGCCCGAGTATTATCTTTTTGCAGCCCTTTTTAACGGCGTCCAAAACAAGCTGGCCCGTGCCATAGGTAGACGCTTCAAGAGGCCGCAAATCATCTTGAACGTGCATAAGCCCGGACGCTGCCGCCATCTCGATAACTGCGGTGGTTTTGTCTTCCAATATACCGTAATATGCAGTAATGTCCTTCATGAGAGGATCTTTAACTTTTGCGAATATTTTTTCGCCTCCCGCGGCGTGCAAAAACGCATCGACCGTGCCTTCCCCCCCGTCCGCAATAGGTATGGTGAGAATATCAGCGTTTCCGTCACAATCGGTTATTGCGCTTTTAATTATTTCGCAAACCTCAATAGAGCTTAAAGTGCCTTTAAAAGAATCCGGTGCCACAACTATTTTCATAAAATTTCCCTCTGCCGCCGTTTATTTTAAACCTATATCGCTGCGGTACTGCATTTTGTCAAAGCGTATTTTTGACACTTGTGCATATGCCGCCTCTCTTGCCGATTCGATATCATCCCCGAGTGCGCTAATCCCCATCACCCGCCCCCCGTCAGTAACAAGAACACCCTCTTTTAGCGCCGTGCCCGCATAAAAAACAAATGCGTCATTTATCCGTTCTATGCCTTTTATGGCAAACCCTTTTTCATACGCGTTGGGATAGCCGCCCGAGGCGAGTATTACGCATACCGCGCTGCGTTTGTCCCAATCAAGTTTTACCCCTGCCAACTCGCCGTCAAGCGAAGCTTCAATTATTTCTAATAAATCATTCTTGAGCCTTGGCAACACAACCTGCGCTTCCGGGTCTCCAAAACGGGCATTGTACTCTAAAAGCTTAGGCCCGTGCTCAGTCAATATAATTCCAAAAAAGATTACCCCGCGATAATCTATCCGTTCTGATTTAAGCGCTTTTGCCGTGCGCTCTATTATGCACTTTTCCACCTTCACACGCACTTCGTCCGTATATTTCGGGCTGGGCGAAAACGTTCCCATGCCTCCCGTATTTGGCCCCGTATCGCCGTCATATGCGCGTTTATGGTCCTGCGCGCTTTGCATGGGCAGTATTGTCGTGCCGTCACAAAAAGCCAGTATCGAAACCTCCGGCCCCTCTAAAAACTCTTCTATAACCACACGGTTGCCCGCGTCCTTGAACACTTTTTTTACCATAATCAGTTCAAGAGCCTGTTTCGCCTGCTGTGCGGTATTGCAAATAACAACCCCTTTGCCGAGCGCAAGCCCGTCCGCCTTTATTACAATTGGCAATGCACATTTTTGAACATACTCAAGCGCTTGGGCAAATTTTGAAAAGACGGCATATTGGGCAGTCGGTATGTTGTACTTTTGCATAAGCTCTTTTGCGTATACCTTGCTTCCCTCAAGCCGCGCGCCTTTTGCGGTTGGACCAAAAGCGCGTATACCAGCAGCTTCAAACCTGTCCACCAAACCCAAAAAAAGCGGGTCGTCCGATGCGACTATCGCCAGGTCAAACTTTTCTTTTTGCGCGTAACCGCTTAAACCGTCTAAATCGGTAGCCGATATGGGCACACATTTTGCTAACTGCGCTATCCCCCCGTTTCCGGGCGCGCAGTGTATCTGGCTAACGCGTTTATTTTGCGCTAACTTCCATATTATTGCGTGTTCTCTGCCGCCGCCGCCTACCACAAATATCTTCATGTGCTCTCCTAATGCTTAAAATGGCGCATATTTGTAAAAACCATAGCTATGCCAAGCTCATCACACGCTTTTATAGAATCGGCATCACGCACACTGCCTCCCGGCTGTACTATTGCGCTTATTCCGTATTCTGCCGCTATTTTTACGCAATCGTCGAAAGGAAAAAACGCATCGGAAGCTAAAACCGCCCCTTTAGCTGCTTTGCCCGCACGCTCAAGCGCCGCCTGCGCCGCCCATATCCTCGAAACCTGCCCCGGCCCCAACCCTATTGTTTGGCCGTCCTTTACAATTGCTATCCCGTTTGATTTGATGTGCTTTACCACTTTCCACGCGAACAAAAGATCTTCGGATTGTTTTTTATCGGGTGGAATTTTGGTAACCGTTTTGAATTCGCCGTCTGTAAGCTTATCATCGCACTGCTGAATCAGCAATCCCCCGCGCGTTTTTTTAATATCATATTCTTCTGATTGGCAATCTTCAAGCATGGACTCAAGCTGCAATATTCTTAAGTTTTTCTTTGTCTTTAAAACCTTTAGCGCCTCGGCGTCAAATTGCGGCGCAATTACAATTTCTAAAAAAGTGTTTATCATCTGCCGTGCGGTTTTTACATCAACAGCGCGGTTAACCGCCACTATTCCGCCGTAGATCGATACCGGGTCCGCATTGTATGCTTTTTTATAAGCTTCATATATATTGCTTGCGCATCCAACTCCGCACGGGTTGGCATGCTTTACGGCAACCGCTGCGGGCGCAACAAACTCTTTCAAGCATTCAAGCGCGCCGTTAGAATCGTTAATGTTGTTAAACGACAGTTCCTTACCCCATAGCTGCCGCGCGTCGGCGATGCTCGCCCGCACATCAAGCGGTTCTTTATAGAATGCCGCGCTTTGATGCGGATTCTCGCCGTAACGCATATCGTGCGCCTTATCAAACGTAAGCGTTAGCTTTTCGGGATACCCTTCTGTTTTTCCACGCAGATAGCGGGATATAATAGCATCGTATGCCGCGGTATGCTCAAAAACCTTAACACAAAGATTAAACTTAGTCTGGTCTGATATTCCTCCCGCTTTCAGCTCGCCAAGTATGAGCGCATAATCCTGCGGGTCTGTCAATGCCGCCACGTCCCGCCAGTTCTTAGCCGCAGCGCGCAACATTGCCGGGCCGCCTATGTCTATGTTTTCTATAGCCTGTTCCAGTGTTGCGTTTTGTTTTGATATCGTCTGTTTGAAAGGATACAGATTTACCGCCACTATATCGATAAGGTGTATATTGAGCTCTTCTATCTGTTGCATATGCTCTTTTTTATCGCGCATTGCCAATATTCCAGCGTGGATTTTGGGGTGAAGCGTTTTAACCCGGCCATCGAGGCATTCCGCAAATCCGGTAACATCCGAAACGTTGGTGACCGCAATCCCGGCTTTTTCAAGCTCCGCCTGCGTGCCGCCCGTGGATAATATCTCAAAGCCTTGGTCAATCAGTCCTCTTGCGAATTGCGCAATTCCCGTTTTGTCAAACACGCTTAAAAACGCTTTTTTCATACTTGCTAACCTCCGATTTATAACATTTGCACCTTATTACCAACTATTTTAAGTTTACCCTCACACAGCAGCGCTATTGATTTTACAAGTATCTCATGTTCTGCCGGCAGTACGCGCGCCGCTAAAGTTTGTGCGGTATCGTCTTGGCGCACTTCAACGCATTTCTGCATTATAATAGGCCCGGTATCCGTTCCCTCGTCCACAAAATGAACGGTTGCTCCGCTCACCTTGGCCCCGGATTCAATCACCGCCTGGTGCACCCGCAAACCGTAAAACCCTTTTCCGCAAAACGACGGGATAAGCGCCGGGTGAACGTTTATAATAGGATATTTTTGCACTACCTTGCGCCCCAATATATACATGTATCCGGCAAGCACCACCGCTTGTCCGCCCAACTGTTCAATAGCCTTAATTATTGCGTCGTCATGCGATTTCTCGTCTTCATATTGTTTTTTGCTGATTACCAAAAACGGTATATTTGCCGCCTGCGCACGCCGCAGAGCAAAAGCGCGCGGGTTGGATGAAATAACACCTACAACTTTTGCATTTATGCGGCCGTCCCCGCACGCATCGAGCACAGCCTGAAAGTTAGTGCCGTTTCCCGAAACCATTATAACCAGCCGCTCTATCCGCACAGATTAACACCTTCGCCTTCATCAACCTTGCCTATTATAAACGATAGCTCGCCCAATTCCCTTGCCGCATACACAACTTCGTGCGCAATATCGGGAGCTACCGCCAGAACCATGCCTATGCCCATGTTGAACGTGTTGTAAGCACCGTTTGTTTTAAGCGCGGCTTCCTTCACTAATAAATCAAACACAGGCGGCATATGCCAGCTTCCAAGCTCAATGCTCGCCGCAAGCCCTAAAGGCAGCATGCGCGGTATGTTCTCGACAAACCCGCCTCCCGTAATATGCGCCGCGCCTTTTATTTGAAAATCCTTTATCAAGGCAAGCAGCGTTTTAACGTATATGCGGGTGGGAGTTAGCAGTTCTTCCCCCATCGTTTTACCAAGCGAATCTATGTACGCGCACAGTTTATCTTTGCTCATGCTTATAATTTTGCGCACAAGAGAAAAACCGTTGCTATGAATTCCCGATGAAGCAAAACCAATCAGCGAATCCCCGGGCTTTATGCCTTTCCCGTCGATTAGTTCGTCTCTTTTTACATTGCCCACGCAAAACCCCGCTATGTCGTATTCTCCGTCCTGGTAAAACCCCGGCATCTCGGCTGTTTCCCCCCCTATCAGCGCACAGCCCGCCAATCTGCAACCCTTCGCAACGCCTTTAACTATATCGGCGGCAACTTCGGGGTAAAGCTTTCCCGTGGCAATATAATCTAAAAAAAACATAGGCGCTGCGCCGTGGCAAATCACATCGTTAACGCACATCGCAACGCAATCGATACCTATGGTATCGTGCTTGTTCATAACAAACGCCGCTTTTAGCTTTGTGCCTACGCCGTCGGTCCCCGCGACAAGCACATTCTCGCCTTGAGCGTACATTCCCCCAAAAGAGCCTATCTCGTTTAAAACGTTACCGTCAAATGTTGACGCCGCATGTTGTTTCATAAGCTTTACGGCTTTATAACCTGCGTTTACGTCAACTCCGGCATCTTTGTATGTATAGCTCATATTTACTCCTTGCTGCACCCGGTTAAATCCGTCACGTCGCCGGGATACTGCCCGGTAAAGCAACCGGTGCAAAAATTGCACGCCGCCCCCTCGACAGACTTTAACAGATCCTCTATTGGCAAATAGCTTAGCGAATCGGCGCCCAAAAACTCTCGCACCTGCTCGACGGATTTATCCGCTCCTATTAGTTCGTCGTGCGGGGAAGTATCAATCCCGAAATAGCACGGGTACTTAACGGGCGGAGAGCTTATGCGCAGATGAACCTCTCTTGCGCCCGCAAGCTTTAACATCTGCACAATGCGTTTAGAAGTTGTTCCGCGCACTATTGAATCGTCAACCAACAGTACGCGCTGCCCGCGCACGTTGCGCTTTAAAGGGTTTAATTTTATGCATATGCTTGTCTCTCGCCTATCTTTCGAAGGCTGTATAAATGTGCGCCCTACATAACGGTTTTTTGTAAGCGCGATTATATACGGCAAACAAAGCTGCTTTGCGTACCCCATGGCTGCCGAAGTAGCGGAATCGGGCACGGCCGCAACCACATCGACCGCGGCGGGGCTGGCGATTGCCAACCTTGCGCCCGCTTGCTCTCTTGCCACATGAACGGGGATTCCGTCAATGTCCGAATCAGGGCGCGCGTAATATACGTATTCGAAAATGCAAAGCGCGGTATCCTTTGCAGTCGCCCCGTTGTATGATTTTAGGCCGTTTTTGTCCACCGCAACAATCTCGCCCGGCCTTAAATCTCTTATAAACTCCGCCCCGACCGCATCGAAAGCCGCCGATTCTGATGCGAACACATACGAACCGTTAATTTTCCCAAGCGCAATAGGGCGGATACCCCAAGGGTCCCTCACTGCCAAAAGCATATCAGCCGTAAGTATCACCAATGCGTAACTGCCTTTTAGCTCCGCCATTGTTTTGGTTACCGCTTCTATTATGCCGCCGCTGCTGTGTTTTGCAATAAGGCTTGCGATTATCTCGGAATCTATCGATGTTTGAAATATCGCCCCCGAATCTTCAAGTTTGCCGCGCAGCTGTGTTGCGTTTATTATGTTTCCGTTATGCGCAATAGCAATATTCCCCCGTTTAGAGCTTATCACCAGTGGCTGTGCGTTTGCCAATAACGCGTCTTTTATTATCGAGCACCGCACATGCCCTATTGCCGAATTCCCTCCGCCCAGCCCGATAAGCCCGGTTTTAAACGTTTCGGAAACAAGCCCCGTTTCCTTATGGTATTTTATAGCGCCGTTCTTAGCCACTGCAATTCCCGCGCTTTCCTGCCCCCTGTGCTGAAGCGCCAAAAGCCCGTAATACGTTGCATCGGCGGGGTTTGTTTTTTCATCGTTGCAAAATATCCCGAACACCCCGCACTCTTCACACATCGCATCCTTAAGCGGTTTTAACCGCATATACGGCGCAAGCTTTTTGTACTGCATCTACTCACCCATCAATCTGCAAACTATCTCTTGATACGCTTGCTCAACGTCTCCCAAATCCCTGCGGAAACGGTCTTTATCTAACTTTTTGCCGGTATCTATGTCCCAAAAACGGCATGTATCCGGCGATATTTCATCCGCAAGCAAAACATCGTCTTTAAACCTGCCGAACTCTAATTTAAAATCAATAAGTTCAACCCCAAATTTTTTAAGGTATTCGCTCAATATCTGGTTTACACAAAACGACGTTTCTTTTATGACCTGCATCTCTTTGTCGGTTGCAAGCCCAAGCGCGCGCACATAATACGAATTGATAAAAGGATCGCCCAAATCATCGTTTTTGTAGCTGTATTCAAGTATGGGGCATTTTAAAGGCGTTCCTTCTTCTATTCCCATCCGTTTAGAAAAACTGCCTGCCGCTTTATTGCGAATAATAACCTCTACAGGAATGATATCAACTTTTTTGACTATTGTCTCCCTGTCGGAAATTTGCTCAACATAATGCGTTCTAACTCCCCGGGTTTCAAGCAATTTAAAAAAGTGATTGGAAACTTTGTTGTTTACAACGCCCTTACCCGCAATAGTGCCTTTTTTCTGCCCGTTAAAGGCGGTCGCATCGTCTTTATACGAGACTATAACCAAATCGGGATTATCAGTGGCATAAACCTTCTTGGCTTTACCCTCGTACAACTGCCGCATACTCTTAGTCATATGTTAATCTCCTTTTGAAGTTTTAAATTCGATTCAAGTACTTTGTTTTGCATATCGAGCCTGTGTTTTGCAAGCTTTATTTTAAGATCAGGATATTTAAGCGAAAGCATTTGTACGGCTAACAGCGCGGCGTTTTCGGCCCCGTTTATCGCCACCGTCGCTACCGGAACGCCGGCAGGCATCTGAACTATGGAAAGCAGCGAATCGAGCCCGTCCAACGCGGATGACTTTATGGGCAGTCCTATAACCGGCAGAACGGTATAAGAGGCAATAACGCCCGCTAAGTGCGCCGCTTTGCCTGCCGCAGCTATTATAACCTCTATTCCATCTTGTTGCGCTGTTGCCGCAAACTCATGCGCCTCGTTTGGCGTCCTGTGCGCGCTTATCACCCGCACACAAACCTCTATATCAAATGCTTTTAGCGTTTTAACTGCATTCTGAACAATATCAAAATCAGAAATCGAACCCATTACAACCGCCGCTTTCATAATAACTCCTTTTGCGCACACTGTATTGCAATTTATTTGCCGTTTTAAATATGTTCTAAGTCTACAAGACGAGCTCTGTTTGTGTCAATAAAATGTGCATACTTTAAATTGTTAATATTGTAAAACGTTCGCCATATAAACGAACGTTTCGTACCGCCCATACAATCTGCGCGGTTTGATTGTTTTTTAGTGAGTTTAAAGTTTAGATTACTATGTTTACAATAATAAAAAGAGAGCATAAAACAAAATATGAAATAGTTCCTGCATTAAGCCACAATATAGCGCCTCTTTTTTCTTTGGGCAAAACACATACGCCTTTTTTCAGCGGCGTATTTCTTGCGTTTTTGAAAAAAAGCACTATTCCCGTTATTGCCGCAGCAAAATAAGCTAAGTAGTACATGCCCCCGACTATCGAGTTAACTTCTCCGGCGGCTGCGAAGTCTGAAACTGCGGGCGCAACCACAGCCCCCAAAACATTTACAATCATGTGCAGCGCTATAGGATATCTTAACCTGCCCGTTCTAATGTAAACATATGCAAATACGGCGCCCAAACCGAAGGCATAAAACAATTGATAAAGGTTTCCGTGAAGAAGAGAAAAGAGAACGGCCGAAATAAGTATAGCCGTGCCCTCGCCGTATTTTATTGTTTTTCTTATAAGCGCTTCTCTAAAAAAATATTCTTCTACAATAGGAGCAATAAGCACAAAGCTTACAAAGCGTGTCCAAAAGAATGACTCGGACACCATCTTTTCAACCACATTTACAGGAGCTTTTTTGAAAACCAACCCCATAACAAATGCTAAGCCGTTGCCCACCAAAGAGCCTATAAATGCAATTCCTAAGCAGATAATCAATATCTTAATAAACCGGCCTGCGCTTATTTTGTTTTTTTCTATTCTGTACGCAGGTATTTTTTTCAACAAAGCCAGCGCGCAAGGAGTTGCAATAAAGTAAATTGTCAAAGTGTTGCTTATCATTATAAAGTGCAGGCTATGCGCCACATCCGGTGCAACAACCGTTACAATAGCGGAAACAAAAACCTGAACGGTAAACGCCAAAAGCAGCATCAAAAGGACCGAAAAACCGATGCGTGAAAATACCTTCTTTTCTGCGGATAAGTCCGCCTGACATAATTGCGGGTTTTCTTCTAACAAAACAACCTCCTAAAATAATATTGCTGTTACGTTTTTGAAAATAATATTGTAGCGTTCGGGTGAAGCTGTAAAATCGAAGCGGGCACTTTAGGAGTTACTTTTCCGTTTATAACTTTATCAATAACGTCTTTTTTCGCATCCCCGTTTGCCACCATCAAAACTTGTTTGGCGTTCATGATTTCGCGCATCCCCATCGTTATTGCCGTTTTTGGCACCTGCGAGATGTCTTCAAAATATATCGCATTGGCTTTTATAGTGTCCTGAGTTAAAGTTTCGCAATGTGTACCGCAGGAAAAACAATCCGAAGGTTCGTTAAACCCAACGTGCCCATTGCGCCCTATTCCAAGCAGCTGAAAATCAATCCCGCCTAAACTTTCTATTATTTTATCGTATCTCTCACTTTCTTTTTTTGTGTCTTTCGCTAACCCGTTGGGCACATAAGTGTTTGCCATATCGATATTTATATTGTCAAAAAGATATTTGTTCATGAAATATCTGTAGCTTTGTTCATGCTCGGGCGCTAACTCGCAATATTCGTCAAGGTTGACGGCTTTGATTTTTGAAAAATCTATGTATCCTTGGGCGCACCATTTTGAAAGAAATTCATACACTCCCACGGGGGTTGAGCCTGTTGCCAATCCTAACACGCTATCCTGTTTGATGGTTATTTGCGCAGCCATTATCACTGCGGCTTTTCTGCACATATCTTCGTAATTGTCAAAAAAATATACTTTTAGCAAGGTTTGTTCTCCTTAAATACTTAAAAATTGTTGTGCTGCCGGTGCTATAAAATAAATGATATAACGATAACTGTTATCGCGCTTAACAATGTTCCGAGCAAATAGTATTCCGAAAAAGCGGGATCCTTGGTTATCCTGTCATACCTTGCTATTGATTTTGCAGTAAGTACTAACCCTATTGCCGAGTATTGCTGCAAATGTATTAGCAGTATGATGATTGCTCTTTCAAGAGTGCCTATAAACCTTCCTGCGTTTTTGTCATATGAACTCTCACCCTCTTCTTTGTTATCAGGTCTGTATAAAATTAAAAGCTGCGATATGAGCACATTCGCCGGCTTGTGTAAAAGCAACAGCGCTATTGCCCATTTTATAAACGATATCGAAGCGTTGGGCAACAGTTTTTGAAAAAACCCGCTGACGATCATTTTGTGTCCGCCCGAGGTAAATAAATAAGCTATTATTGCAATACTTAACAGATGCATAATTTGATCCGCAATAAAAATAACCGTTTCCCTTTTTGGACTTACAGTTTTTCTTATAGGTTTTGCGCAAAAAAAGAGATATTTTAACAGGTCTATTACCATATGCGCCGCTGCGGACAAACTGCCATACAACATAACCCGGTTTGACATCACAGGTATAAATATTATTAGAGTTACCGCCCAATAGCAGATTCCGTGAATTATAACCCATTTGATGCAGCTTTTCTTTTTTTGGGCTATACCGTTTGTCTGCGCATAAAAATCGCCTATTATGTGCGCAAGCAGCAAAACCAAAAAAAACTCATTAAGCATTATTTTCTCCTTATTTCGCTCAACGCTTTTTGAACAATGCTTGCTGCGGCTTTGTAAGTATAGTAATTACCGTTGACAAGATTTTTTTGCACTGACGATTGTGTTATCCCAAGCCTTTTTGCAGCTTTTGTTTGGCTGTCCTGATGTTCTAACATATCCCATATTGTATGCCTTTGCCTGTCCGTCCAAGAATGTTTTATTGCGGTCATCAAAGACAATATTGTATTTATAAGTTCTGCCGCCGGGTGTTCGCCGCCAAAAACCTTAATTCTGATGTCCGATTGGCTCGATTGTTTTTTCTTTTCATTTTGCTTCAAATATTGTATGGCTTCTCTTGCCTTATAGTATCCCGGCCCGTCCGACCCGATAGCTAATTTGTGATCTATCGGGGTTGTTATATCGCCTATGCCTATGCCGAATCTTATTTTTGTCGGGTACATATTCCGCTCTATTGCAAATATCATTGCGATTATATTCTCACCGCTGCTAAGCAAGCCTTGAAACTCGTCTCCTAACGTGACTGTAAGCCTCGAGGCGAAATCTTTCGCATATTTCTTGTTAATGCCGCGCAGCACCGACTTTAGCTTTTCTTGCACTTCCGTCCTGTTTTTGATTGATTTAGACTCTTTAATATCGCCTATAACAGCCAAATAAGGATTAAAGTTTAAGTTAAAAAACATGCGGCACCCCCTTGTCTTTATATTCAGTATATAGACTAATAAGCGAATAAACAATGATTATTCATGTGTGAGGCTATAATTATATATTATTCGTTTCAAAAATATATCTTTGATGATTGCAGATACCCCTGTTTTTCGAAGTACTCGCACAAAAATCAAAAAGATTATACTATTTGTTGCTTGTTTTATCAACAAAAAATAGCAGCCGGGCGTTATTATTTTTGTATAACTAAAAGTGTACGTATTACGTTTTGGTGCCGTGGCTTTTTGAAAGTTTACAGCCTCGGCCGTCCGGATTTTGCAACTATCACGAACTGACCGTTCTTTGCGTGATATGAACATGTAACAAGTGTCAAAAGCATATCGCCGTAACAAGCGGAACCGCCCGTATCGTACAGCGAAAGCGCTTTAACGTTTGCTATGTATTCGTCAAATTCCCGCTCGTTATTCGCATCCAAAAAATTGTAATACTTAAAAACCGCGGCTTCTTTCTGATAAATCCGGCTTTTAAAAACCGCAATAATTTCAAACTCTTGCGATTTGTGTAACGTGTCAAACAAAATTATGGGGTGCTCTTTAAAATAATCTTCGTTTTCGTAATTTCCGAGCGCGGTAAACATACTGCCGTTTTTCATATGGTGCCCATAGATTATCGTATTAGCCCCAAACGGCTGCACTGTGCACCTTCTGTCTATAAACGGCACGCCGCTTTTCGATTTTTCTTTGTTGAAATCGTGGGACGCGTAAAAGTCGTCCGAACTGTACATTACGGGATAGTCAATAGGCGTACCGTCAATTTTGATCCATCCCGCTATATCGGCGTTTTGTTGGTATAGTTTTTTATATTGCGCCAACATAGCGTTAGATCCCTCGGTTTGAGCTGTTAAAGAAGCTGTCTTAAAATCGGTTTCTTCGTTGGTTATCGCGGCCAGCCGTTTAAAATCGTCTTTTTCTTTAGCGTCTTGCGCATAATCCGTTATAAGCATTATAAACGAAAGTACAAAAGTTGCTGAAAAAACCCCAAGCAAGGCATACCGCAATTTCTGCTTACCATGCGGGCGCCGTTTCCATAGCATAAATAATCCCTCTCCGCACAAAAACCAACCTTAAATAACGTTTACTTTATTAAAAGCTACTTTTTCAAGATTTTCTTTTTTCTTGGTGCAATCAAAAACACGATTCCGAAAACCGATGCCGCGCACAGCGTCCACCAAATCCAAGAACTACTGCCGGTGCCCATCTTTGGGATATCGTCGTCGGAAGTGTCATCGTCTGAAGTGTCATCGTCGGAAGTATCGTCGTCGGAAGTATCGTCGTCGGAAGTATCGTCATCAGCTTGCGGGGTCGCGCTATTGCTCGCCGTCTCTCCTGCGCCTACGCCGTTTACAGCGCGCACCATAAATGTGTACGTTGTATCGTTTGTAAGTCCGGAAAATGTATGCGTATTGTCACTGTCAGCATCCAGCCAGCTCTGCCCCGCATCTTTTGAAACTTCATAACCCGTAACAGGCGTGCCCCCGTCATCTAAAGGGGGATCCCAACTTAATGTCACAACGGCATCGCCCGCAACGGCCGTAAAGTTCTGCGGCGCCGACGGCGTTGTCTCTTCATCTTGCGCCCTGCAAACGGTTATAGTATATGTTTTTGGGCTTTTGTTATCCTCCGTTGCGCTTACCACAATAACTTCCGGTACGCCCTGGGTCAGAGCGATTGCGCCCGACTCAGTGCCGCTTGTAACCTGCGTTCCGTTTACAGTTATTGTTCCCGCACCCGTGGGCGTAACCGTTATGCCCCCCACGCCGCTTGCCACAATTACATTATCGTACGTATAGACATTGCCGGCAAAACTAAAATTCTCCGGGTTTCCGCTCAGCTCAATATTTACAAGATCTGCAGATTTAGGCATTGGCACTTGGTTGTTAACATAATGATCGGAATCCGCCTCCATGGCAACGCCATAGTATGATTCGACCGTTCCCGGGGTGTATGATAGCCTAACGACCTGACCATATTCTATTGGGCTGCTCAGCCGCAGCACATATGAGCTGTTAAAATACGGCTTTCTGTAGATCTGCGTTACATCAATACCAACGCCGTCCGCGGTTACGCTAAAACCATCGGGCGCCGCTGGCGGGTCGGCCATCCGCAGCGAAAAAGAAACGCTTAAATACGTGCCGTCATTGTTTGCGCTGTTATTTTCGTCTTGAGTTGTAATCATGAATATTGTTGGTGCGGATAATTGCAAGTTATTTACTAAGGCTAAATCGTCAAAGCCTTCAAGCAAATCGCCGTCGAGCGAACGTATTGGATTATATGGATCCGGAGTATAAGATAAAGTTACGGTATCGCCCGGTTGAATGCCGGTATGTAAATACAAATAGTACATATTCGGATGACCAACGACTAAGCTTACCGAATTGACTTGATTAGCAGAACCGTTTCTCGTAGATGAAAATCCGGCGTTTCCCAACCCGAAAGGATCTATCATCTCCGTATCAAACGTCAGCTCTATTCTATTCAGACCCGTTATCTCCGCAGTAAACTGCGGCGCGTCCCCGGCCAATGCCAACCGCGATGTCAATATCGACAAAACCAACAATGACGACAAAACCAGCGATAAAAAATTTCGAATCGTTCTTTTCATATACGTATCCCCACAATACTTTAATCATTTTGTTATAATTTAAGCATCTGCAATTTACAGCTTACTTTATGTAATGGGAAATAGCCGTTTGTCAGTGTGTCATACATTTTTGCGTTGCTTAAATAATATCACAGAAAAAAACGAGTTACAAGTAAAATAGCACTTATTATACAAGATGTTTCCAGAATAAACACACGTGAAATACAACCGATTTTTGTGCAGCTGTTGTTTTTCGCCTTATACATTAGCGCCGAGGACACGTATGTCTATTTGGACGCGTTGTCCGGGATAAAGCATCTGGGGCTTTGGTACGTATTTGGGTTTAGGAACGGGAGTCTGGTCAAGCCGTTTGAGCACACGGTACATACTCACAATGGTACGCGTGTATCCTCGTCCCCGCATTCTGCACCATAGCTCACATAGTCCAAGGTCAGGGTTTCTGCGCCGCATTCGGCGCAGAAGGTTAATTTCTTCTTCAGTATGCTGGGTGGGGTGATATTTAGGCCGTCTAGACATGCAAGCTAATGAGCCGATAGTTCCATCGTACCTTGACAACCAGAAATATATGTAAGAACGTGATTTGTTGTATTTGCGGCTGGCACGAGAAACACCATGCTTTAAAGCAAATGAAACAAGGGATTGCCGATACTTCATGTCTTGTGTTATGTTATTCATGCAGGAATGGCTCCTTTCGGTATGTTTTTGTTTTTCAACTCAACAATACCACCCGAGTCAGCTCCTGCATCTTTATTTTCAAGGTTCTTTTGTCCAATATGTATTGTAGTCCTACAAACAACGTAGAACCGAGCAATAAAGCGTTATTGACAAGGATTGATTGTTATATTAGAATGATGTGGCGTAAAAAACTGTTTGTGCCCGTAGCTCAGCTGGATAGAGTGTTTGACTACGAATCAAAAGGTCGTGGGTTCGAATCCCCCCGGGCACGCCACCAAAACCCCGATGAACACTGGCTTATCGGGGTTTTTCTTTTTATTTACATTTGAAACTTGTTAACAACGGGTTGGCAACGTCATTTGTTCAGCGCATCAAAAAAAAATCATGTACCGCCCGTCAAACGGATGGTTTGCACAAGGGCTGTAAATCTATGTTACCATCCAGCGTGTAGAGCTGCCGGCTTTCACATGCGTTCAAGCTATAATTTTTGCCGGTTTAATATCAGATTAAATAATAGCACTTGTCCAACACGTATTGCGGTTCTGCAGCAACGTGAAAAAAGACAATAAACATACTTGACAAAGTAAAAACAAAATGATACTTTAAACTAAATGAATTGAGAAATATTGTTAATTATCGGCATACATAATAAAATGATATTATAAAGATGTATGAATATAATTATCTGGAATTGAGAAAATGCGAATTCTGATTGAAAAAGAAAACCCGGGAAGAGAGCGGCGACTGATTAAGGTTGTACTAAAAAAACGATTGATTTTTTTCTTCGTATAAAACCTTTAAGGGATATTGGGGTCGATTCTAAGCTGGTTGTTCGTGTTAGGTTATAGCGAATCTTTTTTCGTTGAATGGGAGGATAGCACAATAGACAGCATATCTGAAGTTTCTGTAATCTTTAACGGCGCGTAAAAAGGCAATCAAGTTGTGTACTTTTTAATATACGTAGCTGTAGCAAAAATAAAAATATGAGGTGTAGATTATGAAACAATATTTCCCAGATGTAAAAAAAGTTGAATACACGGAGGACAGAAAAAGAGAAGGATTATTTTTCAGGCACTACATACCGGACGGGATAGTAGGCGGCAAGAAGATGAAAGATCAGCTAAGATTTTCAATGGCTTATTGGCATACGCTGTGCTATGACGGCACC
Organism: uncultured Christensenellaceae bacterium; assembly: GCA_964441275.1. Taxonomy (GTDB): domain Bacteria; phylum Bacillota; class Clostridia; order Christensenellales; family SZUA-584; genus SZUA-584. The sequence continues at coordinate 42,669 of CAYTUG010000004.1, read as the reverse complement.
GATATGTTTGGTAGAGGCACAGCTTTACGCCCGTGGTATTCAGCTTCAAGCCCTATGGAACTGGCAAAAGAAAAAGTCTATGCAGGATTTGAATTAATGAGTAAACTTAGCATAGAATACTTTGCTTTTCACGATGCGGATATTGCTCCTGAAGCGGACTCTTTAACAGAAAAGAATCAAAACCTCGATCAAGTTGTACCTATCATAAAAAAAATGATGAAGGAAACTGGTATTAAACTTTTATGGGGGACGTCTAACATGTTCTCTCACCCGCGATTTGTACACGGGGCGGCAACAAGTTGTAATCCAAAAGTTTTCGCCTATGCAGCTGCACAGGTTAAAAAAGCGTTGGAGATAACGAAAGAGCTCGGCGGAGAGAATTATGTATTTTGGGGAGGGCGCGAAGGCTATGAAACGCTGCTAAACACCGACATGAAGTTAGAACTGGACAACATGGCCAGATTTATGCATATGGCTATAGACTATGCAAAAGAGATTGGTTTTGATGGGCAATTTCTAATTGAGCCCAAACCGAAAGAGCCGACAAAGCATCAGTATGATTTTGATGTTGCTTCGGGAATTGCGTTTCTTAAAACATACAATCTTGATAAACATTTCAAATTTAATATTGAAGCCAACCATGCAACGCTTGCGGGACATACATTTCAGCACGATCTTAGGGTAGCAAGAATACACGGTATGCTCGGCTCAATAGACGCTAATCAGGGAGATATGCTTATTGGATGGGATACTGATCAATTCCCGACAGATCTTTATAGCGCCACACTTTGTATGTATGAAGTGCTAAAGATGGGTGGTTTGACAACCGGCGGGCTGAACTTTGATTCTAAGGTAAGGCGCGGATCACATCATCCGGAAGATCTTTTCTATGGACATGCGGCCGGAATGGATACATATGCAAAGGGTCTGAAAGTGGCACAAAAGCTTTTGGATGACGGGATATTTGAAAAGTTTATACAGAAAAGGTATTTCGGTTATAACGAAGGCATAGGCAAGGATATAGTTACCGGAAATGCAAACTTAAAATCGCTTGCAGAATACGCGTATAACGCAGGTCCAATTGAGAACGCTTCTGGAAGGCAAGAATACCTTGAAACAATATTGAATGAATATATGTTTGGAGAATGAAGGTTCCACATTAACGCGCAAGGCCCGCTCCGCCATGTTATAATCAAGTTAAAATAATTTATAGCCTGTAGTTTAAATTTTGCTTTAAATTGAAGAAAGACAGACTTTAGACGTTATGATTACTATTATATGAGGCTGTTAATATTACTAACTTTGTTATAGTATTCTTCTTGTTAGAGTATAAGAGCAATACAAGCAGGCCGCGTTTGTGATGACAAGTCCTAACCTTATATTGGAAACTACAGATTTAAGGGGTATGATGAACAAGCAAGCACCGACTAACAGCAAGTTTTTAAAAAAATATAACGAAAAAACCATACTCAATCTTATAAGATTAAACAAGTCCGTTTCAAGAGCCGAGTTATCGAAAATTACTAAACTTTCCCCGACAGCTATAGGCACTATTGTATCAAAGCTTATTTGCAAAGGATATATTGTTGAAACCGGTATTGGAAAGTCAAGCGGCGGAAGAAGACCTGTGCTATTAGAGTTGAGACCAAATTGGTATTATTCTGTTGGCGTAGATATAGATATAAACTACATAAATATTATTCTTTTGGATATAGCCGGCAACATCGTTGGCAAATCGATGATCCATATAGATATGCCAAGGGAGTTTGAAAAGGCGCTCAACATATTAAATGAGAAAGTATATGAGTTTCTTACAAGCCTAAATATACCGTTTTGCAAGATACTTGGTATCGGAATTTCCGTGCCCGGGATGGTGGATGGCAACACAGGTAAGCTGCTGCTGATTCCTTTTTTTAAGTGGAAAGATGTTGGAATGCCAAAATATCTTCCGCACATCCCAAAAGTGCCTATATTTGTGGAAAATGAGGCAAAAGCATCAGCGATTTACGAACATTGGCTGGGCTGTTGCCGCGGTCTTAAACATTTTATTTGTATAAACATAATGACCGGTATAGGCGCGGGGATATTTACGGGCGGCTACCTATACAGAGGCGCGAAGGGGATAGCGGGCGAAGTGGGGCATATGCAAGTTGATGAGAATGGTCCGCTGTGTGTTTGCGGCAACTACGGATGTCTTGATGCTTGCGCTTCCGTTACATACATGCTTGAAAGAATGAAAAAGATTATAAGGCAAGGGAGCCTATCAAAATTAAACAATGTGCCAAACATAGATGAAATAACTATTAATACAATAATACAAGCGGCAAGAGAAGGCGACGAAGCGGCTAAAAATGTGTTGCTGGATTCAGCAAGATACTTAGGAAATGCAATAGCTATGTTGGTAAATGCTTTAAACCCCGAAAAGGTTGTGCTCGGTAAGGCTTTTTACCACTATGCTGATTTGGTACTGGACTATATTAAAGATATAGTTGAAAACAGGATCTTAAATATTAAAGAAACAAAAGTCGATGTGGTCAGATCATCTATAGGCGAAGAATCATCTACAATGGGAGCTGCAATAATCCCTCAGAAGTATTTTTTCGGCGAAAGCGAAACTATGTCGGTTAAATATAATATAAGAACTGGATCATAAACGGGTAAATTAAAAAACAGCTTAAATATATTACCCAACAAACGAATGTTAATGAGGAGGACGTAAAAGTGAAATACTTAGCGGGAATAGATATCGGAACTACGGGTACAAAATGTATCATAATTGATGGAAACGGTAAAGTGCTAAGTTCGGTGACAAAAACGTATAAAGTGTACACTCCAAAAGCAGCATGGTCTGAACAAGAGCCGCAGGATTGGTTTGAAGCGGCATGTAAGGGTTTGCAGGAAACAATAATGAAAAGTGGCATAAAAAGCGATGATATCGTATCGCTCGGGTTGTCGGGGCAGATGCATGGGCTTGTCGCTCTTGATGAGGGCAACAGAGTATTAAGGCGCGCAATATTATGGAACGACCAACGCACTGAAAAGGAATGTGAATACATCATAAATAAGGCCGGGGGAATTGACGGGCTGCTCGCATATACAAACAATAATATGCTCCCTGGTTTTACTGCCGGCAAAATTTTGTGGATTAAGCACAACGAACCTGAAATATATAAAAAAATCCGCAGATTTCTTTTACCGAAGGATTATATTCGTTTAAGGCTGACGGGCGTTGTTGCGACAGATGTTTCGGACGCATCGGGAACGGGCTTATTTGATGTTGGTAAACGCGATTGGGCATATGAGCTGGTAGAAAAGATTGGATTAGACAAAATTGAACTGCCGAAGGCTTACGAATCAGACGAGGTAACTGGTTATATTACAAAGGAAGCCAGCGAACTTACGGGTCTGCCGCAAGGTTTGCCGGTCTGCGGCGGAGGAGGAGACGCAGTTATCCAGACGAGCGGTATGGGCATAGTGAATGAGGGTACTATCGGGTTGATTATCGGAACCTCGGGAATAGTTTCAATGGCGGTAAAAAATTATGGCAAGAACGAAAATGGGGCTTTACAATATTTTTGTAATAACGATAAAGAGTTATGGCAGGCGTTCGGATGTCAGCTGTCCTCGGGAGGCTCACTCGAATGGTTCAGAGACGCAGTGTATAAACCATCCGGCAATACTTATGATTTAATTAATAAAGAAGCTGAAAGCGCACCTCCGGGTTCTGAAAAACTCTTATTTTTCCCTTATTTGACCGGTGAGAGATGTCCTTATACAGACCCCAATGCAAGAGGCGTTTTCTTTGGGCTTTCACTACTGCATAGCAGAAAACACATGGTAAGAGCAGTCATGGAGGGTGTTGTATTCGGGCTGAGGCAGATATATGAGCTTATCAAAAAAACAACGCCGGAGCTTAAACCAAAAGAAATAATAAGCTCAGGGGGCGCGAGTAAAAGTAAAGTGTGGCGAAAAATTCAGGCAGATATATTCGGTTTGCCGGTTAAAACATTGGATGGCGCCGCACATGGGGGCGCTTTTGGCGCAGCTTTAGTTGCCGGGGTCTCCGCCGGTATTTGGGGAAACATACAACAAGCCGTTAGCGTTTTGAAAGTCGAAACGCTAACCATGTCAACTAAAGAGAATGTATCAGAATACAACAATCTGTTTAAGTTATATGATTCGATGTATTCTAATTTTAAACAGGGATTTGATAAACTTAATGATATATAGTCTTGAAAAAATGGTGCCCGGACACAACGAAGGCAAAAATTATCGTAATTTAAGAAAGACTGGATTATAGCATCGAATAAATATAATATTCAATTTATTGCTTTATCGGTACTATCCCCGAATTGCAAAGCCGGCAGAGCAGTCAAGCATATGCTCGGCCGGCGAGCGGCCGCTCTTAACATGCCCTGCCGGTTCCGCTAATATGCAGCCAAGACGGGTAAGCCGTCGTGCGGCTCACCCGCCTAATAAAAATTCTGCTTTTTCTTACGCTCTTTCGAGTTTACACAAAATCGGGGATACACCCATTTTCGCACCTTATATCAGATTTATATCAGATTTTCATTAGCCTGTTTAAACAATGCAATAAACATAATCTTCTATAATTGCGCTCTGCCGCTATCTTTCAAAGCGAGTGTGGCCGCGCCTATAAGTGCCGCGTCGTATCCGAGTCCTGTTTTTTCTATCGAAATATGCCTGCTCGCCCTGCGGTATGTCATTTTGCATACCGTTTCAAAAAGTTCAGAGTAGAAAAGGTCGTACGCTCCAGCAACTCCGCCTCCGACTACGGCCTTCTCAGGACTCAATGTATTTATGACTGCCGCAAGGGCCTTACCAATATAATATCCCTCTTTTTTAAATACGCTTTGAGCAAGCGAGTCTCCCCCTCTCGCTTGCTCTGCTATTTCTTTAGCATCGCAGGACCTTCCGCCACCGCTCTGATAACGCCTTACTATGCCAGGCCCCGCCGCTTGGGCTTCAAGACAGCCGAAATTTCCGCATCCGCACTCATAACCGCCTTCCTCTTCCACGCATATATGGCCTATTTCTCCTGCAGTGCCATTAACACCTCGGTATATCCTGCCATCCAAATAGACCGCTCCGCCGCATCCGTTGCTCACTGTAAGCCATATAAAGTCCGAGCATCCCCTGCAAACTCCGAATAATTTTTCCGCCAACGCACAATTATTGACATCGTTATCGACATATACGGACATTCCAAGCTGCTTTGAAAGTATTCCGGCTATCGGAACGTCCTTGATTCCCGAAAAGCATGCCTCTACCCACAGCCCTCTTTCCTTATCGGCGAGGCCAGGTATGTTCACTCCTGCGCACAACGGTTTAATATCACAGGACTCCAGTATACTTTTTGAAGCGTCTATTACGGCCTCTATTACCGATGCCCCTTCCAGCGAGCCCCATGCCCTTAACTTCCTGTAAACTACAGTACCATCTGTACGGACTATACCCGTTGACAGTTTTGACCCACCTATATCTATAGCCAGAATGAACATAACTCACCTCAAAATCGACCAGTATGCTCTTTGAATCTCCCCTGTATAGCCGCGCGCGAAGCCGTTCCAGTCGTACCTAACTGCTGTATGGTTATGCTGGATACAAGGTTAGCAACAAACGCTGCTTCCTCCCCGGAAGCGCCCCTACAAAGCGAGCACACTATGCCCGCAGTAGCTGCATCGCCCGCTCCGCATATGTCGACCGGACCTTCCACCTTAACTGCAGGTACCAGAACCGCCTCGGATCCCTTGGCTGTTATTATACCGTTCTCACCCCACGTAACGAAAACCTGCCTGCCGGTAAATCCCGCCATCTTAAGAGCGCATTCCTTTATCTTCTTTTCGTCCGCCTCTCCCTTCCAGCCGGGGCATACGGCGCTTAAAGCCTCTTGATGATTGCACTTTATTATTACGTTTTTAAATTGGGCTGTATGCGCACGCGAGTCGGCATATATTATAAGTTCCGGATTAGATGCGCCTAAATTCGCGAGAGCCTCTCTTACTCGCCCGGTTATTACGCCGGTATCATTCTCTATTACCTGGTCAAGTGCGATTATCGCGTCAACCTTTCTGCTTACTTCGTAAAGATTATCAATAATTTTGTCCTCTATGTCAGCAGGCGTTCGCTCTCTGTTTCTTATGTCCAACCGGTTCGTCTCCTCAAGCTTCGGCCTAAAGTTAAAGAGCGGCTTGATATACGTTGGAGTAAACACTCCCTCGCACCGATACAGATATCCGGTGTCAACTTCCGTGGCCTCAAGCCCCTCCTTTAGTTCTAAACCTTCTCCGTCTTTGCCTGCAAACCCGACTGCATAGATCTTTCCGATGCCAAGCGCGGCCAAATTGTTGGTAATAGTGCCGGCAGCCCCGGGGCATAGCCGCTTTCTCGTAACCTGATATGCCGTAAGCCCTGTCTCTATGGACATCTCGTCTATGCCACGATCTATGATAAGCCACTTGTCAAGAAAAAAATCCCCGATAACAGCTATCGTAATCTCCGTAAATCCTTCCAGCAATTCCTTAAGTCTTACTTCGTTCATATAATCCCCCGCAATTTATATCCTTGACTTGCCCATAAGCTCCCTATAAAGCGCACTTACAGTGTCCCTGTGATGCCCCTCGATGTAATAGCTCTCGCCGCCATCCGCAATCGTACGTGACATTATCGTCTTCCACGGCCTGAAGTAATACCTAGGATCGCTTTTCGGAGGCGTTTCGTTGACGTTCTTGCCTTCAAGCGGCAGTAGATCAAACACCGCTGTCGTAAAGTGAGCAATCTTCTCGCCCCGCTGATGCGCAACGTTTCTTGCCATAGAAAGGCATTTTAAATATACTTCCGGTCCTATAACTGCAGACCCAAAGTTTAGGAAGACCCCACCCTCGAGGTTAGCGATCGTCTGCGCGTATATCAGAAAATCCGTATAAGTCGTCTCTCCGATCGCCGCCCCGTCACAGTTAGGATGCTCATGTATTATGTCGCAGCCCAGCCCTACATGAACGGTTACTGGTACCCGCTTTTCATATCCCGCGTTCAAAAGACTTATATCCCGGTGCGCAAATTTTTCCTCGTTTATCATTCGCCCTATAGATTCGCCAAGGCCAATTCCGTCTTTAGCCCCCTTTGTTGCGGCATCGTTTATCCCTCCCGTTTCCGTCCACAACCCGAACTGCCCTTCGCTGATGTATTTGGCCACGCTCTCGGTAGTGGCTCCTATTAGAGCGAACTCGAAGTCGTGTATTGCTCCCGCTCCGTTAAGCGCAAAATGGGTGATGAGCCCTTTTTCCATAAGCTCGATGAGAAGAGGTGCAGCACCGGCGCGAATTACATGCGCTCCCATCATCATAACAACCGAAGATCCTATCTCCCTCGCTTTAACTATTCTATCCGCTATCAATCGTATAATCGGATGCTCGAACGCCGGAAGCATTTCAGGGTCAAGCATAACCGAAAGGTCAAGGTTGTGCACACGCTCGCTGAGTGGTTTTAATTTCAACTGGCTTCTGTCAAGCTTTTTAAAGGACATTTTGTCTTCCTCCGCTGAATAGGTATTCCATAAGTTTTTTCGTCTCACTGTAATCAGGTATTATGATATCCGCGCCCGCCTTGAGCAGTCTGTTTCTCTTCCATGTATCTATGCCACTTCTTTTCGATTCATTTGAAGCCACTCCGCAGGCAAACCCACCGACTTCCTTAACATTTTCAATCTCCACATAGCCATCGCCGAACCCCATAAGCTCAAAGCCGGAAAGTCCGTGCGACTCAATGATCTTTTTAACCACCATCTTTTTGGAGAATATTTTGTAGTCCTTCTGTGCGCCGTATATGCCGGCGCAATATGGGGTCACTCCTAAAAGCTCTGCTTCGCGCAGCACGTATTCTTCGTCTGTTCCGCTCGCAAGGTAAACCGTGATTCCTCTTTCCTGTAACTCCCTGAGCAACCCGAATGAGCCCGGAACCACCATATCTTCGGGTTTTATTCTGCCGTCCTTGAGCCCATCAAGGCGGCTCCGTATCCTTTTAAGCAACCTCCTATGATACTCATCCTTGTAACACTGCGGATCACACGGATTTCCTCCGCGCGCGCTTACTTCCTCGGCAAGCCTTATACACTGATATATTGTCTGCTTACCCGTAAGATAATCTACAAAGTCGTCGACGCAAGACTCGATATCGTCACCGGCAAGCGGCGTTTCCCTTAATATTTCACTGAAATACGGCTTCATTATCTGCTGCCATCCTTCGCGTATAAGGCTTATAGTACCGTCAAAGTCCAGTAGCGCAGAAACGAACCTGCCCTTCTGCGGGAATTCCTTTATTACTTCTATTTCCCATTTTTCCGGTGTCGTTTTCAATCTAAACATCTTCCTTTTCTATTATTTTTCTTATCCCGGTAACTAGCGCATGCTCCCACAGCATATGCACATCCTCTATCTCCTCCATACAATCGGTTGCCGCTATACACCCGATGTCGCTCAAGGCATGTAGCCTACCACCATCCCGTCCTGTAAAGGATACGACTTTCATGCCGATACCACGCGCATACTCGGCAGCGTTTACCACGTTGGGTGAATTGCCGCTACCGCTGTACGCGACAAATATGTCTCCGGCCGAACCGTAATTCTTCAGCTGTTCGGTATAGCATAGGCTATAATCGTAATCGTTTGAAAGAGCGGTAAGTATGGGTACTCCATCGCACAGCGCCATGCATTTGAACCGCTTTTTCCCCTCAATTGAGAGACCTTTAACAAAGTCGTTTGCAAAGTGGGAAGCAGTAGCCGCGCTTCCGCCATTTCCTGCAGAAAATATCCATCTGTCCTCTCTCCGCGCGCGAAGAAACTCTTTGGCTGCCCGCTCAAGCATGCCGAACGGAGAACTTTTAAGAGTAACGCACACCCTATCCGTGTAGTCCTTTAAATGCCGATAATATTCCATGTGTTCACCTCAAGTATATTAACGCCCTTGGGCGTTTTTAATCTATTTACTGGACAATTTTTACGGGTCAGAGTCGAGCTCAACCCCCGGGATGTATTTCTACAATATATTATTCTCCTGCTCAGAAAAAATCCCTAATTCATATCGCTCTTATTTTCTTGGAGTGTTATTCATTAATTCCAGTATCTTTTCTACACTTAACTCCCTAGTAGTTGCTCCTATGTGTTGCACCGAAAAACCAGCAACGGCGTTAGCATAATCGGCACACTCCTCAATCTCACATCCGCTTGTTAGCGCGGTAAGAAAACCTGCCACGAAATTGTCCCCTGCACCCGTAGTATCCACAACCTTGACCGCAAAAGGCCGGGACCATATGCATTTTCCCTTTGTTTTTATAAAGCAACCTTCCTCGCCCATCTTGATGACCACCGTTTTGTCACCTGTTTCCCTGACTATACAATCCGCGATCCTTTCAGGCTCGGTCTCTCCAGTTAGGTATTTGCCTTCAACATAACTCGGAAAAAAATAATCAACATAGCGCAGGCTGTCCTTGATGCCCAAAAAGCCCGTTTTGTAACTGTCATGAGTAACGTCCGCGCTCGTTGTTGCCCCGCTTTCCTTCGCAATCCTGAAAAGCTCCTGAACCCCGCCCCTATCCATTTTAGGATGAGCGAAATAGCTGCCATAATTCACATGACGTGCTTTTTTTAGCGCTGAAATGTCTATATCGTCCAGCGAGAACTCGCCGATGCTCCCAGAAAAGAACAGAAAACTCCTATCACCTTTACGGTTAATTAGTACGGCGCTTATGGATGTACGCGAATCCACGTCCATTTTTATGTGATCCGTATTAACGCCGCTTTCTTCTACAATGTCTTTAACGATGTGCCCGAAAACATCGTCCCCCATTTTGCTGGCCAGTGCAACTTTCTTTCCGAGACGAGCCATAACCTGGGCTGTGTTGGTTGCATCGCCTCCCGGCAATATTGAAACTTCTCCAAGGCATATGGAATCGATTGAAAAATCTATAACATCGCAAGGGATTTTAAGCGGTATATCCGCGCATATTATTCCCGCGTGGAAAACGTCGAGCACTTTATCCATATCAGTCCGCCTTTCCGCAACTCCCGAATATCTCCATCTTCTTTATCGCTTCACGCTTGACTGCCCTGGCAATATTTACGCATTGTCCGATATAAGGCATCTCTTCATCCTTCGCGCCTTCGCATATGTATTTCGTGGCGGCTAAGGTAAGGTCTGTAAAAATATTTATTTTAGAAATGCCGTTTATTATTGTATTTTTGAAGTCGTCAGGCGAAAGACCTGAGCCACCGTGCAATACGAGAGGCTGATGTACCACTTCGCTGATTTTTTTCAGGCGCTCGATGTTTAACCTCGGCTCATTCATGTACACTCCGTGCACGGTGCCTATGGCCACTGCCAGCGCATCTATCCCCGTCTCTTCTGAAAAGCGTTTAGCCTCTTCTACATCGGTATATATATACTCATCGCTTCCGTATAGTCCCTTAAGCCCCGAGACATGCCCAAGTTCCGCCTCCACTGACAAATCGAATACCCGGCAGATCTGCACAACTCTCTTAGTTATTTCCACGTTTTCCGCTAAAGGCTTGTCGGAAGCATCTATCATGACGGACGTAAACCCGCTGTGCACCGCACGCAGTATCATCTCAAGGCTTACCGCATGGTCAAGATGTACCGCGACCGGCACCGTCGCTCTGCACGCCATGTCTACCATAACTTTCGCGAAGCTTTCCATCGGAATAAGCTCTTCAAACCCTTCCCCGTAAGCCAGGATAACGGGGGACCTTGTCTCCTCAGCGGCCTCCAGCACGCCTATAAGCATTTCGATATTGAAAACATCGAAATTGCCTACAGCATATCTTTCCCTGCCTGCATTCTCTAAAATTTTCTTAAGATTGTACAGCGACATAAAATTACCTGTTTTTTTATTGTTTTTTCGACACTAACCTATAAGCCGGTTATTGACAACGTCCGAAAAGAGCTGTTCGAGCACTATCGTTGAAGAGGCATGACTGAAGATATCTTCAACGGGGTTGAGTACTATCTTCATATCGTTCCTATCTAGCAGTGCCGTTTTTTCAAACACTCGGCTGACTAATTCGTCAAAGTATCTTCGTTCCACCCTCATCCAACTGTTTTCAAGTATAATCATGGAAGGGTTGTACGTATTGATAATGTTCACAAGCATCGAACATATATATTTAGAAGCTTTTGCGAACGCCTTGTCTGCAGAACTGTCTCCTTCACTCGCCAGTTTTACGAGTTTATCCACAAGAACGGCTTCGTTGTATTCTCCTTTCATTATTTCATTAGAAGGCATTCCTAATTTCTCGTTGAATTCAAGATAGTACTTTATAATGGCTTTGTTGGACGTAAGAACCTCAACGCAGCCATTATTGCCGCAGTTGCAGGGCAGGCCATCCGGGTCAAGAGTGGTATGTCCGACTTCCCCCGCGAGACCGTGGTCACCATGATAAACTCTCCCGTCCACCAGCACTGAGGCGCCTATACCTTCTCCTATAGTGCAATACACGACATTCTGCCTATTTTCAGTAATGTTTAGCCATTTAAGGTATGAAATATGTGAATTTGTATCCCTTTCTATGTAAGTTGGAATTTTAGTCTCTGCCTCTATTATGCTTTTCAGCGGTATGTTTATCCAGTTTTTCAGGTTTGTGAGATGACATACGAGACCACTTTTGTAATCCACCCGGCCGGGCAGGGTTATCCCGATGCCAATTATTTCACGGAACTTTCCTTCCACGTCGGAAATGAGCTTTTTTATGACCCGTACTATCATTGAGATCGTGTCTTCAACACTTTTTTCTTCTTTAAGATGTACGGTTGTGCCTTTGAAGACTTTGTTTGCCCCAAGGTCAAAAAGGTCGATGGTGATCGTATTGAGCTTCATGTTTACACCTATAATATTGTAGGCACTATTGTTGAAACTATAAAGAACCGGCTTGCGCCCGCCTATCGATTCGGCATAGCCCTCTTCAATTACCATGTTTTTTTTGATAAGTTCGCCTATAAGCGTGCTGACTGTGACCGTAGTCAATCTTGTTTGTTGCGCTATCTCAGGCTTGGTAATCAACTGGCTTTTCTTGATAGTTTTTAAAATCTTCAGTAGATTATTTTTTCTTAACATAGCTGTTGTAATCAAACGGAACCACCTTTTTAAAAAACTTTATTTAACTACTTAACTTATATCTTTAAAAAAATGCGGGTTGCTCATCCCAATAAAAATTATAAATTAAATATTATATATAGTCAATAGAACGCCTAACTTATTCTCTTAATTGTATTCCCCTAAGATACTTGTTTGTGCTAGGCTGGACATATAGACAGATCACCTGAGTAGCAATACCGGCAGGTCATGCCTATGGTCAGATGCACTACCCGCTGGTCACCCTTGATATGTCCAGCCATTTCCGCTATTATGCAGCCAAGATGGATGAGCCTTTGTGTCGCTTGTCTGCCTAATAAATAATCTGCTCTTTCTTATGCTTTTTCGAATCTCCACAAAATCGGATATACATCCCTTTTAAAACTAAAAGTAAACATTTTAACGCCCAGAACGGATAATATTGCCGACTCAAGTAAAAAACAAATTAAATATCACTTCCTTATTACTTCAATTCTTGTTCAATTTCCTTTAAGTGCTCAATAGAACGCCTCGCAATTGAGTCAGGATGATTACTTCTTGAATTAAAACCAGTCTCTATTGTGACATATCCGCCATAGTTAATATCCTTTAATGCCTGCATTATCGGAACAAAGTCACAGCCATTTGTTCCAGGTGCATGCCTGTTATAATCTGTTAAGTGAATGTGCTTGAGATTCTCTTTTAATTGATAAACATAATCAGCAGGCGGTTCATTGCGGTAAAAGGCATGTGCTGTATCAAACATACATCCGATGTTGTCCAGCCCGGCTTGTTCCTTTATCTGCAACGCATCATCCGCCGTCTCTATAATGTTGCTGTCCTCAGGCGTTGGCTCTACAACAACAGTAATGCCTTTTTCCCCCGCGTATGACGCAATCTGCACTAAGCTATCAAGGGAATAATTCCATGCATCTTTCTGCTTTGTCCCATACAAGTACCATCCCCCGACATAGAGCACCATGGAACAATTCAAATCCGCAGCCAAATCGCATATATCCTTATTATATTGTATCGTCCATTCTCTTTCTTCTTTAATAGATGATGCCACATTAGCACCCGGTCCCCCGCCAACAGCAGGAAGCATTGAAGAAACTACAATATTGTTGTCCTCTAAAACCTTAGCGATATCATTGCGTTTTTGCTTATCTAAATAATACGGCCATGCATGGGGTGCCGCGCACCCGATTTCGAGAGCGTCATATCCTATTCTGGAAATACGCTTTATAGTTTCCTCCAATGTATAAGCAGGCAGCCAGACCGGAAAACTGCTGTAAATCCAAGTGTTAAATGAATACTTCATCTTTTTTCTCCTTCGTTTTATTTATTGTGGCGCCTTTCTCGGCGAAATATATCTTTTATCCCCGCACAGATTAGTTACAGCTTACAAATATCCATTATTCCGTTTGTTTTGGTGTAACCAGGATCTTTATCTGGTTTTTATCGTTTAACAACGCTTCAAAACCTTCTTCAACTATATCATCGAGATATATTTTCTTCGTGATTATACCATCAGTATCAATTTTAGCATTTGCAAGAAATTCAACCGAAACAGGAAATTCATTTATAGTACAATATGATGTAGTAATTTTTACTTCTTTTATCATTGCTTCAAATACGTTCATTTTTATATCGTTCTGCGGCAACCCAACGTATATGAATTCTCCCCTCGGCCTTAAGGCTTTTATCCCCAGAGTAAAAGTTTCCTGCGCCCCTGCTGTATCGAAAACTACGTCAGCGCCATTCCCCCCCGTTATATCGTCAATTGTTTTCAAGGCATCCTCCCGGTCTGGGTCAATAATGCGGGAAGCTCCAAGCTTCAATGCAAGCGCTCTCTTGCTCTCCGTGTGCCCCACAACGATGATATTTCTTGCTCCCGCATTCTTGAGCAGGCTGGTAAGTAACAGCCCGATCGTACCCGCCCCAAAAACCACGGTATTGTCACCTGCTCTAAAACTGCTTATTCTGAGCGAATGGATCGCGATACCCGTCGGCTCCACGATCGCAGCCTTGTCAAGGGGTAACTTATCCGGAATTTTTGTCAGCATATAGTCTTTTACGATTGCCTTTTTCGCAAACGCGCCGCTCTTTCCATGATATCCGTAGGGTATAATATTTTTGCACAGATTCGGATATCCGCGCCTACAGCTGTCGCATTGCCCACAAACAAACAGGGGGTTGACCACTACCCTGTCTCCCACATTAACGTTTGTAACCCCTTCTCCAATCTTTTCTACCGAACCTGAAAACTCATGTCCCAGTGTTACGGGAAGAGAAGGTATAGGAATCTGGCCCAAATAGGCGTGTTTATCACTTCCGCATAAACCACACCATTCAACATCAACCATTACCTCTTTGAATAAAAGCTTATCAAGCGTAACCTTTTCAACTCTCAAGTCCTTATACCCGTATAAACGAGCGGCTTTCATTTTATATTACTCTCCTAATCAACAATATATCGTCAGCTTTAAACTATCCACAAATAACGAATTCGCCCTCTTCCCCGGTAAATCAGTTATTCTTGCCCATAAACTCAATCAGATTACCTTCCGGATCGCGTGCAAAGAAAATCGAAATGTCTTGATCTTCAATCGGCTCACTTATAACTTCACAGCCGTTACTAACCAGCCTATCATAATAAGCTTTTACATCGTCCACACAAAACGCAAGATGCCTTATACCATTATCGCAAAGCCTCCGTTTCACCGAGTTTTTTTTACCTATTCCTCTATAATACAGCAATTCGACAATAGCACCATTGGAATCGGACATTTTTACCACATGAAAATCCACGCCAGATATGCCTTGTAATCTGTCTATGTCCTTTCCTGAACGATCGAACCTCTCTTCGATCTTAAAATTCAGAATATCAACCCAAAATCTTAACGCTGATTCCAAATCACTAACACAGATTCCTGCGTGATCAACAAAAATTTTCACTTAAAATCCTCTCCTAAACACGTATTTTGTATCAAATATCAGTAGTAACCTATCAATAGAAACATAACATACTGCAAATCCGCAAAGCGTCAGCTATTATTAACAGCCTATTTAGGAGGAACAACAATTTCAACCCTGTTACCGTCAGGATCAAGCACTACCGCTTCATAGTAGCCGTCTCCCGTACTTCGGGGCATGACAGCCACTTTATGCCCTTTACTGCTTAGCTGCTCAACCAGAATATCTACTTTTTCAGGAACATCTACTGCAAAGGCGATATGTGTTAGCCCAAGCGTTTCATTCCCTGCCGCGCTGTCTCCGATAGGAATCGAATCCATCTGCATGAGCTCAAGCTGAGATCCCTGGTCGAATTTCAGAAAATAAGACTCAAAAGGCGCATTGAATTCTGTTTCCGTATAATATCTTTCCCCGGCAACCCCATTAAAGTACTTTTCATAAAATTCCTTCATGTCATCCAATTGTCTTGTCCATAAGGCTACATGTTGCAAATTCATAATTACATCCTTTCATAGCAGTCTGTTTCTATTAACTGTTAATAATTTTCTTTTGTTTGCATCACTTAAAGTTTTCAATTTCAGAAAGTGTGGGTATAGCATCAAACGCACCTTTTTTTGTTGTTGCCAGAGCCCCTGCCTTGTTTGCAAATCTCAATACCTGTCTCAAGTTTTCTTCTTTGATAAATCGTTCGAAACTTCCCGCTTTTTGTAGTTTATATAGAATCGCTCCAGAAAAAACATCTCCCGCTCCCGTGGTGTCAACCGTATTCACAGCATAGCCCGGTTGGCTAATTGTTCTACAGTGGGTATATACTGTGCTGCCGTTCTTGCCCTTCGTAATGAAAACAACCCGAGCTCCTTTATCAAAACATATATCTTTGCATTTCTCCGGGTTTTCCGTGCCGAACACGAACCCCATTTCATCCTCGGAAATCTTGATTATATCCGCATATCTTATAAAATCAGTTATCGTTCTTCTACACAGGTCTGTATCATCCCATAGGGGCAAGCGTAAGTTGATATCATAAGATACCAATCCCCCGCTACGTTTTATATTGCTTATTGTTTTCTTGTGTGCGTATTTAACAGGAGCTTCAATCAGGCTAACAGAACAAAAGTGCAGAATATCCCCATCTTCAAACCAACCTTCGTCGATCTCCTCCGGCGCCAGAAGCATGTCTGCGCTTGGTTTGCGGTAAAAGCTAAAATCCCTCTCCCCGTCCTCATCGAGCGTTACAAATGCGAGCGCAGTATTGGCAACATCCGTAAAGACTATTTTTGATACGTCAACATTTATTATAGAAAGAGCCTCTTTTATTATTTTACCGAACAAATCGTTTCCTAATTTACCGATAAAAGCCGATTCCCCACCGAACTTTGCCACTGCCGCTGCACAGTTCGCCGGAGCCCCGCCTACGACTCCATGAAAGTCCATGTTGTTTGCATCTTGGGGTTCAGCTCTTTTGGCAGGAATAAAATCGATTAATGCTTCGCCAATTGAAAATATCTTATTCACCTATATTAACTCCTATATAACCTGTAACTAATTCTGCACGATCGGTTACTAATGACTGTCGCCATTCCCCTCATTTTGGGAGCATCATATATATATCTTTTAGAATCGAAGTCGCATCTCCGACAAGGGCAACATCGCTTAAGGCGAAAATTGGAGCTGCCGGATCATTGTTTATAGATATAACTTTCTTTGCATTTTTCAAACCTATCGAATGCTGCAAAGCCCCGGAGATTCCACAAGCAATATAAAGATCGGGAGCTATAGTTTTGCCCGTCTGGCCAATCTGGATATCATCCGGCGCCCAGCCTTCGTCTACCGCTTTTCTGGACGCTCCCACTGCCGCATTCAGTTTTGCCGCGACCTTATAAATCCATTTGAAATTGTCGGCGTTCTTCATGCCGTATCCGCCGGCGATAATAACCTGAGCATCCGAAATGTCTTTATATATTATATCTTTCTCTTTTTTTCCTAAGTAGCAGACGCGCTCGTACAAAGAATCGGCTTCAATATCTATCCGTATGACATCGCATCCCTCTGCACGTTTTCTTTCAACAATACGCATAACGTTCGGCCTTACAGATGCCATTTGAGGGCGGTGTTTTGGCGTAACAATAGTCGCCAAAATGTTTCCTCCGTATGTAGGACGTATCTGAAGAAGGTTGCCGTCTTTATTTATATCCAGTTCAGTACAATCTGCTGTCAAGCCCGTTTCTAACCGGCATGCCACACATGGAGCCAAATCCCGTCCATTTTCAGTAGCAGGGAAAAGCACTGTTTCTGGCTTGTACTTGGCTATAGCATTAATCACCAGTTGCGAATATACATCAGTGCTATAGTGATCCAATGAGCTGTCTTCATACAGATATATCTTATTGCATCCTATTTTCCCGATTTTATCAACTTCGACATCAGGCAGATTGCCACACAACAATAAACAGCTTAAATCCTGGTTTCTTTTATCGGCAAGCTTTCTCGCTTCACTGAGTAATTCAAATGTGACCTTTTTGACTCCGTAAGTCTTATCCATCTCCCCAACAACCATAAACCCACTATAATCATCAAGGTCAATGCCGGTAACCTCCCCGCCCTCTTCATAAATCGCATGCTGCGGACACTCTTTAATACAGGCACCGCAGGCCACACAACTGTCGCTTATGGCTGCAACCCCATCCTTTATATCAATCGCTCCGAATAGACAGCTTTCTAAACATAAGCCGCAAGCAGTACATCTTTTTTTATCAATAATAAACATGGATTTATTTTTACCTCATATATTTATTGAATATATTCCTTCATTTCTTCGTTTATCAAGTACTCAGCTAATTTATCAGACGTGTCGCGCAGCAATTTTATATGTTGATTCGGCTCTATGCCACCGCGAATAATATAATCGATCCTATCTTCACAGCTCCATTTATAATCTACCTCAACATAACTCTTTATACTTTTATTGGTTAACGAAACCTCCACAACCCTTGTCGGTGATCCGTATACTCCTATTCTTTCCTTATCGAAACAAGATGCATCAACTAAAATTACAGGTTTTTCAGTTTGCAACCGATTCATAAATTTAATATTACTTTTTTTAATACATAATAGCGCTGGCAACGGAGTACTATATTCTTCGTAATATGCCGCAACGCTTCTTCGAACATAAATATCTCTCGACTTCACGGAAAAGTCTATTACTGAAGTAAACTGCGGAATATTAAGATTTGCGGCAATAGATGGCCCAACATGTCCGGTACATCCATCTATTGCTTCGGCTCCGCAGAGAATCAGATCATATGAATGTTTCGATATCCATTTCGATAAAACGTATCCTGTCGCCAAAGTGTCCGAGCCCCCAAACCTTCTGTCTGTTAAAAGATAGGCTTCGTCCACTCCTAATTCAAGACAGCGTCTTAATTCCTTTTCTGCTTGAGCAGGTCCCATGCTAACTGCCGTAACTTTTCCGCCAAACTGATCTCTTATTTTAAGTCCCCATTCTATTGCGTACTCATCATACGGGTTAAGGATGCATGGTATATTATCCCTAACAAGGTTATTGGTATCACTATCGATTTGCACATCTGTTGTATCAGGAACCTGCTTTACGCATACAATAATGTCCATTTACCGCACCTGAAATATACTTGGATTAACCGTATGTATATTTCTCGCTCCTTTCAATACCTTTACTATAGTCAATGCTTTTATTGTCATGACTGCGAGACTATTGCCTCCCTCATAGTAATTCTTCTACCCTATACTTCTGGCTAACTTTTCGCTTTCAAATATAATGTGGTCTCCGCGTCTGGGCGAAACACAATCACCGATACTGTATATCCTTCCCCGTTCCGCCTTAAGCTGCTTATACAACTCATTATCTGAAACGCTATGAGTTGCAATGATAAGCGTATCTACATTCTTTATTTCTTTTACCTTATGATTGAATTTATTCTCTATATTGACGCTGCTTCCATTGATGCTGCTTATTTTATGCGAAACAACTATATCAGCGCCTTTACTGTACAGTAGCTTGTGCTGCATCTCATTGAACGCGTCATTAATATAAGATCCTGCTTTCCAATCAGGAGTTACTATAATCACTTTTGCACCGAGCATAGCTGCATAGTACGCGACTCCTATGCCCTGCCAGTATCCAACATCATCATATATAACAACTGTTTTCCCAATCAGTTCTATATTGCTCAATGCTTCGTTTGGCGTTATTATCTTGATACCTGTTTCACCTTCAATAATCAAATTCGGTAAAACAGGATGCGATCCTGTCGCAATCACCACCGCATCGGGGTTTTTATTACGAATATACTCTAAATCAATTACTTTATTTAAGTAGATCTTCACATTCATTTTTATCAACTGCTTCTTGATGTACCTTGTCACGTCTTCCAGGTCCGTTTTCAACGGAACCTTTTGCGCCAGAAGCATCTGGCCTCCAAGTTCCCCGTCCTTTTCGTAGATCTCAACCTTATGGCCGCGCTTTGCCAGAATTTCAGCTGTTTTCATGCCGCTAAGACCGCCGCCGACTACCATGATATTCATAGGGTTCTTTGCCCGGCACAGTGTACCAATACCGTAATCACCCTCTCTTCCTGCTCCCGGATTCTGCATGCAATGAACTACAAAAGGTATATTATCCTGGCAAGCATCGTTGCAGGCTATACAGTTTCGAATATCCTCCTCACGTCCTTCTAATATTTTATTAGGCGTCTCAGGGTCGCATATCAATTGCCTGCACATACCAATTATATCCGCAGTCTTTTCTTCCAATATCGTCTCCATCTGAACCGCATCGTTGATTCTGCCAAACGCAATAACAGGGATCTTAACGCGCTCCTTTAAAAGCGCACTAATGTATATGCTAAAATTCAACGGCACCAGAGCTGGAGGTATCTCCATATAAAAGCTGCTGAAAGTACCAACATCGTTACTGATAAAATCTACGCCAGCGTCCTCAAACGCCTTAGCCAACTTCAAGCCATAGTCGTGGGAATAACCCCAGTCTGTGAATTCATCCATGCATAAACGAATGCCTATAGGATAATCGTCCCCGACTTCTTTCCTTATTGAGGATATTATTTCAAGGGGGAATCTGATTCGATTTTCAAAAGATCCTCCGTACTCATCCTCACGTCGATTCAAATATGGAGATACGAATGTACGTAAAAGCCCGTCATGCGCAACCTTTAACTCTACTCCATCGAATCCCCATTCTCGCTGCAGCACGGCAGCTTCGACAAAATGATTTTTAATGCTTTCAATCTCTTCGATCTCCAGCTCTTTGGTATTATAGTGGCAATGAGGGCCCGGCATTTGAGTAGGTGCGTACAGCGTAATTGGCTGCTTTTGTATTGTTGTATGCCCTTGATGTGTCAGTTGGGCCAGCACTTTGCATCCATACCTATGCGACTCTTTCGACATCTTACGTGCATACGGCTCTGACCTTCTGTCCGAAGCTACCAGATAACTGGGCGACATCCTTCCATCACGTTCTGCCGCCTGGCTGACAAATACCGCCGCAGCCCCCCCCTTGGCACGCTCAACATAATGGTTGACGATGCCGTCCGTCATCATTCCGTCATAGCCATATCCGGTATGATGTGCTAAAAAAACCATCCGATTCTTTAATTCAAGTGTGCCTAATTTGTACGGCGAGAGTAACCGCTGAAATTTTATGCTGGACATACTTTGAAGTTCCTCCATCCGTCTTCCATAGATTTTTAAAGCGTATAAACACTGTGACTGTAAGGCATTTATTTTCTTAAGTCAAAAACAAGTATTACAACCTAAATACAACGGTTAAAATATGATTTACTTATTATCTTATTTTTCTAACGTTGATATTTCCTATTGCTACCGCAATAATTATGATAATGCCCTTAGCTAACATCTGTTGTGCAGCGGACAATCCTAATATAATGAGCCCAACATTTATAGAACCAATTAATAACGCTCCGACAAACGCGCCAAAAATATTGCCGGTACCACCGGCCATTGATGTTCCTCCAAGCACAACAGCGGCGATAACATCCATTTCAACTCCTTCGCCAAAGGTATAACGGCCTGTTTGCATTCTTCCCGCATACAACATACCGGCAAAAGCAGCACAAAACCCGCTGAGTATGAACGTCCATGTGATGGTTCTGCTAACCTTAATTCCTGTATACCGTGCGGCAGTGGAATTTCCTCCAATCGACAATACTTTTTTCCCAAATGGCAGTCTTTTTAATACAATATTGCCGATTACTATAAATACAATTGACCAAATAAACAGTGTCGGTATAACTCCCGCAATATCGCTGAATCCAAATATATTGGTAAATGTTTTATTGTATATTGGAACAGATTTCGTTCCGCTCACCCACATAGCAATGCCTTTAACGACACTTTGCATACCCAAGGTGGCAAGGAAAGAAGGGATCCTCAAGCCCGTTATCAGGACTCCGTTAAGAAACCCGACAAAACACCCGAACAGAAGAACTGTTGCAACAGTCAGGATCACATTGTCCGTCGCCAGAAGCAAGTCCGCGGCAATAGTCGCCGACAAAGCAGTGATTCCGCTTATCGACAAATCAATTCCGCCGGCAGCGATTACAAATGTCATTGCTACCGCCATTACGGTAATCATGGATGTCTGTCTCGTTATGTTTAACAGATTCGTTATTGATGCGAATTGTTCGCCTTCAACAATCGTGAATATCAATAATACTCCCAAAAAAATTATATATGCTGTGTACCTGCTCCAATCTATCCTTTTCTTTTCTGTTTGTGCCTTATTGCCTCTAATGTTGAACAGCATGTTGTAATTCCTCCTCGGATTTTATTTGACCACGTTTATATTCAGCTTTTATTGCGCCATCCTTCAATACAATAATGCGATCACATATCCCAAGCACTTCTGATAGTTCTGACGATATAAATATTACACCTTTATCCTTTGATACAAATTGCCGCATTATATTCATTATCTCGCCTTTAGCCCCAACATCGACGCCGGCTGTAGGCTCGTCTAACAAAAGTATTTTTGGATTGGTTTTAAACCATTTTGATATTACAACTTTCTGCTGATTGCCCCCAGACATATTAAAGACAGTCGTATCAACACCATCCACCTTTATATCGAAATCGCAGATGCATTCATTCGTTATGTCCTTACACTTCTTTTTGCTCAGCCAGATCCCTTTTTTCACCCTGCCAAAGTTCGGCAGGCATATGTTGTCCATAATGGTATGCATCAGCACCAGTCCTTCACGCCTTCTGTCTTCCGGGACGAGTATAATCCCTTTTTTTATCGCTTCATCAACGCTTTTGATAGAGACTTCTTTGTTGTCAAGAACGATCCTTGCACCACCCTGGCTACGCAATCCCGATAATACTTCGACAATCTCGGTCCTGCCGCTTCCCATTAGCCCGACAAGTCCCAGTACCTCTCCTTTTCTTAAGCAAAAAGATATATCATTGATCCTTTCGTTAACCGAAAGATTATGAACCTCGAGTAGGTTTTCGTTAATGCAAACGCTTTCTCTTTCACGGTATTGCATCTGTTTTTCTACTTTTTTACCGATTATATAATCAATCAAGGAATCCATATCGTATTCCTCTCTGTCTTTATTCACCACGATTTTCCCGTCTCTCAGAACGGCAATCTTATCGGATATATCAAGCACTTCCTGCATTCGATGGGATATATAGACAATCGAAACTCCGCGCTTTTTTAGATTCCGCATAATTTGAAAGAGAATATTCGTTTCATATTCTGTTAAGGCGGTCGTCGGTTCATCCATTACCAACACCTTAGAATCCATAGACATTGCTTTGGCGATTTCCACAAGCTGACATGCGCCTACAGATAGATCTTTTATGTACGCGTTAACGTCTACATCCATGCCAAGGTCTTCTAAAAATTCCTTAGCGGCTTTCTGCATACTCTTTTTATCCTCAAACAGACCCTTTCTAATTTCATGTGTCAAATAAATATTTTCTGTAACAGTCAAAGTGGGAATCAAGCTCAATTCCTGATAAACCATATTAATTCCGTATGATCTGGCATCAATAGGAGAATTTATCACCGCCACTTTTCCGTCAACCTTTATAGTCCCCTTATCCTGCCTAAAAACACCGGTCATAATTTTCATAAGAGTAGATTTCCCGGCTCCATTTCCTCCGCATAGAGCGTGTATTGTTCCTTTATTCAAATGGAAGTCAACATCAACCAGTACCGGAACGCCGCCGAAACTTTTATTAATACCTTCCATTGTAATAACTTCTGTACTTTGCATAGTGCTGCTCCTTTAGAAAATAGGTGTTTAGGTGCATCTCGCGATGCACCTAAACAGTTTAACCATTATTTCTTTACTGGGTTCTATTGATTCTTAGCAACTATATCCTTAAGTTCCTGCGGCGCTTCTCTTCTGAAGCAAATCTCATACGCTTCCAAAATATTTTCTTTCGTACAGGCTTGCGTTGGAGTGCAGATGTATGTAGAAGGAACCTGTTTTCCAAGGAGAGCATAACAGATGGCATATCCTTCGCACAGACCGGTCTCGTAAGAACGTGGCGCTCCAATAGCTTTAAACGGACCATCCTCAGCTATGATACGCGCCGCATTATCATCGAGGTCAACGGATGTTATGATTAAATCTTCCCCTCTGCCATAGGCCTCACCCGCAGCCAGCACCTGTTCCGCAGGTCCTGTCCAAGTAGCATACAACGCTTCAATATCGGGATATTTTGCAAATATGGCATCACCAATCGGACCAGCTTTAAGATGATCGGTATACCCTGCTTCAAATACAATCTCTATCTCCGGAAATTTGTTTGCCATGGTCTCTCTGAATGCGCGGTCTCTTTCATTTACGCAGAAAAGATTCTGATCCTGCCATGCCATTGCGCACTGACCTCCGGGACCTATTAAATAAGCCATGTATTCTGCTGCAAATTTACCGTTGCCATAGCTATCGCTACTGCACATTGTCACATAGTCCTTGCCAGGCTCAAACCCCGTGCATACGCTTTCCATAAATACTAGCTTTATCCCTTCTTCAAGAGCCTTGCGGCATATGGGAGCAGTTGCATCGGGATCTAACGGCATTGTTACAATAACATCAGGTCGAAGCGCTATAGCTGTCTCAAGATTCGATACGAGTTTCTCCGTGATGCCTTCAGCATTGGATTCACATACTACCTCTATGCCATATTCCTCCATTATTGTCTTGGCTGAAGCAATTTTAATCTGGTTCACTTCGTTAGTAAGCATATGATAAACAAAGGCCACTTTAAAATTACCTGCTTTAAGCTGTTCAGCCTCTTCGTCAGTAATCTCCAGATCCTCCAATTGTGCTGGCTCTTCTCCATAAGGCCCTGGACCAAATACTTCAGTAATGTTCAGGTTTGGTTTCGGATAACCTTCTGGCTGAGCGCCATCCTCCGTTGGTTTCACAACATCTGTCTTTTCAGGAGTTTCAGTGTCTGGTACTCCATTCGTTTCTTGCGCACAGCCTACTAGCGCACTTGCAATCATAGCTATGCAGCAAATGATAACTGTTAACCTTTTAAACATATTTTCCTCCCTTATTATTTATTTAGCCTAAGCTAAATCTGTATTTTCTAATCCCATAAAAAAACTACCTTTTGGGTTTTTCCGGAATCAAATAACCTAAAAGCCTCAACCGCCTCTGAAAGCGAAAATGTTCTTGTGGAAATCCTGCTAAGCGGAATCTTCTTATCAATTATAAATTCAGAAATTTCCGACCAATCGCTCCTGTTGAAATACCAACAGCCCTTTATCTCGACCATTTTTCGCAGAAGATCGTTGCTGGGGTCTATTGTGCAGGCATTCGATTCCGCGATGACGCCTACCGAACCAAGCTTTTTAGTGCTTTTGAGCGCTTCGTTCATTACCTGCTGTACACCGGAACATACGATAGCGCAATCTGCGCCGTTGCCTTTTGTTAATTTCCTTATCTCTGCAATGCTATCTTTATTCTGAGCGTTTATCGCGTAATCAGCTCCCAACTCCTTCGCAAGAGAAAGCCGTTCGTCATTGATATCTACCGCTATTACAGTAGCGCCAAATGCCTTTGCTATCAGCACACCGCCCATTCCCATGGGCCCGACTCCAAAAATACTTACTGTTTTCGCACCGCTGAGCACAAGCCTTTTGCATGCCGTGTACAGCGTCCCGGCAACATCGGTCGCAAGCGCTCCGGTTATGAAATCCATTTCAGGGGGCAAAGGCAAGCAGTTGTCCTCGGGTACAACGAGATAATCCGCATGGGCGCCGTTCATCGTCGCCCCCAAAAAACCGGCCTCATTACATAGCATCCAATCACCGGACCGGCAGTATTCACACTTCCGGCAGCTTATCACCAGATATATTGCCACCTTGTCGCCGATCTTAGTTTTTTTCACATTGCTTCCAAGCTTCTCTACGATCCCGCACGGCTCATGCCCTGGCGTAAATAATGAACTGGTACTGTCAAAAAGCGATTTGCCATGGTATACATACAGATCACTTCTGCAAAGGGCAGACGCTTTCATTTTAATTAGTACCTCACCTTCACCAGGAGTGGGTATATTTTCATTAACAACTTCAATGGTATTTTTTCCTGGTATTTTTACTGCTAACATAACGCAATTCTTCTTTCTATAATTGTTTGCATTGAGACCATCTTATGGCCTTTCAATCGTCACGATTTATCTGTACGTGTATCAAGCGTGTAAATTTTCCTACACCGTATGCAGCCGCCTTATATAGTCGCAGGCTGTGCTTGAAAGCTTTAGGACTTTATTACCCAATTAACCTCCCTCAGCGCCGCCCATTAACATCTCCACCGAAGAAATTAATTCGTACTAATTTAAATAGTTAAAACCTTTGCCTCATACTTTCTAAAAGTATTTTGCATATTCATTTTAAATGTATTAACTTACTTTGTCAATATAAATAATACATAAGTTATCTGATTTCTAAATTGCAAGTTTAATTGTCCACCATATAATACCAATTACCCCTAAGCGGCAAATACTTCATCTGCCGTTCTGTATCCAAACATGTGTCTTGGATAGTCATTCATCCAGTGTTCGGTTATCAATGTAACTGTATACCGTCTTAGTAAATGTAGCTGTATCAAGTTTGTAAATGTAGCTGTATCAAGTTTTGTTCCTTCAGCCTCTATTTTTCCAATCGCTGCATCCGGCGAATTGCTTTCCTCTGTAACCGGTTTGCTGCCTTGATTGGCCATTTTCTTTTTATTTTGGACAATTCATTTTACAACTTACCTTCGATATAAGAATCCCTTACTTCTGAGCCAGCCATCTGATACATGTGCTCCAGAACTTACCGTAGTTCTCCCATTCTACAAAGCCTTGCCCCCAGTGAGGCGCTATATCCGAAGCAAACGCTAATGCCCGACCATTTTCATATTGATTGACAACCATCATCGGGTCTCCATCAAATTCCGCGATTACACCTGATTTGTCGCGAGCTTCAAATCTGTTGTATCCTGAAAATAGAAACGGAGACTCCTCCCATCCGATACCTTTAATTAGCGGATGCTCCGGTCTTACCGGATTAAATTTCAATCCTTCAGGTACTTCAACCCGATCATCGTATGGGCTAATGTTTACATTTAATACATCTTCTATAACGGTTTTATGATATTTCCCCTGACCCATTTGCCCACCAAAGGCCATCCATCCACCAATCAACGCAAACCCGCCGCCGTTTTTTACAAACCTTTCTATTAAACTCAATCTATTTGGTCCTAATGGCATCGTAAACATATTAGGGTATAACAACAGTGTGTCCGTACCAACATCGCTTAAAAGAATAACATCATACACTGATATTTCTTCTATGGTTTTTGGAAACTCTTTGGTTACATATGATGTTGGTAAATATTCAATATCGATATCCTGATATTTTTCTAAAGAGTCAAGCAAAAAATTTTTTTCATCAAACACTTCAGCAAATGTAAATGAATTTTTCCCCTTCAGATAAGTTTGCTGAATTATCGCCTGATCCCCTGCATATAATACTTTAACCATACTGTTTTCCTGCCTTTCCTTGTCAGATAAACTTATACGTCATTAAATAAGGCATATGCGCTAATAATTGCCTGAATAGTTTAGTAAGTTCTTTTTAATGCCGGATCGATTTCAGGATCGGTGTATACGTCTTTATCATCCCGGCTTTTAGTCGAGAATTCGGATATGACCGCTCCTTCCGGGCCGGCCTGGAACCAATGCCTTGTGTTCGGCTTCAACGTATACTGCTCGCCGGGCTTTAATACGATTTCGTGCCTTACAGTAAAATAATCTTTTCTGAATTCGGGAACAGTTGCCTTCAAATCCTTCGTTGGGGGGCCTTCGACCAGCAAATATACTTCTCCCCACCTACATCTGAATGTTTCTTCTTTTCCCGGATCGTCGCCGATTCGCGGATGACGGTGTTCGGGGCACGTCTGTCCTGGCAGCATAACAAGCTCTTTCGCGCAGCATCTTTCAGTGTTCAAATATACTATCAGCCCAAGCCCGATCTTTTCGAAATCTCCCAAGCCATACTCAGCAACTTCTATGTTTTTCTTTTCATTTTCATTTACAACGATGTTAGCCTTATCCAGATACCCGAGTACGCTATTGCATATATTGTCATACAGTTGTTTCGTCAGCATATTTAGCTCCATGAATTGTCATTTTTGCTCTGTTAATAAGCGATAGTACCAAGCTTCAGTAATCCAAAGGCCTCTCCGGCATTGAACTTTTTGATCTTACCAACACTGCCTCCGTATATATTGCATGCAGTAGTTGCAACATATTTTAATTGTTTGTCCGAGAAATCCCTGTCCCCAAGATCACTGAAAGTATTGGGTGCGCCGATCTTTTTCAGCCATGCTTTAAATGACTCAACGGCCTTTTTTGCTACTTCTACATCGCTGCTCCCGTCCAGACGAAAAACATTCCTTCCGAACCTGGCAAACGGCGCAGGAACGTCTTCCAATACACTGTCCATCCATCTTGGTGTCAGTACACCAAGGCATCCTCCGTGGTGCGTATCAAAATATCCGCTGAAAGATTCCTCAATAAAGTGGCATGCCATGTCCGCATCCCCGCGACCGATCTTCGTTAATCCGCCCCAAGCCATTATGGCAGCATACATCAGTTCTCCTCTTGCGTTAAGATCCTGAGGGTCGGCTACGAGTCTTTCAACAGCGTTCATTGTCGCTAATATAATGGCTTCAGAAAAGCGGGATTGGAATTCGGAACTTGTATTATTATTGAAATAAAATTCGAACGTATGGCTTAATATATCCATTGCACCCCATATCGTTAGCTTCAACGGAACTGAAACCGTAAGTTCAGGATCCATAAGTGTAATTGAAGGAAATTTGACCGCGCAGTACCATTTTTGTTTTGTTTCATCATTTACAATAACACCGTACTGATGTACTTCCGTGCCTGTCGCAGCAAAGGTCGGTATTAAAACTATATCCAATGCATCTTCAATAGGTATGCGTTTGCCCCAAAGAAAATCATAGGGATCTTCATCACTTTTTGCGGCTCCAGCAATCAGCTTTGCGCAGTCCATTGCGGAACCGCCACCAATGCCGACAACACAATCGGCGCCCGATTTCTTTGCTACCTCAGCTCCTTCACGCACACTGCTTAGGCGCGGATTTGAATCGATGTCTCCCATTTCTACCGTTTCAATGCCGGAAGCATTTAAAACATTTTTTATTTCGTCCAAAACCCCATTACTTCTGAAGGGTCCTTTAGCTACAACAAGCAAAGCTTTTTTATAATTGCCCATATACTTGCCGAGATTCTTTCTTTCACCAATACCAAATATTATATTTGCCGGCGAATAATACTTAAAGGATTCCATATCAATACCTCCTTTTTTATAATACTACCAAATGCTTAGCAGGTGCTCAACTCACTATTTTTTAAATAAGTATACTTTCTTATAATCTTTTGGTATATTTTTTTAAAACAATATTAGGCAATATTTGCTTTAGCTTATACTAACGTGTATTGGGTTGTTCATGCATTAATTTCAGACATTATAACATGATATTATATAAATACAAATAAAACTATTTATTTAGTGTATTTTTTTTCAATATGAAAGTATATTCTTTCGTCCTGTTAAAAATTATAAAATTTATTATGTTCAAGGTAGTAATTACATAGAAAGATGAAATATAATTTTAATCTTTTACAGCCACAATTATGAGCAATTTCATTAGAATATAGGTTGTCAGTGAAATAGAACAGGGAACCAGTTAAAGAAGATTTTGAATTGGTGGAATAGCGCTAAGTCGTACTTGACCCATTCCTATAATATCCAGGGGTCATTCCCGTTATTGATTTAAATACTCTGTCAAAGTACTTTGAAGAGTTATAGCCAACACTATCTGAAATCTCATCTATGCTCATACCTGTAGTACACAACAAATGTTTTGCCGCTTCTATTCTAAGTCTATTAATGTACTTTGTCGGCGTAGTGTTAAATTGGGCTTTAAATTTGGAAATAAAACCGGCGATACTTATAGATGCAATATCAGCTAATTGTTCTGTTGAAATATTATCAGTAAAATGATTATGTATATATTCTATCGCTTGATGGATTACTATACTGCCGGGAAGATAGTACTCTCCTTTATTTTTTAGAACGGTCAGAAAAAATGCTTTTACATAATAAGTAATCAGTTTTTCTTCCGGGCATTTATCATTAACTTCTTCATAGATACTCTCTATTAGCCATTTGAATTGTTTATTATAATCAACAACATGTATGATATCTGTCATATCAAATGAAGTAGTGCGTATACCCAAACATATAACTTCTTGGGAAAACGATAAATCAACAGACTCTTTATGGTGCATATTTTTTGGATATATAATTACATCATAAGTATGAGCAGTTATACATTTATTAAGCACATATATATCTGCCCGTCCATCTAAAAAATAAATCACTTCTAAATAGTCGTGACTATGCTCACGTAAATTCCATCTATGACTTGATAGATTAAATTTGCCGTTAAAAACAACTTGTATGCTGCTTCTTTCCAAATCATCAATTAATTGTTGTTTGTCCATAGATTATTATTGTAATTTAAACTCCTTCTAAACATTAACGTACAACAATAACATGTTATTTTATTTATATCAGACTTGTCAAGTGTTACTGATCTGCGGCTGCGATTCTTGTAGAATGCAAGTTTAATTGTCCACCATATAATGCCGATTACACCTAAGCCGCAGCCGTATGAAAAATGACCGCGCCTGCTAAAGTACAGACGGCGGCAATAATCTGACACAACATTTCACGCAAAGACATGAAAAGGCTGCATAAAACTCTGTATAACCTCACGAACTGGGCGCTTCCTGCAAAATATGCCGAGGAAGTAACCATTTAGATGATCCCATACCAAATCCCAATTCTGGCAGGCGAAGGCTATAAGGGTCGTCATGCGGCACTTTTCCCTGCCAAACCGGAATACAAATGATTACGCGAATTAGGCAAAATGAGACATGACTTGGCTTGCAAAATTCTAAGGCCAGAGGCATCAGCAACCGCTGTAAGCAGCGCGTATGCGGGCTTTACAGGCTTAAAATGCTAAGCTTGCTAAGCAACGGCGATATTATGGTTTAGGTATATTCCCGAGTTCCTTCACCCTCGGCAGTAAGCCTAAGCATTTTAGAAGTAGGCTATAAAGGCTTGCTAATAGTCAATATTTATTCAATGGTTTGCAGATTTTTACATGCTGAAGCATTTGCCAACGTTTACCTCGCAAAAGTAAGCATCAGCTGTGGTTTGCATTGTTTAAAAGTACATGTTAATATAAAATAAAAAGGCGGATCGTTTATGGGTTACCGCCTATACCCCCCGGCATTTAAGCCTTATCTTAGAATACTGTCGGATATCGGTAAACTTATACAACATCCTTGTTTATTATCGATACTGTCGGATATCGGTAAACTTATAAACCAGCTTCTAAGTTCTTGTCTTCATGTTAGCATAAACTCATATATTATGTCAATAAGGGGTTAGTTTTATGAATCAACATTATTATGGTCTTGATATTGGAATAGGTTCTGTCGGCTGGGCAGTTCTTGAAGTAGGAGACGACAATGCGAGGATAGCTGATTTTGGGGTCAGATTATTTGATTCGGGTGAAAATACAGGTACAAGCGAAACCAAGAACCAACAAAGAAGAGGTTTTAGGGCAACAAGGCGTTTGGTGCGCAGAAAAATGCATCGTCGTGAACGATTAAAGGATTATCTATGTAAGATCGGGTTTGCAAGTCTGGACGCAATCGAACAATGGTATCAAAAAAACGAGCTCAACATCTATGCTGTTAGATCAAAAGGACTTGATGAGAAACTTTCGGCAGAGGAGCTTGCCGTATGCTTGGTACACATCTCCAACCATAGGGGATATAAGGATTTTTACGGGGAACAAAGCGGGGATGCAAAAGAAGCAGAGAAGATTAAAAATGCCGTTATAAAAACAAACACGATTTTTACCCAAAGCGGTTACAGAACGATAGGCGAGATGATAGCAAAGGATAGAGTTTTTTGTAACCAAAACTCTAAAAACTGTAGCTTGCCATTATGTCGTAACCATCATGGTCAATATAAATATATGTTTTTGCGAAATGACATTGAGAACGAAGCTAAAATGATACTTAAAAAGCAAAAAGAACACTATACTGTGTTGACTGATGAAAATATTAAAACGATTTTGGACATTATTTTTGGGCAGAGATATTTTGAGTATGGACCCGGAAATAAAGAAGATGATAAAAGGCTCTACAAGGGGTTCTTACATAAAGATGTCATTGGAAACTGCACTATATATAAGAATGAGCTTAGGGGTGCGCGCCATACGGTTATAGGAGATTTATTTGCTGTTATCAACGCACTCTCGCAATATCATTATTATGAATCGAAAACAGGCGAAGAAGCTGATTACAGCACAATTATTAAGCTTGTGATAGAACATGTGCTAAATGAATGTCTTATAAATAAAACTAAACTTAAAGAACTGCTTAAAGCAAACGGTATTGGGGTTATTATTAGCTCGACCATGGGCATACAAGACATTGGTAAGTGTATAAAATATCTTAAACCCATAAAAGAAATGATAGAGCAGTCCGGGCTTGATTGGACTAGCTTTATCAATGAACCACAATTAGACCTGAACGTTCCTTCTCGCCTTCATAGACTGGGACAATGCTTGTCAAGATATATTACACCCGCATTAAGATATAAAGAACTTAGTAAACTAGGGTTTGTTAACGATGCATTTGTTAATAATTGTAAGCGCGAAAAATTTAGTGGTACAGTTAATGTAAGCGATAGATTTATGCTTGAATCTATATTGGAAGCACAAAAAGGAATGAGATTTGGAAACTATTTAGCAAAAGCCAGCGCACAAGAACAATTAAACAATGAAAAACAGAATAAATTACCGCTAATCAAAGATAAAAATGTAATATCTAATCCCGTGGTATTTAGGGCAATCAATGAATCGCGAAAGGTTATCAATGCTCTTTTATCAAAGCATGGGCAGCAGCCTGCAATAATAAACATTGAGGTGGCTAGCGAACTTGCTAAAAGCGAAAGGGCGCGCAAAGAGATTGTAAAAATACAAATTAATAACGAGAAGAAAAGAGAAGAGGCAACTGAAAAAATTAAGGAACTTTTTAATATAAATAAGCCCAAACATGCTCAAATAGAAAGATATATACTTTATGAAATCCAAGATGGAAAATGCCTGTACAGTGACGCTCCAATTGATTGTAAGCGTTTGTTAACTGATGATTATGAAATTGATCACATTATCCCATATTCTCTAATACTTGATGATTCTCTTAATAATAAAGCATTGGTAGCTACAAGAGAAAATCGCGAAAAAGGTCAAAAAGCCCCGTTAGAGCATCTTCAAGGTACTGAGCGAAACAATTTTAAAAAACGCGTTATTGATGCATACAAGAAAAAAAAGATAAGCAAAAAGAAATACGAATATCTGATGGTGGAAACGCTCGAAAATGAAAAATTATTGCAAGATTGGAAGAGCAGGAATATAAACGACACGCGCTATATCACCAAGTATATTGCTGGGTATTTGCAACAAAACTTAAAATTCGATTCTCCTAAGACAAAAAATGTGTACGGGATAAACGGAATCGTGACTTCGCGCTTCAGGCAAATATGGTTGAAAGGCAGCAAATGGGGAAGCAAACATAAAGAACGCGAGGAAACGCAGCTTCATCATGCTATTGATGCAATCGTAGTTGCCAACCTAACGCCGCGTTACATTGAGTTAGCTTCAGATTACCTAAAGCTTAGTACAATTAGGAGAGAGTACAAAAACCGCGAACTTCCAGATGAATATTTTAAATATTTAGATAAATGCTTAAAAAAGATGAAAAAACACTACTTTATGAATGAGGACGAAACACATAATCTGCTTGAAGGGGGGAGAATCCCAACTATTGTGCCGCGGCTTTTTGATGAGGTGAATGTACGGTTTGATTCATGCGATGAAGAAACACTGCGCATAAGGGCTTGTACGTTTTACAATGATGAAATCTTTGCATGTAAAGTTCGCATGCCTATGGTTTCAAGAAAACAAGAGAGAAAATTCAGGGGCGCGGTTGTATCATCGGAAAATCCTATATCTCTGAAAACGATAGATGGTAAAACGTATCAATATAAAAGCATAAAACTTGAAAAGATTACGGCGGCACATATTGATAAAATTGTTGGGATTAGCAAAGAAGTCTGTGAGCAATTGCGGCTTATATTTGAAAAGGAAAAGAAGCCGTCCACCTTGGGAGAATGGCTTAAGGAAAATGATGTCCCTGCATTAAGACGAAATGACGGTACGATGCCTAATAAATTAACAATGGCTATTGGAGAAGATATACCCGTGTATAAAAAACACATAAAAGAAGGGAATACTCAGCTTTGGGAAATAAAAAAGTACTATTGTTTAGAGATATATAAAGACAGCTTAGATAATACACGTATACGCGGCATACGATACACTGACTTGAAGCGTAAAGACGGAAAACTGTTGCTAACCTGCCCTTATCCGAAAGAGTATAAAAACCATGTGATGTATCTTTTTAAAAACGATTATATTGTCGTGTATGATAGGACAGGAAAAGAAACAAAACGAGGATTTTACCAAGCCGTAAAGGCATTGCCATCTGCTGCAGTATACATTATAAGAGATAATGAAACAAAATCAAAGGTTATAACGTTTGCACAAAGCTGCACAGTTAAGAAATATGACATCTCAATACTTGGAGAAGTTGGTGGTGAGATAAAATGTGGCGAACCGTACTCATTACTAAAGGGGGACGAATCAGCACACGAGATAACCAACTAATTATAAAAACTCATGAGTATGAGAATGTTATACCCTTAGAAGATATATACTCAATTGTGATAGAAAGCTTGCGAACCGAGTTTACGGCAAATGCTGTTAATGCGCTCACAACGGCGGGCGTGCATATTATAATCTGTAATGATAAACACTTGCCAAATTCATTAGCATTACCTCTTAATACTCATTATCGTGCTTATAATGTGCTTAAAAAACAAATTGAACTGCCAAAAGAAATCAAATCCGTACTTTGGAAGGAGATTATAAAATCAAAGATAATTAATCAGAAAAGAGTATTGCAATTTACGGGTAAAAGCAAAAACGTTATGAACAAGCTAATGCAGTTTTCTCAGGAAGTATTAAACGATGATACTTCTAACAGAGAAGGACTTTCAGCAAAGATGTTTTTTAGGGAGCTATATGGCAGTGAGTTCGTTCGGATGGCTGATGATTCAATTAATTCTGCGCTTAATTACGGATATGCAATATTGAGGTCAGCGGTAAGTAAAAGCTTAGTTGCGTATGGCTTCAATTGTGCTTTGGGGATTCATCACATAAATGAATATAATGCATTTAATCTTAGCGATGATTTTATGGAGCCTTATAGGCCAATTGTTGACTTTTGGGTAGATACTAATCGAACTGATTTGTGCGGCAACCTAACTATGGACAATAAATTAGGACTAATCAATTTAATCAATCAATGTGTGTTGTGTGATGGCAAAAGAGTTAAGGTAAGATATTCAATTGATTTGCTTGTAAAAAGTTTGGTTTCATGTATAGAAAATGGTGTTGCAGACGGTTTGTTGCTGCCGGAAATTATACCGTTTGATCAAGGGTAAGTGATGGCAAGGTTTATGCGTATCTTAGTATTTTTTGATTTGCCTGTTAAGTCAACAAAACAACG
This sequence comes from uncultured Christensenellaceae bacterium, assembly GCA_964441275.1. Taxonomy (GTDB): domain Bacteria; phylum Bacillota; class Clostridia; order Christensenellales; family SZUA-584; genus SZUA-584. The sequence goes on along the minus strand of CAYTUG010000004.1, from coordinate 7,217 downwards.
AAAGGCGTATATAAACTTTAGACGTTTTTTAATTAAAGATGGATTTGACATGCTCCAATATTCCGTTTATGCCAGGATAGTTCGTAACTATGATGATGCAAACAAGCACATCGTAAGAATTAATGCTCATTTGCCTCCCGAAGGCTCGGTTAGAGTTCTCTGCGTAACGGAAAAACAATATGCATCAATGATGATTATGCTTGGAGAACAGACAGCGATGGAAAAAAGAATATCAGATAACGAAATAATCGTTTTGTAAATACTTATTATGTGGTAAAATTATTTTGAGGTTTTAGTCCTCTGTCGGATATCGGTAAGCTTATACTGGCTGAAACGTGCGCACAATGGCTTTCAAGTTTTAGTCCTCTGTCGGATATCGGTAAGCTTATACTACATGGGCGCGACATATACGGCAACGGTGGTTTTAGTCCTCTGTCGGATATCGGTAAGCTTATACAGAAAGTCTGGTATGAATGCAACCCGTCATGTTTTAGTCCTCTGTCGGATATCGGTAAGCTTATACACGATTATTACAGCATCGGTAACAATCCTGGTTTTAGTCCTCTGTCGGATATCGGTAAGCTTATACGAGGGCATATACATGTATACGCCAGGCATGGTTTTAGTCCTCTGTCGGATATCGGTAAGCTTATACTAAATCCTGCGTCCATAGGGGTACTGGTGTGTTTTAGTCCTCTGTCGGATATCGGTAAGCTTATACACAGAATAATACCCATTCACCCGAAAATTCGTTTTAGTCCTCTGTCGGATATCGGTAAGCTTATACTATGTTGACTGTGCGGTATTTTACGTATGTGTTTTAGTCCTCTGTCGGATATCGGTAAGCTTATACCGGTAGACGGGAAAAGCCGTTGCGCGAAGGGTTTTAGTCCTCTGTCGGATATCGGTAAGCTTATACAGTCACCGCGGCACGCTCCAACGCAGTAAGGTTTTAGTCCTCTGTCGGATATCGGTAAGCTTATACAAAGGTAATAGTACTGTCCAAAATCGCACGGTTTTAGTCCTCTGTCGGATATCGGTAAGCTTATACACTCACGGATGCGCAGATGTACAACGTAAAGTTTTAGTCCTCTGTCGGATATCGGTAAGCTTATACAATGTTTTTGCGCAAAAGATACTGCCGCCGGTTTTAGTCCTCTGTCGGATATCGGTAAGCTTATACCTATATTTGTGGATTATAGCTGGGCATATCGTTTTAGTCCTCTGTCGGATATCGGTAAGCTTATACCCTGTTTGAGATTGAAAAGAAGCGTATGGAGTTTTAGTCCTCTGTCGGATATCGGTAAGCTTATACCGTATCTTCAATCGCAGTTGCCGAAAATTGGTTTTAGTCCTCTGTCGGATATCGGTAAGCTTATACGCAAAAAAGAAGGAATCGGTCAGACTGGGTGTTTTAGTCCTCTGTCGGATATCGGTAAGCTTATACTTCGCCTGATAAGATACCACCACAAAAAGGGTTTTAGTCCTCTGTCGGATATCGGTAAGCTTATACGTGCAGGGCTGCTGCTGTGTGAATGCGCCGGTTTTAGTCCTCTGTCGGATATCGGTAAGCTTATACTGAAGCTGAGGAATACGCAAGGTATCTTGCGTTTTAGTCCTCTGTCGGATATCGGTAAGCTTATACCTCAGGAGCGGCAAGGGTT
>CAYTUG010000004.1:0-5453 GCA_964441275.1 uncultured Christensenellaceae bacterium | reverse complement strand
GTTTTAGTCCTCTGTCGGATATCGGTAAGCTTATACCTCAGGAGCGGCAAGGGTTACGGCAGTGGGGTTTTAGTCCTCTGTCGGATATCGGTAAGCTTATACTCGGGTTCTTGTGGTTCTTTCTAACACCCGCTTTCATGATCTGGGGCATTCTTATGCGGTAGCAACCTTGCAGTCTGGTGATGTGTAAAAACTGTTCAGAGCAACTTAGAACACCACTTTGCAGCGTTTACGCTTGATATTTGTGGGCATGTATCAGAACGTATGAAAAGAGATAACGCTGAGCGTATGGATCAATTCATAAAAGGCTTTTCCGACTAAAATATTATAGTAGTTTCAATTCTGTAAAGGGTCATGTGCTTATTTTCAAAAACAAAAAGTCCGCAGAATGTAGTAACCATGTGGACTTTCGTAGTGTTGCATTTGTAATGGTTTGACTATTTAGATGACTTCCGTTAAGGATGTCAGAATCTTTGTTTTATTGGTTGCGAGGAATCAGAAACTCCCCGCTGCTTGCGCTTTTTCATCACCTGCCGGTTCATCGGCCTGTACACGCCCAATAAAGTTGTAAAGGATAGACAGCCTCTGCACCGGATGGTTGAACTCGTCGCTCTCGGACACATAGATGGCGGAGATGAATTCCCGCAGGATGCCGGGTGTGAGCTCCTCTAAATGCGTGTACTTCCTCGCCACGGCAATGAACCTGTCTACATTGGCCACACTCACGTCATCTGCTTCCATGTCCTGCTCCAATTCCTGCACCTTTTGCTTGAAAGACGCCTGCTCCGCTTCGCATCCGACTGAAAGACTTGCGAACCGCTCGTCGGATATTTTGCCACTTACGTTATCCTCATAGAGTCTGCGGAACAGCAGGTCGAGTTCCGTAATACGCCGGTTCATTTTAGCAAGCTCCCGCTTCCGATCCTTGGCATCGGCAATCCGCTTGGCCAGATCTTTCCTGAGGACATAGGCCTGGAAAGCATCCTCTTGTTCACTGGCAAAGGCGATGATTTGCTTCAGACTTCCCAATACAAGCGCTTCCACTACCACCGGACAAATATAGTGCGCCGTGCAGCTGTGCACCCGGTGCCGGTAATTCCCGCAGAGGAACGCCTCCAAATCCCGCTTCCGGTTTTTATCCCGGTAATTATACATCGCCTTGTGACAGTCCGTGCATACGAGTAGCCCCGCAAACTTGTCCTTTTCCCCGGTCTTGCAGTTTCTGCGCCTGTTCTCCCGCACCCGCTGCACAATCTCCCATGTCTCCTGGTTTATAATGGGTTCGTGGGTGTCCGGAAAGAAATGTGGCAGCGGGGTAAATACTATGAATCCTATTAATGGACAAGGTTATATACTGGCAAGCCTTCATCTTTGGAAGCTATCGCTTACAGGGACTGTAATGAACAGCAGCAATATGGCACAAGAAAAAATGAATAGTGCCTGTTCGAAGGTCAGCTTCTTATTTCGTCTATATATTTCATTAATGGGGAAATAAAGAAAGGGTGTTTAACGTGACATCGCAAGGTACATCTCCCCGTAAAAAGGTAGGATGCCTTTCGTAAAGAATTTCTGTGGATTTTACAATTTATCTCGAAGTACCCTTTGGCACCGCGGATTTATCGCTTACACCAACACCCGCGGTGGCGATAGCGCAGCCCGTATGCACTATGGACTTGCTCGTTCCGAATTTGCTTGCCGCCTGGCGCACGGTGACGCCGCTTTACAGCACATAATCCGCTATGCGCATAACCCTATCTTCAATGTACTCCTCCTTCATATACATAAGTCCCCTTTGACCATGTTTGGTCTATAAGTATGTTCAAAGAAGAGCTTGTATGATAAAAACAAGACGGCTGAATAAGGGGGCTTTCCTTGACAAGCTCTACCCCCTCCTATAGCATATAAAGTAATAGAAAATAATTAGAAGGAGATGAGAGTAGGTTGCGAAAGATGTATATGGTAGCGATAGGTTAAAATCCATGCTGTATGCATTTCTTAGGACTGAAAGGAAGATTGTTTATTATGAAAAAGATTGGTAGCTTTTTAATTGTTTTTTTGCTGTTGTTTGGCCTTGTTTCCGTTGCTCATGCTGAGCCAGTCAACGAATGGGAGTTGGTTGAAAGCCCTCCAACAACAGGAGGCGAACCTATTGAGCTTAAGCTTAAAAATAATTCATCAGATAAAACTATAACGATAGAAGGTCCTATAGACGTTTCCGTCAACGGAGGAAACCGCCAAACCTTAAGCGTAGAAGCTGGTGACGTCATTCATGAAGGTACTTCGATAGTTCCATCTGAAACGCGAGTAATAGCAGAAATTGCTGCCGGTTCACCGGTGGACGGTTGGCGTCCATACGATTCGGCAGACCGTACAATAACGATAGATGTATGGGCTAAAGTAGACGGTATAGACACACATTTTAATCAGATTTCCCACATAATTGAACCCAAATCTAATACATATAATCTCGTACTTCATGCAAACTGTAAGGAATATGTTGAAGATTCTGATATGTCCATGATACTTTCTTTGGAGAATAAATCTGCTTCTCCTGTAAAAATCAGCGGAAAAGCGGTCGTCGGAGGTTTCCAAGAAAGTAAACTTTATCTTACAGAACATAAGCTTATAGGCGAAGGGCCTATTAAGATTGGCGCCGGAGAAACGGTTGAAGTCGTCAAGGTGGAAGCCGGGGCGCCTCATATGTGGAATGCCTTCTACTTCCCCCAAATCAAAGATGTAAAAGCCTGGTTCAATGTAGAGGACGATATATTTGGATGGGAGTCCGAAATTATACAATACTGTATTACTGGGAAGCTTGAACATACGGGCTACGAAGGTGTGGTTGAGTATGTTGATGACAATGAGGACGGCACAGCTGCCATAAAGGCCACGTTGACTGAAGTAAATGCCGGTTACATAATTACCTGTGAAAACGGCTCATGGTCTCGTGAAGAAGTGCACGAAGAGTTAGGTCCTGCCAGAGGATTGGAAAAAGAAGATTTTAACTTTTACCGCGATCACAAACATATGGGCTCAGAGCGTATAGGAGAAGTAGTGCAAGCGCAAGAAACAAGCCCGGGAGTATACTTGCTTACGTGGGCACATCTTGACGGCACGCATGAAATTTTCCTAGAAGTCGGCAAAGAAGACGATGCAATATCTATCATACCGGCGAATCCTACGGAATGGATTATTAACTTTGAAGTTATAATATCCACACAGAACCGTCCGATACCCTCTGAAAAGAATGAAGAAACCGGAAAATATGAAGGCACAATCAATTATCCTTCATCAGCAATCACTTTCACGTCAGACCAGCAAATCACAGCTGAGCTTAATTACCGTCGGCAAGGCGAGACGTTGAAAGAACTCCCTGAGGGAGCAAAATCTGCCGGCATCTATATGGAAATCAACGTAGCAAGTGGAGATTTAGGAGATTGCGAGATATTGCTTGAAGTGGACTACAGCCGCGATCATATCCCCGCAGATATGAATGAGAAAAACCTTAGGCTTTTCCGCTTTAATGAAGATAAGGGCGAGTGGGAAATGATTCCCAAGCAGGAAGTCGATACTGAAAAGAAAATCATCAGAGCTTGGTTAACCGGGTTTAGCGAGTTTGGCGTTTTTGAGTACGAAACTGCGGAAGAAACCATTACTGAAAGCGACGACGGCAGCCCTAAAACCGGAGATAGCAGTAATATACCGCTTTACGTCAGCTTGATGTTTATTTCATTGACGGGTATAATCGTTCTTACAGTAGCCTATATGCGCAAAAGGAAAAAGGTGGCCGCCAAGTAAGAATATAAAGTATTTAAACAATATGCAAGGGGGCTAATCAATGCGGTTAGTCCCCTATGCTATTTAAGAAGTATTATATGACATACAGAAAAAGAATACGAAAATATGATTTTAATAATACAGCAGCAAAACAGCCAAGGCGTTCTTATAGGGCGCATAAAGCGAAGCTCCAAAAAGCTCTTTTATTTGCTCTGATTGCAGGCATGTGCTGTTTGTTTTTGTTTTCTACATATATGCTGCTCAGCACACTCATCGAACAAAATAAGTCCGCGCAGTTCTATGCTGATTTATCTGATTCAGCGGTTGCTTCTTCAGTTGGTACGAATGAGCCAAACCTCAAATCACCAGAGGTTTCGCAGAACGGAAATACTGAGCCTGCCAAGCCTATTGAAGTTAATTTCGAAGAGCTGGCGCAGGTCAATCAAGACATTGTCGGCTGGCTTTATAGCGAGAATACAGTTGTTAATTACCCTATTGTTAGAGGGAATGATAACGCTTACTATATAAACCATTTGTTTGATGGAAAAAGAAGCAGCAGCGGTACGCTATTTATGGACTATCGTAATGATTCGGACTTTTCGGATGAGAATAGCATCATATACGGTCATAATATGAATGACGGCAGTATGTTTTCCGCTCTTATCGGTTATAAGTCTCAGGAGTACTATGACGAACACCCTGTGATGTACCTGCTGACACCTCAATACAATTACCGCATTGAGATATTCAGCGCTTATATCTGCGCTTCCGACGCAGCAGCCTATACAAGACAGTTTGCATCCAAAACTGATTATTCCAAGCACCTATCAAGGATAATAAGAAAATCAAATTTCGAAAGCAGTGTACAGGTTTCTGCCAACGACAGGATTGCAACTTTATCAACTTGCACCTATGAATATGACAACGTGCGCTACGTTGTGCATGGAAAATTAGTTTCATTAGATTAAGCTTGTTCACATAATTTCCCCAATATTGAGAACTCAACGGAATGAAGATTTTTCTGTTTACATTTTATTTATATATTATCAACACATTGTGCTGTACGATTTATAATAAAAATTCTTATTATGAAATTATCCAGATGCCTAGAAAATCAGATATTGTTTTGACTAAGTATAAAACAGTGATATTCGTAAACGGTTTCTTCTGGAATAAGCATGAAAGATGCAAATATTTGGATGATGCTCAGATGCAAAGGAGGTTTTTTCTGGGTATGCTGGTATACCTACCCGGGCAAAGGGAGCGGTGTAGTTGATTCCAGATATATTTCAGAGGATGTGCCTCAAGGGCTTGTTCTTTTTGAAACCCTGGGGTTGAAACTTGAAACTGTGACGCCCGTTTGTATCTCATTAATCTACATTGCATCCGCTGCCTTAGGTCGCAACCTGCGATCAGAAGGCAGGACTATGGAACGGTTAGGGGAAAATATGTTAGAGCGTATTATGCAAGACAGGCGCAGAAATCATAGTCATAGAAGGACTGCAGGTTCACTAATAGTATTTTGAGCTAGGGTAAGGCAATAAGACCTGTGCAATCTTACGCTGTATGGAGGTATTGTATAATAATCACAAAGATCTGTCTGTTTCAACCTTAGATCGAGAAAACAATACAATTCGATTTTTGAAAGAAAAGTAACAAGACTATAACCCTGCAAA
>CAYTUG010000003.1:0-109607 GCA_964441275.1 uncultured Christensenellaceae bacterium | reverse complement strand
AACAATGATACAAGGAGAAACGAATTATGCCATATACTGTGGATGATATTTTTAGCGACAGCGAAACAAAACACGCTCTGCGATTATTTACACAAGAGAAGATTTCAGAAATTGAAATATCTATTTTTGATAAAGGAGGTAAACCATACATCAAGTGTTTAGGGAGCGATCGTGACCGCCCTGCAAAACCAGAGGAGATTGTACGTCAATTATGGTTGAAATACATATTAGAGGATTTGCATTATCCCAAAGAACGTGTTCAAGTTGAAAAACCTGTCTGGTTTGGCTCCGGAGTGAGCGATAAGGCGGCAGACATTGTTATTCTTCACAAAGATGATAACGAGCATCCATACATTATTTTTGAGGTGAAAAAACCAAAGCGTAAGGATGGCATTCAACAGTTGAAATCATACTGTAATGCCGATGGTGCGCCTGTTGGAGTGTGGAGTAATGGCGGTGAGAAGGTTATATTTCACCGCGAAGAACCTAATATCTTTGTTGATATTGGCTCTATTCCGACTGTTGACCAAACACTCCAAGATGTAATCGGGGAACAATGGACTATTGACAAATTGATTGAGGAAAACCGACTGATAAAAGAAAACCTTACGCTTAAGAGTATTATCCTCGACCTTGAAAACTTGGTACTTGCAAACGCAAAAGGTATAGATGACAGCTTCGATGAGATTTTTAAACTAATTTATGCAAAACTCTATGATGAGTGGGCTGCGGTCAATCTACCTACCCGTCATCGCAAACTGCAATTTCGTATATATGGTGAAAGTGCAAGTGAATTGAAAACGAAAATTACTGGACTATTACGTGATGCCGCACGAAAATGGAAAGGTATATTTGAGATGAATGAAAGCATAAAGCTTGCTGACAACCACCTCTATGTTTGCGTTTCATTTTTACAGGGAATAAAATTATTTAACTCTAACCTTGATGTAATAGACGAGGCTTTTGAGTATCTTGTAACAGAGATTGCTAAAGGCAAAAAGGGACAATATTTTACGCCACGTCATGTGATTGATATGTGCGTTAAGATGATGAATCCCAAAATTGATGAAAGTATCATAGATCCTGCCTGCGGTTCTGCTGGCTTTACTGTACATAGCATTTTCCATGTTGCAGGAAATAAATTCACCGCTGAAGGATTACCACCGCATATTGTTGAATATGCTGGAGAACGTGTATTTGGTATAGACACAAGTCCTCGCTCTGTTAAAATCTCGAAAGCAATCAACCTAATTGCAGGTGATGGTAAAACAAACATTTATGAGTTGAACTCTCTCGAATCTGACAAATGGGACGAAACCGGTAAAGCAGGATTTCGAGACCTGCTTACACATTTCGATGACCCAACAGAAAACGACAAGAACCAAAAGCTTTTTCGTTACTTTGATTTCGACTTAGTGTTAACCAATCCTCCCTTTGCGGGCAACATCAATGAAAAGGATATTCTTAGACAGTATACATTAGCTGAAAAGAACGGAAAAACAGTTGCGAAAATGGGGAGAGATATACTGTTTATCGAAAAGTGCCTTAATTTCCTCCGTCCCGGCGGACGTATGGCTATAGTTTTGCCACAGGGGCGACTTAATAATTCAAGCGACTTACCAATTCGCAATTTTATCTTTGACAAAGCGCGTTTGCTTGCTGTCATCGGCTTAAGTGTGAACACTTTCAAACCGCATACTGGGACGAAGACAAGCGTATTATTTTTACAGAAATATACAAATGAAGAATCGAGAGAAATTACTGATGTTATAGCAAAACATGCCGCAGAGTGGGAGCAATATTGGACAACTGAACTACTTGTGCTTTCTGGGCGTGATGAATTAGATGAGGAGAGTATACCCGAACTTGTCAAGGCAGAGCTGGCTGTGGTTTTTGGCAGTAGTGATATCACCGAAAGTGAGGAAAAAAACGATGAAGAATCAGATGTCGCTATTGATGCTGAATCATTGAATACACTTATTTCCGAGCTGGAAGGAGAAATAGCCAAAAAGGCAGCAATCAAGAAACGGTTTAAGGGACGTACCGATATGGAGAGGCTGCTTGAGGAAAAGAAAAAAGAACTCGCCTCACTTGAACTTAAAACACAAGTAAAGTGGCTTCTACAAGACACTAAATCTGTAAAAAGTTTGAAGAAGAATTGGTTGTCAAAACGTGCTGCGGAAGAGCTTGATTATCCAATATTTTTTGCTGTTAGTCAAAAATCCGGCAAAGATAATAGCGGAGAGGCTGTTTATGTTATAGACTCCGAAACAGGCAAACCCGCTCTTGATGATCACGGACACAGAATTATTGACCACGATTGCGATGAGATTGCTGATGCATTTATTGACTTTGCGAAATCTCAACACTTCGATTTCTGGGAGGTGTAACCGAAATGGCAACCACTAAAATCTCCAAATATGCAGGACTGGATGCCGAGCTTCGCTGTGATGCTGAGCATATTACTGCTCCAATTTATTTAAATGATAATTATTACAGAGGTACAGATGTGGCTGAATTTACACAGTATGGAACATCAAAACAATTAAATGAGCATCAAAAAGGTTTCCCTGTGTTGAGACTTAATGAATTTGAGCAGATGTTTATAAAAACACCAGAAAAGTATTGCAATCTAATAACGGAGGCCGTCTTTCTGCAATTACGCTTATCGAAAGGTGATGTTCTTGTTTGCCGCACTAACGGCAACCCTCACCTTGTTGGGAAAGCTGCCGTAGTGATGGAAGATACCAACTGTGCTTATGCTTCATACGTATTTAAAATCAAACCTAATCATCGGATAACACCACAAATTTTAACAGTATATCTGAACAGCAAATACGGTAGGAGTGAGATTGAACGTCATCAAATGATTAGCATCCAAACAAATTTTAGCCCAGAGCGTTTCAAAAAATGCCGTATACCGCGTTTTTCACAACCTTTTCAAAAGACAATTAGCGATATGGTGAATAAGGCGTACGAGTCCTTAAAGAGTTCAAAGTCCCTTTATGCTGACACAAAGCAGTATCTGCTGAATTCTCTCGATCTTAATGATTTTATTTTATCAGATAAAAAACTCTCAATAAGAACATTGTCGGACAGCTTTAGATCGAGCAACCGTATTGATGCAGAATATTACCAACAGAAATATAAAGACATTGAAAACGCTATTTGTTCAAATGAGACGGTATTTTGTCGAATTAATGATGGTATATTTGTGCCACACAAAGGCGAGTACAAATACATTGAGCTTTCGGACATTGGAACGTCAGGGAATATAACAGGCTGTACTATTGCTCCGTTTGACAAATTACCTTCACGTGCGCGTCGGATGGTAAAAGAAGGTCAAGTTATTGTGTCTTCTATTGAGGGGTCTTTATCGAGTTGTGCACTTGTTTCTAACGAGTATGACGGAGCACTTTGTTCAACGGGATTTTATATTGTTGAATCAGCTTCAATAAATTCTGAGACTTTGCTCGTGCTTTTCAAATCTGCTCCGATCCAAGCACTGATGAAAAAATGGTGTTCGGGTACAATATTGACTGCAATTTCAAAAAGTGCATTAGAAAAAATAGCATTGCCGAAAATCGCTCTCCATGACCAGCAAAAGATATCCACTGATGTTCAAAAATCAATTAAGTTACGCTATCAGTCCGAGCAATTGCTTGATTTGGCAAAACTGGCAGTAGAGATAGCGATTGAGAATGATGAAGATTCTGCGGTGAAATGGCTTAGTGATCATAGTCGTTAAAATCCATTTATGAACATTCTTGATGCTAACGTCACATAAATTAAACACTGATTATAGGTCTTTCCGCTTGATCTATTCTTTACTTTCGAGCCTCCGCTTGAAGAGAGTCGGTTAAAAATTTACTTGTTTTCGTAAATCCCTAAGTCTAACGCCCTTTAGCAGGAGCGTTGTATCAAAAATATTTTACTTTTTATACAGCGGACGGGATGCGCATAAAGCGCGCACCTTATGCAAAACATCTTCAACTGCGCCTTCCCTGCGGTTGATAACATCTGCAATCCATTCTCCTATATCAGCCATATCCGCCTCTCTCATCCCGCGCGCAGTAACCGCCGGGGTGCCTATTCTGATTCCGCTGGTTATAAAAGGGCTTTTGGTGTCAAAAGGTATTGCGTTTTTGTTTACCGTTATTCCCGCAAGTTCAAGCAATGCTTCAAGCTCTTTGCCGGTTATCCCTTTGTCAGTCAAATCTATTAACATCAGATGGTTGTCCGTACCGCCCGAAACAAGCCGTATACCATTTGACGAAAGGCTGTTTGCAAGCGCGGCGGCGTTTAGTATAATCTGCTTCTGATACGCCTTAAAGCTGCCTGAAGCCGCTTCTTCGAAACAAACCGCTTTTGCGGCAATTACGTGCATGAGCGGGCCGCCCTGGATGCCCGGAAAAACCGCCTTGTTTATGGCCGCCCCATACTTCTCTTTGCATAAAATCATTCCGCCGCGCGGACCGCGCAAAGTTTTATGGGTTGTGGTTGTTACAAAATCGGCATACGGAACCGGGTTGTCGTGCTCGCCCGCCGCAACCAACCCCGCTATGTGCGCCATATCAACCATAAGCAATGCGTTAACTTCCTGCGCGATTTGCGAAAAAACCTTGAAGTCTAATTTGCGCGGATACGCGCTTGCGCCCGCCACAATCATCTTTGGTTTGTGCTTTATTGCAAGCTCCCGCAACACATCATAATCTATCTGCTCGGTATGCTCATTTACTCCGTATGGCACTATTGTAAAGTACTTTCCCGATATGTTCACCGGGCTTCCGTGCGTTAAGTGCCCTCCGTGCGCAAGGTTCATTCCAAGTATGGTATCGTTAGGCTCAAGCATAGCGAAATACACTGCCGTGTTAGCCTGCGCGCCCGAGTGCGGCTGCACATTCGCAAACTCTGCGCCAAACAGCTTTTTGGCACGTTCAATCGCTAACGTTTCTATAACGTCAACAAATTCGCAACCTCCATAATAACGCTTTCCCGGATAACCTTCGGCATATTTATTGGTTAAATGCGAGCCCATCGCATTCATTACGGCTTCGGAAACAAAATTTTCAGAAGCTATCAGTTCAATGTAATTTTCCTGACGTTTTAGCTCGTCCATCATGGCACGGTACACCAATTCGTCGGTCTCTTTAACTTTTAAGAAATCAAGCATTTTAACCCCCTTGTTTTACCTCATGCAAATACGCTTTTCTTGCCGCTCTTTGCTCCGCCGCTTTTTTTGTTCTGCCCTTGCCTTGTGATACTTCTTTGCCGTCAACCTGCAGTTTTACATAAAACACCTTATCGTGCGGCGGGCCTTCTTCTTTTATGACGGTATATTTTATATCGGTTATTCCCTGTTTATGATAATGCTCTTGCAGTCGTGTCTTAAAATCTTTAAACCCGCCGCCGGAAAGCACCGTTTTTATTCCGTTGTCCAAAATAGTGTAAGCAACGCCTGCCGCCAAATCAAGATTGCTGTCAACATATACGGCGCCAATTAGCGCCTCTACAACATCGGCAAGAATAGAAGGTTTTTCCTGCCCCATTGAAATGCGCTCTCCCCGCCCTAAAATCAGGTATTCGTGCAACCCGAGTTTACGGGCGGCATCTGCAAGAATAGCTTCGTTTACAAGCGCGGCGCGCGTTTTGGTCAGTTCCCCTTCCGAGAACTCCGGTTTGTTAAAATACAAAAACCTGCTTATGACTAACTCTAAAACCGCATCGCCCAAAAACTCCAACCGTTCATAACTCTCACCCGTATCCGCGGAAGCATGAATAAAAGCTTTTTTTAAAAGCTTCTTATCTTTAAACGTATACCCTATGCTTTTTTCAAGCTGCAAAAATCTATTTTCAGTCATGCGCAAACCGCCAGTTTGTAAAAATTTTGCGCGTCATAATTTCTTAGCTTGCTGCAAATAAGCCAAACAAAGCAATACCCGAACCACAAACCGGCCCGGGTATCGATTGTTGTAGTTTAAAACACGCCGATGTTTTTTTCGATATAGGTTACAACATCCTTTACCGTCACAACTTTTGGAAGCTCTTCATCGGGAATATCAAGATCAAATTCCTGTTCAAGATCCATGATAAGCTCAACAATCGCCAGAGAATCGGCCTTCAAATCCTCGACAAGATCAGATTCCATTGTTATATTCTCTTCGTCGATCTCAAGCTGATCAGATAAGATTTTCCTAACCTTTTCAAATACCATCGTGATCCTCCTGTAACAATATTAATCGTTTATTGCAACCTTTGATATTTCTTGTTTTATCACATTGACGACATCGCCTTTAATAAAACCGGCCGCCTGCCGCAATGTGCTTAATATGGCTTTCGAGTTTGAAGAACCGTGAGCCTTAACAACTCCTCCGTTAACGCCAAGCATTAGAGCGCCCCCATACTCGGTATAATCCATTGTCTTTTTTAGATTTCTGTAGGCCGGCATAGAAAGAGCAGCCCCGAACTTGGTAATAAAAGAGCTCTCCAACTCTTTTTTCAACATTCCGAGCAACACCCCCGCCAACCCTTCCATAAACTTCAAAACAACATTCCCGGTAAATCCGTCGCACACTAAAACGTCAAATTCGCCCGAAACAAGGTCCCTGCCCTCCGCATTTCCCGCAAATAGAACAGGCATCCGCTCTATCAGCTTATACGCCGCTTTAGTAAGCTCGTTACCTTTTCCGGCTTCGGCACCGTTGTTGATAAGCCCAACGCGGGGGGATTTTACACCCATAACGTTGCGCATATATATGCTCCCCATCAGCGCAAACTGAGCAAGATAGGACGGCCTGCAATCGGCGTTCGCGCCGGCATCAATAAGCAAAACGCTTCCCGTTTTAGTTGGCAGCAAGGGCGCAAGCGCCGGACGCTTAACCCCCGGCAGCCTTTTCACTATTAGCGTAGCGCCGGCAATTGCGGCGCCGGTACTGCCGGCGGTAATAAAAACATCGCCCTGCCCTTCACCTGTCAGCCGCAATCCCTTAACAAGGGATGAATCACGTTTATGACGAATAGCGTCTACGGGAGGCTCTGCCATATCTATAACTTCTGTTGCATTTACAATATTTATGCGTCCGCTGTCAAATTGGTGTTTCGCCAGCTCATAAGCAATCGCATCCTCACGCCCGGTTAAGGTGACATACAAATCCGGCATCTCTTTAAGCGCGAGTATACAGCCTTCAACCACGGCATTAGGAGCGTTGTCTCCCCCCATCGCATCTAAAATTACCTTCAAACATGCACCTCATTTACCTATCATAAAGGTAGTATATTAAAAAACCTTTTTTAATGCAACTTTTTTTGTTTACATGCTTATTCTATTAGTATCATTAACTGACCCAAAGTTTCAGCAAGATTGTCGCCTTCGTTAAATTCAAACCTGCAGCGCGGAATTGTCTTCCAAATATATTCATACTTAGCGTTGACGCCGCTTGAGAAAATATAAGCGGCAGATTTTTTGCGTTTGGATTTGGTGAAATTGACGGACGCCTTAACCGCTGTTAACAGATTAGAGTATTCCGCAGTTTTGTCTTTTAAGCTCTCGTCTGTCGCAACAATGCAGTATCCTGCAGGCGGTTTGGCGCCTATCATATAACTCCACTGGCTTGCAAGACTAAAGCAGCTGCGGTAACGGTTGCTGTACAGCAAAACATCGGCGCATTTATCAACCGGTAGCATCAGTATATCAAAATCGTCGTCAGTTACCATCTTTTGAATTGCGCTATCGCTTTTAAACACAATTTCCGCATCTATTTGGGCATGTAAAATCAACAGCTCAAGCATGCTCAGCTCAAGAGTATCCGATAAAGATTCCGGCATAACAATTGTATGGCCGTTTAGATCTTCAACATTAAAAACCTTACGATCTCTTTCCACCGCAACAAGATTCAAATAAGATGTTGAGGCGATAATGGTAAATCCATCCTCCGTAAACTCGTTCAGATATCTTGCAGGCAACAAAGCCGCATCTATATCGCCCGACGCCAAATTTTCAATTATATCATCGTATTCTTCAAACGAATTAAGTTGGTAACGCGAATCGGGTCTGCCAATCATTGCATATATAAAATAAGAACATGGTTCAGTCACGAACCCGACGTCTATTGTATCATATGCCAACGTCGGTTTGATGCTGTTTGACGCGATTGTTAAAACAAAAATTACAACAACCAAGAGGATCGCTAAAGCCGTCCCCTTTGCTGCTGGTTTGCTGTTTTTAAAACGGTCAATCATTTTCCAAATATCGGTTAACTGTTAGTCTTCTTTCTTTTTCTTTTCCGTGTTTATTACTTGCCTGCCGTTGTAATAGCCGCACTCAGGGCAAATCCTGTGAATTAGCTTTAATGCATGGCACTGCGGGCATTCCGCCATACCGGGAACCGAAAGTTTATAGTTCGCCGAGCGTCTTGTATTTCTGCGCTGTTTTGATGTTCTCCTTTTGGGAACCGCCATAACCCTCGCACCTCCTTTATGTTGTTAGAATATATAAAAATTTATTATATGCCGTTGCAATCGCCTTCGTTTAAATTTACGCCGCAATGGCTGCAAAGCCCTTTGCAGCTTTCGTTGCATAAAAACCGCGTGGGCAGATTTATTATTATGTTATCTTCTATCATTTGCGATAAATCTATAATATCTCCACCAAATTCGTACATACCTTCCTGCGGCTGTTTACTGAAATGTTCGTCAAATTCGAAACAAAGTCTGTACAAAAAACTATCAAGACAGCGTGCGCATCTAACCTTAACGTCCGCATCAAAACTTCCCGTTACGTTTATCTTTACGCCGTCACAGCGCCAGCTTGCCTCCACATTGACGCCGGAATCAAACTGATAGTATTCTTCTAAATATTCAATGCTTGCAAACGGCTTGTTAAACTTCGCAAAAAATAGTTCGCCCTCTTTGCAGACAGCCTCCGCAATGTCAATAATCATAATAATTCCTGCCCCGCCGCGGCTATAGTCAACGGCTAAAATTATATTTTAAGCACACTGTTATGTCAACTTCTTTTTTCTATCCGCAAGGCTGCGCAAAAAGCTTGCGCTTATTGTCCGCCATTTGCTCACATCTTTCTATGTACTCTTTAAGTTCCTTAACGTTTGCAGCCCGTTCAATGCGTCCTTTATCGAACAGCCGTTTAGAAATGGCTCCGGCGCCAAAAGCAATAACGCTGCACAGCTCTTGCATGTTGTCGATATTATACAGACATTCCTTTGTACGTTTAGAATAACCTGTATTCTCAAGGCTGCCTTTCATGTACTTTTGCCTATACATATAATAAGGGATATATCCCGCACATCCTAACATATCATGCGCTTTTTCAAGAGTTAAGGCAGTGTGTAAATCAGAAGGCAGCGAATTTAAATTGGCGGCAGCAAACGCCGACGAACGTTTAATCGCAAGCGTATGCACGGTGATGTTTTCGGGTGCCAACCCTATTATCCGCAAAAGCGTGCTGCAAAAACTTTCGCAAGTCTCGCCCGGCAAACCGGCTATCAGATCTACGTTAATCACATCAAACCCGGCATCGCGCGCGCATTCAAAAGCTTTGTAAAACTGCGCAACGGTGTGCCGCCTGCCTATGCGCTTTAGCGTTTCATCGCTTAAAGTCTGCGCGTTAACGCTTATCCTGTTTGCCCCATAATGCTTTATCACGGCGAGCTTCTCTTGGTCTATTGCGTCCGGCCTTCCCGCCTCCACCGTTATCTCCTTAGCACCGCCTGCAAGCACGCAGGCTTTTTTAAGTATTCCTTCAAGCAGATTAACATCAATTGCAGTCGGCGTTCCCCCGCCTATGTAAAGCGCACGAACATTGTGTCCTTCCAGCATCTCTTCCGCCTTGCCAAGCTCGCAAAAAAGCGCATCCACATATTGCTGCTGCGCATTTTCAAACACTTTCGTTGAGTATGAAGCAAAAGAGCAATATGCGCAGCGGGTTGCGCAAAACGGTATTCCTATGTACATATCTATTGCATTCACTTCGGGCTCTAACCCCACCTGCGCTTTAATCACATCTTTTGCCAATTGATACTTGTTCAAAGACACATCAAATTCATCAATAAATAGCGCCTTCGCCCCTTTTTCGCCTAACAGCGCCTCGCTGTCCCTTAACAGCTTAGCCGGGCGGATGCCCGTTAAAGAACCCCATGGCACAGGCGTTTTAAAATATGAGAGCAAAGCGCGGTAAGCGCTGATTTTAACCGCCCGTTTTGCCGCGCGCTTATATTCAATATCCGTTTTTGGCGCTGCGCACGAATACGTATACCGCGCAACGCATTCGCCGCAAAAAAACAACTCTACAGTACTGTTTATTGTTCCGGCTTTATTGTCACACCTGTGTGAAACTTCATACCCTTCGGATTTTGTTAACCCTTGTATGCGCAATATTTTTCGCACGTCAACAAAAAGCCTTATAACTTCGCATATTTCACTGAAATATTCTGGCCTGTTTGTTTTTAACGAAATCATGTTGTAAAAAACGGATTGTTCGCAAACTCTGAATACAGGGTGGTATCTATGCCATGGCCGGAATACACTTTATAATCGTGCCCGAGTTCTCTTATTGTAATGTTTAGCGAATGGCGGTATTCGCTTTCGTTGCTGCCGGGGAAGTCGGTTCGCCCGATTCCTCTGTAAAAAAGCGTGTCGCCCGAAAACATGTTTTCGCCGGCTATGTAACACACGCTTCCGCCCGAATGCCCGGGCGTATGCAACACTTTAACTTCTATGTCTGCGGCATTTATAATTTCGCCGCCTTTAAAAATCAGCTGTGCGCATGTTTTTTTTATCTTCCCGCCCGTAAAAACCGCAAGGCTATGCACATCGCTTTTGAGCATGCCGGCATCGCGCGAATGAATGCAAACTTTAGCGCCCGTTTTTTCTTCTATATCCGCAACCGCCCCGATGTGATCAAAATGACCGTGGGTTAACAGTATATGGGTGAGCGTTTCTATGCCTAAACCATCCAGCGCCTTTAAAATATTGTCCGGCTCCGCACCCGGGTCAATAACGAACGCTTTTGATTTGTTTTCGTATACTATGTAAGCGTTAGCTTCCAAAGGTCCTACCGTCATCTTATGAATATGCATGCAATCTCCTAAAATTTTCGCCGCGAATCAAGCAATATATTAACAGGTCCGTCCCCGCGGGATTCTATAATCATGTGCGCGCCAAAACATCCCGTCCGGGTTGCAATGCCTAAAGATTTAAAAGCGCAAATACACTTTTCAAACATCAAATGTGCATGCTGAGAATTAGCCGCACGTACAAAATCCGGCCTTAATCCGCGGCGCGCATCGCCAAGCAAAGTAAACTGAGAGACGACCAATAGCTGCCCTTTGACATCGGTTATGTTTTTATCCATTTTCCCGTCTACGGAAAAAATACGCAGTCCGGACACTTTTCGCACTATATAGTCAATATCGGTTTGCGAGTCGTTTGTTTCAACGCCTATAAGCACCAGCAGCCCCTTGCCAATCTCGCCTATAATCTTGCCGTCAACTTGTACATTTGCGCTTAGTACGCGCTCTGCAACCGCTACCATAATTATTTGTTTATGCGGAATACTTCACGCACTCCCGCAATAGATTTTAATGCGTTTATCACGTTC
Organism: uncultured Christensenellaceae bacterium; assembly: GCA_964441275.1. Taxonomy (GTDB): domain Bacteria; phylum Bacillota; class Clostridia; order Christensenellales; family SZUA-584; genus SZUA-584. The sequence goes on along the minus strand of CAYTUG010000003.1, from coordinate 97,993 downwards.
CCAAGCTGGGACGCCTCTGTGATTTCAAACCCAAACACCATAAACGCCGTTCGGTTTTTGCCCATGCGCGCATTCACCGAAGTAATTGAAACCCCCATGTTAAACAGTTTACTTGATAACTCGGCAATAAGCCCCGATCGATCGTCCGCAGTCACCTGAACTTCAACATTATAACTTGTTCTGTTATCAAACGTCCATTTAACCTCAATCATCCTGCCCGATTCAAAATCCGTGGTCGTTATGTTTGAACAGTCGCTCCTGTGTATTGATACTCCCCTGCCACGGGTTACATATCCTACAATATTATCGCCAGGCACCGGATTGCAGCATTTGGCTAACCGCACCACCATATCATCATACCCCACAACGGTAACGCCGCATGAGTCTGCGGTTTTTTTGGCGCGCGTTTGTGGTTTTTCGCTGTCCGTCTTGTAAATCTTTTTGTACTCGCCAATAAGCCTGTGCAAAATTTGCGATGTGGTTAATCCGCCGTAACCGACTGCGGCGTACATATCCTCGGGCGTTTGAAGTGTAAATTTCTTGTACAGCTCTTTTAGCCAATCGGGACGAAACAGCGCTTTAAGCTCAAATCCGCGCCGTTTTGCCTCTCTTTCAAGCATTTCTCGGCCTTTTATTATGTTTTCCTCTTTAAACTCTTTGCGTATCCAGTTTCTTATTCTATTCTTAGCTTGGGAAGTCTTTACAATACTAAGCCAGTCTCTCGACGGCCCTTTTGAAGAGGCGGACGTTAAAATTTCCACTATATCACCCGAGTTAAGCTCGTACGTTAACGGCACAATTTTGCCATTAACCTTAGCGCCGATACACCTGTTGCCTATTTCGGTGTGGATGCCGTATGCAAAATCAAGAGGAGTTGCACCCAACATAAACTCTTTTACATCTCCCTTGGGAGTAAACACGTAAACCTTGTCCGAAAAAAAATCGCCCTTCAAAGACTCCATAAACTCTCTTGAATCTTTGGTATCTGTCTGCCACTCTAAAAGTTCGCGCAGCCAGGCAAGTTTTTCGTCAATCTTGGTGCGCCCCGAACCTTCTTTATAGTGCCAGTGCGCCGCGATGCCGTACTCTGCGGTCGAATGCATCTCTCTTGTGCGAATCTGCACTTCAAAAGGCCTTCCGTCGCTGCCCAAAACCGTGGTGTGTATAGACTGGTACATGTTTTGCTTGGGCACGGCTATATAATCTTTAAACCGCCCCGGTATTGGTTTCCACACCGTATGGACTGTTCCGAGCACTGCATAACAATCTCTGACGCTGCCGACAATTATCCTGACAGCCATCAAATCGTATACTTCTTCAAACGCCCTGTCTTTTTTATGTATCTTATTGTATATGCTGTATATGTGCTTGGGACGGCCTTCTATTTCAGCTTCAACGCGTATCTTCTTTAAATGTTTTTTTATCTCAACTATAACGCCCTGTATGTATTCGCTTCTTTGCGCCCGGGTTTCGGTCAGCTTTTCCGCTATCTCGAAATATGATTTTTCATCAATAAACTTAAGCGCTAAATCTTCAAGTTCCCATTTGATTGCGTTTATGCCCAGGCGATGAGCAAGAGGCGCATATATTTCGATAGTCTCTTTTGCTTTTTCTAAGCGCTTTTCGTCCGTTTGATAGCTAAGCGTTCGCATATTGTGGAGCCTGTCGGCAAGTTTAACAAGAATAACCCGTATATCGTTTGCCATTGCCAAAAACATTTTCCGCAGATTTTCCGCCTGATGCTCTTCTTTTGACGAAAAACTGACCTTCCCCACTTTTGTCACTCCGTCGACTATTTGAGCAATTTCACGCCCGAACTGTTCTTCTATCTGCTTAACGCGCAGCCCGGTATCTTCTATTATGTCGTGAAAAAGCCCGGCGACAACGGTAGAAATATCAAGCCCCAAATCTATAAGAATATTGGCAACTTCGCAAGGATGCACAAAAAACGGCTCACCCGAAAGCCTTCTTTGGCCTTCGTGCGCCTTTTGGGCAAACTCGTATGCCTTTTCAAAAAACGCTTGATCTTTCTGGTCGTATTTTTGTATAACTTTATCGGTTATCGTTTGCGCTTTTTGCGCAATATCATCCATCTGCTAAATCCTTTAACCCTAAATAGCAAGAGCTGTTGCACAGTTCTTTTCTTTTGCCTTCTTTATTTAATGCCAGTATTTTATCATCATTATCAACTATGAGCAACTTAAGCTCCAAAAAAACGCGCAATGCAAAAGCGGCTTTTTTCTCGCTTATGCCCAACAATTTTGCCGCATCGGCCATTTTAACGGGTTTTAATTTAAGTATGATACCGAGTTTGGAATATATTTTTAGCAATTCCTCACGCGGCGCGAAATATAGCTTTGCGTGGCTTTTATACTCTTTTTTCATTTGTTTGCACCACAAAGCGGATTCAAAAAGCCCTAATCGCAAAATGCGCGGATGCGCGGGAATCTTTTCGCAACTGATACAATTTTCCTGCGTAAAAAACTTTTCATCCCACAGAAACAGTTTGCCGTCTATCAGCGCAGTTTTTACCTCCGGTAGGTTTAGTAAAAAATTTAGCGCAGGTTCCGAGTTAACCAATATGCACAAACCAAAACGGCTTGCATTAATGGAATTATAAATTCGCGATGTAATTTCTTCTAAACTTTGTTGTTTTGGCATTTCTTTTTTTGCTAAATTGACCGCTTCTTCTAAAAAGCCGTCATCCAGCCTTTTTCCATATACTTGCTTGAAACTGTCCGCAAGCGAATTGCTGTACCTTAAACCGATTTCACGAACAATAAGCTGGGGCTTGGCGGTAAAATCGTTTATACCCGCCTCGCACAAAAAATCGGCACGTTCGGGAATTAGAATATGGTTGTCGGAATAATAAAAAGCAATCGAATCGCACATATAGCCATTCTGTTTGATGTCAAACCTTAAATGGGGCGCATCATCCTTGCCGATATAACGCGGTTTATGAAGCAATGCGGCTTTTACAGCAATCATCGGTTTTTCGTTTCCCGTTCCGAACGGCTCAAGCCTGCGCAAATCATCAACCAATTCTTTTGTTATGTCTTTTATTGAAAGCTGCAAATCAAATATGCTTGAACGCACAAACAGACTCTCGTCATACTTGTTGTTTACCAACTCGCAGATATCATATCGCAGTGACTCTAACTTATCTGCGGCTATTGTAATGCCTGCAGCCTGTTCATGCCCGCCAAACTTTTGGTACCTGTCGCTAAACTGCGCCAACACATCGTATATGTTTATGCCGTCTATGCTTCGTGCAGAGCCGGTTAACAAAGGCTCTCCTCCAAGCAGTATGCAAGGCCGGGTGTATTTTTTGCTTAACCTTGCGGCCGCTATACCCAAAACGCCCGCATTCCAGTTAGGCGAAGAAACAATAATCACCGGGCTGCTGTGGTATTGAAACTTATCAATAATTTGCTCAGCTTCGCACAGCACCGTCTCAACTTCCTGTTTTCTTTTTTCGTTAAGCTCGCACAATTTTGTGGCTTTTTTGGCGGCAGCTGCGCTAAATTTGCTCTCTTTTAACAGATCTATTGCAAGCTGTGCCGTATCTATACGCCCGGCGGCATTTATTCGCGGTCCTAAACAAAACCCGGCATGGAACGAAGTGATGTTCCCTATATCTATTTTCGCCTGTTTGGCAAGCGCAGCTATGCCTGCCCAAGGGTTTTTACGCATCTTCTTTATGCCCAAATCCGCAATAACCCTGTTTTCTCCTATCAGCGGAACCATATCCGCAATTGTGCCTATCGCAATTAAATCTATATAGCGCATAGCCTCATCCAAGCAAGACATCGCATGAATAAGCTTAAACACCACTCCGCACCCCGAGAGGTTAGAATCGGGATACAAGCTATCCTTGCGTTTAGGGTTAACAACATATAGCGTTGGGGGAAGCTTTTCGGGGCATTCGTGGTGGTCGGTTACAATTACGTTGATTCCAAGCTTGTTTGCAAGCTCAATTTCTTCTAAGTTGGTGATGCCGCAATCAACGGTAATTATTAACGCAACTCCCGCTTTAGCCATATCTTTAACGGCAGGTTCATTTAATCCATAACCTTCTTTATGGCGGTTAGGGGTTGTTATTTCAACATCGGCGCCCAATCGTTTTAGAAAAAGGTACAGCGCACATCCGCCCGTAATTCCATCCGCATCATAATCGCAAAAAATTGCTATTTTCTCTCCATCGCCGACAGCCGCTTTTATGCGCTCGACTGTCAATTCCATATCGGGAAGCAGCATAGGATCGATAAATTGGCCGGGGGCGGGATGTAAGAATTCAATTACCTTATCCAAGCTGTCGATTTTACGGGCGCACAACAACTTAACCGCTTGCTTGCAAAGTCCGGAAGCTTTTTCGATATCAGCCGCCTGTTGTGTTAAACACCCGTCAACCGGTGCGCGTGCAATAAAATTTAGCAAATTTCCCCCTTGCTCAGTACAAATAAAGCCTATCCCGCAACCGGGAAAGGCTTTATAATATACTGCTATGCCCTGTTTGCTTTTTTAGTCAGTTTTTTTGATGATTTGCGATTCTTGCTGTGTTCAAGCAAGTTAACCCATAAAGCAGTCGCAACAAAAATAGAAGAGTATGTACCCGCTATTAACCCGGCGATAAGCGGGAGAGCGAATTCTTTTATAGACTGTACTCCAAACACATAAATAGCGACAACCATTATAATTGTAGTAAGTGAAGTGTTTATTGTTCTTGAAAGCGTTTCCCTGATGCTAAGGTTAGCAATATCTCTATGGGATTTAGAAGACGCAAACTTTTTATTGTTTTCTCTTATCCTGTCAAAAATGACTATCGTATCGTTTATAGAATACCCAACAATTGTCAGGCAAGCCGCAATATACGAACTGTTTATCTGAATGCGGGCGATACAGACAACCGCCGTCATTATCAGCACATCGTGCAGCAAAGCTATAACCGCCGCGATCCCCGAAAGCAGTTCAAACCGTATCCAAATATAAATGAGCATAAGCGCCGAAGCAACTAAAATAGATAAAAATGCATTCGCAACAATCTCTTTTGTCGTCGCTCCCCCTACGCTTTCAATTTCGCCGCTCTTAACGTTTGGATATTTTTCTTTTAAGTTTGCAATAATAGATTCGCGAACAACTATCTCATCCGAACTTTCAGAGAGCAGCTGCATTCGAATTATGGCTTTTGTGTTTTCAGAGCGCACTATCTGCACATTCGCAGGGTCAACCCCGTTCGCTTTAAGTGCCGCCGCCACATCTTCCGTGTCATATTCAGCGCCCATATCCACAGTAAGAATGCTGCCCCCGGTAAAGTCTATACCAAGGTTTAATCCGTTGTTTGCAATGCCAACAATGATTGCAACAATTACAATCGCAAGCATAAACAGCGAAGTGTATTTTGAGTACTTAATAAACCGCATATCACTCGCCCCCTTTCGCTTCGTGTGCCTGCGCAATTTTGCGCCATACATAAAGTTTGGGGTTGTTGATCTTTAATGCTACCATCAACCGCATTAACGCCCTTGTAACGGTAAACGCGGAGAACATCGAGGCGACTATGCTTACCATAAGAGTATACCCAAACCCTTTTACGGAACCAACGCCAAACCAAGCTATCGCAATGCCAGCGATAAACGTGGTTATGTTGGAATCTACAATAGTCCACAATGCCTTAGAAAACCCCGAGTTAAGCGAAGAACGTAAAGTTTTCCCGAAGCTTAGCTCTTCTTTAAATCTTTCAAATATTATTACATTGGCGTCAACCGCCATACCTACGCCGAGTATAAGGCCTGCTATGCCGGGCAGTGTAAGCTGAATCTTAAACACCACAAGAGTAAAAAGAATTATCCCGCTGTATACCAAAAGAGCTATACATGCTAAAAGCCCCGGCAATTTGTAATAGAGCACCATAAACATAAAGAGCACGGTTAAACCTATCAGCCCCGCAAAAAGGCTGCTGTAAAGCGCATCTTCTCCAAGCGAAGCGCTTATCGAACGTTGCTCAATTTCTTTGAGCGTTAGCGGTATAGCTCCCGATGCTATCTGGACCGCCAGATTTTCCGCTTCCTTTTGGTCAAACCTGCCTTCAATATAAGCCGAACCGCCGGTTATCGCGCCGCTCTTTACAGTCGGGCTTGATACCGTTGCACCGTCTACGACGATATGAATAGGAGTGCCTATTTTATACGCCTCTGCAGTCATGCTTGCAAAAATCGCCGCCCCTTCATTATTGAACTTAAGGTTTACAACATACTGTCCGGTTTCAGACAGAATGGACGCGTTTGCGGATTCCACCATATCACCCGTTATGCCCGTGTTTCCCCGGTCGTCTTTAAACTCAAGCACTGCCGGTTTTCCAAGCATGGAGAATACATTACCCGGCTCCTCATCCTTTGTTGGTATTTCTATTCGTATCCTGTCTTCACCCTGGCTAACAACAGTGGCCTCAGTTAAGTTTTTTTCGTCAAGCCTTGAGCGCAAAACGTTCATGGTTGTAAAAAACCGAGCGTTAAACTCGTCCTCGGACATGCCCTCTTTCTCGGCCTGATACACGGCATATCCTCCGCCCGTAAGGTCCAGCCCAAGGCTAACCTGTTCGGGCCACGGCCTCATCCTGTTTATGCCAATCGTTACTCCCGTCATGCCAAAATAGATACAAACACCAAAAAGCAACAATAAAATTATAGTCATTACGTTGCCTTTTCTCATATTATATTATCCTTCCTTACGCTATTTAAAAAAACTTATTTTATTATATATGTGCACCATAAAATAGTCAACGCCACACGATTTAAACCTAATTATATAATTGCCGGTTAAAACAAGCAGCAGTTTGCTTGTATTGCTCAATGCTTAAGATGGGCGGTTGGCATTTACCCGCCTTTCAAATTATACGGTCTTTCATACAAAATCTATAAATAGGCGTCTTTACTTTTGGCGTATATACTATTTATCCCCCACTATAAGTCGAAAAGAGTAATTTGACTGCTTTTTAACAAGCCGTTTAGGCAGCCGAGTTCCTCCATCTGGGCTATTACCGCGCTCGATATTCCCGATCTTGATTTTAAGTCCTCAATCGAAATAAACTCTCCCATATCGCGCGCTTTTTTTATCCCCCGAGCAGCGGTCTCTCCCGTTCCTTGCATGGCGGTAAACGGCAACCTTATGCCCCCGGGCTCAATAACACACTTTAAAGCATCGGAAAGGTATAAATCAGGCGGCAGAAAATCTATTCCGCGTTCAATCATCTCAAGAGCCACTTCAAAAACCGCAAGTGAAGATTTTTCCTGTGCGCTCGCATTTTTGCCCTTTGCCTTAATATGAGATATCCGGGCTCGAACGGTTTGTCCCGAATGCATGTGCACAGCATCAAGGCTATCCGCTCTTATTGAAAAATACGCCGCATAAAACGCACGCGGGTAATGCACCTTAAAATACGCTATCCTTAAAGCCATTATCACATACGCCACTGCGTGTGCGCGCGGAAACATATATCCAATCTTTTTACACGATTCCATAAACCATTCGGGCGCGCCAACCGCGCTTATAGCTTCTTCCCACTCCTGTTTTAACCCGAAACCTTTGCGCACCGATTCCATTATATAAAAAGCTAATGTTTCGTCCATACCGCGCACGATAAGATAATTCATTATATCGTCCCGTGTACAAATAACTTCCCGCAGGGTTGCAACCCCTCCTTTTACCAAATCCCGGGCATTGTTTAACCAAACATCGACTCCGTGCGATAAACCGCTTATACGTATAAGCTCGTCTATGGTTGTAGGTCTTGTTTCAACTAATATCTGACGAACAAAATTTGTACCGAACTCGGGTATTCCAAGGCTGCCCACCTCGCAGCCGTCTATCTGCGCCGGATCAATGCCAATCGCCCGGGTTGACGAAAACAGCGAAAGCGTCTCTTTATCGCAAATCGGCACCGTTAAAGCGTCAATTCCCGTAATATCAAAAAGCATGCGTAACATTGTAGGATCGTCATGCCCGAGTATATCAAGCTTTATTAGCCTATCGTGCAGTGAACCAAAATTAAAATGCGTTGTTATACTGCCTGTCTTAGAATCGTTTGCGGAATACTGCAACGGAGTAAATTCATGTATGTCCCTATTTTTTGGAAGTATAACAAGCCCGCCCGGGTGTTGGCCGGTAGTGCGCTTTGTGCCCGAAACCCCTTTTGTTAAACGCTCTACCTCCGCCTTGCTTACCTCTATGTTTTTATCGTCCAAATATGCCTTAACAAACCCGTAAGCCGTTTGCTCTTTTATGCTGTTTATCGTACCCGCGCGGAAAACATGCTCTTTCCCGAAAAACTCAAGTATGTAGTTATGCGCTTGTTGCTGATAAAGGCTTGAAAAATTAAGGTCAATGTCGGGCACCTTATCGGCGTTAATCCCAAGAAACACGGCGAACGATATATCGTAACCGTCCCGCTCATAAACGCTGCCGCAATGCGGGCACTTTTTTTCCGGCAAATCCGGCCCGCATGCGTATTTGGATAAATCAATTTCAAAATCGCTGTGGCGGCAATTGGGGCATACATAATGCGGCGGCAGCGGATTCACTTCCGTTATACCCGCCATAGTCGCGGCGAGCGAAGAGCCGACGGAACCCCGAGATCCAACGAGATATCCATCCTCAAGCGAATGCTTAACAAGTTTTGCCGCTATGTAATATAGCACTCCGTAGCCGTGCTTGGCTATAGACGAAAGTTCGTACTCAAGGCGTTTTGCGACAATCTCCGGCAACGGCTCTCCGTATATCTCAAACGCTCTGGAGAGCGCCTGTTCACGCAGCATGTTTGCGGCATCCTTTATTTCCGGCATTGCGGGCTCGTCGGGCAAAAGTTTTATGTTTCCAACCTGCCGCGCAATATCGCGCGGGTTTTGCACCACAATTTCATAAGCCTTTTTTTCTCCAAGATACGAAAACTCAGCAAGCATCTCGCCGGTTGTGCGAAAATACAACGGCGGTTGATTGTCCGCATCTGAAAATTTTTGCCCGTGCATCAATATCCTTCTGAAGTATTCATGCTCCGGTTCGATAAAATGCGCATCACATGTCGCGGCAACGGGTTTCCCTGTTATTTCCCCCAAGGCGACTATCCGCCTTGTAATATCCCGCACTCCTTCTATTGTGCGGAACCGGCCTTCCCGGACCAAAAAATAATTATTGCCGTCAGGCTGAACTTCAAGATAATCGTAAAATTGCGCTATGTGCTCAAGCTCTCCATCCGATGCATAGCGCAATATTGCCGATATAAGTTCGCCTTTCTCACAAGCCGAACCTATTATCAGCCCTTCCCGGTGCTCGCGCAGCAACGATTTCGGAACTCTCGGACGGCGGTAAAAATGCTCTATATGGGACTTTGTTACTATCTTATACAGGTTTTTAAGACCCGTTTTGTTTTTACAAAGCAGTATAGTGTGATAAACGGGCATAGACTTTTCGCTGACATTATTAGAATCTTTCGCTTTTTGCGCCTGCCTGAAACATTTTATCATAAGTTTCGCGGTGCACTCCGCATCACTTAAAGCGCGATGGTGTTTAAACTTAATTCCAAAATCCGCCGCTAATTTGCCTAAACTGTATGACTTGCGATCGGGAAACATACGTTTAATCAGCCATAATGTGTCCAGCCTCTCATTTTCAAATATTATTCCGGTCTGTTCCGCATATTTATCTATAAAACTTAAATCAAACGATGCGTTATGGGCAGCTAAAGGCGTATCCCCGGCAAATTTTTTAAACATTTGCAACGCTTCCCCCGCCGCGGGCGCACCTTTTACCATTTCATCGGTTATGCCCGTTAAATCTGTTATCTGCGCGCTGATGGGCATTTGAGGGTCTACAAATGTAGAAAATGTGTCGATAATTTCGCCTTTTCGCAACCTGACGGCGCCTATTTCCGTTATAGCGCAGCTATTAGGATCAAGTCCGGTGGTTTCGATATCAAAAACCACATACTCGTCTGCAAACGATTCGTCATACAGCTCTTTCGTATCGTCAAGCATGTAGGCTTCCATACCGTATATTACTTTTATACCGTGTTTTTTAGCTTCATCAAACGCACGCGGAAAAGCCTGAACCACGCCGTGGTCGGTTATTGCCACCGCGTCATGCCCGAACGAGACGGCGCGCTTGATCACATCAACCTCATCGGCGCAGCCGTCAAGAGCGCTCATGTTTGTGTGCATGTGCAATTCAACACGTTTTACGGGCGCGTTATCAGTGCGCGTTTTGGCCTGCGCTTGCTCAATCGCTTTTACCGTAACGCAGACTTCTTTTGAATAACTGTCATACGCGGCTTTGCCCGCAACCCTTACGGCCTGTACGCACTCTAATTTTTGTTTTAACTCGGCACACTTTGCCCTGCTCACAAACGCTTTGCAGGTAACAGTTGACGTATAATCGGTGACCGCGAAAATTAATAAAGAACGTTCGCCGCGCGTTGAATTTTTTATATCGAAAGATTTTGTGTAAATCAGCTGCCCGGATATTGAACATTCGCCTGTCAGCTCGGTCAACTCCTTAATAGGCACGTTGGCATCACCCGCAATTCGTTTCCCATACATAATTTCTTTAGGTTTTTTGGCAACAGCTTTCGGCGTTGCGGATATTTCTTTTATTCTTTTTGGTTCAGCACTCCGCTTTTGCAGCTCTTTTTTTCGCTTCTGTTTATCCAAACTTGATTTTTGAGGAAGCATACAAGGTTCACATCGCCCCGTTATTACCGCCGCCCCCTCGCCAAAGCAGCGAAAAATGTAATCGTTAACGTAGTCTTTAAGCCCAAGCACAGAGAACATGTCCAACCCTATATCATCGGCAAAATCAATCCTAACTGCTTTGCCTTCAATGCGAATAAGACATCTGTCCAAAAAAGGTCCTGCCGCTTCTTTGAAATAAAAGCAAAGCGAACGTATGTGTTCTGCAATAATACTCTTATCAACCTGTTCAAAGTTTTTATACCGAAACAATACCCGCACAGCCTCGCCCGCGGTTTCTTTAACATATTGCTCTATTGAAACATAGACTTTCGCCGGTAAAAAAAAGCTGCTGAAATACATTAAAACGCAGTTGTCGGCAACGCTATGCTGTACTTTTTCTAATTCTAATTGGTAGCTATCGTCAATATTGATGCTTTTTTTAAGCGCAGCAATATATTCACCCTTCGCCAAAATACCCTCCGGTTAAAAGTTTTCGTCAATATAGCGTGAAAAAGCGTTCAATATATCATCGCTGCTATATGTGTTTATCAGTTTGCCTTTGGCAAAAAGCGCCGCTTTTTTGCCTCCGCCCGCAATGCCGATATCGGCATGCCGCGCCTCGCCCGGCCCGTTTACAGCACAGCCCATAACGGCGGCAACCAACGGTTTGCCTTTTTTATTTAGTATATCTTTTACCTTTGCGCTTAGATCAACGACATCTATTTGCGTTCTTGCGCATGTAGGGCAGCTTATAATTTCCGGATAAAATATCCGGCTGCCCACACTTTGCAATATCTTTTTAGCCGCCTGTATCTCCAAGACCGGATCTCCCGTTATTGATACGCGCACCGTATCTCCAATCCCATCCAAAAGAAGCGCCCCAACGCCTATCGCCGACTTTACGATAGCATCCTCGTACGTTCCGGCTTCCGTAATGCCTATGTGCATAGGTGCATCCGAAAGCTTGGCAAACATGCGGCATGCGTCAACGCACACAGGAACGCTTGAAGATTTAATCGAGACAACGGTATTAAAAAAGCCCATTTCGCAAACCTTTTTTACCGTCTCCGCCGCGCTTTGTGCTAACGCCTGCGCACTGGGAAAACCGTACTTTTCAAGAAAACGCCTCTCGAGCGAGCCTGCGTTAACCCCTATTCGCAGCGCACTGTCATGATTCTTTGCGCACTCCACAACCTTTTTCAAAGCATCGCCGCCCCTTAAGTTTCCCGGGTTTATTCTTACTTTGTCGGCTCCGCTTTCAAATGCCAAAATGGCAAGGTTGGCATCAAAATGCACATCCGCAATAAGCGGAATGCTTATGCTTTTTTTGATCTGTCTAAACGCGTCCGCGCAATCAACGCTGTAAAACGCGCATCTTACCGCCTCGCACCCAAAATCGCAAAGCCGCTCAATCTGGTTTATGGTGGCTTTATAATCGATGGTGTCCGTATTGGTCATAGACTGAATAAGCACCTTATTGCCCCCGCCGATTACGGTTTTGCCTATGCGCACGCATGAGGTTAGTCTCTCCATAATCGCTAACCGCCAAATATATCTTTATAAGTGATAATGAAAAACAGCATAATGAGTAGCGCGAAACCAACAAGGTGTATAATGCCCTCAACGTTTCTGGGAACCGGCCTTTTGAATATCTTCTCAATGGCTATAAACACAAGCCTGCCCCCGTCCAGCGCCGGAAACGGCAACAGGTTAAAGATAGCCACGCTCACGCTTATTGCCACCCCCAACTGAAGAACCAATTCAATGCTGGAGCGCAAAGCTTTGGATATTTCGCCTACAGCCACCACTATCCCCGAAACCCCTTCCGTGGTTTTGCCGGATATTAAACCGAATATAGATATCAGCGTCTCTCGTATCAAAAGAAACATCCATTTGAACGACATGGCGATAGCCTCAAACAGCCCAAAATCTACACGTTTGCCTTTAATTGATATGCCTGTTTTATATCCTGTAACTTCAACAATCTCTTTATAATGCTCGCTTTCGTACCGGTAATTCTCGTAATACTGATAAGGCACTTTAAAGCTGAGCTGCTCTCCATCGCGCAACACGGTAATTTGCATCGTAATGTTGTCTGCGGCGCGCAACGCGGCGTTATATTCCATCGAGCTGTCCGTCTTAACTCCATTCATATAAAGCACAATATCATCCGTTTTAAGCCCCGCTTGCTGAGCCGGCGCGCCCCATACATCGGCAATCTGCGGAACATAATCGCCAAACGCCCACAATAATACAACCACCAACAAAAGCGCAAACAAAACATTAAAAACAGGCCCCGCGGCAATGGTAAGCGCGCGCCGTCCGGCAGGCTGGTTGTTAAACGCAAGCTTATCGTCAGATTCCTGATCTTCCCCGTGAAACTTATTGTACCCGCCAAGCAATACCCATCTTACGGAATAGGTGGTACCGTTTTTGATCCACTGCTTGATTTTGGGGCCAAAACCTATGCTAAACTCAGTTATTTTTATTTTACAGGCGCGGCCTGCTAAAAAATGCCCGAGTTCGTGCACAATTATTATTATGCCTATTATTATCAGCGCACCTAATATGCTGCCAATGGAAACAAGTGTATTCAAACCGTTCCTCCTAAAAAACCAAATAAAAAACCTGATATAATTATATCATAAATTATATGCCAAAATACTCAGAACTTACAGACTGTGGCAAACGTAATCTTTTACTTGCGTATCTGTGTCAAGTATTTGTGCTAAAGTGTCCCCTTTAAGATGCGCTAAGTTTTCCATTGCATTGCGCACCAGCCTTTCAATATCCCCAAAAACTATTTTCTTTTCAAGAAACATGTTAACCGCCGCCTCGTTTGCCGCATTCATAATAAGCGGCATCGAGCCGCCCGCAGCAAGCGCATCATAGGCAAGCGCAAGACATGCAAATTTTTTAGTATCCGGTTTAGAAAATGTCAATTGCCCGACTTTGGCAAAATCAATATAGCCTGCCACGCTTTTTTCACGTTTAGGAAACTCAAGCGCATATTGTATCGGTTGGCGCATATCGGTAGGCCCAAGCTGCGCCAACACCGCACCGTCCTTAAACTCAACCATCGAATGAATCACGCTTTGCCTGTGCACAACAACATCTATCTGCTCGGGCTTAACATCAAAAAGCCAACGCGTTTCAATTACCTCAAGCCCCTTGTTCATGTACGTTGCGCAATCTACCGTAATCTTTTTGCCCATACTCCAGTTTGGGTGGGCAAGCGCCTGTCCAACGGTTGCCGTTTTTATATCATTATAGTTCCAATCAAAGAACGGCCCGCCGGATGCGGTAAGTATCATTCTGCGCACGCCGGCAGTATCTTTGCCTTTAAGGCATTGAAACAAGGCGGATAACTCGCTGTCAACAGGTATTATTTTGGATTTTGATGTCTTTTGCTTTTGTTTGACAATGTGCCCGCCGCACACAAGCGATTCTTTATTGGCAAGCGCAACGTCTGTTCCCCGGTCAAGACACTCGAGCAGCGGCATAAGCCCGGCAATTCCCACAACGCCAATAAGCACAATATCCGGCTCTCCCGCCGCGCAGGCCTCTAAAAGAGCGTTTGCCCCAAACCCGATATTAATATTTGCTTTCGGTGCAAATTCTTTGTTGCTGCCGGTAAGCCCTATATAACCCGCTCCAAACTTTTGTGCAAGCTTTAGCAGTTTGGCGCCGTCCGAGTGTGCCGTCAAAGCGGTAACCGAAAATTTATCGGGAAACCGCGCTATTATATCAAGCGCTTGCCCTCCAACCGAACCGGTAGCGCCGAGTATGGCAACTTTTTTCATTTGGTGTTCCTTCGTCATCCAGATATGAGCAGATAAAAAATATATATCAGCGGACTGACAAACAAAACGCTGTCCAGCCTGTCAAGCGCTCCGCCATGTTCCCCCATTATCCGCCCAAAATCTTTTACGCATAGTTTTCGTTTTATGTTAGAAGCAATCAGATCGCCAATTTGTGTTAGCACTCCAAGCGCAACCCCAAGAATCGCATACCATAACGGGTAAATATTTATACCAAAATAGTTTTGAAAAATCATTCCCGCCGCGGTAACCGCCCCCGCTCCAATTATGAAACCGCCGACAGCCCCCTCCACAGTCTTTTTCGGGCTGACCCTTGGCATAAGCTTGTGCTTGCCGATAAGTTTGCCGAATAAATATGCGCTCGTATCTGTGCTAATTGCCGCCCCGAAAGCAAGTATAAGCAAAAACTGCGATACTTCACGTGCCGGGGAAATCGTAAACGCTAACATAAATACAAAAAACGTTCCGGGATAGAGCAGCGCAAATACTGTAATTATGCTGTCTTCCAAATTGCGCTCAGTCAGCAAAGGCACACATAATAATATCATTATGGTAACCGCCAGCAGCAGCATAACGCCCGTAAGCCCACCGGCAAATAAAAACACAGGCAGCAACAGCAACACATAAGAATACGCTATGGGGCGCACAGGGCTTGCGATACCCGACAAAGCCTGCAGCATCTCATGGGTACACATCAATGCGATAGCAACTATAACAATCTGTCCGTAAAATCCGTGAATGATGACCACCGAAAACAACACCACAAGTGCGGGCAATGCATATAGTATTCGTTTAATCAATCATTTCCCCCCAAACCGCCGTACCGCCTGTGTCTGTTCGCATAACAATCAAGCGCCTTAGCGTATTGGTGCTCGTCAAAATCCGGCCATAACGTTTGTGTAAAGTAAAGTTCTGCGTACGCTAACTGGTAAAGCAAAAAATTGCTTATCCGCTGTTCACCGCTTGTGCGGACAAGCAGATCGGGATCCGGCTGCCCTGCCGTTGAAAGCAAAGACGATACATAAGATTCGTCAATGCACTTTTGCGCCTTTGCCTCGCGCACAGCCGCTTTAATCGCGCTAATAATTTCTTGACGGCCACCATAGTTTATTGCCATATTTACCGTAAGTCCTGTGTTAGAAAGCGTTGTTTGCACCGCACGCGTTATCTCGGCCGCCACACTTTCAGGCAAAGCGGAAATATCTCCTAAAGTTTTTATTCTCACATTTTTTTCGTGCAGCTCGGCAAGCTCTTTTGCAAGATACTCTACCAAAAGTTTCATTAAAACGCCAACTTCATCGGCGGGGCGTTTCCAATTCTCTGTGGAAAATGCGTACAGCGTCAAGTAGCGTATGCCTATGTCGGAGCTCATCCTTATTATTGTTCTTACCCTTTCAACGCCTGCACGATGTCCCGCAGAGCGCGGCAACCCTTTCGCCTTCGCCCACCTTCCGTTGCCGTCCATAATTACCGCTACATGTTTCGGCAGGTTCTTGCTATCGGCAAGGTTTTGAATTTGCGATATTGATTTTCTTTTTCCGAACATTAAATCAAATATAATCCCCAAGCGGCACTCCCACTAAAGCTGCGTTTTAAAATATGACACGGTAATTTCAACTGTATTGTTACCTTTTGGCCTCGCGCGTATAACTCTTGTCGAATCGGCGTTTGGAATTTTGCGTTTAGACTCATACGCAATGCAAAGCACGCCATACCCTGCGTCAACAAGCATTTTTTGCGCAACATCTAACTGCATGCCTATAACAAACGGCATCATACCGACATAATTTCCTTTTCCTTTTCTCTGACAATCTCGTCAATAGTTTTTGTGGATTCGTCGGTCAATGCTTGCACGTCGTTTTCAAGGGCGATGCAATCGTCCTCAGTAATCTCGCTAACCTTTTTGCTCTTTCTAAATTCATCGTTAGCTTCCCTGCGTATAGAGCGGATAGCTATCTTAGCTTCCTCTCCCATCTTCCTTATGCTCTTTGCAAGCTCTTTGCGCCTCTCTTCGGTAAGCTCGGGCACAACCAAGCGTATCACCTTGCCATCGTTAATCGGATTTATCCCAATGTTCGATTTTTGTATGGCTTTTTCAACCTCGGGAATAAGCTTGGCGTCCCACAAAGAAATAACCAAAAGCCTCGGCTCGGGCGCGGATATATTCCCAACCTGCCCCAATGGAGTTTGCGTACCGTAATAATCTATCGTTATTCCGTCAAGCAGCTGCGGGTTTGCTCTTCCTGCGCGGATATACGATAAATCCTTTTTAAAAACGGCTAAAGATTTTTCCATCTTTTGTTTCGCATTATCAAACGCTTCATGCTCAAATCGCATATGTACCACCCTCCCTGATAAATTTTTAAGGTGCGGAGTTTATCCGCGTACCGATATTTTCTCCCATAACTACGCGCTTTACGCCGTCTTTCTGCCCAAGCCCAAAGCATACTATCGGAATGCTGTTGTCCATGCAAAGCGATATGGCGGTTGAATCCATAACCGTTAGCCCTTTGTTAATGACATCCATATAACTAATAAAATCATACATTTTGGCGTCTTTGTTAACCTTCGGGTCGCTTTCAAATACGCCGTCAACATTTTTAGCAAGCAATATAAGCTCCGCTTCCATTTCGGCAGCCCGCAAAGCCGCCGCGGTATCGGTAGAAAAATAAGGGTTTCCGGTTCCGCAGGCAAAAATGACTATCCGGCCTTTTTCTAAATGGCGCATTGCCCTTCTGCGTATATAAGGCTCTGCAATCTGGCGCATTTCTATTGCCGACAATACGCGGGTTTGCATGCCTTTGCTTTCAAGCGCATCTTGCATTGCAAGCGCATTTATTACCGTTGCGAGCATTCCCATATAATCGGCGGTCGTCCTGTCCATGCCTATTCCGCTGCGCCCCCGCCATATATTTCCGCCACCTACTATTATGCCTATTTGTACTCCAAGTTTTGCAACCTCGATAAGCTGGTCCGTAACTGCGCCTATAACATTAAAATCAAACCCCGTGCTGCTTTTGCCCGCAAGCGCTTCTCCGCTAATTTTTAAAATAACTCTCTTGTATTTAGGCATGATTTTATCCTTTCTTCCGAATAGCGCACAGCTGTTAAAAAGGGAGAGCTTTTTTACATGACTCTCCCTTGCGGCCGTTATTGTTGGGTTGTTTGCTTTAACACTTCCTCAGCGAAGTCATCTTTTCTTTTTTCAAGCCCCTCGCCCATCTCAAAGCGAACAAACCGCTTAATTGTAAGTTTATCGTTAAGCTCGGCGCTTTTTTCGGCTATAAGCTTTTTTACCGTTTTATCCTGATCTTTAATAAACGGCTGATCAATAAGGCATACTTCCTTAAAATATTTTTGAATACGCCCCTGCACCATTTTTTCAGCTATGTTTTCGGGTTTGCCCTCGGCAACCGCCTGCGCTTTTAGTATTTCTTTTTCTTTTTCAATCAAGTCCGTCGGCACCTGCGCCTGGTCTGTATATTCCGGATTTGCGGCGGCAACCTGCATCGCCATATCATGCACAAAAGATTTGAACCCGTTAGAACCGGCCGTCGAGTCAGTTTCACATCCGACTTCAATCAAAACGCCAATCCTGCCGCCCAAATGAATATAGCTGTCAACAAGCCCTAAGCTGCCTTCCTCTATGCTATACCGCTCAAACCTTCTTATTGATATGTTTTCGCCCAACTCCGCGATTTTTTCCTTTACTGAATCCGCTAAAGTAGCGCCGCCCGCCGGCAAAGATAAAAGCGCATCAACGCTGCCGGGCTTTGCGTCCAAAATCTTATCCGCAACCTGCTTAACAAAATCTAAATACGCAGTAGTTTTAGCGACAAAATCAGTCTCGCAGTTTATTTCAACTATTGCGCCTTGCCTGCCGCCTGCCGCAACCAAGCTGCCTACTACGCCCTCGGCGGCAACCCTTTCCGCCTTTTTGGCGGCAGACGCAAGCCCCTTTTCTCTAAGGGCTTTAACGGCCTTCTCAAAATTACCGTCAGTCTCGACCAACGCCTTTTTGCAATCCATCATACCGGCGCCGGTTTTTTCCCTCAGCGCCTTAACATCGCTCGCCTTTATCATTTACTGCTCCTTGTTTTCGTCTTTGTAATCTTCATCATCAATATCATAATCTATGTTTTCTTCGCCTGAAGTCATTTCTTCCCCGGATTCGGCCTTTTCGGACTGCGGCGCGTCCGTTAGCTGTTCCCCTTGTTTTGCCTCAATGCACGCGTCTGCAATTTTCGATGCCAAAAGTTTAACAGCGCGTATTGCGTCATCGTTACCCGGTATCACATAATCTATTTCATCCGGATCGCAATTTGTGTCAACTATGCCCACAAGCGGTATCCCAAGCGATCTTGCTTCCGCAATTGCTATTCTTTCTTTACGCGGATCAACAATAAACAATACGCCGGGAAGCTCTTTCATGTCTCGTATGCCTCCGAGATTTTTTTGCAGCTTGTCGTATTCGTGCCGCAGCTTTATAACTTCTTTTTTGGGCAGCATAGCAAACTCGCCGCTCTCTTCCATACGTTCAATTTTTTCGAGCCTTCTGATTCTGCTGCGTATTGTTTTATAATTTGTAAGCATACCCCCAAGCCAACGCTGGCTGACATAATACATCCCGCAGCGCTGCGCCTCTTGCTCAATAGACTCCTGAGCCTGCTTCTTCGTGCCCACAAAAAGCACCGTCTTGCCTTCCATAACAGCATCGCGTACAAAAAAATACGCTTGTTCAACCATCTTTACCGTTTTTTGCAAATCGATGATGTAAATGCCGTTGCGCTCCGTAAAAATATATTTTTTCATCTTTGGATTCCAACGGCGTGTTTGGTGTCCAAAATGAACACCGGCTTCTAATAATTGCTTCATTGAAATAACTGACATGGTTCCTCCTCGTTTTTACCTCCCGCCGCATCTACTTTTTGCACAACCCAATAAAGGCACGAATGCAAAAATCCGCAACGGTGTGATATTCTTTTGGAATTATAGCACAGCGTTTTTTTTTAATCAACCGGTTTGTTTTTTTAGACGGCAAATAAACAATGCCAAAAGGCAAAGGATATTCGTTATTTAGCCCAACCATTTAAGCTGCGCTTAGTCCGCATTAAGGTTGATTTCGTTTTTGCGCCTTCGCAATGAAAAAACCTCGTCAAATACGACAAGCAAACTGCCTACAATAAGCATAACGTAATATGTCACAAACCGCCATATAAGCATTGCGATAGACACCGCTCTTCCAAATATGGGGCCAAAGAAAAGCAAGAATCCGCCTTCTGCGGCGCCTGCGGTTCCCGGCGTTGGAAAAAAGGATACTGCAAGATAAACAAGCACTTGCGTAACAAATACATCAAGAAAGCTGTGTTGCGTGTTGCCAAACGCCAAATAGATAAAATACGGTATTACAAACAAAAAACCAAGGTTGATAATTGAAATTAAAAACGAACCTATCGCCCGCAGCTTGTATCGTGAAATATATGAAGCGGCGGTATGGTAATCGTCAATAGTTTTAGTGAAATTTTCAATAGTTTTTTCTTTATCCTTTATCAGCCTCATTCGATTAAGCAGCCTTATCAGTGCAGAGCCTATGTTTAATACAATCTTTTTGTTGATAATAGTTAATATAATAATAAATACGGCTATTAAGTTGAACATAAATCCAAGCATCGAAAGCCAAAATATTTCCGAATGATGCATATAGTAATATCTACCCCTAACCACCATTGCGGCCAAGAATATTGCGCATAAAGATAGCTCGTATATAACAAATTTGATGCCGACAATGCAAGTGGCCGTGCCTACGGGTGTTTTGTTGCGGCGCATATACATCACCTGCACAGGCTGCCCGCCGGTCGCAAACGGAGTGAGCGCAGCATAATAAAGTCCAATAATCCCGATTTTTAACGATTGCATAAAAGGCTCGGGCTTGTACATGTACGAGGTGATATCGTAAAGCAATATAGCGTCCGTTAGCCAGAATAAAAGCAGCGCGCCCAAGCACGCCACAAGCCACCAAATTGAAAAGTGCGAAATAGCCTTAAATACTTCCTCGGCTTCGGGAGTAAATATTGCAACAGCCCCAACTACAACAATAGTTGCAATTATGTAAATAATACTAAAGCGGTTTAACCACATCGATTTTTTCATTACCCCTCCAAATAAAACAACGCCAGTATGATAACAAATATATATAAATCACGCAACAGTATTTACAGCCTTGACTTGCGCTAAACAGCTTTTTCCATGCAGTTAGTATGGATTGCATGAATTACGACCGCTGGATATTTATGCCTGCTTAACATTGCTGCCGTTATTGCGGCCAATCAAATATACATATCTTTCGTACACGTCCTCAACCGCATCCTCCCAGCTCCTGTAAATGGTGCGCCGCGCGTTGTCGCCTATTTGTTTTGCATGCCCGGGATTCTCGATTATATGTTTTATAACCAAAAACAATGCTTCTTTATTATTATCAATTAAAAAGCCGTTCCTTTCCGTAATGCCTTGCGAAGTAGTTGTGTCCTTTGCAAAAACGGTCGGACATCCGCACGCCGCGGCTTCCCTTGGCACTAAAGATGACATATCGTATAGTGAAGGGAACAGCAGCGCACTGCTTCTAAGATAGATTTTTGCCAATAAGTCCCTATCGTGTATCACTCCCGTAAACCCCACTACGCTATCAATCCCATAGCTCTCTACTAACTTTTCCATCCCGTGGCGTTTAGGACCGTCTCCCACAAACAGCATGCGAAAAGAGTTCCCGTCATCCTTAAGCAATTTTAGCGCTTCTATTACCATCCGCGTGTTTTTTTGCCACGTATGTTGCCCGACAAACACAAAAAGCGGCGTCCCTTTATCAAGCTCAAACGTCTCGTTGATAAAGTTGTCGTTTTCGTCCGTACTGTATTGTTTTTCAATATCGCATGCGTTCTCCATTATCTGGACTTCGCCCCTGTAGCCATATTCACGCAGCGTTTCTACAGATGATTCGTTTACCGCCCATACCTCGTCTGCAGATTCATAAAATGCTGCAATTTTTGAAATGATGCTCTCGACAATCATTTCGGACTTAAGCGCGGCCAAAAAGTCATCCCGAAATTTTGAATGAAAAGTAGCCACCATCGGGATCCCCTGCCGGCGTGCGATGCTGCGCGCGGCGCTGCCTGTGCCAAACGGCGAATGCGCATGCACAATATCAAACGGCACTTTTTTTAGCGCCACCCAAAAAGATGTTGACATCTGCGGAAATCCAAAGCGGTATTCTTTTCTTATCGGCACTTTTATCGAATAAAAACGACGCACGTCAAATTCAAACATTGAATCGTCCGCCTGCGGATGCTTCGGCGTTATCACACAGCACGAGCCGTGTTTTTTGTTCAGCCAATGGGCATAGTTTTGAACAACATTCGCCACACCGTCAATAACGGGGGGAAAAGACTCGTTGAATTGCCCTATGGTTAATTTCATTAACAACCACTCCCATTCTAATAATTACCATATGCATAAACAACCTGCCAATCTATTATAGCAAGATAACAGAATAATTCAATCGCATTTAAACAAGCCTGTTATCGCAGTTTTAGCCTTTCATTAGCTATCTCTACTATGTCTGCAATTAAATCGCCTATTATTGGCAGGTTGTTGACAAAAGATAACTGCAATAAATAAAGCACAAGCGCACCTAACAAAGTAAAGCCTACAGCTATGCCCAGCCCGCGCGCCAGCCCGCCTAAAAAGTTAATGCGTATTATACGTTTAATGTTGTTAAGATGCATAAGATATTCGCCAAGCCTTAGCTTTTCCAACATTAGCGCAAGTTCGTTAAGCCGCTTATTCAATCTGCATTGTGCCTTTTTCCGCATTATACTTACTCCGTCATGTGTTAGTTTGTATAACGCGGTGAATTTAATTCGTTTTTGGCGTTAAGCTTTTAATAGCAATAAAAAAAGGCGGAACTGCCCGCCTTCTGCAAACTTGCGTTATTCCAATATTTCATCAATAAGGGTTTTTAGCTCATTCTCTTTTTTTGAATCGTCCGCTACGGAAGCCTCCGGCGCTTTATCGGCGTCATAAATCCATGAAAAGTCCGCCTCGCTTTGCGGCGGTTGCTGTGTTTCCTCTTTCTGTTCATCGGAAAAATCAGCATTTTCAATTTCGGTTAAAGCTTTGTTAATCTCGTTAAACTCCATATAACCGCCGGTATCGACATCAGCAGGCTGACTAAACTTATCCTCGCCGTCCGCCTCCCCCCCGGGCGCTGATTGCGGCTGAATATATCCAATATCCGCCGGTTCATTAGCAAACTCGGTATCGCTCGTATTTTCCGGCTCAACATCGCCTTTCGTTTCAGTTTCTATCACCGCACCCATTTCGCCAAAGCTTTTTGCCAAATCCTTGTCGATGCGCTCGAGCGCTTCAACGTTTATCCCGCCAAACGGGTCGGAATCCTGCCCAAAGTAACTTAGATAAGTCTTTTCAAAATATGCCGCCTGCGCATTTATCATATTTACGAAATTCGCCGCAAACCCTTTCGCACACGTGCGCAGTTCCTCAAGCCTGTTTTGCGATTGCGCAAGCTCTTTTGTTGTCTGGTCGGCACGCTCTTTAGCTGTGCTTTGCGCACTGCTGATAATCAGTTCGGCTTTTAGCGTTGCTTCGTTAATAATACGCTCGGCCGTTTTCTGGGCTGAAACCAAAGTATTCATTATCGTCTCTTCGCCATGCTTGATCTTTTTAACCTTGTCAACTGCCGCAGCAACCTCTTCCTTGAGCGATTCGTTTTCTTCTGTAAGCGCTTTGAACTCGTCGATTATTTGGTCTAAAAAATTATCGACTTCGTATTCATCGTAGCCTTTAAAAGACCTTTTAAAGGTCTTTTCAAAAATATCCTTAGCTGTTAAAGGCATTGCCCGCTTCCCCTTTCAAACAATTTGGTAAGCATTAATTATTTTAATCAACGCCGCAACATACGATACATGCCGCAATATAAACTTTGCGGCATGCACGTCAAAATAAATTATTTATCAAACCTTCGGAAACCTTCTCTGCTGTCCCTCTCGTCAACATTTTGCAATACATCAACGTTAGAGGGTGCGACTACAAAAATATTCCGCGCCACCTTTTTTAGGTCTCCCCCAAGCGAATAAACCGCGCCGCCTATAAAATCTATAATTCTTTGCGCCAGTTCTCTGTCCAAATCGTCTAAGTTCATAATAACCGGTTTTCTTGCCTTAAGATTGTCTATTATCGATTCCGCCTCTTCGTAGCTGCATGGCTGATATACTAACATCCTAATTTTTGCGGCGGAGTTTGGCATACCGATTACTTTTGACTGTCTGCGCCTTGAACGTGAGTCATCTATTATTTCTGCTTCCTCTTCATAGTAATTCTCATCATCATCCATCATTTCTTCACCCTCATACTCTTCTTCAAGGCCAACCGCATCTAATATACGGTTAAAAAAACCTCTAGCCATATTATTTGTAACCCCCTAATTTTTGATTTGACCTCGCTCCAAACACGGCGGTTCCAATCCTGACCATATTAGAACCTTCTTGTATAGCAGCTTCGAAATCATCCGACATGCCCATAGACAAATAGCTAAAACAAGGAAAACTCTGGTTGAACTTTTCGAAAAGTTTACGCATCTTAATAAAATACGGTCTGTTGTCATCCGCGCTAATTGCAGGCGGCGGTATTGCCATAAGCCCTTTAACGCGAATTCTCCTCATAACAGACAACTGTTCCAAAAACGATTCAAGCTCTTCCTCGTATATGCCTGATTTTGTCGGCTCTTTGCCGATGTTAAGCTGTACAAGCGCAGAGACTTCCGTGCCATTCTTTTCGCACTGTTTTTCAATCTCTTGCGCTAAAGAAAGCCTGTCAAGCGATTGCAGCAAGCATACTTCGTTAATATGCTTAACCTTATTACGCTGCAGCGGTCCTATGATGTGCCAGTAAACATTATCTGAAATCACCTCACGTTTTTTCAGATACTCCTGAACACGATTTTCGCCAAAATGCTTAATGCCGGCTTTTACAGCCTGTTCAATAGCATACGAATCTACCGTTTTGCTGACCGCGACTAACGTAATATCGCTTTTTGTTCTGTTCGTTTTTTTTGCGCTGGCATCAATCCTTTCGTATATGATATCTAAATTTTTTTTTATCTCTTGCATTAAATTATCCGCCCCGTTGTTCGCGCCGTTTATCTGTAAATTAGCTGACCAATGCTTATCGGCGGTTGGTCTTCATAATTCTTAATAAGCACGTATTCATCATCCTCCGCAACTACAAGCACAGGCACATACTCTCCGGCAGCCGTTTCGACATAATCAGCCCGCTCAATTATTATTAGAGCGCTTTTAGGTATGCGCAACGATTCCTGAACTCCGTAAAGCCTTGCGGAAACGCGCCTGTCGCCTAAAAGCGGCCCGATATCGTCCTGTATCAGTATAGTGTACACAAAACCGTCATTTTTATCAAGTACCTCAACATCGCTTACTATTCCGTTGTAGCGCAGATGCAGATAGTCATCAAAAACAATCGAAAATTTGTTGCCCACATACATTTCGGGGATTTTAGTGTCCGAAAGCAACAACGCGTACCATTCTTTTTCGTTGACCAACCGATAAAGAGGCGCATATGCCTGTTTATCCTGCGCAATCTGCACCGTTTTGCCGGCGGATACCTCTTCAAGCGCTGTTCGCGTATAGTTACCAATATTTTTTTTGGTCATCAGCGATTCGCAGCCGTCAAAATAAAAACTTACAACCCCGGCTTTTTCTGCGACAAGCAGCTTGCTCCAGTCTGCAAACATGTCTATAAGCTCTTGCTCTTGCTCATAAAGATCGTTTAAGTGTTCATCCGGCACCGTTACGCTCTTTAGATAAGACATTCTCTCACTTAAAAGCATTTCCATGCTGCGCTCTAAAGAAAGCATCAAATAAAAGTCTTCATTAAAAACCGCCTGCTGGATTTCGTGCGCTTTAGCGTCAATCCTGCCGTTTATTTCGTTAAGCTTTTCGTCAATTACCCCTTCGCGGCGTACTTGTATCTGGTACTTTAAAATACTTTTTTGCAGTTCCACCAACTTTGACAGCGAATCGTCATTGTAGCCCCACTCGTACACCTCTAAAATCGCATCACCCGCATTTACACGATTTGCTTCCTCCGCAATAAACTTTGTTTTGCCATAGTTTTTTGCCTCATAAACAACTTCATCGCGTACTATAAGCATTTCAAACCTTGCGTCAAACTCGGCGGAAGCCCATTCCACAGCTACTGTAGCCCGGCTTTGCAAAATTATTGCTAACAAAAACCCAAATATGCCAACAGCCACAAGCAAAATTACAAAGAACTTAAATCTTGGTCTGCGCCTTCTTGCCATAAAAACCTCTTCCAAAGTTGTCTGTATAGTTATTCTCTATGTCAAGCGCAAAACCCTTTGACAACGAATATAAAAAAACAGCGAATCTTTGCGGCATAGGCTGTAATATTCGTCAAAATATCATTTTTACTTCTACACTGTTGCCGCTTTCGTTATATTTGATTTCGTTGCAAAGCGCGTTAACCAGCATCAGCCCCCTCCCACGCTCGCAATACAGCACATCGATAGGGTTTTTATTAACGCGCTTGTGCGGGAAACCATTTCCGCCGTCCGTAACGCTAATGTAAAGCTGTCTTCCGTCAACATTTGTATTTACAATAACAGGGTAACGCGCGCACGGTTTCGCATGCTCAAAACTGTTTACCAAAAGTTCGTTAATTACAAGCATTATGTTGTACTTATGTTCGTCGTCCAATGCTGTACGGCTTTCAATACCAACTATAACACTTTTCGCAACTTTTCTTATATCATCTATAGACGTCAGCACATACCGGCTTGAATATTCCATTCACACGCACCAAGAGCACAAAAACTCGTATCAAGCTTGCCTTAATACCGCACTCATACATCTATATACCCTTTTGCCTGCATTTTAAAACTTATTTCTCGTTGAAAGTGCGAAACTTTGCAAGTATTTTGCGCTCTATACGCGACACATACATTTGAGATACGCCCAGCACCGCCGCAACCTCACGCTGGCTTTTTTCGTCCGCATAGCGTTCTCTAATCACCTGTTTTTCAACATCGCTCAAATGCTTAAAACAATACGATAAAAAGTCCCTGTCCTCAATTTTCTCGTAAGCGTTTTCAACGCTGCCCACCAGCTTGAAAAATTTTGCGTCCCCGTTAACCGCAATATAGCTGTCAAGCGAGGCGGCATAGCCTGCCGACTGCGCTTCCATAAGCTCAAGCACGCGCTCAACGCTAAGCCCAAGGTATTCCGCCGCCTGCTCGGGCGTGGCGCTGTGCCCCTGGCGGGCGGCAATAACTTCTTTTGCGTCCTCAAGCTTGCGTATCATTTCGCTTTCGCGGCGCGATATGCGAATCATCCGGGTTTTATCGCGGAAATAGTTTTTAACCTCCCCGATAAGTGTCGGTGTTGCAAAACTGGCGAACTTAACTCCGCGCGTATGTTCAAAACGTTCAAGCGCTTTTACAAGTGCAAGCGATGCCACTTGGTATAAATCATCGTACTCCACGCCTCTTCCCACGAACTTTTTAGCGACAATTTCGGCAATGTACAAATATTTTTCAAGGATATAATTTCTTAAGCACTCATCCTTGCTTTGCTCGTACCGCACAAAAAGTTCTTGTTCACCAAGGCAGTCTAACAACTCACGCATAACCTTCCTTAAATACCAAGGCTAAACCAATTTCAACCCGTTTTATAACAACTTTTTTTAAATCTTATTTTATTTAAAACGCTGCCCTCGTATAAAAAATCACAATCGTCAACCAATGCGCCTAATAAATATTGGCTTAACTCGTTATCAGTTTCTTGTTCCGCATTTGCGCCGTCAGCACAAAATTCTATACTAATACCATCGCCAACCGTTATGAAAAGCTGAATTAATTCCGGTTCGGACGTTAGCAACATGGTGCACGCTTCCGCACTCGCAACTTTTAAATCTTCAATGTCTTCTATATTAAAACCCGCCCGTTCGGCGACGGCTGAAACCACAAGCCGCACGGCAAGTATATAATCGGGTTTTGCGGGAACGCTTAGGCTTACAATATCTGTGTTCACCTGCTGCTCACTCCTATTGTAAAAATTTTATCCATCCCCGTTAATGTGAAGATTTTTGCGATGTATGGTTTTAAGTTAATTATACTAATCTGTTTTTCGGCTTCTTTGACCTTTTTTAAAGCGCTTACCAGCACCCCGAGCCCTGTTGAATCAATGTATTTTAAATTTGCGCAATCTAAAACAATATCAGCCTTTTTTTCATCAATTAAAGCGTGAAGCTCGCTTTTGAGGCTTTCAGCATTATAAATATCGACTTCGCCATACAGATTAACTTCCCACCTGACGTGTTCTTCATCAAAGTTGGCATCCAAGAGCATTTTATACCCTCCCCGTAATATTTACTCGCAAATGCTGTAAACGGTGTTTTATATTAAAGATGTTTTAATACGTCTTATTGCATACATATTGCGAAAAATAGTGCATTGCTTATTTATAGCCCTTTATATATCTTAGTATAATAAATCCATATAAAACTTAATGTACGCAAAACCCTTCGTTTAACATGGTATTACTGCAAGAATCGAGTTTAAAAGCGCATTCTTACAAATTATAATATCACCGTTCACATTCTTTGTAAATAGCATAACAATCTATATATATAGCAACAAACAGTACGTTTATATCATTGTTTGCCGTTAATTCTTATATCGCACAACATAAAAATCGTAGCGTTCTTAATTATAATGATAGTGCGCTAAACCATACCACATATTGCTATTGCTTCAGCCCGGCTTTGCCGCGCACCATTATTTAGTTTTATTTTACCTTTTTGCTTAACTCGTGCCGCCATATGCGTACAAGCGCCGTAACCACCAAAAAAAGACCGAAAATTATGCGCAATACATTTGCGGCTATTACAGAGGCGGTCAAATATCCCGCGATACCGCCGATGCAGCCAAATATAGTTATGATTACAGTCGGGGCAACCCGAATCCTTTTATTGGTTATATGCAAAAACAGCGCGCAAGCCGCCATAGGCAAGTATGCGAAAAGCGTCATCCCCTGTGCGCCGAGTTGGTCTTTGCCCATTATCAACACCAGTGCGGGTATAAGAACTATTCCGCCCCCAAACCCCATACCGCCTATTAATCCGAAAGCGATGCCCAAAAGCGCATAAATCAAAACAGCATCCAAACACCCGAGCCGGCGATAAGCAGCGTAAAAATATTGTTAAGCAGCCTGACGCTTATCCGTCTGAGCAAAAATGCACCGGCGATGCCGCCCAACGCCGCGCCAACGCACAGCCATAGGGTAGGCCAAAAGGGCACGTAACCTCCCATTCCGTACATTGCCGCGGTCAATGCTGAAACGGGGAATATAACAGCAATCGAAGCGGCGTGAGCGCGCTTTTCTTCAACCCCGAACCGTTCAAGCCCTTCTACTACCGCAATACCCCCGCCCGAGCCCAAAAGCCCGGCGATTAGCCCTGACACTAACCCAAGTGCGGCCTTTTTTATTTTGTTTTTCATTTGATACCTCTAAATCTATTTTTAGCAGCATCTTTATCCGGTATGCATCGCAAACATATAAAGCATACCCATTTTAATATCAACTCATTGTTGTATGCGCTTTGCTTATGCTATAATTAATTTGATGGATAAATACGGCGTGTCGTTGCGGGCATTGGATGAAATAAAAATACGCGAACTGTCGCCCCTGCTGCTTGCTTACATGGGCGATACCGTTTTTGATATGTATGTTCGCGCTTATCTTGTAAAGAATAAAATGGGACGCATAAACAAGCTGCATACCCTTTCATGCGAAGTGGTAAACGCAAAAGCGCAAGCACAAGCGGCTATGCTGCTGCTGCCAATGTTGACGGAACGTGAAAAAGAGATATTTGCGCTTGGACGCAATTCAAAATCAACACCGCCCAAAAACGCTTGCCCAAAAGAATATTCTTTGGCGACAGCTATCGAGGCGGTTATGGGGTATCTTTTTTTAACAGCCAATACCGCAAGGACGGACGAGCTTTTTGCAGTCATAATTGCGCATTTCTTTAAGGGGGGCTAAAATGCCAGAGGTCAAACAATCGGTCACGCTGTTATCTTATACGCCCGAAGCGGAAAAACTTGCAGCCATGGGAGCAAGGCTTTGTTATAGCCCGGCAAATATAGAAGATATAAAGCTAAGCCTGCCCGCGCAAAAAGCTAAAGAATTTATTGCTCATATTGTTGATATAGGCCACCTTTCAACTGTTGAGCACGCAAGTTTTACATTTGGAATCGAGGGTGTATCGCGCACGTTGTTAGCGCAGATAACCCGCCATAGGATTGCAAGCTTTTCGGTGCAATCTCAACGCTATGTCAGTTATTCTAAAACCGGCTTTGGATATATAATACCGCCCGCGATAAAAGAATTGGGTTCCGAAGCGGCGGATAAATTTAGATTGCAGATGGATACTATCTTGCAATGGTACAACGAATGGAAAGCTGCGCTTGGGTGCGAGGGCGAAGCGTCCAACGAAGATGCGCGTTTTGTACTGCCCGGCGCATGTGAAACGCGCATGATGCTAACCATGAATGCGCGTGAGCTTCTTCACTTTTTTTCTCTGCGGTGCTGTAATCGCGCGCAATGGGAGATCCGCGCACTTGCCTGGAGCATGCTCAAACTTGCTGTTGCCGCCGCTCCTGCGCTGTTTGAATCGGCAGGGCCTGCTTGTGTGCGGGGGGCTTGCAGCGAAGGCAAAAAAAGCTGCGGAAAATCCGCGCAAATAAAAAAACAGCACAAAGCTTTATTGAAAGGCGTTTTATAGTTTATGGATATAGTCTATGGCAGAAACCCGGTAAAATCCGCCATACGTCAAGCGCGCTCTATTGATAAGTTAATAGTGTCAAAAGAGCTTAATGACCCGAGCATACGCGAGATATTGACGCTTGCGGCACAAAATCATATAACAATTGTACGCGCCGACAGGCGCAAGCTTGACAGCCTTGCAATGCCTTACGGACACGATGGCCGGGCGGCCAACCACCAAGGCGTAATTGCAATAACCGCCGCAAAAGATTATGCAAATGTTGAAGATATTCTGTTGTTGGCGCAAAAGCGCGGTGAACTGCCGTTCATAATTATACTTGACGGGATTACCGATGAAGGCAACTTAGGTTCGATTATACGCAGTGCGGAGGTATTGGGCGCCCACGGAATAATAATAGGAAAGCGCCGCAGCGCGTCTCTTTCGTCTGTAGTGTTTAAAGTATCTTCGGGCGCTGCCGAAACCTTGCCTATAGCTAAAGTCACCAATATAGTAACAACCATTGAAATGTTAAAGGAAAAAAACATATGGGTGGTAGGCGCGGACACGGACGGAAAAAAGGCGGCTTCTATAGACCTTAAGGGTGCTGTTGCGCTTGTTATTGGCTCGGAGGGCGCCGGACTCTCGTTTCTTGTGCGGGAAAAATGCGACCATATTGCAAGAATACCCATGAAGGGCAAGACAGGCTCTTTCAATGCGGCCGTAGCCGCGGCAATACTTATGTACGAAAAAACAAGGCAGGACTTGCAAAATGATAGTTGACGGCTATAACGTTGTTTTTGCGTGGGGGCTTTATTCGCACAGTCTTGAAGCGGCGCGCGTCCGGCTGCTCGATATACTTGATAATTATGCGGGGTATTCCAACGAACAGATAACAGTCGTGTTTGACGGCTATCGCGTCCGTAAAAATGCCCACGAAGAACGCTATGGATTAATAGATGTTGTATATACCTCTTTTGGTGTAACGGCGGATACGCACATACAAAGGCTTATCAAAACATCGGCCACACCCCAAAAAGTTGTCACAGCCGACTACTTAGAACAGCTTTCGGTCTTTTGGTCGGGCGCTGTGCGCATAACCCCTGCCGAATTAAAAGCGCTAATAGATGCGGAGCGGGAAAAACATATTGATAAGTTTCATATTAGCTCACTTGAAGGGCGGTCTTTAAAAAGGCGGCTTGAATTAGATTCCATTGAATAAAATTTCAAATATGCCCCTTATACATACATGTATGTGTTGACGGTGTATCAGACAATCTATATAATAATTTTAGTGTATAAGCTATAGTACCGGAGGATTTATTTTGGCAACTTCAAGTCAGGATTTGGCTTCTTTATGCTGCTCTTCAAAGAAGGCTCAAACAGATTACGAAAACTTAACGGACGAGGCAGTGGCAGAACTTGCGCGCAACTGTAACGGAGACGCGCTTGAATACCTGCTCAACAAATACAAAAATTTTGTAAGAGCCAAGGCTCGCTCCTACTTTCTTATAGGTGCGGACAAAGAAGATATAGTACAAGAAGGCATGATTGGGCTTTATAAGGCCATTCGTGATTTTCGTTCTTCTAAGCTTGCGTCTTTTCGCGCTTTTGCAGAGCTTTGTATTACCCGTCAGATAATAACGGCAATAAAAACCGCAACAAGGCAAAAGCATAAACCTTTAAACACCTATGTATCTTTAAACAAACCGGCATACGATGACGAATCCGACCGTATGCTGATAGACGTTATATCGTGTAACAAAATAACCAATCCGGAAGACATAATTATAGGTCAGGAAGATTTTAACACCAGAGAATCGAAAATCGCAAAGATCTTATCGCCTCTCGAGCTTGCGGTTTTAAAAAAATATCTTGACGGCAAATCATATTTTGAAATTGCGGGCGAGCTTGAGCGCAGCGTTAAATCTGTTGACAATGCTTTGCAGCGCGTTAAATTTAAGTTGGAAAAGCTTGTTGATTCGGGCAGTTTTTCATAGTGTATATCAGTCCGCCAATGCGCTTTTTTTTATATGTAAAATCCACCGTTCACACTCAAAACCTGCCCCGTAATATAGGCGGCTTTATCTGACGCTAAAAAACAAATTGCCTGAGCGGTTTCATATGCGCTGCCCATCCTGTTCAACGGCGTTTGCATTGAAAGCTCACGTTTTGTTTCTTCTTCTAAACAGCTTGTCATTTGTGTGTCGATTACCCCCGGCGCAACGCAATTTACGCGCACCCCCGAGCGCCCCACCTCTTTTGCGAGCGCGCGGGTCAGCCCTATAACCGCCGCTTTCGCCGCGGAATAATGCACTTCGCACGATGCGCCTGCCTGTCCCCAAACGGAAGACACATTTACAATGCTTCCGCTTTTATCCGCAATCATATAAGGCAACGCAGCCTTGCAGCAGTAAAACGTACTGTTCACGTTTGCCGCAAAAATGTATTCCCAATCTTGAGCCGTAATATCGCAAAACATCTTTTGCTGCGCCGCTCCCGCATTGTTTACAAGCACATCAATACGCCCGAAAACCTGCTTTGCCCTTTCAACCATAAATTGCGCTTGTTTTTGATCTATAAGGTCAGCTTTTATCGCAAAAGCGCGCCCGCCGCCGCCCGCAATACTTTCGCATAGCGTTTTTGCCCCGGATTCGCTTTTGTTATAATGCACTGCAACGCAATACCCTTCTTTGGCAAGCACCAATGCCGTCTGTCTTCCTATGCCCGTTGCGGCGCCCGTAATTATTGCTGTTTTATTCACTCTCATCAGTTTAGCTCGTCAATAGTAAGCGAAAAGCTTGGCACGAACGTTTTCAAAAAGTATTCAACTTCCGGCGTTTTTATCTCGTCAATTGCTTTGCTTATGGCTTTCTCCGCTTTGGCAAATTCGGTGTTCCCCGCCGAAAGTTCTTCGATGCATTTTAAATACGCGCATATTTTGTCTGCGGCTTTAACAATAGCAAAAACTTCGGCATCGTCTTCCCGGTTTAGTATCAATTCTTCATACTCTTTACGGATTTGTTTTGGCAGCATGGCTACTAACTTTTTTTCCGCTATATTCTCTATCTTTTTGTACGCGGATATTATCTCGGGGCTAAAGTATTTTATGGGAGTCGCCAAATCGCCTGTTATTACCTCTCCCGCCTCATGGTACACAGCAACAGCCATAACTTTTTTCTCGTCAACATTTCCGCCGAAAATCTTATTTTTAATAACCGCCAACGCATGCGCTATCATAGCGGCTTGAAGCGAATGTTCCTGTATGTTTTCTTCCCTCGTGTTGCGCATAAGGCCCCAGCGCTTTATATGCTTCATCCTTGCCATAAAACCAAAAAAATGGGACATAATTATCGCCTCCGCGTTTATTGTATAGGATAAAACAATGCCGCGCAACTTCTGTTCCGGCATTCTTCCAATAATGTATCAAGTATGTAACCGTATGAATATTTAGCGCCTGCTAATCCGCTCAATTATAGGGCAGGCGTTTGTTTGGAGGGCTTTTAAAGCTATAGCTTTCCTTAAACGATATGCGGATTCTCTTTAAGGGCCGTAAAATTACAAAAACGCGTTGGCAGTCAGCTTTTATTCAATTGTGAAAAAGCTAAATAGCCTGCCGTCAAACTTGAACAAGCGCTTGTGTTCACCAAACAATTAGCTTGCCCAACTTATCCCGAACAGCGTTAAAATGTTTTGGGAAGCGTTGCTCTCTATTAGTGTTGACACCCCCTCCCAAAAGTTATATAATTGCATTGACCGCTGGGGGTGCCTTTTAGGCTGAGATGCGCAAAGCGCAAAACCCTTTGAACCTGTTGGGTAATTCCAACGCAGGGAAGCAAAGACAATATAACCTGTGCGGCGCCACAGGTTTTTGCTTTTAAAAAGGGGATATGCTGCGGTATGTCCTCTTTTCTATCAGCAGTCTTTTTACAACCTCTTGGCGGAATAATTTAAAGAGGTATATTCTATGGAAAACAACTTAGAGCAATTCAGTTTAGACTTCAGCGCATTTTTCGAAGCTAATCGCACATTTGTGCTGATTGCGGCGGGGCTTATTTTTGTGCTTGGCGCAGCGCTTCTGATACGCAAAAAGGGCGAAACAAAAAGCGCCTGGACAATCCGCGAACTTTCCGTTGCGGCCATGTGCCTTGCGCTCGCATTTCTGCTTTCTTTTATAAGGCTGTGGAAAATGCCCCAGGGCGGAACGGTAACGCCCGCAAGTATGCTGCCCATAATGCTTTTCGCCTACGTTTACGGTACGCCTAAGGGGCTTATTGTAGGGCTTGCATACGGGTTTCTGCAATGCCTGCAAGACCTTTATGTAATACACTGGGCGCAGCTTATTATCGATTACATTGCGGCTTTTACGGTGCTCGGATTGGCCGGGGTTTTTCGCAAACACATTATACCCGGAATGTTGCTTGCCGGGGTGCTGCGTTTTGCGCTGCATGTAATATCAGGCGCCGTGTTTTTCGCGCATTTTGCACCGCAAGACCAAAACGCATATGTTTATTCAATTGCCTACAATTCTTTTGCGCTTGTGGACTTAGCAATCTGCATGGCGATAACCGCTTTGCCGCCCGTCAATAAGATGATAAAATCATTAAAATCGCGTCTTTCCGCCCAAATCGATCCAAACGTATCCGCTTAGCCAAAGCCCCGTAATCAACCGCATTACGGGGCTTTTTTATTCAATAATAAGCGCTTTATCTTTTTCGGGCAAATCGTCCATAAGCGCTTTTTGTTGCTCATATCCGCTTTTGCCCATAAGGGCAAATGTGGCTTTTTTGCCTTCTTCTACGCCCGGCTGATCGTATGCGTTAATGTTTAGCATCTTTCCCGCGATAGCGGTTGCCATCATAAAGAAATAAAGCAGCGCCCCTACGGAAAACTCGTTAACCCGGCTAAGCGCAATAGTCATATTTGGTCTTTTTGCTTTGCACAGCGCGTATTCAGTCGCTCTGCGCTCCGCCTCAAGCAGTTGCCCGAATGTTTTGCCCGCAAGAAATGATATGTCCTCTATGTATTCAAAGCCGCAGGGTATCCCGATATCCTTGCGGAATTGGTCCACTTTTAAGAATGTAACTATTTTATCAAAAGGGCCTTGCGTGTACAGTTGTATTTGCGAGTGCTGGTCAGTAACGCCAAGCGCCTTAACCGGGGTCTGCCCGCAAAAAATTTCCCTACCGTCCCTATCAAACCGTTTGCCGAGCGATTCCGCCCAAAGCTGCGCATACCAGTCGGACATATATTTTAGGCTGTCGGCGTATGGCAACATAACGCTTATGTTAAGCCCCTTCCGCATTCCAATCACATGCATAAGCGCATACAATGCGGCGGGGTTTCCCTGCTTTTTAGTGCATATCCCGTCCATATACTGCGCGCCTTTTAGCATTGCGTGAATGTCGTAACCGCACGCGGCGGCGGGCAAAAGCCCAACCGGAGTCAATTGGGAAAACCTTCCCCCAACATCAGAGGGTATTGTAAAGCGCGCTAAGCCCTCTTTTTCAGCTATCCGCACAAGATCCCCGCTGTTCTCATCGGTGGTTGCAATAACATGCTTGGATAGCTCCAAACCAGCATTTCTTAGCG
Organism: uncultured Christensenellaceae bacterium; assembly: GCA_964441275.1. Taxonomy (GTDB): domain Bacteria; phylum Bacillota; class Clostridia; order Christensenellales; family SZUA-584; genus SZUA-584. Next base: position 61,989 of record CAYTUG010000003.1, on the reverse strand, counting down.
CATCGGCTGCAAACATAAACTGCGCCATAGTCTCGGATGTTTTGCCCGACTTTGTAATAACGTTGAACACAGTTTTTCTAAGGTCTAAGCTTTCAAAAACCCGCGAAAGCCGTTCCGGGTCAACATTGTCTTCAACGATTAGCCGCATTTTGGTTTGCCCGGCATTTAGCGCCTGCTCTACCGCTATCGGGCCTAAGGCCGAACCGCCTATCCCCAAAATTACAAAATTATTGAAATCTTTGTTTATCTGTTCCGCTTTTTTGTTAAGAACATCACAGTTTTCAACCTGCTGCAGCGGCAGTTTCATAAATCCGGGTTTGTTCTGCATAAGTGCGTCAAGCGCATTGTTGGCTTCGCGCTGCGCGTCCTTTAGCTCTTTCGAATCAAACCCGCCCTTTCCGATAACGCTTGCCATCATGTTGTTAAAATCAAATCTAATCATACGACTCTCCTAAATAATAAGATATTTAATATTATTCCTTTTGCGAAAAACGCTATCACTTAAAAAATCACAAGCCATATTAGCACGTTTGCCGCATATATATTAACATACAAAGCTTAGAGGTGAAACAATGGAAAAACTTAAAGATAAACGCACTTTTATTGCTGCGGCAGTCATAAGTATTCTGTTGCTGTTAGGCGCTGTTGTGCTTTCTTCCAGCGTAACTTCAGTGCTGCCCGCATTTTCAAGCGGTGGGGGCGAAACCTCACGATTAACCGTTTCGGTTGTCGAAGGATACACAGAAACCCCCATATCGGATGCTGTGGTAGTGGTGGTTGAAACCGGCGAACAATACATAACCGATACAACCGGGCTGACAAAAGTAATAGAAGTGCCTGTAATAAAAGATTCAAGATACGACAAAATTTTAAAAAAACCTTGGGGGGAGATAACGCTTATTATCTATAAAGAGGGTTACATTCCTTATGCGCTTTTCTATCTTCAGGTGTTGGAAGGACAGATGCGCGAAGCGGTAAAAATATTGTTGTTCGAACACAATCAAAACGAAAACAACGCACCGTTTTCAATAATTGAAGGCCCGAACCGAATATGGGTTAACGCTCTTGTCGATAAATATAAACCCTAACCTTTGTTGCGCCCTAAATTTTTTATACTCCTTATGGGGATATTTGCCGTAAGCTGCGTTGCACGGCTGCCATTGCTCATCCCGGCCGTATTTTTAATTTCTACGTCAAAATCCTGTTCTACGACATCGAAATACTTAGATATAACCTCAACAATGTCTTTTCGAAGCATCTGCATTACGTTGCTTGAGGGCGATGTGCCGGCTCTATCGTGAATAAGCACAAGCTTAAGACGTTCCTTTGCAATGCTGCTCGATCTGTTTTTTCTGCGTATCATATTATTCTCCCTTATTTGCCTCCAAACAGCCTTTTGAATACCGATGCAATACCGCCTTCTTCTTCGATGTCGAGCAGGGGCACATTTTCTCCTAAGATCCGCCTGGTGATGTTAATATATGCCTTTCCGGCAGGCGCTTTATCGTTGGCAATTATCGGCTCTCCCATATTGGACGATCTAATAATTCTCTCGTCTTCCGGCACTACGCCGATAAGCTCTATCCCCAAAATATCAAGCGTATCGTCAAGCGCCAACATATCCCCCCTCTTTACCATATCAAGCCGCATCCGGTTTACGAGCAACCGGCAATCGTCAATGCCCGCTGCGGATAAAAGCCCAATTATCCTGTCCGCATCGCGCACGGCGGATACCTCGGGCACTGTAACCACAATGGCTGATTTTGCGCCCGCTATTGCGTTTTTAAACCCCTGTTCTATTCCTGCGGGGCAATCAATCAATATATAATCAAATTCTTTTTCTAATTCTTCAACTAGTTTTTTCATTTTATCCGGGCTAACCGCCATCTTATCGCGCGTTTGCGCAGCGGGAATCAGAAAAAGCCCGTCATAGCGTTTGTCTTTTATAAGCGCCTGCTTAAGCCTGCAAGTGCCTTCAATAACGTCAACAAGATCGTACACTATCCTGTTTTCGAGGCCAAGCACCACATCTAAATTTCTAAGGCCGATGTCGGTATCAAGCAGCACAACCTTTTTGCCCGACTGTGCAATACCGGCGCCTAAGTTGGCAACTGTAGTAGTTTTGCCCACACCGCCTTTGCCCGATGTGACCACAATGACTTTTTGCATGTATTTGCCCTCCAATATTATGTCACGCTCTGCCCGATTGTTTATCGGGGCTTTAACGGACGAATTATTATGCTATCATTTTTGTACTCTGCTATTTGCGCAACTTCGCTTTTCGGACATTTTGGGAAAACGGCAATCCTGCCGCTTATGCGCAACTGTTTGGGCATAAGGCAATTGGCCGCTACCACAACGTCGTTCCTGCCTGTGGCGCCGGCATGCGCGAGCCCGCGCAACGTTCCCATTATTGCTATGCTGCCCCCCGCAATAACTTCAGCCCCGTCGTTGACATCGCCTAAAACAACGATATCCCCCTCGCACTCAACACGCTGCCCGCCGCGCAGTGTTTGGTTTACGAAAACACTTTTTGCACAATGATATTCTTTCGATACTGTTTTTACATCATGCGCGTCTTTTGCGCCCTCTTTCTTCTCTGCTTTGAGCGCTTGCTTAAAACGCTTTTCCATTTCGTCTTCAAAAGTTACATTGACAATATTATAATCTATCTCGAAAAGCCGGATTATTTCTTTCTTCTGTGCGACGCTAAAGTTTTTGCCGCTTATTACAACTTTTTGATCCGCCCCCTCGAAAAATTTTTTATGACGCAAAAGTTTTTCGTTAAGAGCTGTCTTTATTTCTTTAAAGGATGCGGCGGCAGATATATTTAACTGCAATATCCCTCCCGCTTTTCCCTTTATTGTGACCGACATAATAACCTCACATAACTGTTATAGCAATCAAGATTCGATATTCAGCCCGCTTTTTCCTGCACTGTTTAAATTGCGCATCTTAACAACCCGTTCTTTACTGGGCTAACGTGCCCACTTGGGGGATGGTTTGTTCGGCAAACTCCTTTTTCCCGTCAAGATAAAACTCAAGTATATCTCGCGCAACTGCAATTGACATTCCGCCCGCGTAACCGTTTGGCACATAAACAACAACGACTATTTCCGGTTCCTCATATGGAGCAAAACACACAAACCAGCTGTTGTTTTCAAGATCGACCGTGGAAACCTGCGCGGTACCGGTCTTCCCGCCTATTTCGTTCCTGTATTTGAAACCGTCAAAATACTTTCGCGCGGTGCCGTCCTCTCCGGATACAACTTTTTGCATGCCCAGCTTGATAGCGTCAAAATATTCTTTAGGCGCGTTGATCGTGTTGAAAATCACAGGCTCTTTTTCTATAACGACTGCGCCGTCCTGATTTACTACTTTGTCAACCAAATGCGTCTCGTAAACATTGCCGCCGTTAACCAGCGCCGCTACATATCTTGCAACCGCTATAGGAGTTAGCTGTATATAACCTTGTCCCATCCCTGAGCTTATTGTCATAATAGGCGTCCAGTGAAGCTCGTCAATATGGTTTGTTATTTGCCTGTCCCATCCATTGGCGCGCGATATTTTTTCGGATATGCGAAGATTATCGGCCAATATGCTTCTTACATGATCGCCCAACGAAAGCCCGTATTTGTCTTTTAACACCCCTCTGTCCGTTTCGTCCGGGGTCCACTCTATACCCGCAAGATACACAAGCTCTTTTGACGTTTTTTCAATAATTTCTTCATCATACTCAACATTACGGGAGAGCTCAATTTCTTTAATAATCTCTTTTATGCGCCTTTGGACAAGCAGCGGTATCGAAGTCGCTTGTTTGCTCAAATCTTTTTTGGGGTCAAAAAGAATTTGTTGGTTGCCGATTTGACCGATAGCCTCGTTCGGCAGTTCGATACCGGTTGAAGAAGTAAGTCCAAAGTTTTCCCCCCACTTTTCCAAGGCACTCATTCCAAGACCATCGGCAACTGTAAAGAAAAAATAGTTACAGCTATTCTGAAGCCCCTCGACTATAGTTTGGTTTGCGTGTTTGGACGTATCTTTTTGCCAACAACTTGGCTTTTTGCCGTAACGCACATATTTGTCGAACGGGCTTTTATCATCGATACGTGTGTTTAAAGTTATTGTCTTTTCGACCAGCCCTCCCATACCGGTTACCATTTTAAAAATTGAACCGGGAGTCGCGCGGCTTGATACCGCCTTGTTAAATAGCGGCGCAGCCGGATCGTTTTTTAAAGGATCGTAATCCTTCGCGTTTATACCCCCGACAAAAAGGTTTAAATCGTAGCTCGGATAGCTGCCCATGGCAAGCACATCGCCGTTATGCACATCAAGTACAACCGCGGCGCCTGATTTAGCCAACCGCAAATTGTTTATATCTTCAATAGATTTGTAAGTTGTAGACTTTTTGCTTTCAAATAAATGCACCTGCTCTTTATTGATTTCCGGTATGTTTCTTGCCAACGATTCTTCTAACGCTAATTGAAGCGGTATATCAATTGTCAGCATAACGTTATAGCCCTGTTTTGGCTCGGAAGAAGAAAGCACATTTTGCACTATAGAGTTTTTGTCTATCTCGACAACCTTAACCCCCTGACGCTTTGCGCTGTTACCCGTTAAATATTCTTCCATGGATTGCTCGATGCCCTCAACGCCTATAGGGTCATCCACGTTATATCCAAGTTCGCGATATTTGCCGGGATTATCTTTTGTGCCCCACCCGTCTTCGGATATCCTGCCTAAATAACCTATCGAATGCGCCGCCACATTGCCGCGGGGATATATCCGCACGGTGCTGTCCGCTATGCTCATCCCTTCTAACTCTGCGGCAAATGTGCCTATCTCGGCCACCGTCTGGATGCCCACATCATAAGCAATGTTGACAGGTTTATATGCCACCCACGAGTTAATCTGAACGTCTTGCCAAATTGAAAGCAGTTTTCTCGCTTCTTTATAGCTCATCTCGGCGGGTATTTGATATCTATTCCTAAGAAACAGGTATATTTCCTCCACCGTTCGCTTATCGCCAACATACATATCCGACCGCCACTTTTTTTCGCGCTCTATTATGTTTTTCGGGTTTGTTATACCAAAGTCGAAATAATATTCGTCTTTAGGTTCATCGTACTGAATCGCAAAAGTGTCTATCGTTTCACCGCCGTTTTTTTCAATTATATCAATCGTTTTAATTATCGTATCGGTATAATAAGCCCTGTCGGTTTCCGTATTCTTTGTAGGGTCCCGGTAAAACTGCACATTAAACGCTTTTTGGTCATAAGCCAAAGGCAACCCGTTCCTATCGAGTATGCTCCCCCTCGCGCCCGATATCGTTATCGTCCGCTCTTGTAACATCGTAACTTTTTTTGCGTATTGTTCACCGTTGACTATCATAAGCTGAACCATTTGCACAAGAAGAACAAAAAAAAGCGTAGCCGTAATTGCGCCATATATAAAAAAACGGTTTTTAAAATTGTATTTCATAACTTACTCCCAATAAAAATTGGTTTTGCGTTTTCATTATAGCATAATTGCCGCTTTTCCACACAAACAATTCATATTTCATATATAAAAATACATTTTTGATGTTGTTTTTTTACCATTAACGCCGTCAACTACAATTAATTAAAATAACTGTTGATATAAAAACCATTTATGATGTATTTTATAATAAAGGAGTGTTGTAATAATGGCAAATAAATTTTCGAATAAAGATATCTTAAGGTTAGTCGAACAAAACGACGTAAAGTTTGTACGGCTGCAGTTTACTGATGTTTTTGGCATACTTAAAAATGTGGCGATCACCGCAAAACAATTGGAAAGGGTGCTTGAAAAAGGGTGCATGTTCGACGGCTCTTCAATAGACGGTTTTGCGCGCATTGAAGAATCCGACATGCTTTTAATTCCCGATCCCGATACGTTTTCCATATTTCCATGGCTGCAAAGCTCCGGCAAAGTCGCCCGGCTTATTTGCGATGTCTATACAACCGAAGGAGTTCGATATCAGGGCTGTCCTCGCAATGTTTTAAAAACAACATTGAAGCAGGCAGCTGATATGGGATATAAAGTTAACGTCGGCCCGGAATGCGAATTTTTTCTTTTCTTGATTGGCGCCGATGGAAAGCCCACCACAATAACCCACGACGAAGGCGGATATTTTGATCTTGCGCCTATGGATAAGGGCGAAGACGCAAGACGCGATATATGCCTGACCCTTGAAGAAATGGGGTTTGAAATTGAAGCTTCACATCACGAGGTTGCGCAGGGTCAGCACGAGATTGATTTCAAATATGACGATGCGTTACAGGCTGCGGATAACATTATGACTTTTAAGATAGTGGTTAAAAGCATAGCGTCTTTGCATGGGCTGTACGCAACGTTTATGCCAAAGCCGCTGTTTGGAATATGCGGCAGCGGTATGCATACTAATTTTTCATTGCACGCAAACGGAACCAACGTATTATATGATAAAGCCGGAAAGCTTGAACTGTCGGGGATTGCATATAACTATATTGCAGGCATAATGGAACATATCAAGCCGATAGTTGCGGTATCAAACCCAACGGTAAACTCATACAAACGGCTTGTTCCCGGTTATGAAGCGCCTTGCTATGTGGCTTGGTCGGGCAAAAACCGAAGTCCTTTGATTCGAATACCTGCCTCAAGGGGCGCAAACACCAGGGTGGAAGTACGCAATCCGGACCCAACGTGCAATCCCTACCTTACAATTGCCTTGCTGCTTGCCGCCGGTCTCGATGGTATAAAGAGCGGTTTAACGCCTCCGCCGGCAATCGATAAAAATATATATCAGATGAGCGAAGCCGAAAAGAACAAGCTTGGCATTTTAAGTTTACCCGATAACCTTTATAGCGCGCTGCAGGAATACAAAAAAAGCGATCTTGTCAGAGCCACTTTAGGGGAACACATTTTTAACACTTACTACGAATCCAAATCTAAGGAGTGGAATTGTTATCAAAAAACTGTTCACCCGTGGGAGATAAAACAATACCTCACCAAGTACTAAACAACCCGCTTTAATAAATATTTAACAATAAACTTTGTGGTTAACATAAAGTTTATTGTTGCGCCAAACTTCATGTTACCAATTATGGCAACTGCACGAAAGAAATAAACCATATATCCTTGCGGTTACACTTTTTGTCATAGACAATAAATTAAAAGCATATGTGATTTTTGGCGGGGTTCATATTAATCTTTCCAATTATTGTCCGGCTCCTTTATTTATATTCTTAATTATCCGAATCCGAACAAAGCTGATGTTGCACACCATTATATCAATAGTCCCATTTTTGGTACACTTGCCCGTGTAATATGAACGTATATTCTTGTTAAGGAGCCGCTATGTGGGACAAAATCGTAATTTCGGCGCTGTTGGTTGCAGGGGCTTTTGCGTTTCTTATTTCTATTACCGTCATTCTATTCATTATGGAACGAAAAGATTCCGCAAGAAGGTTAAGACGCGTTAGATTTACGCGCTATCAGAAGAGTAATAAAGCCGCTTAATTTTTTGCGCCCAATAAGCTTAGCCTTTTTTGCGCTATAAAGTATCAGCTAAAAAACCTGGTTATATATTATTAACCAACAATTGTGCAAATTCGCCTTTCGCGCTTTGTTGACATATTTCGCCGAGCCCCGATATAATGAATAAATTCATATATGCTTAATATATCGGGAGGCCTGCATGTTATTCTTCGAAAAGCTTATTGGTGCAGCGCAAAGTGCCTTTTTAGAGGTTGGCGTTTTTGTTGGCGTGGTATTGCTTGTTTTCGGATACTTTAATTACAAAACACAAGGCCGGTTTGTTCAAAAACTCGAAAATACAAAGAGATTGCAGCCTGTTTTCGGCGCGCTGCTTGGTCTTACTCCGGGCTGCGGGGGCGCAATTTTCGTCATGCCTCTTTATCTGAAAGGCAGCGTTACTTTCGGCACGGTAATAGCAACCCTTATTGCAACAATGGGAGATGCCGCATTCGTATTGATTTCAACGCGGCCTATCGCATTTATAATTATATCAGCAATCAGTTTTGTGCTGGCGCTTATATCCGGATATGCGGTTGATGCTCTCAAAATTGACGGAGGGTTCTCAAAAAGACGTGAAAAGTTATTAAAGAATGCAGCCGTACCTGCCGATGTGCACGCGAAATTACACAGTTGTCCGGCTAAACACGTTGGCCACGCTAACGGTGATAGCTTGGATATGATTTTGCACCACAGCAAAAAACAAAGCCACGAAAAACATACTGCCATGTTGTTTACCCATAAAATCGCTTGCCGTGTCTTTTGGGCGCTAATCGGCATAGGTCTTGTGCTTGGAATATTGCTTCTTGCGGATATTGATATAAACACCGCATTATGTATTCCTAATATAGGCGTATACATTGGCGTCGCCGGCATATTTTTTAGCGTATTATATATGATAGCTACAAAACGCATTGTAAAAAACGAGGGGCATGAAACATCGGAGCATAAGCTATCGTCAATAAGAGAAACTCTTATCCACAACGCCGAAGATACCGCCTTTGTTTGCCTGTGGGTGTTTGTTGCGCACTTTATTTATGAATGCGCGGTTATTTTGATAGGCGGGGAAGCCATAATAGCCGGCTGGATAAGCACCACCGGCCTATCGTCGGTTATAGCCGGCGTATTGATAGGGCTTATCCCGGGCTGCGGTCCCCAGGTGATATTTGTCTCACTTTATGCAAGAGGCATTTTGCCTTTTTCGGCGCTGCTTGCCAATTCAATATCACAAGACGGCGATGCGCTTTTTCCGCTGCTCGCTATAGACAGCCGCAGCTCGCTATACGCCACAATTATAACCGCAATACCGGCGGTTATAGCCGGCATAGCCGCATACTTTATCGAAATGTTAATAAAAAGCGCCGCGTAACCTCAATTATATCTTAATAACCGGGTTTTTGTCGTTCTTTCTATAGATCACAAATTTTCTGCCCGAAACTGCCACAGGTTGCGCTTGCAATGCGTCGCAAATTTGCTCAAGCGCCTGTTTGGCATCTTGCGGAGAGTTTTGCTGTACGCTTCCTTTTATCAGTTCGCGCGATAAAAGCGCTTCATCCGCTAAATTTATAGCGCTTGCCGTAACTCCCGCCTTACCGATAAAAAGTATGGGCTCTAACAGATTAGCCATAGACCTTAAAGCCGCCCTTTGTTTGCTGTTTAGCATATTCTTTTACCTTCTTTAATCTATAAATTCAAATTCATAACCTTCAAGGCTTACGCTATCTCCCGTTTTAACCCCCGCTTTGCGCAGCGCCTTAATTATGCCAAAGTCAACAAGCAGTTTTTGAAAATGCCGCATAGAATCAGGGTTATTAGGGTTTGTTTTTTTCAGTATTGAAAGCAGCACCTCGCCCTGCACATAATAAACACCATTTTTTAAAACTATTTCAAATTCCGTATCATCTTTTTCAAGAGCCCATTCTTCAATCACCCCGTCTTCAAAAATGGGTTCGGGCAATTCAATAGTGCCAAGCGTTTTGCTCACATGCGCCAAAAGCTCGCCAATACCCTTTCCTGTTGCGGCGCTTATCTCAAAGGTTTCTATTCCGAGCGGCGACAAATAGTTTTTCAGCTTCCGGGCATTCTCTTTTGCCCCGGGTATGTCCATTTTGTTAACGGCTACAATCTCCTTGCGCTCATTAAGCTGTTTGGAATATCCCCTCAGTTCATTTCTTATTATATTATAGTCTTGTATAATATCCCTTCCCTCGGCGCACGAAGCGTCCACCACATGTATAAGCAATCGGGTGCGCTCTATATGCCGCAAAAAATCGTGTCCCAATCCGGAGCCTTTATGCGCGCCTTCAATTAGCCCCGGAATATCCGCCATCACAAACCCGCCGTCATGCGTATGCACTACCCCAAGGTTAGGGGTAAGCGTGGTAAAGTGATACGAAGCTATTTTAGGCCGCGCGCTTGTAGAAGCCGCGAGCAAAGTGGATTTTCCCACATTAGGGTATCCGATAAGCCCCACATCCGCAATTGTTTTAAGCTCAAGAACAACGTGCCTGCCCTTTGTTTCACGACCGGGCGTGGCAAAACTGGGCGTCTGCCTTGTTGGCGTTGCAAAACGGGCATTTCCCTTGCCTCCGCTTCCGCCCGGCAACAATATCCGCCTCCCCTCGCGCAAATCGGCAACAACCCGCCCAGTTTCAAAATCCCGAACCACGGTGCCCGCAGGCACTTTTATAACAAGATCGTCTGCGGTTTTGCCGCGCATGTTCTTCTTTTTACCCGATTCCCCGTTTTGTGCAATAAAACGCTGTTTATATTTGAAATCCATAAGCGTGCGCATACCAACGTCCGCCACAACCACAATAGCGCCGCCGTCTCCGCCGTCTCCGCCGTCCGGACCTCCGGCACTTATATATTTTTCTCTTCTGAACGAGACACAGCCGTCTCCGCCGTTGCCCGCTTTAATAAATATCTTTGCAATATCAACAAACATAATTTATACCTTTCCCTCGAAGGGGCATATTTCGTATAAAAAGCAATCGCCGCAGTTTGGCTTTCGCGCCGTGCAAAGCCTTCTGCCGTGCCATATTAGCCAATGATGCGCCTGCGACCAATTCTGTTTCGGGATAACCTTCATAAGCTGCTGTTCTGTCTGATATGCATCTTTCGCTTTCGCCAAACCAAGCCTGTTAGAAACCCGCAGCACATGGGTGTCAACGGCTATCGCGGCAATCCCGAACGCATTGGACAAAACGACGTTTGCCGTCTTGCGCCCAACGCCCGGCAGCTTTGTTAATTCGTCAAGCGTCTGCGGCACTTTCCCATCGTATTTTTCAACAAGAATACGGCTTGTAATCAGCATATTTTTTGATTTGGTGCGGTAAAATCCGCAGCTTTTTATGTATTCCTCTAACTCTTGTTGGCTCAATTCCAAAAAACTATGTGCGTTTGGATATCTTTCAAATAAAGCGCCGGTAACCGCATTTACCTGCTTGTCCGTTGTCTGCGCGGAAAGTATGGTAGCCATAAGCAGCTCGAAAGCGTTTCTATACGAAAGCCCGGGGCGCGCGTCTTTATAATGCTCGCCAAGCATTTTTAAAATCTTTTTTTTGTCTCTCACAACTATTCTTCCCCCAATATGATATTTGATATTATACTCGCCCGCCCGGCAAAACTCAAACATAGCCGTAAGCTCAATGCATAATTTTCCGTACATCGAAAAACAATAAATACATGTTCAATGTGATAATAAAAACTGTGCTGATATATCTTTTTGCCATGCTTGTTATGCGACTTATGGGTAAACGCCAAGCCGGAGAGCTGCAACCTTTCGAGCTTATAATAGCTGTAATGATAGCAGAAGTTGCCGTAACCCCAATGAGCAGCCCGGGCGTTCCCATAACGTATGGGATAGTCCCCGTTGTTATGCTGCTGTTTATGCACAACGTAATAGCTTTTATATCGTTAAAAAGCGAGAAAATGCGCGGTTTTATTTCCGGATGTCCAAGCATCGTAATTGAAAAAGGTGTGGTTCTCCATAAAGAGCTGAAAAATTTAAACTACAGCTTAAGCGATCTTTTTGTGCAGCTGCGCGTAAAAAATGTTTCTAATATAAACGACGTTCATTATGCCGTGCTCGAAACCAACGGAGAGTTAAGCATTTTGTTAAAACCCGAATTGCGGCCGGTTAACCCCAAGGATTTAAACATAAGCCCCCAAAACCCCGGGTTTAGTTATGACGTTGTTGTTGACGGTAAGTTTAAGCCAACAAATTTTAAGAAAATAGGGTACACGCAGCAAGATTTAATGCGGCTGTTCAAACAGCACAAAATAAAACAAGTGCGCGATGTATTCTTTGCGATAAGCGATGAAACCGGAAAAGTAATATTTCAGGATTACCATGGAAAGCAAGTTACAGGAAATATGACAAATGGCTAAAAGAATTACAACCTTATGTTTATTGCTTCTGCTTGTTGCGGGTGCGGTTTGGCAAACCGTATATATAAACAGGGTGACCGAAAATACAAAAAATCTTCTCGAACCTGTCGTTGCGGCAATAAACGAAAATGATTGGAAAAAAGCGAACGCTTCGGCCGAAAAGCTAAATATTGCTTGGAATAAACAAAAAAGAATATACTGCGCAATTATCGACCATGAAGAGGTGGACCTTATATCCGCAGCAGCTACACGTTTAAACAGTTTTTGCAAGACGCAAAACGCGGAGGGAGCTTTGTCCGAAGCTGCCGCATTGGGTTACTATATTGAGCATTTGCGGCAAATAGAGCAGGTGCGCTTTGAAAATATATTTTAACGCCATGAAAAACTGTAACCCAACTTGTCTTTTTGCTGTTTTGCAAGCAGCTTTGGATCGTCAAAAACAATCCCGCCCTTCAAACCCGTTTGCTTTGCGGTAAGCTCAAAATGGCACGCCGCTATCCCCATATCAATCCTTTGCATAACATATCCGAATAGGATGTTGCCCGCATAGTATTTTTCGCGCAGCAGATAAAAATGGCACACACCACCGTCAACTATAACCCGCCACGGCTGCCTGTTTGAAGCGGACGGTGAAAGGCGCACCATCTCAAGACAAGTTTTTAGCGCGCAATCGGGCAGCTCAAGCGGGCTAAAATTTTTATCAATAAACAGCTCGCCAAACTCTTTGCGGTTTTTAGCCCCCGCGCCGGCCGATACAATCCTCTCTATTACAGCCCTCTTTTCCGCCGCAATACCGACAGGCGAAACCGCAGGCATTAACCCGTCTTCGGTTAAAAAGTGCCTCGATACGCAGGAGCGGTCGTACAGCCCGCCCAACCAGCAAGTACCGAACCCTTTATATGTAGCATAAAGTACGGCTTTTTCAAACGAATATCCAAACCCTTCCAAGTCGTACCCGCCTTTTTTTACCCATCCTCCGAAAAAGGTTTTTGCGCCTTTAATAAAGCCGTATGTGCCAACCTTTTTTATTCCCGCATTTATTACAGCTAACCTAACCTTTGCGCCAAAAGGGTTGCTTTGCGCAACGGGAAAAAAAGCTTCAAGCTCGGATATGCTTTCTTGTGATATCGGATTGCCGGCATAAGTGCGCACAGATTTTCTTTTTTTAATTGTATCAATAATATCCGCGTCCCAGTTTTCCACGCATGCCCCCCCTGCTTGTACCCCAGTTTTGCCGTCGCATACTAACGTTTATAACTAATCCATAGGCTATCATATTTGTAAGCAAATTTGAACCGCCGTAACTTAAAAATGGAAGCGGGATTCCGGTAATGGGCATAACGCCTATGTTCATTGCTATATTTTCAAACACATGGAACAAAGTCATCGCGGCAACCCCAAACGTTATAAGAGTGCCGTATTCGTCTTTTGCTTTGCTCGCAAGATACATAGTTCTAAAAAGCAGCACGAACAGCAATAATGTAACTATCGCAATCCCTATGAATCCTATTGATTCCGCAGTAGACGCGAAAATAAAATCCGTGTGCTTTTCGGGTATGTTTGTCAGCTGCCCTGCCCCGCTTACCGAAAACAGGCCTCTGCCGGTTATCTGCCCCGCACCCACGGCATCTTTTGCCTGAAGCGACTGAAATGCTTTTCTGCTGATTTCCTCCGCCGTTGCGCCTTCCGGCACTATACCGAGTAAAGTATATAAAAAAACATCTATCCTCGACTTTTGCCATCCAAGCAGCAAAAGCGGCACTAATCCGGCTATGGAGGCGGCGAGCCCCAATATTAGTTTTATACTTGTCCTTGCGATAAATAACATAGAAAAGAACGTAAACGTATAGACCATTGCCGTTCCAAAATCGGGCTGAATAGCTATCAGCCCCACCGGAACAAAGAACACAACCAAAATCGGCAATATATCTTTAAGTTTTGTAATACCGCCGTCTTTGCCGCGGGTTCTGTCCGAAATCATACGAGCCATAACAATAATCATGGCAACTTTGCCAAGTTCGGCAGGCTGAAAGCCCGAATTGCCTATCCTGAACCAACCGACAGTTCCGCTTACCTCTTTTCCTATGATAAGAACCAAAACAAGCAAGGCGATTATAACAACGTATATCCATTTATAGTATTCGCCTATTGCGTGATAGTCCGGCAGCAATACTATAAACATTGCAAACAAAGCAACCCCAAGCCACGCAAGCTGCTGCAGCATATGATATAGGTTAAGCTGCGAAAACGCCTCTGCAAGCGAGCCTGTGCCCTCTGCAAGCGGCTCGGACTGGGCGCTGGCGATAGCCACCAAACTAAAAAGCGACAACGCAATTATTATTCCAAATAGAAACCAGTCAATAAATTTAAACATCCTCGGGTCAACTATTTTAAATCTCAAAAATGCCACCTCTTATGTTACAAATATGTTATTAAAGCATAACACATTTGTTACTATATGATAAGCCTGCAATTGTTTACAATACAAGCATAACAAAAATTTTTGTGTTGCGAAAGAGTATCCGGACTTTTTCAGTTGATTTCCAAAAAGATATAATTTAACCTTGCAAAAATTTTAATTAGCAAGCGCAAAATCGCCCCTTTTTATTTAGAAAAATCCGGCTCATAAGTCCGATTGAATAGACAAACGAACGCTTGAAATGATATTATGTTCGCAAAGCAGGAGGAAATTATGGCATACAGGGCTTTGTACCGCACTTGGCGCCCTAAGCGGTTTGAAGACGTCTCAGGGCAGGCGCACATTGTCAAAGTGTTGGCCGGGCAGATAGAAAACAATCGAATAGCGCATGCGTATCTGTTTTCCGGCCCGAGGGGAACGGGCAAAACGAGCCTTGCCAAAATATTTGCCCGTGCAATAAATTGCGAATACCGAAAAGGCGCCGAGCCATGCGGCGAATGCGAAATGTGCGTACAATCGTTAGAGGATACCTCTATGGACATTTTAGAAATCGACGCCGCCTCAAACAACGGCGTGGATAGCGTGCGCGACCTTCGGGACCGCGTCAACTTGCTTCCCGCAGTTGGCAAATATAAAGTATACATAATTGACGAAGTACACATGCTTTCTAAAGGGGCGTTCAACGCGCTTTTAAAAACGCTTGAAGAGCCGCCCTCGCATGTGATATTTATACTTGCGACTACCGAGCCTCACAAACTACCGCCCACCATTCTCTCCCGCTGTCAGCGGTTTGATTTTAGACGCATAGGCACAAAAGATATATCCGCACGCTTAAAGGCGGTTTGCGATGCAGAAGGGTATAAATATGAACCTGCCGCTCTTATTGCAATTGCACGGGCCGCCCAGGGCAGCATGCGCGACGCGCTTAGCATTCTCGACCAATGCGCCGCTTTCGGAGACATTAATAATAAAAATGCGGCTTCGGCGTTAGGCAGCGGCGATATTGAGCATGTCCGCGCGCTCATCAGCGCAATTGCGGATTATAACCCAAAATCGGCGCTCAAGCTTCTTTCTGATTTGCTGTCGGCGGGGGCGGATACTCACGCCCTGATAAAGTCGCTTTCCGACGCCTTCAGGCGCATTATGTGGATGTCGGTAGGAGCGGACGCGCAAGAAGATGAATATAAAGAGTACGCCGGAAAATTTTCAAAACCCGCGGCAATACGCGCGCTTAATATTTTAATACAAAAAGAATACGAAATGAGGCAGAATCTTCGCGCCGATATAGTTCTTGAAACTGCAATAATGGATATAATGTTTCCCGAAGACGATATTTCTGCCTCTGATTCTGTTAGAATAGAAAAACTTGAAGCCCGGCTTGCAAAGCTTGAAAACCGCAAACCGGTGCTTGTAGAAACCGATATTGCTAAAACAAAAGCGGCGCAGAAGCAAAAAAAACATACGGAAACAATATCTGCGGTTTCGGCCGCAGCCGATGAGAATATCATACCGGCTAAAACAGACGCTGGAAGCGCAACGGATGCAAACGCGCTTCTCAGCAAGATGCTCGGCACTCTTAAGCAAGATGCATACCCTATATACCCGTATGCGGCAAAAGCGTTGTGGGCAAAAAAACAGGGCAATGTATTGATGATTATGTTCGGCAAAGACGATAAGATAGCTGCGGATTTTCTAAGCCAGCCAAAGTTTTTTAATGTAATTGTAGACACATTGGCAAAAATAACGGATGATATTAAGTCCGTTCGCATATTAACGCAAGAGGATGAAAAAGAACCGCCGGAGGCAAGTATATACACCTTATTCGGCGAAAATGAGATAGAAAAAGTTTAAGCTGGAGGTTTATTTATGGCAAAAAGAAAGTCATACGGCGGAGGCGGAATGAATATGGGCTCTATGCTTGCAAAAGCGCAGCAAATGCAGGCGGATATGGCTGCTGCCCAGGCAGACGCCGAAAACGAAACAGTTGAAGCTGCGGCGGGCGGTGGTGCCGTAACAGTTGTCGCAAACGGGGCAAAAAAGATTGTAAGCATCAAAATAGCCCGGGAAGCGGTAGATAAAGACGATGTTGAGATGTTAGAAGATTTGATAATTGCCGCAGTCAACGAAGCGCTTTTAAAGGCGGAAGAAATGATGCAGCAGAAGCTAAGCGGTATAACGGGCGGAATGAATTTGGGAGGCTTGTTTTAGACTTGAACCAAATAATAGAACCGGTAGTGCGGCTTATTAACCAGTTTTCCAAACTGCCGGGGATAGGGCACAAAACCGCGCAGCGCCTCGCCTTTCACATTTTGCGAATGAGCGATGACGAGGTTAAGCAATTTTCTAATGATTTGTGTGACGCTAAAAGCAAAGCGGCAAAATGCCCGGCATGCGGCAACCTTATGCATAAGGGCGATAATCTTTGTGCGATATGCGCAACCAGCGGGCGCGACGCCGCCTGCATCTGCGTTGTGTCCGATGTTAAAGACGTGCTTGCGATAGAAAAAACCCGCGAATACAAAGGCGTATATCACGTTCTTCACGGTGTAATATCCCCAATGGACGGGGTTGGCCCGGATGATATAAACATATCCGGCCTAATCGACCGGCTTGCAAGCGGACAAATCAACGAAGTGATACTTGCTACTAATCCCGATGTTTCGGGTACAGCTACGGCGGCTTACATCGCCAAGACCATACGCGCGCTTGTGCCCAAAATCACCCGGATTGCCCATGGCGTTCCCATAGGAGCAGATTTAGAGTATACGGACGAAGTAACACTGTTGCGGGCTATTGAAGGGCGGACCGCGTATTAGCATAGTATACAATAGCGCTTTTTTGTCAATAATGCACAGTACAACCGATTCATTGGAGGTAATGCATGGAGGAATACGCGCTAACGTATGATATCAGACGTGCTTATGCTGATTGGCAGGCTGCCGAAAATTACTTTGAAAACGTAACCGACCCGGACCTTATCGATTTTGCAATATACGATATTGAAGCCGCAAAGAAGAAATACATATATATGCTAAAAAGAGCCAAAGCCGAATATGTTGAACAAGCTTAACCCGGCGGCACTGCAGCTTCTTGGTAATGCAAAACTTTTTTATGCGTTAAAAAGCAATTAATCATCAACAAGATCAAGCCCTAAGTATTGAAAGTGCATTGTGTCGAACCCTTCCACAAAATTGCCGCCCCAATCCCACCCGTATTTTTCAAATATGCTTATCACTTCGGGCGGTATGGTGTAAGGGTTTTTGAAGTCTCTTTTATCTTTTTTTCTGTAAAACTTATTATACGGTTTGTTTAAATCAATTGCCGCCCCAAAGCTATGATGCGATAAAATTGTGCTGTTTTTAAGCCCGGGGCCGTTTACCGTTCTATATTGATAGGTGTAAAGCCTCATTATCGGAAATTGAATGTCAAGCGCATATATCTCGTCAAATATCGCCTTAACGTTATTCGCTAATTTGTAATTTATTCTGAAAGCTTTTTCGGCCGCCACCCTTCGGTTTCCTGATTTTCTCCAGATAGGCACTTTAACCGTAACCAAATGCGCTGAGGCTTCCTTTCTTCCCGCGTATCCGAATGGCGGGCTTTCTTTTTTATAGCATTTTGTATCGGCTCCAAAAAGATAATTATACCTATCGGCTTCATTCTCGAAAACCGCATTTTGCGCTGTCCATTCCCTCTCTTTAGGGGTAACAAACGACAGAATAAACCCTTTTACAATGCCCGATGATGTTTTAACATAAGGACGAAAATAATACCGGGTATCGGCACTAAGCCCGGTAACAAGTTTATTCATCTGCCCCCTTATGATGGCGTTTGATTTTATCTTTTGCGATAAATCAAACATATCCGTGCCTAAATAAAACCCGTACTCCACCTGCCTTTGACCGCAGTCTTCCGGCGGAGTGCTCAGCAACACAACCTTGTCGCAGTCCATAACAATTGGCCTTTGGGTTTGCGGAAACGTATGCCTTGCGATTATATCCGTGTCCCCAAAGCTAAAAAGCAATTTCCCTCTGTCCGAGTATGCTTTAAAACTTATCTTGCGCTTGCCGCTTTTTTCTATGGAAACTGCGGTTTTCCAAATCTTTTGTTCTCGTGCGGTCTCAATCAGTTGAGCTTCACCGTAAAGTTTGTTGTCCACATACACTTTTACGCTTTTGGCGCCGCTTTCAGTTGTTAATATAAAATCAACGGATTCTTTAGCGAATATGACCGTGCTTGACGGCTGTGCAAAATTATCGCCTTCCAAAGCATAGACCGTGCCAATGAAAGATAACGAAATTATCAATCCTATTAATATAAACAGCGTTTTCTTGTGCATATAACACTCCCGATAAACAGATAAACCTATATTAGCATATATTGCACCGCTTACAAGCACAATTCGCAAAAATCGTAGCTTTGCCGGCTCTTTTCAAGTCTTCGAAACCATTGTAACCCGTTTCACAAGCGGAGTAAGCAATTCAATAAACAGCATCATAATCCAAATATAAACCGGCATTTCAACCGCCGCGCTTATTAGCCTTGTAGGCAGTAAAGCGGCGATAGGCGCACCGTAAAGCTGCCAAATTATTATCGTATTTATTATTACCGATACAACAATTTGCGCTGCGCCAACCGATATCGTTGCTTTTAAAACCGAATTCTTTTTATGCTTAAAATATAACAAGCCGGTTATTACGCCAAACAACCCCATAGAAATTGAAAACAGCAAGTTGTAGCCGCTCATTTGTACTCCAAGAAAGAACCCCCCAATATCCGAAACAAGCCCTACCAAAAAACCGGCGGCAGGACCGAAAAACACCCCCGATAACATTACGGGAATGGGCGTTAGCGAAACATCTACGGTTTTTAACCCCGCGGGCGCAATCTGCAGAGAAAAAAATGCTTTCAGGCAAACCCCGAGCGCTGCAAACAGCGCCAAAACAGTTAGAGTACGAAGTGGAAAATAATTATTTTTCATACAAAAAAACCTCCTTCCCTTGATAATAGGCAAAGAAGCGCTATTAAGAGAAAAAGGCATTCTCCGCAGCGGACGCGGGTTTGTACCGCAGGCTAATAGCCTTTCGTCCATAGGCGACATCCCATCCTAAGGCACTTTACGCACAAAACCTACTCTGCTCTTATATCAAGATGCTCATATTATACCGCCAAATCAAAAGCATGGCAATATATATTGCAAATACTTGTATTTATCAGTTTTCCGTTACGTTTTACACTTAAATATTTTAATGTTATAATGACATGCGCAAATAAAAAAGCTATAGGAGCGCAGTATGCATTTTTGGCGCAACAGACCGCTTATGGTCACTATTATAGTAATTATAATACTGCTTGTTTTGCTTGTAATCACTGCGGGCGGAAGCAATATATCCGGCGCAGAAAGCATCGCCGGCAGCATTTTTATGCCAATACAACGCGCGCTCTATTCGGCTACCGATGCAATTGGCGATTTCTTCGGCCGCATTTTTTCCGAAGTTGACACACGTTCGGAAAACATCAAAATGTCCGCACGAATAGCCGAGCTTGAAGGGCTTTTGCAAGACTACAACGAAATAAAACGAGAAAACTCAAGATTAAAAACTCTTCTTGATTTCGATAACAAAGACGAAACGCTTGAATATAAATCAGCGAAGGTAATCGGCAAAACGCCCGGGCACTGGTTTAACATATTTGTTATTGACGCGGGGCTTTCAAGCGGAATAAAACCCAACATGCCCGTTATAAACCCGGACGGGCTTGTGGGGCGCGTAGTGCAATCGGGCGCAAATTGGAGCAGGATAATGGCAGTTATAGATACATCAAGCGGCGTATCCGGAATTGTCGAACGCACGAGGGATAACGGTATTCTTAGCGGTTCCGCATATCCCGGCGAGGACGCGCCTTTGCTTGCAATGAGCAACCTGCCTCTTGACGCGGATTTAATGCCCGGCGATACCGTGATAACTTCCGGACTTGCAGGAGTATTTCCAAAAGGCATCCGTATTGGAGAAGTTGTTGAGGTCAGCCCAAGCGATGATGGTATGCGCAACACCGCGTTAGTGCGCCCATGGGTAGATTTCGGACACCTTGAAGAGGTGATGATTATTGTTTCAAAGCCTGTGGATATACAAGAGGCGCTTAAATGAGATATGTAATACTTTTCGCAATAGCCATAATAAATATTATATTTACGGGCGCTGTTTTTACTAACATTAACATATTTGGGATTGCTCCCGATATAATTATCTGCACTGTAGTATCAATGATAATCTTAGAAAAACGTTTAACGGGCGCTTATATCGGCCTTTTTTGCGGCCTTATGTTAGATATCATGTTCACCGGCGCAATAGGATTCTATTCAATCCCTTATTTCGCGGCCGGCGCGGCGGCTTACTTTGTATCCATCCGTTTAAACTATATTGATAAGTTTATAGTTCCTTGCTGTTTTGCGGCTGCCGCAACATTGCTTAAAGAGTTTATTAGCGCCATATTGTCGTATACGTTATCCAACAATTTTTTGTTTTGGCACAAACTAATACGCTATATGCTGCCCGAAGCTTTGTTTTCCGGCGTATTTATGCTGCTTATATTCTTTCTATTCATTCGGATTTACCGCTCGGGGTCGGTCCGGCCTACCAATCTTGACGATTTAAAAAGGTTGCTTTAATGTTTTATATGCAAAACCGCATGAAAGCACATGCGGTTTTACTGTCAAGTTATTAATTTAAAGCGGTTGCTAAAATAATTATAGCCATGCTTTTCGTATTTATACGTTTTTTTTATACTTTGCTGCAAACGATTAATTTATTGTTAGCCCATATATACTTACACATGCCTTTCTGATATAATTATTATCGAAATATGCCGGAATATGAAAGATGAGGAACTTAAAATGGTAGAGCTAAAACAGGTTGCTACAAAAAGCGAAATAAAAAAATTCGTTTGTTTCCCCGATAAGCTTTATAAAGGCGAAAAAAACTATATCCCCGAATACAAATCCGAAGAATATGCAATGCTTTCACCTAAAACCAACTTTGCATTTGAATACTGTGATGCTAAGTTCTGGTTGGCATACAAAGCCGGTAAAATAGTTGGCCGAATCGGCGCTATTGTAAACAAAAAAGCCAACGAGCTTTGGAATCAAAAACAGATACGAATAACCAGAATCGATTTTATTGACGATATCGAAGTGTCAAAGGCTTTGTTTGGCGTTGTGGAAAGTTGGGCAAAAGAATTATCATTAACCCATGCGCACGGGCCGTTAGGTTTTACCGACCTTGACAAAGAAGGGCTTCTTGTTGAGGGCTTTGACAGAATGGGCACAACCGTAACTATATATAACTATGATTATTACCCAAAACATTTTGAAGCTCACGGGTACACAAAAGATACCGATTGGGTTGAATATAGGATAAAAACCCCGCAGAAAGGCGATAAGCGTGTAGAGCGGGTAAGCCGGTTAGCGGAAAAGGTAATGGCTCGTTCAAACATTCGTTTTTACAAAATCAAAAAAATAAAAGACGCCGCACCCATTGTAATCCAGGTTTTTGATCTTCTTAGCGAGTGCTATAAGAAGCTTTACGGGGTTGTACCCTATACGGAAAAAATTGCGCACGATTATCTTAGACGCTTTATGATGCTTCTAAACCCCGAATATGCAAAATTCATACTTGACGAGAACGATAAGCTTATAGGGTTTGGGCTTGCGGCTCCATCTCTTGCACAGGCTTTTAAAAAATCAGGCGGACGGATTCTGCCTTTCGGATGGTTTCATCTTTTGCGGACAGTTAAACATCCTAAAGAGTTAGAGCTGCTTCTTGTCGCCGTACATCCCGACTATCAAAACACAGGCTTGCCCGCTCTTATGATGAACGAGATTACAGCTTCTGCAATTAAGAACAACATAGTCGCGTCCGAATCTTCGCCCGAGCTCGAAGACAATAAACGGGTACAGGATTTTTGGAAAAATTTTGACGCAGAACAGCATAAACGCCGGCGTTGTTATAAGAAACAGCTATGATTGCATAATGTTGTTGCGTTTGGCGTTTTGCATTACGGCCTCTTCCATGGTGTATATGCCGCACCCTTTGTCCATTAGCCATTTAGACGCAAAAATGGCGCCTTGACCGAAAGCCGCCCTGTTTATCGATTCATGCACTATTCGTATTGTTTGATTGGGCATACCGAAAACAACCTCGTGTTTTCCAACTATGCCTCCCACGCGGATAGAATTGATATGTTTTTTTGTGTCCAATCGTAAATCCTGGGCTATTCGCATTGCGGTTCCCGAAACGTCCGCTTTGCCTTTAAAATGCTCTTCAATAATCTCTATATCGGCATCGGGCATTATGCTTTGCAACACTTTTGATATTTCTATTAAAAAGTTGACTCCTAAAGTTATATTGGGCGAATACAGCACAGC
Source organism: uncultured Christensenellaceae bacterium (assembly GCA_964441275.1). Classification (GTDB taxonomy): domain Bacteria; phylum Bacillota; class Clostridia; order Christensenellales; family SZUA-584; genus SZUA-584. Next base: position 39,223 of record CAYTUG010000003.1, on the reverse strand, counting down.
CGTTCTTCTTGATAAATCGTTAAGCTGCTGCAGTTGGGATTTTTCATACTTTGAAATTGCGGTAACAATGCGCGTTCCGCATACTGCCGCCTTTTTGTAACATTCCACCGCACTGTTTACAGAAAAATCTATTATAACATCGGCAAAGTATTTCTGGTAGAAAGTGTTGGTATCTATTGAATCAATAGAATAAATTTTGCCGCTCTTCTGCCCAAACCCAAGCAATTTACTCGCATATTCGCCTTCGTTTTTATTTGTTCTTCGAATTACCCACGCCAAATCACATAAGCTGTCGCTGATTATCTCTTTTGCGACAACCGATCCTGTCCTGCCAAAGCCAAACATGCCTATTTTTAATTTCAAAACAACATCTCCTTTTAAATTCATCTGAACGGTTAACCATGCAATGAATAAAAACTAAAATAATGAAACAAAAATGTTCCGATACGTCACAGACAAAGAAGTATTTGTATATTTATTCCCCTTATATTAAGCATTATTGTCACTAATTCGTGCTCACACGTCAGTGAAGACCCATAAGACCGTCTAATAAGCCGATAGCCAGCGAGCGCCGGCGCATAAAAACATAGCAAGCTTTTATAAGCATTGATAGTTAATTTGTTTTTTAATAATACCATAAAATTATATATGTATACAATACTTATATTTATACATGTATATACATATTCTTCATATTATATTTGTTACGGTTTTATAAATTATTGCGTTTTTGCAATAATACAATAGTCTATAAACCTTTATCCGCTTTATAATACCAATTCGCTGGTGTATAATCGGCTTGGTGTAAATGATGGAAAATAAAATTACAAATACACAAGTAAATTTAGGGCTTGATATAGGCTCGACAACAATAAAATGCGTTGCTCAAAGTAACGCCAAAACTCTGTTTAGCGACTATAAAAGGCATTATTGTGATATTGCCGCTTCTGTTTGCTCAATGTTAAACGATGTTTACGAAAAATTCGGGCCAATTGATGTTGCGGTATGTGTTGCCGGTTCGGCGGGGCTTTCGGTAAGCAAATGGCTTTGCCTGCCTTTTGTGCAGGAAGTTATCGCAGCGGGAGTCGCCGTTAAAACCTTAATTCCCACTACCGACGTTGCAATAGAATTAGGCGGGGAAGACGCCAAAATCACTTATTTTTCAGGAAATCCCGAGCAAAGAATGAACGGAACATGCGCAGGCGGCACGGGCGCTTTTATTGACCAAATGGCCTCCTTGCTTGAAACCGATGCCTCCGGGCTTGATAGTCTTGCCGCCAAAGCAACCCACACATACGATATTGCCGCGCGCTGCGGCGTGTTTGCAAAAAGCGATGTACAGCCTCTTATCAATGAAGGCGCCGCAAAAGAAGATATTGCCGCATCGATATTTAAAGCCGTAGTCAGCCAAACTATAAGCGGGCTTGCATGCGGGCGCCCAATTCGCGGCAATGTCGCATTTCTTGGCGGTCCGCTTTATTTTCTGCCCGCTCTTAGAGACTGTTTTATAAAAATGCTAAAACTTGAAAACCAAAACGTAATAGCGGTACCGCACGCAAAAACCTTTGTGGCGGTTGGCGCGGCAATAATGGCGCAGCAAGAAAAAACCGTTAAACTAAACTCCTTATTGGAACGCGCGCGGCAAGCATCAGCTTTTGAGGGAGAGTCCGTTTATCTGCCCCCTTTGTTTAAAACTAAAAAGGAATACCGGGAGTTTGCGAAGCGTCACACGTGCACGAATGTAGCGCTTACACAAATTGAGCAGTGTAAAGGGGCGTGTTATCTTGGTATAGACGCCGGCTCAACCACAACAAAGGCAGTGCTTTTAACCGAGGACGGAAAAATTGTGTATACGCGCTATGGCGCAAATAAGGGCAGGCCGCTCGATGTTATCAGGCAAATTATAGAAGATGTTTATCGACTTTTGCCTCAAGATGCGCATATTGCATATTCCGCCTCTACCGGATACGGTGAACATCTTGCAAAAGCTGCATTTTTTCTTGATACAAGCGAGGTTGAAACAGTAGCGCATTATACCGCGGCGCGCGCATTTATGCCTGATGCCGATTTTATCCTCGACATTGGCGGTCAGGATATGAAGTGCATGAAAATAAAAGAAGGGGTGATTGAGGAGGTAATTCTTAACGAAGCTTGCTCATCGGGCTGCGGCTCTTTCCTTGAAACCTTTGCGGATTCTCTTGGGCTGGATATAAAAGATTTCGCCCAAATTGCGCTTTTCTCAAAAAATCCAATAGACCTTGGCAGCCGTTGTACAGTATTTATGAACTCGAAAGTACGCCAGGCGCAAAAAGAAGGCGCAACGCTCGCCGATATTTCATCCGGATTATCATATTCGATAATTAAAAATGCTTTATATAAAGTAATCAAACTTAAAAATTCTGATGAGCTTGGCAAAAATATTGTGGTGCAGGGCGGTACGTTCTTAAACGACGCTGTTCTTCGCGCTTTTGAATTGCTTACAAAACGCGAGGTTATCCGTCCGCAAATTGCGGAACTTATGGGCGCATACGGCGCGGCGCTTATTGCAAAACAAAGGTGCCCGCAAGGCGCTCTATCAAGTTTGCTTTCTTTGGATGAAATAGAAACCATGAAAATAACGGTTGCTCACTCCCGCTGTGCCCGCTGCGAGAATAATTGCCGTTTAACTATAAGCAATTTTGGAGGCGGGCGCCGTTTTGTTTCAGGCAATCGTTGTGAGCGCGGCAGCGACCAATTGGTTGATAAAAACACTGTTCCCGATATGTACGCTTACACTTATAAGCGGCTGTTCGGATATAAATCGCTGAAAAAAGAAGAAGCTCAAAATGGCGAAATAGGCATACCCCGGGTTTTGGGGATGTACGAAAATTATCCGTTTTGGCACACTTTTTTTACTAAACTTTCGTACCGGGTTGTGCTTTCCCCTCGTTCAACCCGGGAGGTTTATACTGCGGGTATTGAAAGCATACCATCCGAATCTTTATGCTATCCCGCAAAAATAGTGCATGGCGCTGTGCGCAAGCTTATTGATGCGGGCATAAAGACGATTTTTCTCCCATGCGTGCCCTATGAAAAAAAGGAACAAAAACGTTCCGCGAACAACTACAACTGCCCCATAGTAATCTCTTACGCGGAAAACATAAAGAACAATATGACCGAAATTGCGGAAAACGGCGTTAACCTGATAATGCCTTTTTTGCCTATGGATTGCGTTACAAGGCTGTCTCGCAGACTGGTGCAAGAGTTTCCTCACATAAGCGCGGCTAAGGTTCGCCATGCGGTGCGCGAGGCTTGGAAGGAAAAGCTAAGATACCAAAACGATATAAAACGGCAAGGCGAAATTATTCTAAACAAGGTGCGCCGCGGAGAGCTAAAAGCAATTATATTGGGCGGACGTCCTTATCATATAGACCCCGAAATAAACCACGGTTTATCGTCTATTGTTACATCTTTGGGCTATGCGGTGCTGACCGAACAAAGCATCGCACACCTTGGCGAATACCGTCCTTTGCGGGTTCTCGACCAATGGATGTTCCATACCCGCATATATGCGGCGGCCCATCTTGCCGGGCGCACACAGGGGCTTGAGCTTGTCCAGCTAAACTCATTCGGCTGCGGGCTTGACGCCGTTGTAACTGATCAGACTCACGAGATATTAAAAGCTTACGGAAAGATATATACCTTGCTGAAAATAGACGAAATAAACAACACCGGCGCAATACGGATAAGGTTGCGCTCCCTTGTGGCCGCGATATCCGAGCGCAGCAAAAAACGTTTGCTATCGTCTATAAAGCAAACTGTGATGAAAAAAGCCGTAGAATATAAAAAAGTAGTGTTCAAAAAATTTATGAAAAAAGAATATACGATACTTTCGCCGCAGATGTCGCCCATACATTTTGATTTTTTACACGCCGCATTTGAGTATTCCGGCTATCGTTTCGAGGTGCTGCCTTCGGTGGATAATGCGGCGGTGGACGAAGGCTTAAAATACGTAAATAATGACGCATGCTATCCCTCAATACTTGTTACCGGACAGCTGATTGAAGCGGTAAAATCCGGCGAATACGATACCGACAAGCTTGCATGCATTATCACGCAAACGGGCGGCGGCTGCCGCGCGTCAAATTATATCGGGTTTATCCGAAAGGCTCTTGCGGACGCCGGCTATCCGCATATTCCCGTTATATCGCTTAATGTCGCAGGGTTGGAAAAACATCCAGGGTTTAAAATCAGTTTGCCGTTGTTAAGGCGCGCACTGTGCGGAATGGTGTACGGCGATTTGTTAAACAGGCTTACGCTTGCAAGCAGGCCTTACGAAGCAAACAACGGTGAAACCGAAGCGATGTATAACAAGTGGCGGGATATTACCTTATCCGGCATGAAAAAAATGAGCTTTAAGCAATTCAAACGAAATATAAAGAACATGGTTGCCGAATTCGATTCAATTGAAGTTACGAAAGTGCGCAAACCTGTAATAGGAGTGGTGGGCGAGATACTGGTTAAATACCATCCTACCGCCAATAACCAAATAGTTAAAGTGCTGGAAAGCGAAGGAGCCGAGGTTAGGGTGCCCGATTTAATCGACTTTCTGCTGTATTGCGCATACAACACAAACTTTGCATACAAAAAGCTCGGGCGTTCCAAACTAAATGCCATAATAGGCAACTTCGCCATATATATTTTAGAAAAATACCGCTCAGTAATGCGGAATCAGCTATCTTTAAGCAAACGTTTTTCCGCTCCGACTTATATAGAGGATAAAGCGCGCGCAGCTTCTAAATTTTTGTCTTTAGGTAACCAAACGGGAGAGGGCTGGTTTTTAACGGGTGAAATGGCCGAACTTATACAGGAAGGCGCCGACGGAATTGTATGCGTACAGCCCTTTGCCTGCCTGCCCAACCACATTGTCGGCAAAGGCGTAATCTCGCCTATACGCGCCCGCTATCCCGACGCCAATATAATAGCCATAGATTACGACCCGGGCGCAAGCGAAGTTAACCAGCTTAACCGCATTAAACTGATGCTTTCTTTAGCGCATGCAAAAATAAATAAATCCGACACTGTTAAAGTGAGCTGAAAGTTTGGCGTTTCCTAAGCTTTAAGCGGCAAATAAGCCGGGCAGCATAAGCCCTTCATTCAATACAATTAATTTATTGTTTCCATACCAGCACTTGCCAATCAAGCGTGCCGCCGGCAACGCTTGTTAATACTTTGCCTTCTGCCGTAACCGCAATGGTAAAATCGGCGCGCGCAAAAAAGAATGCAACATCGTCGAATCCCGCAACATCGCATTGACCTCGGTCATTTAAGCCGACCGCAAAAAGTTTGCCCGTGTTGTTGCGGGCTACGATGTGCGAATACGAAAAACTAACGTCAGTTATATCACTCAATCTTTCAGCTTGTTCAGCCAAATCCTTGGGGCAGGAACCGACAATCGCTAACTTGCCGTTTGAAGTTATAAGTATTGTACGGTAAGCGCCGCAATGTACCGCAACAATATTATTCTTATCCGTCACGTTGCATTGGCCATATTCGTTTTGACCCGCGGAAAATATGCTGCCTGCGCCGTCTATTGCCGCAAAGTGATCTTTTCCCGCGCTTATATTTATAATGCCGCTCCAATCTTTTACCGCATCGTATTGTTTGCTCAACCCGCCCGAGAACACAACTTTGCCGTCTTGGCGCAGCCCAAATACCGCGTTGTCCGTTGCGCATACGCTAATTATTTTTGACCAGTCTGAAACATTGAGCTGCCCGTAAGCGTTTGATCCCGCTGCCAATACCTTCCCGTCGTACGTTAAACCATATGTGTTTTGTTCACCGGCGCACAACGATACGATTCCTTTCCATTCGTTCACATCGCCCTGTCCATAGAAATTGCTTCCGCCCGAATATACGTTTCCGTTTTGGTCTAAATAAACTATATGGTTATTGCTTACAGAAAGAGTAGTTGCGTTTTGCAGATTAATCCGTGTAATCCCCTTTGTAAGCTCTTGGGCGCGTTCATCCATGTTAAGCCTGTTTAAATTAACAACCGCATAGTAATCATCGCCTGCCAGAGCGTTGATACAGGCTATTTCATATTCAGCCGAGCATATCTTAGCATCAATTTTTTCATCTTTCGCATACGGCTTAAGCTTTTCTATCGCTGCTGAAAAATCTTTTTGTTCAAACAGTTTTTCGCCCCACTCAATATAAGCGCTCTTTATACCCCGGTCATCATCAGCCTTTATAAAATAATGCACCGCTTTCTCATAATCCGCTTTTTGGCAACATTTTTTCGCCAAAAGCCCATAACACTCGTCAACCAATACTTCCGAATCTTTGTAACCGTCAAGCGAAATATACAATTGAACTGCTTTTTCATAATCTTCTGCCGCTTTGTAATCGCATGCGTCCGCATAAGATATATCTTTCAAATAGCTTTGCGAGTTTTTAAAATCGCCAAGGCTGCCAAACACTTTCTTGGCGGCGGCTCTGTTGCCAATCAAAAAGTTCAGTTCAGCGTAAACATAAGTTAGATCATTAAAAAATAACACTGTTAAAACAACCGGAACAATTAAATACAATAAACGTCTTTTACGAAACTTTTGCGGTTTTTGAACAAGGCCGACTGCTGATCGCTCTTTGGCAATATCTTTTTTGTCCATTTACCTGCTTCCTTTGTAGGTTGCTTTTTTGTTAACATCCGGTACAAGTGCGCTGTTCCCTATCAGCAGCACATCCGGCACCGGGCGTTGACGTACAGAGCTATCCGCCCCCAATATATTTTCCGCCCAGTGAACGTTTATCTGTTCACCCATAATTATCATTGCGGCCGAGTGCCCGCCGTCAAGATTGTATGCCCACTCGCAGCCGTAATTGAGAAACACCTGAGCGTATTCTTTAAACGTAAACTTGCCTCGTGATACTATTGCAATATAATGCCCGGCTTCAACCCTCCCAATCCCGGCGCGAATGTTTTTGGGCTTTAAGGGATGGGTTGCCGCCGCTTTTGTAGTTTTGCCGTCTTTAACAATAATAGGACCAAAGCCAAGAGAATCGGCAACGCCTTGCGAGATAAGCTCTTTCGCCGTTACGCTGCCCTTAGTATAAACCTGCATTTCCCCGTTGGGGAAGACTGCCAACGTATCGGCGTCTTTTTTATTGTAATACGTTATCCCGTCTCTGATCATTACCCCTTTTTTGTTTTTGCTGTGCGAAATATAATCGCCGGTTATCGCAAAAACAGCGCCGTATCTGCGCGCTATCTTGTGGGGCAATTCTACCGTGCGCGTATACGGTTTCTTTTTAGCCCAGCCCGTATATGCCTTTTCGTTATTGCGCAAAAATATATCGGCGATATAGCAGAGCTGTTTATACTCATAAGTCTTTTTTATGCATACCGTTAGGTTTTTAGAATGGTACACCCACGGCCCGGATGAAATGTTAGGCTCATAAAATTGTTCTGAATTTTCAAAAAGAAAATCCGCAGACGAATGCGCCCAAGCGTAAGGCAAAGCTGTTGTCTGCAACAAAACAAACACGGCAAAAAGAAGAATCCGCTTTTTCATGCAATATTCCTTGTATATTCTTGGCTTTAATTATAATTGACAATTGCAAACAAAGCAATATATACTGGTTTTAAACGGTAACAAACTTATGCAATTTTAGGCGCGCTAATCTATTTTCTGTATGTATAAAAACGGGGTTGAACAATGAAAAAAATTTTGGCTTTATTTATTTTGTTAGTTTTATTCCCTATAATAGCTTTAGCGCAAGAGCCTTATTCCATTTCATTTCTTATAAGCAAAAAGAGCACGGCTAAGTTAACAGATAAAAGAATAAATACTTATTTAGCTTTCGCCGAGCAAGAACAAATTACAATCAACTGCATAGGCAAAAAGGCAATAATGCTAAAATGGTACGAACCTGCCGTATACAGCATCAAATTTTATGATGCCGACGGAGTTTGTTTTGCTCAAACAAATTACAATAATCTAATTGTAAATCAGTATGTTGACTTATTAGACGCCGCTAAAATAATCATATGTCTTCCAAACGGCGCAAAGTTATCGGAAATTAAAGCCTATGAACAAGAGCAGATAAGCGAAAGCGTACAAATATGGGAAAAGCCGTATTCCAAAGCGGATATGTTGGTAATATCAGCCCATGCCGATGACGAATATCTTTATATGGGCGGCACGATTCCATACTATGGCGCTGAGAAAGGATTGCAGGTAAGCGTTGCGTGGATTTCAAAACAAAAGCGGAACAGGCAGGAAGAAGCTTTAACCGCGCTTTGGGCAATGGGAATTAAACATTACCCCGAGTTTCATAACTTTGTTATTCCGATAAAGTATAACAAGAACACAAAGATTAAAGGGGGCGAAGAGGCCGTGCTTTCGGCGATTGTTCGGCTTTACCGCAAATATAAACCCGAGGTTGTAGTCACGCACGATCTTAAAGGCGAGTATGGCCACGGCTCTCACAAAGTAACCGCAAAAATGGCATTAGAGGCCGTTACTGTAGCGGCTGACGAAACAAAGTTTGTCGAGTCGGCACAAGAATACGGAACGTGGCAAGTTAAAAAGCTGTATCTGCACCTATACGGCAAAAACAAAATAGTAATGGATTGGAAAAAACCGCTTGAGGCTTTTGGCGGAAAAACCGCTTTGGATATGGCTAAGCTCGGGTACTCGTATCATAAATCACAACACATTTGGAACTTTAAAGTTTCGGTCACATCAAAATATTCCTGCGCAAAATTTGGGCTTGCATATACAACGGTTGGAAACGATGTTGAAAAAAATTGTTTTCTTGAAAACATTCCTGAAACATGTTTATCAAACTATGTGCCGCCGGAACCTTTGCCTGCGCCGCAGGAACAGCAAACAAAAGAACCGGCGGTTGTTCAACCAAGCAGCTTAGCTCCCGCAATTTTGCCGCAAAGCACGCCCGCCGCAAAACAAGAAAATACAACGCAAACCCAGCCTCCCGTGATCATATGCATTGCGATAGTGGCGGCTTTTGCCTTTTTAGTTGTGTTTTTTATTAAGCGGAAAAAATAGATTAAGCGTTTGTGTTTTTTGTATCATTTTTGCGCAAGTCTACCACAACGCAACGAAAAGGATCTTCCCCTTCGCTGTATGTGTACACATTTTTATCGTCTTGCAACGTTGCATGCAATATGCGCCTCTCATAAGGGTTCATAGGCTCAAGTGCCACACGTTTGCCGTTCTTTTGCACTTTTGCCGACAATCGCGCCGCTAACCTTTTTAAAGTGTCCTCGCGCTTTTTCCTGTAATGCTCCGTATCAAGCATCACCTTTGTATATTCGTCTTTGCCGCTGTTTAAAACAAGGCTTGTCAGGTACTGCAGCGCGTCCAACGTTTCGCCCCTCCTGCCTATAAGCAGCCCCATTCCGCGCCCGGACAAATCTATTTTTAATAATCCGTCTTTCATTTCCGATTGCAGTTTAACGCCCATTCCCATATGAGAAAATAGCCCCAACAAAAACTTTTCCGCGTCATTGCCGGGCGTTTGCGGCACAAATTCCTTATCTTTAGCCGGAAAGTTTTCGGCACCGTCAACCCGCCCGCGCCGCCTGCGCATATTCTGCCCTGCGCTTCGGGCAGTTGTTTTGCGTTTTTTATCTTGGCTGTAATCATCCTGCCGGCTGTCCTTAGCCTTTGTCTCAAATGCTAATTCGTCTTCTGATTTTTTTGTCAGTTTAACCTTGGCGCTTCTAAAAAGCGAGCCGCCTTCGTCAATTATTTCTATATGAACTTCATCGATAGACAAGTCCATTTTCAGCAGACCGCTAAATACGGCCTCGTCAACCGTTTTGCCTTTGCTTTCAATGCAATCCATCAGATAGCCTCCTCAAGCATGCCCTTTCGTTTTTCATCGCGCCTCTTGTAAATCCAGTTTACAATCAACGTCTGCACAAGAGCATATAGATTTGCAAACAACCAATACACCGCAAAAGCAGTATTGGAGGTTGCGCAAATATAAATGGAGAAAATGGGGAAGAACCACAGCATAAATTTGCCTTGACCTGCCGTAGGCGTTTGCGACATAGTAAGCTTAGTTTGCACAAACAAAGAAACGCCCGCTAACACCGGAAGTATGAACCAACCGTTGTTAAACCCGGCAAGGTTGTTAGATGCAATAATGTTTTGCGTTAAACCGGTATAGTTTGCGCCTACCTGCAAAGTATCCTTTAGCGGACTAAAATCTACCAATCCGGACATGTTGAGCATATGCAGCGATTGAGGGGAAATTTGCATAACGTTAGATTGAACAAACGATGTGAACTCTGCCGCATTGGGCAAAATAGCGGCGAATCCTGAATCAGGCTGCCAGAAATTGTGCACCCAAAGCCAGCTTGGAAGAGCATGCGCACTCTCACCCACACTTTTTGCGTTTAGCATAAAGTTTACCGTTTGCTCCGCGGCAAGCACGCGCATTGCAGCAAAGAATGCGAAAAATATTGGCAAAGTAAGCAGCATAGGCAAACAGCCGGCAAGAGGCTTTATGCCTTCCTTTTTAAACAGCTCCTGCTGCTTTTTCTGCATCATCTGAGGGTTGCTTGCATAACGTTTTTTCAACGAATCAATTTTGGGTTGAATCAGCGCCATCTTGCGCGAACTTTTTTTCTGTTTTAAATCAAGCGGCAATATAAGCACCCTGATTGCAACGGTAACAATTATGATAGCTACAGAATAGTTTTGCACAAGGCTAAAAACCAACCGCAGAACCATAACAAAGAAATCAGATATAAATTCCAATAGTTTAGTCCTCCATAATCAAATGTGCGCCTTACGGCACGGGATCGTATCCGCCCTTGTTAAACGGGTTACAACGCAACAGTCTTAAACCTGCAAGCCTTGCGCCTTTAAAAGCACCATATTTTTTAACGGCCTGCGCCGCATACTCGGAGCACGAGGGCATAAACCTGCAGCTGCGCTTCGTGTATGGCGATATGGCTTTGGAATAAAACCAAATGAGCGCAAGCAGAATACGTTTCATTTTTTTATCAGCCCCGCTTTGCCAAGCAGCTTTTTAACAGAATACAATATTGTTTGATAATCGATATCCTTAGCCTTTTCTCTTGGCACAAAAATCAAAAGACAATTGGGCGATACCGTATCAAAAACAGAAAAGAAAGCCTCTTTCATCCTGCGTTTGATTTTATTACGCTGAACGCTGTTGCCTAACTTTTTAGATACAGAAAAACCCACTTTAAGATGCGGTGTTTTAGTGGGCACATATATTAGCACCATATAGCTATCCGAAACGGACCTGCCTTTTCTGTATACATACCTAAATTCTTTATTGCGCCTGAGCGAGTATTCGCGCCTCAATGCTTTCCTTCCGTCCAAAAGGCAACCCTTTTGGATTACTTAAAAAATGCCTATGCAAAGGCACAGCAAATTACGCGGTAAGATTTTTTCTTCCCTTTGTGCGCCTGCGTTTTAAAATGTTTCTGCCGGATTTAGTCTTCATCCTTTTGCGAAATCCGTGCTCAACTTTACGCTGCCTTTTTTTGGGCTGCAGTGTCATTTTCATTTTGCATATCGCCCCTTTTCCATATACTAAAGCCGATTTAGGCTTACTATCCTTAATAAGACGGGTATATTATATTGAAATAGCATTGTGTTGTCAACAGCGTGCCCGAAACTGCTAACGCAATCAAAAAAATGCAAGCCGGCGTTTATTTGGTTGATAAGCCGCGCTCTTGACAAAAAACTAAATAACAAATTAGAATTATGATTGGTTAAGCCGTCAAACGCAAGTAACCGCAAACGCACAAAATAGCATTCGCATGGCAGTATCTAAATGTGGGGCAGCTTATCGTGCGTGCTGCAATCAATTTGCCAATATTAAAACACCATGCATTGTTAACGCAATACAGCCTGAGGAGGGCATAATGATAGATTATCACTTACACACTTCGTTTTCCATCGACTGCGAAGCACCGATGGAAAGTATGGTCAAAGCGGCCGTACATGCCGGAATTAATGAGTTATGCTTTACGGAACATCTCGATATAATGCAGCCCGGCGAAATTGATTTCGATTTTGCAGCTTACAGAAAAGAGTTCCTTAAGCTGCAAAAAGCCAACCCGAAGCTAAACATGCGGTTTGGTATTGAAGCCGGGATTTGCTCGGATACTTTGGAAGACACCAAACAAATAATTGAAAGCCAGCCGTTTGATTTTGTGATAGGCTCCCAACACTTAATATTTGGTTTGGACGCTTATGAGCAAGAATTGTGGCAAAGATACTCTAAAGACAAAATATTTGACGAGTATTTGCGCTTATGCATTGTCAGCGCGCGTTCGTGTGATTTTTACGATGTTTTCGGTCATATAGGATATGTAGGCAAGCCCTGTCCATATCCAGACAAACTTCTTTCTTATTTAAAGTACGGCGATGCCATAGATACTTTGCTGAAAATAATTATCGAAAACGGCAAAGGCATTGAAATTAATACTAGCGGGCTTAAAATGACGCCTTCAACAATGCCCGAAATGCGAATAGCAAAACGTTTTTTAGAGCTTGGCGGCGAAATAATCACAATAGGTTCAGACGCTCACGCCCCGCAAAATGTAGGTTTTAAAATCCCCCAAACGCTGCGTCAACTAAAAGAAATCGGTCTGCGCTATGTATGCGCGTTTGATAACCGCAAACCGCGTTTTATAACAATACCATAATAAATAATATGGCTATTAGGTTAAGTCAGCAAATCTTAATGGAGCCGACTGTGTTACCGCATCAAAGACCTGATACTCATGCAGATACTTTTCAGCCAAAGGCCTTCGGTAACTATGGTAAGCGTCCATCCGCACCGTTGTACCTTCGGCAATACTTCTCTTGGTAAACTTAGCGATTGTCTTTCCCTTCAGGTCTGGAACCGCCTGCATTTTAACGTATTGGGGGTTGCCTTTTTCGTCTGTGAAAATCGCAACCACGACCTTGTTTTTCGTGGTTCCGCGGCCTCTTTTGCCGTCTTTTTTGGCTTCGCCAAGGTACGTATCATCCAACTCAACAATACCTTTGAGCAGATAACGGCCGTCCCGCCCGGCCATAGCATTGCGGATACGGTGAATCAAAAACCAAGCTGTATTGTACGGAAGATTCAGCACCCGAGATAGCTGCCGCAAGTCTTCTATCTCGGGACTTTTTTTCGTTGTCATAGCTTTTTTCCGCCTTTTCCATTACTATGACAACATTCTGCACCTTGTATTGACCGTTATTACGGACTTATTTTTGATGATTAATCCTAATAGCCATGAAAAATTATTAAAACCCAACTATACAGGTTTTTTCATGAATAAAGAAGCTTACTCAATCATCCGGTTTCTAAACGAATTAACCCGATATTTGCTTCTTTTTATTATTTAAAGAATAAACAATAAGCCCTATATAAATGCCTGCAAATATAAAGTAGTGGTCGAGCGAGCTTATGATATAGGCAGAAACAATCGTTAATTCGATTCCGGGAATGATTGATAACAAATAAATCAACGGGATAATAAGAACGCCGAGAATGAATTTGAGGGAACCCTGACGCGCGCCGTTAAAGCTTCCTTTACATATAAAGAATAATATCAATCCGTAGGCGAGATTACCCAGTATCTCGACTAAAAATACATTGTGCATAGTGTAATGACGGCTCGAATAATCCTTCGCTAAATAAAGTAAATACGCGTATACAAATATAAATAGATTAGGCGCCAATACTGTGCAAATACATTTAATCTTGTTCATTGACATACCTCCAAAAAAATATTCGTGTTTGGATAAAGGAGCAGCCGTTGTTTGATGGCCTGCTCCCTTAATCAAGCGTTATCCACAGATATTGTTAGTTAAGCTAACCGTCCATGTTGAACCACCACGTTTTAGTTTTACAGTATAAGTAGAACCAACTGCTGCACTATATTCTGTACATACTGGTACCCAAGTACTAAAAGGCTTTGCCGTAAAAGCTCTCGTACTAGTGCTGTAATTAAAGTCTCGATATTGTGTATGATAACCGCCATTTATACCGAATCCTATTTGTCCAATTCTTATTTTGTTTTCTTTAACAAACGTTCCATTTCCGACACTATGCCCCGAGCCGCTTTCAGAATAGAATCCTCCGGTTACTTTATTGATATGAATATACGTAAGGCCCCGATAATTTGTAGTAGTATAATATAATTTTGTGAATATTTTAATAATTAATGAACCATCCCATTTATAATCATATAAAGTACCTGTTCCAGATGACATCTTGGGCGAAGCCGGCGTTATAGATGCGGCTATTAAAATCGGTTCTTTAGCATGTCTTTTTTTTGCATCAACTTCTTTTTTGGCTTTTGCCATCAATTCTTGCGCTTGTTCTGAATCTTTTGGAATAAGTTTAACTGTTGTTAAGACATGCTCTGATCCGACCTTTTCCAGAGCCTTAAAAGTTACTCCTGAGATATCATAATCACTTATTGCTGCTTTACTAAAGAAATCTTCTAAATCAATTTCGTCTTCATTGCTTTTTTTGATTTGCTCAGCTTCCGTAAAAGCTAATGAAGCAGCTTGGCTTGTTGTAAACAAGATAGCTGACAACAGGATACAACAAATAAATTTTACCGCTTTTTTCATCGTTTCCCCACTTTTATAAATAGATTTTATCTGTTTTGTATAATATGACAATTATTATAACTTAATATATCATGTAATATAAATAATGACAATACTTTTCTGAATAAATAGTTATTATATTGGAATTTAAGTAAAATAGGTTTATGCCTATAATAATATTCTTGAAATAGTGATAAGTTTTAATAAAATCATGACCACCCGCAAAACGGGTGGTTTGCTCTGCCCCTGTAAGGGGCCGTTACCGGCCAGCGCCTAAAGACGCTGGCTTTGCCACTTTTGCCACTCCTAAAGGAGTATTCGTAATACCAGCTGTCCCTTAAAGGGGCCTTCGTATTCTTTTACACTTAATTTGTCTATCATAACACCTTGCTTTTTTTGCTCTTGAGTATACTTTTTAATAGTTGCCTCATTAAGGGCTATCGTACTTACTTAAAACCTTCTGCCCAAAAGTGCCTGTTCCCGAACTTGTATTTCAAATTTGCATGTTTGTCAAAAATCATCAGTGCACTTTTTCCCTTTAGATATCCCATAAAGCTTGATACGCTTGTTTTCGGCGGAATGCTCACCAGCATGTGTATGTGGTCCGGCATTAGGTGTCCTTCCAGTATTTCCACCCCCTTATACCTGCATAACTGCTTCAATACCTCTCGCATACTGCTTTTATATTGATTGTAGATCGCTTTGCGCCTATACTTAGGAGTAAATACTATGTGGTATTTGCACATCCATTTCGTATGTGCCAGACTATGTGCCTTGTTTGCCATTAAATCACCTTTCGTTAATTTAGTAGCTTGAACAACTCTATTTTAACGGAAAGATGATTTTTTGTATAACCCCCGTTGCGCACCCGCATAGCGGGCGGTTTATTGTTTCGCGTGGTTCATTTCTCTTCCGAGAAACTCACTTCATGCTCAACAGGCTAAAGCCCATAATAATTACAACGGCGCGGTATATTCGTACCGCACCGCTGTTTTTCCGTAAAGCCTTCATATTTGCAAATCTACTTATGTTTCGAGCTATTGCGGTAACCCCGCGTATAAGACTCTGGCGTTATACGGCAGCCGGCAATGCCGTCCAGCATTCTTTAAATAGCCCTGTCCAACGCATTGCGCGTCTTTGCGCCTGCACATCACCTGCGCTTGGCTCGATTAATTTAAACCACTTCGAACCGGCAACTTTGCTGCAAATCAAGCTTTACGCTATTATGTTTTGCTTATTTAATAAAAATTATAATAGTTTTTTAAGATTATTTTATAAGTCCGTTTAAAACGCACATTCCAAAGCCGTGCAGAATGATTTAAAAAGCCCATAAAGCGAAACCTTGTCTGTGTTGCTCAATATTGCTATAATGTATAGCGATATACTAAAGCGAGGAGATTACACACAGTGAAACAGCTTACGAGCTTAGAACTTAGGCAACTATTTTTAGATTTTTTTGCCGGCAAAGGGCATGCAATAATCCCTTCCGCCTCTTTGATACCTGAGAACGACCCTACGGTGCTCTTTACGACTGCGGGAATGCATCCTTTGGTACCCTATCTTTTAGGCGCGAAACACCCCGAAGGCAAGCGTTTGGCAAACTCGCAAAAATGCGTTCGCACAGGCGATATTGACGAAGTTGGAGACGATTCTCACTGTACGTTTTTCGAAATGCTCGGCAACTGGTCTTTAGGCGACTACTTTAAAAAAGAAGCAATAGAGTTCAGTTTCGAGTTTCTGACTTCAGATAAATGGCTCGGCATTGAAAAGGACAGGCTGTATATCAGTTGTTTTGCGGGTGATGACGACGCCCCGCGCGATACGGAATCTGCAAATATCTGGGAAAGCCTCGGAGTTGACAAAAGCCACATATTTTTCTTCGGCAAAAAACATAACTGGTGGGGACCTGCGGGTCAAAGCGGCCCCTGCGGGCCGGATACCGAAATGTTTATAGACACCGGCGCCCCAAAGTGCAGCGAAAATTGCGATCCTTCCTGCTCTTGCGGAAAGTACTTAGAGGTTTGGAACGATGTTTTCATGCAATATAACAAAACAGCGGAAGGCGCATTCGAACCTTTAGAACAAAAGAATGTTGATACCGGAATGGGGCTTGACAGAACGGTGGCGGTATTGCAAAAAAAATCCTCGGTATACGAAACGGATCTTTTTAAGCCCATAATGGACAAAATAGCAAAACTTTCAGGCCTTCAATACGGCGAAAGCGAAGATACAACCCGCGCGTTTAGAATAATAGCCGACCATGTGCGCTGCGCAACTTTTATACTCGGGGACGAGAAAGCCGTAACTCCTTCCAATGTTGACCAAGGCTATGTGTTGCGCAGGCTGATTCGCCGTGCCGTGCGGTTTTCGCTGCGGATTGGCATAGAGCGCATGTCTTTAAGTTCAATCGCAAAAACCGTGGTTGACAAATATAAAGATGTGTATCCGGAGCTTGCCCGAAACCAATCGCGCATAATAAACGAGCTTAACTTAGAGGAAGAACGTTTTTCCCGCACAATAACGCAAGGTTTAAAAGAATTTGAAAAGCTGCAGGACAGGCTTGAATCAAAGCTGATACCCGGCGCAGACGCTTTTAGGCTATACGATACGTTCGGTTTCCCATTAGAGTTTACGTTAGAGTTAGCTAACGAAAACGGGCTTCAAGTTGACATAAAAGGCTTCGAGCAAGCGTTTTTAAACCATCAGAAAATTTCGGGCGCAGGCGCCGGGCAGCGGTTTAAGGGCGGGCTTGCCGACACGGGCAAAGCAAGCGCTATGCTCCACACCGCAACCCACCTTATGCACGAGGCTTTACGCCGCGTTTTGGGAAAAGAAGTTGAACAGCGGGGCAGCAACATAACAGCGGAGAGGCTTCGTTTTGACTTCACGTTTTCCCGCAAGGTTGAGCAACACGAGCTTGCCGAGGTAGAACGTCTTGTTAATGACGCAATTAAAGCCGGGTTAGAGATAAAGTGCGAAGAGATGAGCCTCGATAAGGCAAAAGCGCAGGGCGCGATAGGCCTTTTTGAATCCAAATACGGCAACACGGTTAAGGTTTACTCGGCCGGTAGCTTTTCTAAAGAAATATGCGGCGGTCCGCATGCGCAAAACACCGGCGAGCTTGGCGTGTTCAAAATACAAAAAGAACAGTCGAGTTCGGCAGGCGTAAGGCGAATAAAAGCGGTGTTGATAAAAGAATAGAAAAAGCCGGCGGTATGCGGCGCGCCGGCTGTCCGCGTCAATATGGGTTCATAAACATTTGCGTCCAGTAAAGAGTCCCGTTGGCAGTTTTTGCTACCCCGATTCCGATATTAGTGTACGCCTGCGAAAGTATATTAGCCCTATGCCCCGCCGAATTCATCCAGGTGTTCATAACTTCCTGCGCGCTCTTTTGCCCGTAAGCTATGTTTTCTCCGCCGGCGCTAAACCGCAACCCAAACTTTTGCATCATCTCAAACGGCGAGCCGTAAGTGGGCGATTGATGGGAAAAATAATTTTTATCAATCATATCTTGGCTTTTAAACCTTGCTACACGCGAGAGTTGTGCATTCAGCTTTAAAAGCGGCAGCCCGCGGTTTGCGCGCTCTTTGTTTACAATCTCAAACACCTGCTGTTCGTGGTTTTGCAACGGTTTAGTGTCGGGCACCATAATTACCTGACCGACATAAATCCAAGAGAAATCCTTTATATTTGAGTTCGCCTTTTTTAGCTCCGCAAGGCTTATTTCGTACTTTTGTGCAATACCCCACATTGTATCGCCTTTTTGCACGGTATACCTTACAAGTTTGGTTGAAGGTATCGTTATCTTTTGACCAACATAGATCATAGCCGGGTTTTTTATTGAAGGGTTTGCCGCTATAAGTTCGTTTAATGTTACCCCGCTCGCTTTGGCTATCTTGTTAAGGGTATCGTTTGGTTTAACGGTATATGTGCTGTCTGCAAAAACCGTGCTGACGGTTAGAACACATATAAGAAAAGTTGATAAGCATATCTTTTTAAGCGTGTTTTTCATTTGTTTAGGCCTCCTTACGACAAAAACATGGTTGTTTAGCTTTATTTTGCGTATAAACGCGCATTAATATTTACACAAAGGCTCATACGTGCTAAAGTTAAAAATGACCATCTCTTTGGGGGTATTCTAATGAGCCAACCTGCATATTTAAAAATTAAAGAAATGATCTTGCATCAAATCAAAAATGGCACGCTAAAACCGGGAGATAAAGTTACATCCGAGCGTGCGTTTGCAGACCTGCACGGTTTATCGCGCATGACCGTAAGGGCGGCGCTGACCGATCTTGTTAATTCGGGTATTCTGTTTAGACATCAAGGGCGGGGCACTTTTGTATCCGCAAGAAAAATGCAACAACGCAACATTTCGAGCTTTACTGAAACGATGCGCATGCGCGGGCTTGCCCCTTCTACCCACGTTATTGAATTCCAAGCATTTATACCGCCCGAAAGCATTGCGCAAAGGCTTAGCGCCAACGGCAAAGTGTACCGTGCAATGCGTATAAGGTTTGCAAATAAAATACCGGTTGCGGTCGAAGAAGTTTTTTTGCCGGCTCAAATATGTCCCAATTTACAAAAAGATGATTTGTCAGGCTCGCTTTATCAATTGATTAGCGAAAATTATGGCCATAGTATTGGCAGTGCGGATTGCAAAATGTCGGCGTTGATTCCGGGCGCCCGCTTTCAGGAATACCTTCAGGTAGCGCCTCAAACTCCTCTTTTAAAAGTTAACAGCCTGTATTATTTGACGAGCGGGGAAACATTGTATTACGAACGTGCGGTTTATCGAACGGATGTTTATGAATATAACGTGCGCATAACAATATAATCTTCGGAAATATTATAAAACAGAAAGCAAAATTAAATAAACGGGTATTGTAATTAACGAAATCAACGTTGTTGCGGCCACATTCGTAATTGCGTATTTTGTGTCTGCGCCGCAAGTTTCCGCCAAAATCGGAAGTTGCACCATTGCCGGCATGGCCATCTGAATTGTAAAAACATTGCGCATTAAATAAAGCTCCGCTCTATACGGCAGCGAAGCAATAATTATCATGCACACAACAAAACTTATCGCCGGTACAATCACAAAGCGCCCTAAGATTACCGCCGTTAAACCCTTTTCGTATTTGAAATTTTTAAAGCCGGATATGTAAATCATGCAGCCTGTGAAAATAAGTGAAAGAGGGGTTGTCATATTACCTAAATATTCAGATATTTTAATCACTGTTGGGGGCAGCTTTATGTCCAACAAAACAAGCGCAAGCATAATTAGCACAGTCAGTATCGAAGGCGTTAACAGTTTTTTTAGATTTTCAAATCTAAAACGGGCTTTATCGCCCAAAATTGTGTTTGCATCCTTACGTATCAAAAGGTATCCTATTGTCCAAAACATTACGGTGTTCGGTACATACGCATACATGGCGTAAAGCATTCCCGTTTCTCCGAATGCGGCGAGCGTAACGGTAAACCCTATGAATACCAAGTTTGAAAATGCAAAAGATACCGTAAAAATACCTTTGCGATTCGGCTATATGTTGAGCAGTTTTGTGCAAATCTTTGCGGCAACATAATTGGCAAAAACAAGCGCCAAGGCAACCAAAACGGGCAGCCACGAATCAATAAGCTGACTGCGCGTGATGGTTGTTGAAAAGCTGTAAACAAGAGTACCCGGCACCGCTAAGTTGATTACTATTTTTGTAATGGCGTTCGCCGCATCGCGCGATACCCATTTTTTCCACGCAACAAAAAACCCTGCGCCGATTAAAAACAGTATAATGATAACTAATTCGAGTGATCTGTAAATCATAGTTTCATTTGCAAAATTCGTTGTAAATTGCTTTTATTGCGATTTCAAAATCGTATTCATCCACGCCTACAATAATATTTATTTCGCTTGAGCCTTGGTTAATCATGCGCACATTTATATTGCTTTGCGCAAGCGCCGCAAAAAGCCGCGCCGCCACTCCAACCTTGCGTATCATACCCCTGCCCACGGTGGCTATAAGCGCAAGCCCGCTGTAAACTTCCAACGAATCCGGCTCACACATCTTATACACATCATCAAGCAGTTTTGTTTGCTTGCCTTCTATCTCGCTGTCCGCCAAAACAATTCCTAACGAATCGATACCCGAAGGCATATGCTCAAACCGCACATCATTGTTTTCAAGCGCCGTCAGCATTCTGCGGCCAAATCCAAGCTCGGTGTTCATGTTTGCTTTTTCCACCGCTATTACCGTAAAACCTTTTTTACCCGCAATACCGGTAATTGTATCGGTGTCGTTGTCAGTAACATTGGGAACTATAAACGTTCCCGCATCTTTAGGGTCGTTAGTATCTTTTATATTTATTGGTATGTTAGCTTTAGATACCGGGTAAATGGCATCCTCGTGCAGCACCGTAGCGCCCATATAAGCAAGCTCTCTTAATTCCCTGTAAGTGATTTTGCGTATTACCCTTGGGCAGTCCACAATGCGCGGGTCTGCCATAAGCGCCCCCGGAACGTCAGTCCAGTTTTCGTAAACATCCGCCCGCGCCGCCCGCGCTACAATCGCACCCGTAATATCCGAGCCCCCGCGGGGAAATGTCTTTATCTGCCTGTTAGGCATGCTTCCATAAAACCCGGGTATAACCGCTTTGCAGTGATTGCGAAGGCGCCCCCGCATTACGGTTCGAGTCTTTTCCGATTCGTACTTTCCGTCCATGCTAAACATCACGCATTCGGACGAATCGATAAAATCAAAACCCAACAGTTCCGCTAACAATATAGCGCTCAAATATTCGCCCCGGCTTATTGTGTAATCGATTCCGGCGCCTTTTTTTACGTTTTCGTCAATACGTTTAAGATGCGCCAATATATCAACTCTTAGGTTTAAACAGTCCTTGATTGATACAAAACGCTCGCTTATCTCTTGAAATATTTGAGACGTATCATCTCCCGCTGCCGCAGCTTTATGATACGCAACTAACATATCGGTAACCTTACTGCCATTAGCGTCAACCTTCCCGGGCGCGGACGGCACAACGTATACCCTCTGCTTGTCAGATTCGACTATCTTTTTAACCTTTTCGAACTGCGCAGCGTCCGAAAGCGAACTGCCGCCGAATTTGCAAACTTTCATTTGCTTTCCCGCCTTTTACGCGTTTTTTTATGCCGTAAACCACGCCGCGGCTTAGCGTCAATATCCTCTTGAACTTCTTGTTCTATATCTTGCGGCCCCTGCTCTGATTCGGGTTCTATATACTCGGTCAAATACTGCTCCTGCTCGCCGTTTTGCTCAAGCAACGTCTCTTCTTCATCCGGGGCTTGCGCCTGTTCGTCATCCTCCGCGCTTTCCGCTTCAACAAGCAAGCGGCACTCAAGATAGTACCGTTTCTCTAATGCGGAGCCTAACGAAAATGTTTTCTTTGGAAGTACGCCGTATTTTATTACCATGTCAAAAAGATCTTCTTTGCCGATTGGGTCCAAACTAAAGCCTAACGCGGCATGCTCCTTAGCGAGCGAATGAAACTCTTCATCATCGTGTATATAGTCAACCTTTGCTCTTGGCATCTCCTCGCAAAGAATATCAAGAGCATCGGTAAGCGTTTTTGAAACCAACTCGTGCTGCGGTTTTTCCACTTCTATATACCCTTTTGACATTTTAGAAACAAAGTTAATTAACTGCGTACCCGGCTTGGCGTATCCTTTTGTCCCCCGGGTGTACATCATATGCGCCTGCTGACCGGTTTTGTTCAGTATGCTTACCAAACTGCGAAGAGCACCCGGCACATCAACATTAAACAGCATACGGTGAATAGGATATACATTTATACCGGGGTCATACATGTTTACTATTTCAACAAGCGCATATCTTAACGGGCTTTGCGCCCGTTGCAGTTCGTCCATGTTAATCTTATGATTGTCCCATATCTGCTTTGCCGACACTAAGGAATGGTTGCCATCGCCAACTGCAAAAAGCATATTATCCTTCGCTTTTCGTTTTAGCTTTATCAACGCATCTGCAATGCCCTCGAGCATATTGTTATCTTCAACAAACCAGCCCTCTATGCGGCCGCCGCCCTGCATAAGCTCGGCGCTATATATTTTTGCCAAACTCTCTTTAGAGTTGTATACAGGCCCTAAAACCGTATCGTCCGGATCGTTGATAAGCAGCATAGCATGCGGGCATTCGATTACCGCATCCTGCCTAAGCGCCACCCTAATAGGAATGCGCTCACTTACCGTTTCTTCAGTCGCCCGAATAAGCGGATATTTTGACGGGTCCATATCGTACTGCTCAAGATCTATTGCAAGCACAATGCCAATCCTTGTGCCTGAAGGCGTCTCTCTTTCCACCAAAATCAGCCCTTCGGGCAAGCAGACCAAAACCCCGTCGTCAATATAATTGCGCATTATTTGTTTGGCATGCGCTATTCTGTCGGGGACGTCTTGCATACCAATAAAGGCCTCGGGAACAATTATATGAAGCGCGGACGGCGCCCCGCCGACTATTTTTTGCGTCCTGAGCCAAAAATCTTCGTTAGAAGTAAACTGATCACACGCAATCACTGCCCATTTATGTTTATTAACTTTCTTTTCAGGAATCAAAATTTGCGGAAAACATATTCCCGCTTCCTGCAGTTTATCCATTTAAGCCTCCTGTTTCTCAAACGAGCCACAAATATCTACGATAATATATCATAATTGCACTTGTTGTTCAAGATATGCGCAAAAAAGCGCCTTGGAAAACCAAAAGCGCTTTATACCGTTAAGCTAACCGCAGCTAACTTACGCTTTAGGGTATGCAACGCGATACCACCTTACTATATCGCGTATAGTATCTTTTAAAGGGCGCGAACGATAGCCAAGCTGTTTTTGCGCCTTTCCGCTCGATATGTTAGAGTTTGACAAAAGCACTGCAATAGAGTATTTGGAAAGTATAGGTTTTTTGCGCACAATCGCATAATACAAAGGCGCTAATGCCGCCGCAATCTTTACAATAACCGTAGGTATTCTTCGCCTTTTTATTGTATTGCCCGTACTTTGCTCGACCTCTTTGATAATATCCTCAAGGCTTGAAACGCTGCCCGAGATTATATACCCCTGCCCCGCTTCTCCGTATTCCCACGCGCGCAATATCCCGTCCGCAACATCCCTTACATCTACAAAATCGTATTTGCCGTCAAAATAGTATTGGGTCTTTTTTGCGTCTATATATCCTTTTATCGCACCTCCGGTATAAGAAGAGCGAAAATCATACGGACCTATTACCCCGGACGGAAATACAATAACAGCGTTAAGTCCCTTTTGAATTGCGTTGAAAACCTCAATGGTAGCCATAGCTTTAGATTTTGCATACGCGCCGTTCAAATTGTTAAAGTCCGGGTCTAACGTCTCGTCAATCATTCCGATTTCAGGCTCTTTTAGCGCATGTACGCTCGAAATATATACAAGCCTCTTAACCTGTTTTTCAAGACAAGCTTGAACCACGTTTTTCGTGCCTCCGACATTTATGTCGAATATCACCTTTTTGCGCATTCCGGATATTTGCACAAGCCCCGCAAGATGAAACACATACTCGCATCCGCGCACAGCCGCCGAAACCGCCAACGGATCGCGGATATCGCCGCGCACAACTTCTTTGGAATATTTGCTGATGTGAGAAATATTTTCATCGGGCATAACAAAAAGGCGAAGGTCTCTATGACCTTTGCGATAAAGCTGTTTTACAAGCACATTTCCTATGTGTCCGCCCGCGCCCGTAATTAATATCATGATGATAATCTCCTTTTATAACTAATCAATAATTGCTGTTTTAACATCATCATGGCACTTACTATTATACTTTTTTATACCCGAAATAATATATTTTGATGTGAACAATCTGTAAAAATTATCAATAGCTTGCACAACCGCTCAATGGTTCTTGTACCAATCTACCGTGTCTTTTATTGTTTGTTTGATAGCCCGCGGCAAGTATCCAAGCTCTTGTTGCGCTTTATCGCACGAAATTTTTTTCCCGGACAGCATTACTTTTACTGTATCCGGCGTTATAACAGGGGTCTTGCGCGCAGCAGCATAGAACAAAGGGGCAATCTTTGCGCACGCTTTAACCACCGGCGTTGGAACGCGCACCAATCTGCACGGCACGCCGATATGGCTTGTTATCTGCTCAATAATATCTTTTATGCTGCAGGATTCCCCAGCCAGTATATACCCTTCGCCTTTTTTACCGTATTTCCATGCACGGTAAATACCCTGAGCAACGTCCCGCACGTCAATAAAATCGAACTGCCCGGCAAAATACAATTGAATCATTTGTTGCCGCATGTATTTGCGAAACATAATCCCGGACATGGACGATCGGTAATCATTCGGTCCTATAACGCCTGTGGGATAAACAACCACAATATCAATATCTTTTTCGGCAAACATTTCTAAAGTTGCGGCAAGTTTTGTTTGTCCGTAGCAGTCTTTTTTGCAAACCGCACTGTTATTGATATCATTTTCAGTAATAATTACCTCGGAAGACGAAAGCGCATGCACGCTTGATACATATATCAACCGCAAAACTCCATATTTCTTACACGCGTTTATGATGTTATGCGCTCCGTTAACATTGATATCGCGCAAAATGCCCTCGTCCCGCGCGTCCATGCTTATCAGCCCCGCGACATGGAACACATAACTGCACCCGTTCACAGCTTTTTCAACCGCTGAAGAGTCTCTTACATCGCACTCTACCATCTCTTTTGCGTATTGCTCTAAGTGTTTTGCCGGTCCGTTAACCGCGATTCTCAAATCACGGTATCCCTTATCATACAGCAGTTTGACCAACGAACTGCCGATATGGCCGCGCGCACCCGTCACAAGTATCATAACGCACGCTCACTGGGCGGGTTTAACGGGAACCGCAGCCATAACCACGCTCATTATATAAATTACAGCCGGCAGCGATTGCCACGGAAACCCGAACACTATCACCGCTATCGTAACAACCGTCATGATAGCCGCGCCTAATATATGATTTTTGCCCACAATCAAAGCGCCTAAAATACCTATAATGTTTGCTCCCGCAAGTACTGCCCCAACAACTAATGAAGGTTCGCCCCCGAATGCCGGCCTGTAAGGAAGAAGGTTTAACATGGATAAGCCCGATAGTATTAGTCCCGCACAACCGGCTATCACCCCAAGGCTGATTTCAGAATTTCTCACAAATATCACCCGCTTTTACACAATGCATTTATTCATATTATACTCCACGCCGCAACAAATTAGCAATTACAAGCTCAATTATTCGGGTATGGACCTTTATTGCGTATAGGCGGTTTTGCGGCTTATGTTTGCTGACTGCTTTTATATTTTAGCCGCGTGGCGTTGCCGCCGCGAATGTGCCTTTCATCTTTGTTTTTTTTCAACACTTTAGCAACCTCTCTTGCAGTTGAGGGAGAAATTATGCCGAGCCTTTCAGTCAAATCCTTGTGGACTGTTGATTTGCTTGTTCCAAACCGTTTTGCAGCCTGTCTAACTGTCGCACCGCTGTCAATAACGTAGTCCGCAATCAGCATTACCCGTTCTTCAATATATTCTTTCATTTGCCGCCCCCTAATATATGCTTAATAGATATCTATGAATTCAACGGGGCTTGTATGATATTCTTATACGACAATAAAAGAGTTTTAGCCCGAGCGCATATTTATAACGTTTTGCACAAAATTATTTACATCCTGACGCAAACGGTTGACAATGTTGTTTCGCTTTTGTTGGCTGCTTTGATGACGACATGCAAAAACGGCAAAACGCTAAATACAGTTGCAATGCTTGATTTGCTTGCGGAATACGATATCAAAGCCACATTTTTTGTTTTAGGAGCAAACGCAAAAAAATACCCGGCTGTTATACTGCGCCAGTTCTAACGAAGGACATGAAAGCGGTTTAAAAGAAAAGGTGCGAATACTGTTTCATGATGCGCATTCGCAAGTATTAAGAGACGTTATGAAGCTTATAATAGATAACGGATATTGTTTCGAGACATTAAAAGAATATAAGATTAAACAAACTTTTTAGCGTTAATTTTTATTGAAAATATTAAGTTGACGTCACAATGCTTTTATATTAATGTGTTATTATATGCTTAATATTATAATTTAGAGGTAACGCCTTGTTATACGGTAAATTCGCATTGTGTTTGCTCGTGTTGATTTTGCTTATGTCGGTCTTAACCGGCTCTTTAGCGGTAACACAACCTCAAATTGAGCAAACCGCCGCCGCGCTTGAGCTTTCTCCGACGCCTGTTGTTAAACCATATGTTCCAAAACCTACAATATCAGTTGAACCTTTGCCAAAACCCACTCCAACGGTTGTGCCTGTCGACCCTTACTTTTTGCCGGAAGGTGAAGAGGTTATAGAAGACGAGAAAAACGGCTACTGGCTTTACCGCTCGCCTGTTCTTTTTGTAGAAATAAACCGGATACGCGAAAAAGCGGGGCCTAAAACCTATTTTGTCGCCGATATACGTTTTAAAGAGGGCCAAACCGAACGTGCGGGGTTTGGCAGCCCCAAAAAACCAGGCAAATCTTACGGGGCGTTGTACAAAATCGCAAAACAGTATCAAGCGGTAATAGCCGTAAATGGCGATTATATAACCAAGGTTACGGGAGACAAAAAAGGCATAATAATCCGCGATGGCAAAGAGTTTTTAAATAAAAAGAAAATGGACACGCTCGCATTTTATCCGGACGGCACTATGCGGGTGTTTAGACCGGGCGAGACAACTGCAAAAAAGTTAATTGAAGACGGGGTGAAAAACACCTTTTCGTTTGGCCCCACCCTTATAAATAACGGCGTGATAGAGCCAAAGCTTAATAAATGCCGCCTTCAGCGCAGAAACCCCCGAACGGCCGTTGGTATGATAGAGCCTTACCACTATATATTTGTTGTTGTGGACGGCAGGCAAAGGCGTTACAGCGTTGGAATGACAATGCAGCAGTTGGCAGAACTGTTCGCCAAATACAACTGTCAGGTTGCCTACAACCTTGACGGCGGCAGATCGGCCACTATGAGTTTTATGGGCAAAAACATAAACCGTTACAACGGTTCGTTAACCGGGCAGCGCAAGGTACCCGATGCGCTAATGTTTGGGTTTACCGATTTGCTCGCAAAAAAATAAATATCAAAACAGTTTATATTTCCGCTTATAGACATCTTTTAGTTTACCGCGCCTTGTACGCGGCCGGATAGAAACGCTTTAAGGTTAGATGCCGCCATATCAATAAGCCTTTGGCGGGACTGTTGCGAGGCCCAGGCTATATGAGGCGTGATAATCATATTTTTAGCCTTAAGCAACGGGTTGTTTTCGGTTATCGGCTCTTTTGATACAACATCAAAAGCAGCGCCGGTTATTTTCCCGCTTTCAAGCGCATCGGCTACCGCTTGCTCGTCCACCAAAGCGCCCCGCGCGGTGTTTATCAGCACTGCGCCGCGTTTCATGATGCTAACAGCATCGCTATCTATCATCCCCTGCGTTTGCTCGTTAAGGGGGCAGTGAAGGCTTATGACGTCTGCGGTTTTATACAGCTCTTTCAAATCCGCATATTTTAAAGTTTTCGATTCCGCAAGAGGACGGCTTTTGCTGTGTGCAATAACATTCATTCCGAATGCCTGCGCAAGGGCAGCAACTCTTCGCCCTATGCTTCCAAGCCCAACTATGCCCATTGTTTTTCCGTATATTTCGCTTTGAGGGTATTTCCAAAAACTAAACGATTGCGATGCAGTCCATTCGCCTTTCATCACCGCGTCCGAATGCGCGCCTACACGGCGGCATAGCTCAAATAACAGCGCAAACACCATTTCGCCCACCGCCGCCGTTGAATAATCGGCTACATTACTTACCGTAACGCCTTTTTTGCTTGCCGCTTTTATATCAACAATTTCGGTGCCCGTTGCCAATATCCCTATCCATTTTATACATGGGGCGGCATCAATTATATCTTTGGTCAACCGCACCTTGTTTGTGAAAACTATGCTTGCATCTCCAACTCTATTTAATATTTTGTCATAGGGCGTATTGTTATATACTCTCAACCTTCCGAGTTCTTCAATGCTCAGCCACGAAACATCGCCCGGGTTTATTACTCCTCCGTCTAAAATAATAATTTGCATTAACGCCCCTCCTCTTTTTTATTATTATAAAATACGCAGCAATAAAATTTCAACCAAACAAAAAAGCGGACAAAAAGCCCGCCTATTGTTGTCATTTTTCAAAGCGCAATGGCTTTGTCAAGTATTTGCTCATAATGTTTTTTAGGTCTTACTCCTACCACGCTGTCGATCACTTTTCCGTTTTTTAATATAAACACGCTTGGAATGCTCATAACTCCAAACTGTTTCGCAAGCTCTTGCTGTTCGTCTATGTTGATTTTTCCGATAACCGCGCTGTCGCCATATTGCTCGCTAAGCTGTTCAATTGCGGGAGCTAACATTCTGCAGGGCGCACACCACGATGCCCAAAAGTCTAACAACACAGGTTTATTGCTATCGGTCACTTCTTTTTTAAAATTATCAATCGTAATATTTTTTGCCATAACATAATCCCTTTCTGATATCATATTTAATTTAATAATACCGGTATCAGAAATACTAATCAGTGACTTTGTTACCTAAAAACAAATGTTTATTCAGCGTTATTCGACCGCGCCCAAGTTTGACCTGCCCTTTGTCGGCCATTTTCTGAAGCTGTCTTGTTATCACTTCCCGCGAGGTTCCGAGTTCTGTTGCCATCTTTTCATGAGTTGTTTTTACAACTCCTCCAATGTTCGAAACGCTGTGCAGATATTCTAAAATGCGTTGCTCAATGCTCGAGAACAAAAGCATCTCTATAGTATCAATTGAGATAATAAGCCTTTTTGCTAATTCCCCGAACACATACGACATAAAAGGCGCGCTGTTATACAATAGCTGCTTAAAAGTTTCAGGCGGCATTGTCGCCACCACACTGCCGCGTTCCGCTTCTATTGAAAAATGATATTGTACATTGCCCAAAGCGCAAATTCCGGATAACAAACACACTTCACTTGCGCCTATCCTATAAAGAGTAACCTCTCTGCCTTTTTCAGATAACCTAAAAAGCCTTAACCGGCCGCTTAAAACCATCATTACGCCAAGGCATCGGCTGTTATCGCCCGTAACAATACGACCGCGGTCAAGCTTGCTGACTGCAACGCTTTTTTGGAGCAGTTCTTTGTCAGCGTCCGCCATGGCAGTGTAAAATGGGAACCCGTCAAAAATTAAAGTGTTCATTTGCATCCTAACAAAACAATTTAGATTAATCGTAAACAGATTAAGCATACGGCGCGTTCTAAAACAGCAAACGCTCTACTGTGTAAGTATATTTGGCAACAGCCGCACAAATGCAAAGGATATTATATCACATTACAACAATGCGCGGTTAGTCACAAAAGAATGAATACTATCCTTTAATTGTTTCCGTATTTTAGCACAAATCATATTGATAGTTTTATTATATTTAATTCTGGAATGTTGTTTCTTATATATCAGTCAAAATGCACGCATCTGTAATAAGTATAATTTGAAAAAAGGATAATAAAATACTATACTCTATATATACTCATTGGGGGAATAGTAATGACGGAACATAAAATCATATTTGGAGATAGTCGTTCTTTAAACGAAATTAAAAATCAATCTGTACAGTTAATTATAACATCACCACCTTATTGGCAATTAAAAGATTATGATTCTGATAAACAGATAGGTTTTAACGACAGTTATGAAGAGTACATTAATAATTTAAACCTTGTTTGGATGGAATGCAATCGCGTGCTTGCGGACGGTTGTAGATTATGCATAAATATTGGGGATCAATTTGCGCGGTCTGTATATTACGGCAGATATAAAGTTATCCCTATAAGAACGGAAATTATCCGTTTTTGCGAAACCTTAGGCATGGATTATATGGGCGCAATAATATGGCAGAAAACTACCACAATGAATACTTCTGGCGGTGGCGCTATCATGGGCAGTTATCCTTACCCGCGCAATGGTATTTTAAAGATAGACTATGAGTTTATACTGCTTTTTAAGAAACCTGGGATTGCACCAACCCCCACGCCTGAACAAAAATCGCTTTCTGCTATGTCAATAGAAGAGTGGAAACAATATTTTTCATCGCATTGGAATTTTAGCGGCGTTAAGCAAATGTCCCATATAGCCATGTTTCCAAAAGAATTGCCAACAAGGTTAATAAAAATGTTCTCTTTTGTGGGCGAGACTGTTTTTGACCCCTTTTTAGGCAGCGGAACAACATCATTAGCTGCAAAACATCTTGGAAGAAACTCAATAGGCTACGAAATTAACAAAGAGTTTGAGCCCATTATTAGAAAAAAGTTGGATGAAGGACAATCACCATCGACAAATGACTCTGTAGTAATTTTCAGCAAAGATACATTAGTAAACAAATCATACGAAGAGAATTTACCTTATATATTTAATGACCCTCACAAAATGGATAAAAAAATTGACGTTAAAAAGCTTCAGTTCGGATCGCGTTTCGATAAAAATGAGGGAGAAAGAAAAAAGCTTTATTCAGTCAAGAAAGTGATTTCTCCCGAAAAATTGTTGCTTAATAATGATCTTGAAATCAAAATGATTGGCATCAAACCCAAAGTTGGATTCGAACAGCAAGCAATAGAATACCTAACAAAAAAATTCTTAAAACGAAGAATATATCTTAAGTTTGATAAGGAAAAATATTGTTCTCAAAACTGTTTGATGTGCTATGTTTATCTCGATAATAGAACTTTTATAAACAATCATTTAGTGCGTACAGGTTTTGTTGAAATAGACAAAGTATCGGACTATAAATATAAAAGTAAGTTCTTGGAGGTTTTAAAAGGTGGCAAAAGAATGGATTTTAAATAGTGCAACGAATAGGTTTCAGCTTAATTACAAACGTAATGTTGGCCCAACATCAGAGGAAATAAGAAAGTGTGCGCCAAAGTCGCTTAAAGATTGGCAGGATTATTACTTTAAAGAAGTACGTTCACAAGATCATATTGTTAATCTCGGTAAAAAATTATTTATTAAAATCTCAGAAGTGCTAAGTGCTGAAATTGAAGAGGTCACAGAAGAAGATTGTATAAATTACATAAAAGCGCTGGTTATAAACAGAACCTATGATGGTTATGTGCGAGAAATAAAAACTATCTATGGACAACTTCAGGATACACTAAAACTAAAAATCTCTCCTGCTCCGGACGAATGGGATAGGCGTTATAATGTTGATTTCTTTATAGAGATAAATAACAAATATATTGGTTTGCAAATTAAACCGATTACGCAAACATCAAGCATACCTGTAATCTTTAAAGAAAGAACAATACAACAAAATACCCATGTAAACTTTAAAAAGAAATATGGCGGTCAAGTATTTTATATTTATTCATGCAAATCGGATAATAAAAAAATAATCGCTAACACTCAAGTAATAAAAGAAATAAAAGATGAAATATTAAGATTGCAGTCTTTACAATAAAATAGGGGGGATATCTTAAAACTGTCCAAATCTCCACTGGAGGGTAAATGCTTGACCAAGCTGCGTGGTATACTATTCAACATTTCACAGCTATCAGCAATATTATTTTTTAAGCAATGCTTTTCCCATTAAGCTAATCCCGCTTTTACTCCCGGTCCAAAAAGCGTTGAACGGCCGCCGGTTAAGCTTTCCACCTCAATCTTTACGTCAATTCGTTCTTTAAGAGCGTCAACATGCGATATAACGCCTATTATTTTGCCTTCCCTGCTTCCAAGCGTCAGCAAGGTCTGCAATGCGGATTCCATATATCTATCGTCTAACGAAGCAAACCCCTCGTCAATGAAAAGCGAATCGATGCGCGCGGCGCCTGCCGACATTTCCGATAACCCGAGCGCAAGCGCAAGAGAAACTATAAAGCTTTCCCCTCCGGATAGGTTGTCTACAGGGCGTACCTCACCCGCCTGGTAGTTATCCACTACCGATAGCTCAAGCGGCTTTGCCGCCATAGACTTGTCCCTAAGCAATATGTATCTATCGCTCATGCGCGAGAGCACCGTGTTTGTCATTGCGATTAAGGCGTCGAATGTTATTCCTTGCGCTATTCTGCAAAATTTATCACCGTCTTTTGAACCTATCAGCTTGTTAAGCCTGTCCCATTTGCGCAAAGTTTGTTTAAGTTTTTTTTCTTCAGCCAAAAACAAGCCGATAGCATCTTTGTTAAGTTCGTCCGATTTAAGCAGCTGCCCAATCGCTCCCCTTTGGGCGTCCTCTTCGGATATCAGTTTGTTAATCGCATCAATTGCGGCTTTTAGCTCCTTTTCGTTAATCGCGCCGGCAAGTTGCTCTGCCGCTTTAGCAAACGCCTCGTAGTGGGTTATGAAACTTTTATCGGCGAAAACGTTTGCTACCCCGGCCGATGCGGCGAGCGATTTTGTATACTCTTTTTTAACGGCATAATCGTTTTCATCCTTCGATTTTAGCATACGCGCAATTTCGTTCCTGTTGTTTTCGGCAAGCCGGCGCGCCTCTTGCGCATCCTGCTGATGCCGCTTTTTTTCTTGCTGCGCTTCCCTGATTATACCCCGGGCGGCGAATTCTTCATCGTCCGCATTTTTATCACCGAAAATCTCCCGCCTTTGCCCTAAAAGCAATTTGGCGGCTTTATACGCATTGTTTTTTTCTGTTTCCCTCTCTTTAAAGCGCAGCGCAATCTCATCAATAATCTGCCTGTGCGTCAACAACACCTCTGCGTCTTTATCCGCATCTGCAAAGCGCAAAGTAAGCGCTTTTATATTTTGGTCAGCCTTTCTTTGTTCTTTCTGCAAAACATCATATCTTTCGAGCAGTTCGCTTGTTTTATTTATCTCTAAGCTAATATCGTCTAAAGTCTCAAGCCCTCCTAACTGGGATAGCTCATAGCTCTTTGTTTCAATTAATTTTGTCTTTTCGGCTAATATTTTGTTTAAATCCGCGATTCGATTATCGTTCGCCCCCGCATTCAGATGCAATTCGCTTATTTCTTTTTGCGCTTCCTCGAGCTGCGTTCTTGCCTCATCAATAAAACTTTGCCCTAATTCGCTGCCCACATACGGATGTGTTCTCGCCCCGCATAAAGGACAAGGATTGCCTTGCACCAGATTTAAGCGTTCATCAATAAAGCGCTGAGCGACTTGCGCATCATCATAGCGCCGCTGCGCCAGTTGCATTTGGTTGGTCTTTTCCCGGCTCTGTCGCTCAATCTGCGTTTTTATTATAACCTGTTGTTCAATTTCCGCCTGAGCCTTGCTCTTTTCGCTGTTTGCCTCTTCTAATTGCAGACCTGTTCCAAGCAGTTTTAGACGCTGTTTCCAATAAACCTCGTCATGGCCTTCTAAAAGAGCATTCGCTTTATCCAGCAACCGCTTTTCAATTTTGTTTGCCTTTTCCAAATCCGAATACGCACTTTGCCTTAAAACTTCGCCCGCATTCGAAGAATCAAATAATTTTCTGTAAAATTCGTCCTTCTCGTTCGGATAATATTTTTTATATATCTCAAAAATGATATTCTTGTGCGCTTTAATTTGGTCTTTATCTTTTTTAAGCTGCTCTTCAATATCTCTTGTATTTTTTTGTTGCGCCAAAATTTTTATATCCAACGCTCTTACCGACTTTAGAATCTGCGCTAATTCCTCATATGCTTTTGTTTGCTCCCGTTCGTATTTTTCCGCAACATCGAGCTTGCTTTGCGCAGTTTGCTCGGCAAATTCAAGATTTGGCTGTTTCTTTGTTACTTCTGACAGCTTTTCTTTTATAGCAATACTGTCGTTGTACAGATTTAAACAGCGTGACAGCGAATCTTTAACTTTGATATGCTCAGGTATGGTATTAATCAAAAGCCGCAGCTCTTTTTCATATTGTTCATTCTGCTCTTTCGGCAAAACATTTATGTTTTCCATTTTCATTTGCAGCTCGTTTAGCTGCGTTTCCTGCTGCTTTGTACGTTCAAACACAGCCATAGATATGCGGCGGTATATGCCAATATCCGTAATCTGTTCTAATATGGCGGCGCGCTCATTGGAACTCGCCCGTAAAAACTCCGCGAACCTAAACTGCGCAAGCATCATCGAGCGGGTAAAACGTGTAAAGTCTAACCCGGTTATCTCAACTACTTTTGCATCCATTTCCGTTATCCCGCCTTCTGTTAAAGGCTGCCAACCGCCGTCCGCACCGAGCATATGCAATTCGCGTTTCGCTTTTTTGAACGGACTGCTTGCCTTCGAACGCTCCTGGTAGAACAACGCCTTGTAACGCACACCGCTTGAGCTGAAAACCGCCTCTGCCCTGCAAAAATCAGTGTTTTTGTTCATTATCTCGTTTCTGTTCTCGCTTATTTTGCTTATACGCGGTGTTCTGCCATAAAGCGCAAGGCAAATTGCATCAAGCACTGTAGTCTTCCCCGACCCGGAAGGCCCGACTATTGCAAACAAACCGTCTTTAAATGCGTTGTCTTCAAAGTCTATTTCAAACCGCCCCGCAAGAGAATTTATATTTTCTAATGCAATTCTTTCTATGCGCATGGCTCGTCCTCCTCGAGCTCATGAATTATAAAGTTAAAGCAATCGTAAAGTTCTTGCCTTTCTTTGTCTGTTGTTTGTTCGTCAATACATTGTTCAAATACATCTTGTACGGACAAGTCATTTAAGGTTAAGGATTCCGTTTGAGAAAGGGCAGCTTCCGATACTGCCATGTTGCGTATGCAAAGCACTTGCGCGCTGCCGCCTTTTATTGCATCGTTTATGTCTGCGGATATATGATGCCAAACCTTTTTGTCGGTATATCTAACTTCAATCCACACATCGTCAAAGCTTAGCTTTTCAAGTTCGCTTAATATTTCCTCTATCTGTCCGCTTACGCTAACCAACCGCTGAAAGCAAGGCACTTTTATCTTTTCAATGCTTCCGCCCAAAGTTAACTCAATAACATATTTATCGCGCTTCGCTTCCGCAAAACTCATGGGCAACGGCGAACCGCTGTATCTTATGTGCGACGTTCCCGCTATGCACTGCGCGCTGTGTATATGCCCTAACGCCACGTAGTCAATCTCTTTAGGAAATATATCGGCAGTTACCTGACCAAGATTGCCAACGTATAGTTCACGCACGCCGTCATCCTCGTTTCGAACGGCACCGGCGGCAAACAGATGCCCCGTTGCGATTATAGGCGCCTTGCCATGCATATCAAGCGCTTTTTTAGTAACCTTGGAATAAAATCGTGCAGTCTCTTCAATTATTCTTTCATCGCTTGTTTGACCATCGTCACTCAGCCTTACTATTTCGCTCTTTTTTAAATACGGCACGGCGCAGCATACCGCCTCCACATCGCCGTTCTTACAGTATAAGGGTATCACGTGCCGTTCAGGCTCGGACACAAGCCCGACAACATGAATGTTAAGCTGCTCAAGCAATCCCGCCGGCGCTTCAAGCAGCAAAGCCGAATCATGATTGCCCGCGATTATTATAACGTTATTGCAGCATGTCTTGATAAGAGAGTTTAAAAATTGGTAGTATAGCCTCTGCGCGGTTCCTCCGGGCAAAGCCGAATCGAACACGTCACCGGCAACAATTAAAGCATCGATTTGCCTTTCACATATGGTTTGCAAAAGCCAGTCCAAAAACTTACCATGTTCTTCATAGCGTTTTTTTGAATACAGTGTATGCCCTATATGCCAGTCCGACGTATGCAACAGTTTCATACGCGCCTCCTTAAAATGGCTATATTCGTATATTATCATCTTCGCACCGCAAACGCTATCCATACATTTTGCTTTATCAAAAAGGCGCGCTTTGCGGCGCGCCCTTTCATGTATTCGCATTATATTTTCAATTTCGAAAACCGCTTCATAGCATTAACTGTGTTTTCTTGGGTATTGAATGCGCTCAGCCTGAAATAACCTTCTCCAGCATTTCCAAATCCCGCGCCCGGAGTGCCCGCAACTCCCGCTTCAAGCAGTTTGTCAAAGAACTCCCACGAAGGCATACCCCCCGGCGTTTTGAGCCATACGTAAGGCGAGTTTTCGCCTCCCCAGCAATCTAAACCAAACCTTTTAAGGTGTTCTCTGATAATTTTTGCGTTGTTTAGATAATAGTCTATATTCTCTTTTATTTGAGCCTTTCCTTCGTCCGAATAACAAGCAAGCGCGCCCTTTTGCGTTATGTACGAGACCCCGTTAAATTTTGTAGTGTGCCGGCGGTTCCATAAATCTTTAATTAAGTAAGAATTGCCGTCTTTATCAGCCCCCATAAGCTGCTGCGGAACCACGGTAAAAGCGCAACGGGCGCCGGTAAACCCGGCGGTTTTAGAAAAACTTCTAAATTCAATGGCAACTTCTTTTGCACCGCTTATCTCGTATATGCTGTGCGCAATATCATTGCCGCGGATAAAAGCCTCATAAGCGGCGTCAAAAAGTATGAGCGCCCCTTCCCTTCTCGCATAATTGACCCACATGGCAAGCTCGGATTTAGTCAAAGTTGTACCGGTCGGGTTGTTTGGGTAACAAAGATAAATAATATCCACCGGCTTTTCCGGCAACATTGGTTTAAAGTCGTTCTCTGCGCTGCACGCTAAATATGTTATGTGTTTATAACCGTTTTTTTCAGAGCTGAATTTACCCGAACGGCCAGCCATTACGTTGGTGTCAACATAAACGGGGTACACAGGATCGAGCACGGCAATGCTGCACATGTAAGAAAAAAGTTCCTGTATGTTGCCCGTGTCGCATTTTGAACCGTCCGATACAAATATCTCGTCCGGCTTAATATCAAGCCCTTTATAATCGTTTTGCGCTATAGCTTCTCTTAGCCATTCGTATCCTTGCTCCGGCCCATATCCATGGAATCCTTCGCTTGTCCCCATATCGTCAACCGCTTTTTTCATTGCGTTAACCACTGCGGGAGGCAACGGACGCGTCACATCTCCGATCCCCAGTTTTATTATGTCTCCACCGTGGGCATTTATCTTTTTTGCCATCTGAGAGAAAAGATAACTCCCCGTTAGCCGCGAATAGTTTTCGTTAACCAGTATCATTCCCTGCTCCTTTAGTTTTTTTGTCACTAGTTTCGTAAGCAAAACCAACTTATGTAACATTCTACTTTAAAAATCGGCGCCTCGTCAATATCCGTTTTTTTCTATCAGGGTATCAATACCTTTTTGCCCGCGACAAAATCGGCCGGCCTTAAGTTTTCATTGGCGCTCAACAATTCGCTTATGCTGATTCGGTAGTTTTTTGCTATGCTTGGGATATTCTCTCCCGCGGATATTGTATGCCATCTTCCGCCTCTATGACACGGCGGTCTGACATTTACACGTTGCCCCGGTTTTACTCCTAAAAGATCTGCCTTTGGATTTAAAAGCGCAAATGTGGTTACATCCATTTGAAACTTTCGCAGAACATCAAATAGTCCTTCGTTTTCACCTACAAAATAATATTTGTATGCTCTGTTTTTTTCCGCTTCGGGGATTAAAATAATCAATCCCTCAATTTGGTCCGCCGGGTTAAGCCAAGGGTTGGCAAAAAGCAGATCTTGAAGCAACAGCCCGTTCTGTTGCGCTATGCACAACAACGTTTCGTCTTTTTCTATCCTGTGATGCTCCCCTTTATCGCAAACCGCGGGTACGCATATTTGCGCACCTTCGTTAAGCGTTATCGAGCGATTTATACCTCTAAGTTTTTGTTCGCTGATATCAAACTTTGCCGCTAAATATTCGTATGTATCCCCCCGCCTAACAATGTATTGCAAATACCTGCGTTTATCCATAAAAAAATTCGTCCTTGAAATCAAAATCATTGCATATTACTTTATTCATCAGCCATGATTTTAATGCAGGAATGTAGCGTTATGAAATGTGTTCATATAATCAATTGCAAACACGTTGCAGCTTAAAAATTGTATAAAGCCGGTGCAAAGGCTTACCCTATACCGGCGTTGTTTATTATAAGTTACAGTTTGGCGGCAGCTTTACGGATAACTTCAACTGCCTGCGCGCATTTGGTCCAAATCTAATTCCGCTTTCCACCCGAGTTGATTGTCAGCTTTTTGGGTATCGGCACAGCATTCTGCAATATCTCTTTCACGCCTTTCTGCAAACCGCCTTTAGCCACGCAAAATGTCCAACGGAATAAAATCGTTGTTTCTAAACGCTCGTCTCGCGTGCCTGCTCCTTTTTGCCAAACAAAACCCCGTAACCATTATGGTTTCGGGGTTTTTAATGTGGCAGCGGAACTAGGATTCGAACCTAGACAATACGAGTCAGAGTCGTAGGTGCTACCGTTACACAATTCCGCTAAATTAATAAGTATTATGATGAATAAATCCCATGGTGCCGTCCGCCAGGTTTTAACACCTGCCCCAAAAAGCAGGTGGGTGCTCCGTCTAAACTTCTGCCACCCCGTCAAAGCAGGTCCGGCATCCGATTTATGAACAAGGGCTCCCGTTCACATACTGTAGGTTTAAAATCAAGGCGTCATTCGTACACCGCAGGATTGGTGGGGTTAATTGGGATCGAACCAACGGCCTCTACGATGTCAACGTAGCGCTC
>CAYTUG010000002.1:0-148026 GCA_964441275.1 uncultured Christensenellaceae bacterium | reverse complement strand
TGACCTTGATGGGTCATTTTCTTTTTATTTTGGGCAATTCATTTTACAACTTGCCATGTTGCGTTAAGCTCAGTTTCTGATACCGGCAAGCGGCGCAGGAATGCGCCCGCCTCTTGCAATTAACCGCTCGCAACCGCTTTTTCCCACGTCCATAACTATTGCACTTCCAAGAAGCCCGCCGTATTCTATGCATTGCCCGACTTTTGCGTTCGGGACAGGGATGATGCGCACCCCCGTAGTTTTGCCGTTGACAACGCCTATCGCGGCTTCGTCTGCGATTATAGCCGATAGCACACAATCGGGCGTATCCCCGGGAACCGCAATCATATCAAGCCCGACCGAACACACGGCGGTCATCGCCTCAAGCTTGGAAAGGGTAAGCACCCCCTTTTTGACAGCTTCCATCATGCCTTCGTCTTCACTTATTGGAATGAATGCGCCGGAAAGCCCGCCTACATGGGAAGACGCCATAAGGCCGCCTTTTTTCACGGCATCGTTTAGCAGCGCAAGCGCGGTGGTGGTGCCGGGCATACCGCAAACATCAACCCCGATTTCTTCTATTATGCGGGCAACGCTGTCCCCTATAGCAGGGGTTGGAGCAAGCGACAAATCAACAATCCCGAAAGGTATTCCAAGGCGTTGCGAAGCCTGCTGTGCGACAAGCTGACCAACGCGTGTAACGCGAAACGCTGTCTTTTTAACGGTTTCGGCAACAACGTCGAAACTTGCCCCTTTAACCTTTGATAGCGCAGATTTAACCACGCCCGGCCCGCTAACCCCCACGTTTATTGCACATTCGGGTTCCCCGGCTCCGCAAAAAGCGCCCGCCATAAATGGGTTATCTTCAATCGCGTTGGCGAAAGTTACTATTTTTGCACATCCTATTCCACCGTTTTTTTGTGTTAGCTGCGCGGTTTGCTTTAATATGCTTCCTACCTTTGCTACAGCATTCATATTTATTCCCGTGCGGGTGCTCGCAACATTTACAAATGCACATACTCGATTTGTGGACGAGAGCGCCGAAGGGATAGATGAGATAAGAATTGAATCGCTGTTTGTTTCGCCTTTATGCACAAGCGCGCCGAACCCGCCGATAAAGTTTACCCCGGTATCTTGCGCAGCCTGCTCGAGAGCAATTGCGAAAACAGTGTAATCGGAAAGGCCGGTGCTTGCCGCAACCTCTGATATCGGGGTTACTGAAATCCTTTTATTTACTATAGGCACACCGAATTCCCGTTCAATATCTTCCCCTACTCGTACAAGATTTTTTGCTTTAGAATATATTTTGCTTTTTATTTTTTCACAGCAAACTTTGGCGCCGGTGCTAATGCAATCGCGCAGCGATATGCCCATGGTTATTGTGCGCACATCAAGATTTTCGGTATCTATCATTTTGATTGTTTCAAGCACCTCGTGTTTAGAAATCATGCATCAGCCCTCCATAAAGACAAACAGAAATATTTACCGCCGCAGCCTTCATATTAACAGAAGTATTATAATCTATCATTAATTTTAGCACAAATTTTTAGTAAATGTTTCGTAATTATGACCAATAAGAATATTTGTTTAAAAGTAGATTAAATCATTGTCTTTGGTGTTTACTAATACCAAAAAAATGCGATTATATATTAAGAAAAGTATTATTTGTCTCATATGAAGAAAGGGGAAAGCGAAATGAAAAAGCTTGTTGCGGCTGGGTTTATTTTATTGTTTGTCGGCCTTTATTTCATCGTTGGCTTGGGCATATGAGCGAGTACGCTTTTGGAAGAGATTTGTCAATGTCTAAATTTTTATTGCGGCGGTTTAAGTATTTTCTCAAATAATATAAGCGTTTATTCTCACTTCTGTAACCGACCTTTTCGGCACGCAAGAAACTAAAATGGGCAGGGTAAAAAATCCGGCTACAATTTTGTTAGTTCTCTCATTAGCGCTGTCCGACTTCTTTTGGATACGTTATCCGTTATGAACATCCCGATTTGCCAAAGGGTAAAAAAGCTCCATAGGAAGCGCTATGAGTGTTTATTCATCGTTACTGATATTCGCTATCAAATCTTTTCTCAAGTATTGGGACTGGATTTTCGCCCAAAGTGTAACATATCATTTGACAACATAGACAATACGAGCGGATGTAAATTGACCGCGATCAGTTTACTATGCTACTATTTAAAAGGTGAAAATGAAGCGGGTGAAGTAACAAGGGCGGCGGAAAGCAATTCTGCGCGGTTCGCGCATAGAAATGAAAACCGAATACTGTGGTACGCAGGTGCCCTGCTGCCGCACTGATCGGCAATATTGCCGTGGCAGCACAACACCGCATTGTCTACGTATCCTGCGATCCCGCGATGCTGGTGCGTGATGTGAAGGTTTTCACCAAGTCCGGTTTTGCGTCACGTGTGTGAGCGGGTGCAGGCATGTTTCCGAATACCACGCACATCGAGTGCGTGGTATTGATGCCAAGGGTGAATTGAGGAGTGTGTGAAAAGCTCGGGAATGCTGGTGACTACGGAGTTTAAACGTAAAATCTGACGTGCTAAAATCGCCAGAATATCGCTTCGTGAGAACAAGTCCAAGGGGCGGATTTTAGGCGCGAGTGGTCGGGTTAGATGTTTTTTCGAGATTTTTTGAGGTTGTGTGGTCAGGTTGCAAGTAGGGAATTTTAATGTTAAAATTTATATGTCTATATTCATTTAGTTTCATAAACGAATAACTTAGAATAATAGCATTTCTCAATGGAGTTAGAACGCGATTGGGAAATGCAACTTAATGTTTTTAACCACCTTTTAGGAGGGATTCCTAGTGAATAACAATAAACTTGGTTTTTATTCTACAATAGTAGCTGGAATGTCAACTGCAATTTTTGCTGTATCTATGTTAGCTGATATGCTATTAGTTTCTTTCGGTATTTGTATGATGCTATCCTGGTCATACATAGCTTTAACATGTGCATTTGCAACGCAGACAAATGACAATAAGAAGGCTTTTGCATATACGGGAATGGCTTTTGCGTGCGTATATGCTGTGTTTATTAATCTGGTTTACTATACACAACTAACAACAGTATATCAACAAGCAGCGTCACAGGATATTCTCAAAATGCTTACTTTTACGCCAGGAAGTTGGATGTTTGCTTTTGATATTTTCGGTTACGGAATGATGGCTATATCAACATTTTTTATTGG
Organism: uncultured Christensenellaceae bacterium; assembly: GCA_964441275.1. Taxonomy (GTDB): domain Bacteria; phylum Bacillota; class Clostridia; order Christensenellales; family SZUA-584; genus SZUA-584. The sequence continues at coordinate 144,847 of CAYTUG010000002.1, read as the reverse complement.
TTTAACAATCGTACCAGACAGCAGGTCTGATAAATGGTTAAAGTCCATGCTTATGCTTCATGGTCTGTTTGCACCTTTTTGTATTGTATTTCCTATGCTCAACCTGTTCAAAGGCACAGAAAGTATTGAAGCTGGAAATAACATGGGGATGATTGCATTGGTGGGCTGGTGTCTTTACTTTTTTCCAATTATGGTTTTGGCCGCAAAACATTTCAATAAAAAGATTAAATCATAACTGGGAAAATTACATATTGTTTTCACGTTATTCAAAAAGTACGAACTAAGGAAAGCAAAAGCGGTCCCCATAAAACCCCAGTGTATATAGCAGAGCACCCTACGACGAAGAGTGCCTTGCTTGTTTTCTGACCTATTCTTCCTCCACATCCACCGTCACACCGGACTTGAATTCTACGGTGAATTTTCTCTCGTAGACGGTGACCTTTTCAATGAGCCGCCGTATAAGCTGCTCGTCGTACCCGGTAATGTCGGCGGGCTGGTTCTTTAAAAATGTGTCCATGTCGAGAATCCGCTTTTTCAGTTCATCGCGGTTGGCGTTTTCAACCATCAGCTTTTGCTTTTTTTCTCGCAAGCGGTAGATTTCATCGCCAATCCCTTCATAATTATTCTTGGAACAGGCAAGCTTCAAAAGTTCGGTCTGTAGTTCCTCCAGTCGCTTGTCGATGTCAGCAAGGGTTTGGTCATTATTATGGATTATGACGGTCTCAATGTTATTCTGTAGAGCCGCAAGGAAGGTGTCCTTCCTGCCCAGCGTATTATTGATGGCGGTGACCAGTATTTGCTCGATGACACTTTCCGGCACGGTGCGGGCGTCGCAAAACAGCCCGATGTTCCCCAGCCGGCTGACGCGCCGCCAGGCGATAGATTTCTTACCTCAATTGTACCAGTGAATCCGGCGATAAAACTCCCCGCAGGTGCCACAGTATACGATGTCCGACAGGCAGTGGCTGCTGCTGAATACCCAGTTTTTCCCGTTTAGGCTGGTGTGGACGATGTGGCGGCAAACATACAAGGTACAACGCCTCAAGAAACAGTTGACAGGTACAAAGAGCAAGCGGGATTCTATCCACAGCGAATCCTCACGGATAAGATATACAGGACGAGAAACAATCTACAATACTGTAAAAAGCACCATATTCACATTAGCAGTCAGAAACTGGGACAGCCACCAAAAAATAAAGCACTTTACGCGTGCAATACCGGGATGAATGCAGTGAGGCTGGAGAAAGAGACGAAGTGGAGGGCAAGTTTGGAACCGGTATCCTCTGATACGGCTTGAGTCGGCTTACTTCGCGTTTACGAGACACTAGCGAGAACGCAGACCCACATGATCGTAATGACGATGAACCTTTGGAAGAAGATGATGTCTCTTTTTGCGTCATTTTTAAATTGGCTGATTCTACAGAGATTTTGTAACACAGGAACGCGGCATTGTGGTTGTGTTCAGATCGCGGTGTAGATCAGCAGACCCTAAATATGCACTCAAGTTTGCATAGAAATAATAATAAGGGGCTTTATTGAAAGAGGGAACGGTAATACGATGTACTGACTCCGGTAATTTTTTTAAACAGACCATAGAAGTAATTGCTCGTGGTGAACCCAACGCTTTCACTAATTTCCGCAGCAGACAAATCGGTCGTTTCCAAAAGCTTTTTTGCTTTTGCAATTCTGATTGAATTCAAGTAGTCAGAAAAAAAATGTCCTGTTTCTATTTTGAACTGGCGTCCAAGATAAGCGGAGTTGACATTTAGTGAATAGGCAAAGGTTTTTAAAGAAATATTCTGATTTGAGTAGTTTTCCTCAATCTCATCAACAATTTTTATTATTTTTGGAGAATACTTTTTAACCTTTGATAGAATGCTTATTATGCGCATTGCAAGCTGATTGAGCACTTCAATATACTGATGCTCATTGATACAGTTTTTAATACTGAAAATATAGTCTTGTCTAATAATAGATAATTCTCTTTGAGAGATATCAAGAACCGCAGCTCCGGAAAATAAAGAGGACGCTATTTCTATTGCATAATACTTTAAATTGAGTGAATTATCATACTTTTTATATTCATTCCTCAAAAAGTCATGAATATAGTTTTGAACACCCAGTAGGTCGTGCTGTTGAAGCATTTCAGATAGTTGGTGCGGATTGGTGGGGATAAACTCCTCGGTGATCACCTTTTCTACGGCGATGTCTTGACTGAAAACCGTTTGATTCGGAAGCAGTATTTGATATTCGAGCAAGACAAGTGCGCTTTTATACGATCTTTCAAGGTCATGCGTATGGCTTACGACCAAACCGATCGCCCCAACTGCTTTTAGGTGATGATCATTATTCATCCGTATAATGGCTGATTCCATAAGAGAAATGATGTTACCATCGTAATCTTGATTGTCATCTATAGCGATAACGAAAATGATATTGTTAAGATTATCATAAAAGGTATGCCCTTTGAATTCACGGAGTACAATTTCGCTGATAATGTCTTTGACAACATTGATGCATCCGCCATCCGTCCGAACGATATCTTCATTTGTCAGATGAATAAGCCCTGTCAACAATCGAGGATGTCTTAGGTCGATATTGAGCAATTCACTCTTTTCCTTGAACTCCTTGAGTGAAATGTTCCCCTGAATGAGCCTGTTTAATGTGTTCTCAAGAAGAATGGCGTCTGTTGATTGTTTCTCGTGCGGTATCTGAACAGAGTTATCTAAAATATTAAGAGCCTCCAACATGGCTTCTGATATTTCTTCTGCCGTTATGGGCTTGAGTATGTAATTTAAAGCACCAAATTTCATTGAGTTTTTTACGTATTCAAAATCGATATAGCCACTTAAAACGATGAATTTGGTTGTGTCTTTGCATTTTTTGATCAATTCAATTCCGTTCATAATCGGCATATGGATATCCGTGATTACCAATTCGGGTTTATACAAATCGATCAGGCACACAGCGTCATATCCGTTTGATGCTTCCGCACAGATTTCAATACCAAGGTTATCCCAATCGATAATATTTTTAATAACATTGCGGACGTTTTCTTCGTCGTCAACAATAATCATTTTATACATTTTTTCATTTCCCCTTTTCCTAAAGCCGGAATAATCAAAGTAACGAGAGTTCCTTTGCCCATTGTGCTTTCGATACGTAAACCAAAATCACCGCTGAACAACAAATTGATTCTGTTATGTACATTAATAATTCCAATACCATAAGATACTGAATCTTGGGCGTCCGGTTCGTTGAGATATTGCCGAATCCTTTCCACATTTTCAGGCGTCAGCCCACATCCGTTATCAGCAATATCGATGAACAACACGCCGGCTGATTGATATATTTGAATGGTTATTTTCTTCGATACCTGATTCTTCAGTCCGTGCAATAGCGCATTTTCAACAATTGGCTGCATGACAAGCTTGGGCATACCATTATACAGAAGGGAATTGTCTACCTTGATTTTATATTGAAAATCGTTTTTAAAACGAATTTTTTGTAACTCCAGATAGTTCACAACGTAATCAAGCTCGTCTTCAATAAAAATAATATTCTCACTGAAATCAGAAGAATAGCGAAACATATTGGCCAGCCTGACGAGCATATCGGCAGTGGTTTGGTCGTTTTGTCGTATAGCTTCAGAGCGGATACTGTCGATCGTATTATATAAGAAATGCGGGTTAATTTGAGCCTGCAACGCGTTCATTTCTGCAATTTTTTTCTGTGTTTCAAACTGATAATTCAATTTAATAAAGCGGGTCAACTGTTCACACATATTATTAAAGGTGCCCGAAAGTTTGCCGATTTCATCTTTGCTGGTAACTGGAAGGCGGGTGCTCAGATTGCCATGCTGAATGTTGTTCATGGAGACTGCAATCATGTTCAGTTTATTTTTATAAGTGCGATGCAGCAATGTTGTCAAAATAATCGTGAGAAATATCCCAATAAAAAACATAGGCAATATTGACAATTGCAGCGCGTTGATATCTTTGGTAAACACGGATTTGTTGACGACCTTAATCGCTTTGGCTCCGGATATGTCCACGGCTTTTTCGGATATATTGCTTCCCTCAGTATTTATTTCTTCAATTTTTTTTCCCTGCAGCTGCTCATTCGTCGAAAAGACAATTTTTCTGTCCTTATTACTGAGAATGAGGTCACCTTTTAGCGTACCATGAAATGAAAAGAACGACTTTGAGTATTCTGTGCAAGGGATATTGATGATGAAAAAGCCGATTACCACTTTTTTGGGGAACTGCCGGGAATCATATATTTTCCCAAGATAAGATACCACAGGTGTTTTATCATTTCTGATATAAGGAATCTTGTCATCGAACTCCATGATGGTATTATCTTCGGAATTCATAAGCTTTTTAATGAGCGGATAATTATAATAATCAAAGCTTGGAGAGATATTTCGAAAAGAACTCCCGTAGTCTGCATACACATTTCCTTGAAGGGTGACGAGAATGTATTCACTGACATTTGTATCTGCGGTGAGAAAATTGCTTAAATAGTTTTGGATGTACTTTATGTTTTCAACGCTATACGGATGCTCATATCCATTATAAAATTCTGCGAAGAGGTTTGAGATGTTCATGTTGCTGTGTATCATGGTATATTGATTAAAGACGGTGTTACTTTCATTTTTCGCGAAAACCTGCAATTTGTTTAAGGCTTCGTCTCCAAGCAGCTTTTCCTGATTGTACATAAAATTATATGAATAGGTAAAAACAACGAAACCGGTAATAAACATAACCAACATTATAATCAATATATTCAAAATAATGTTTTTGGTTGATAAACCTAAATGAGTTAGGCCTTTCTTAAAAATCATAAAAAGCCACCTAATCAAATGTATTCCCGATTATAGCAATTATATCATACCGAAATAGCCAATCACATGTATCCTATAATAATTTAATATAAACTATAATCTTTCGTGTTGAGCTTTGTAGGTGAACGTTGCTACAATTTGATGTAGATAAAAAAAGGAGCAATCTAGTGAAACGCATTTCCATAACTTCAAAGCGAAATTCAGTATCATTCTGGTTTGCAACGCCTGCATTGGTTATATACGCATTGCTGTTGGTGGTTCCGATTTTAGTAGCCTTTGGCTTTAGTTTTACTGATTGGAATGGGATTGCAGTATCCCAACCCAAATTTATTGGATTCACAAACTATATTAATATGTTTAATGATGCCAGACTCGGCAATGCAGTAGGGGTAACCTTTAAAATCACAGTGATTGTCGTCATTGCTGTAAACGCGTTAGGGCTTGGGCTGGCATTACTGCTAAACAAAGCGGGAAGAGTAACTAATGTTGGAAGAAGCATTTTTTTTACACCGTATGTCTTGAGTACAGTGGCCATCTCGTTCATATGGCTTAGCATATTGTCTTATACAGGAGTTTTAAATGGTGTACTGGAGTCTATCGGTCTTGGCGCGTGGGTGGATGATTTTATCGGGAATGCCAATAACGCGATATCATCAATCTGCGTTGTAGAAATTTGGAGGACACTAGGCTTTCATATGGTGATTTATCTTGCCGCATTACAAGGCGTTCCGCAGGAATTGTATGAATCCTGCACGGTGGATGGCGGTAATGCGTGGCATAAATTCAGATTTGTGACGCTGCCATTAATCATACCTGGCCTCACGATAAGCATGCTCATGAGTATTATCAACGAGCTAAGACTTTACGATATTGTTAAAGTGCTGACGGATGGAGGGCCTGGGTATTCAACTGAAACAATCACCTACAATATTATCACGCAGGCATTTGGGAATAATATGCTTGGGTATTCTTCAGCCATTGCCGTATTCCTCTTTGCTATTATTGCTGTTATTTCTGTAGGCTCTATTAAATTATCAAATAAAGCGGAGGTTGACTGATATGGTCGGATACAAGAAATTAGCATTCAAGAGTATGTTTCCAAAAGTGGTGGCCATTATTTTGGCGTTAATATTCATTATTCCGTTATATATTACGCTGATTAACGCTTTCAAACCAACAGATCAGATTGTCAATTCTCCAATGGTACTGCCAATCCCACCCACATTGGATAATATAAAATATGTACTCACTAACCCCAATGTGGATATTTGGGGCATGTACCTGAATTCAGCTATCATCACGTTGTTCGGGGCAAGTATCTGTATTATATTTTCTTCAATGGCCGCTTATTATCTGTCCCGTTCAAAGCGAACAAGGTTGTCGGGAAAGTTGTATTTGTTTTTTTTAATGGGGCTGATGGTGCCGTATATTATTGTCTATGTGCCACTTACAACTATGATGAGGTTGGCAAACATACAGAGCAATATGATCATCCTAATATTGGTGTTCATTGCAGGAAGTATTTCCTTTTCAGTATTTATGTTCTATGGGTTTATTCGTTCTATCCCAAAGGAGCTGGAAGAAGCGGCGGCAATAGACGGTGCAAGCCCATTCCGAGCCTTCTGGACTATCGTATTCCCGTTGCTTAAGCCTTGTACCACCACTGTGGCGATTTTTATCGGCTTATCGATGTGGAATGACTTTTTGACACCCATGCTAATTGGGAGGGTTCAGACGATTACCATTGGTATCTATACTGCTATTGGGCCTTATTCGGCCGATTGGGGAACTGTGTTTGCATTCGTGCTGTTTGGATCGCTACCAATTATCGTTGCCTATTTGTTTGCTCAAAAGCAATTCATCAGCGGCCTGACAGCTGGCGCTATAAAAGGTTAGGAGGAAAAGATGGCTTCATTAAAACTGAAGGGAATTAAAAAAGAGTATGAAAAAAAAATCACAGCGGTTCATAACTTCAATTTAGACATTGATGATAAAGAGTTTATCGTGTTTGTGGGGCCTTCTGGCTGCGGAAAATCAACGACATTACGCATGATCGCCGGTTTGGAAGAGATATCCGAAGGTGAACTATATATTAACGATAAACTCATGAATGAAGTGGCGAGCAAAGATCGAGATATCGCAATGGTTTTTCAGAACTATGCACTATATCCGCACATGACTGTGTTTGAAAATATGGCGTTTGCGCTCAAACTGAAGAAGGTACCGAAAAATGAGATCAAAAAGCGAGTGGAAGCATCCGCACAGATATTGGAGATTACTGATCTATTAAAAAGAAAGCCAAAGACCCTTTCGGGAGGACAACGGCAGCGGGTTGCAATCGGCCGTGCTATTGTCCGCGAACCCAAAGTATTTCTCATGGATGAGCCGCTTTCCAACCTTGACGCGAAACTTCGAAATCAGATGCGTGCAGAGATTTTAAAGCTTCACAAAAAGATCAATACGACTTTCATTTATGTGACCCATGACCAAACTGAGGCCATGACGCTGGGGGACAGAATTGTTGTGATGAAGGCTGGTATGATCCAGCAGATTGGCAATCCGAATGAGGTGTTCGGTAAACCGAACAATATTTTTGTGGCAAGTTTTATCGGATCTCCCCAAATGAATTTAATAGAAGGTGGAAAACTGCGCATAAAAGATAATGGTTATTTTATAGGGATATTTAATCGCGAATTCGCACTTCCTAAAGAAAAAACAGATCAATTGAGGCTTTTGAAGGTGCCCTGCCAAAACATCACCGTGGGAATACGTCCGGAAAACTTATCACTATCTGAACAACCGATTCAAAGTTCTATAGCGGCTGCCGTTGAAGTCAGTGAGCAGCTAGGGTCAGAGACTATTGTGTATTCATCCATAGAGGGGCAAAACGTTACCATCCGATTGACAACGCCTGACGCATGTGAGCTTTTCTATAATAAGAACCAAAGACATAAAGATCATGATATAACAGTACATATTGTTTTCGATCTGCTTAAGATTCATATTTTTAATGAGAATGGCGATAACCTGCTTTGTTCATGAATGTTGAGTATGTGGCTTTAAATCTGTGAAAGGTATGAAACGCATCATCGATTATTATACATCGTGTTAACTAAGTATATATTTGTGCAAATAGTGATGAATGCTGATAATTTATGATGTTGAAAACAGAATTTGCTATTGTTAGTATTAAAAAAACAAACAAGGAGGAATAAGATGAAAAAAATTTTTCTATTTTTGTTGGCAGCATTTATGATGGCATTCATATTTATCGGTTGCAGCAGCCCTGTAACCAATGATACAGAAGCATCACAGGAAGCTGAAGCGACGAAATCGGCCGAGGATGCACAGCCGGCTGAAAGTCCTTCCGAAGAGCGGGTCACGTTAACTTGGGCCGTATTTGAAACGGACAATTATACCGCAGGGTTCTGGCAGCACATCATTGACACATTCGAGACAGACAATCCCAATATTAAGATAGAGAAAGTGTTGATGACAGGGGACAGCCGTCCGCAGTTTTTAAAGACAATGCTTTCAGCAGGAAATATGCCCGACATCAACGTTGATCCGGTTGATTTAGCGAAAACGGATGGCGTTTACGCAGAAGTTCCTGCGGATCTTCTGTCAAATTATGAAGACGCCTCTATTGTAAAGTTTAACGGCAAGGTCACGCTGGTTCCGGCATATAAAGCTCTCCGTTCTCAGGTTTATTACAACAAAGAATATTTTGAAAAAGCTGGAATAACATCTTTCCCAACGACAAAAGAAGAATTCACCGAAGCTTGCAAGAAACTGGAAAAGGCAGGATATGTTCCGCTGATTACAGCCGGTTCAAAAGATATTTGGGCCACCGGTGAATTGTTCTGGATAGCCGATGTTAACAGTGAAGTCTATGCAAAATACCCAACCTTTAATGAAGATCTCAAAGCGGGTAAAGTCAGTTTCACTGATCCGGTTATTGTCGATGCGTTGACATATTGGCAGAATCTTGTTAAAGCCGGGTACTTTCATAAGGGCTCTATGTCGTTCAGTTATCCGCAGGCTAATGCAGAGTTTCTCAAAGGATCTGCCGCGATGTTCTTCGATGGCGCTTGGAGCGCACCGACCATAGACAATAGTGACGATGAATATGCGAAAAAGAATATCGGAGTTTCCGTATTCCCGAGTGGTGCAAACAACTATTGCACGATGCCTCAGTATTGGGCTGTTTCTGAGACATGTAAGAATAAAGATGCGGCGTTTAAATTCTGTGAATATGTTCTGGGCGGAAACAAAGAGATATACGAGTTCTATTTAAAAACCGATGGCGTTTATTCAGTGACAAAAGAGCCTGTAAAATATCCGATGGGATCTCTCCAGACCCAATTCGTGGCCAACTATGATGGTTTTACACTCGTGCCTGAAATCTCAAAAATGTGCGGCGACTACTCATTACCGACAGGACTTGGTGATTTCTTGTGCAAAGCGTTGCAGAATATTTATACGGGTGCTAATGTGATAGAACAGATGGCATCAGTGGATGCAGAATATCTGAAACTGCAGAAGTAGTTTTGCTTCTTTATGACTAAAGAGGAACATTGAGTTCCTCTTTAGTCTTTTTTATGGGAGAAATAACATGAATATGATTATCGGTGAGTATCAGAACAACTATCTTAAAATAGTCTATATTAAAAATCCCAACGGGAAAGTGGGTATAGTCTTTGTGCCCGTTTCCTTAAATCGGAAGATCAGTATCGCGGAACAGCATGTCGATTCTTTGGTGCATGTAGGTATACTTGGTGGTGTGGCGAAATGTGGTTTCGCTAACGGGTCAACAATGCGGAATACGTCCACAACGGAAGAGCTGCAGTATTCACATCAAGAAATATCAAGAACCAATAATTATACGATGGTGTCAACGATATTACGACATCACTGCGGGCTGAGAATTTCTCACAAGCTGAAGCTTTTTGATAGCAGGCAAGCCGTTGAATGTTGGGTAGAAGCGGCCATGGAGAACGATAATTGTGTCACAATTCAAATGCTCACATCGTTCTCAGTCAATACTCACCTGTTCAAGAACACAAAAGACAGTGAAATAAAATTGCATCGGCTATTAAGCTATTGGAGCAGTGAAGGCAGAAAACTCAGCCAAACAATGGAGGATCTGAATTTTGAACCATCATGGAGCGGACATGGATTAAGATCGCTGAAGTTTGGTGCTTTGGGGTCATTACCGGTAAAAGGATTTTTCACTTTTGGGGCAGTTCAAGATATCGCAAACGGCATATGCTGGGGAGCCATGCTTAAAGTCCCGTATTCATGGCAGATGGAGCTGACCCGTTACAAGGATGAGCTCTGCTTTTCGGGCGGTATTGCGGATAGGGAATTTGGGCATTTTGAAAAAGAACTTCAGGGTGAAGACATTTTCATTACACCGAAAGCCATTATTTGCGCTGTTTCCGGTGACGAAGAAGATTCACTGCGAGCAATCAATGAATATCTTAACAATGAAATTGTTTATTGCCCGGAATCAGAAAAGACTGTTCCCATAGTGTTTAATGAATTTTGTACCACATGGGGAAATCCATCGATACAGAAGATTAAAGCGATGGCTGACAAAATAAAGACTCTCGGTTTTGGATATTTTGTGATTGATTCTGGCTGGTATCAAACACCCGACGGAAATTGGGAAAACAATATGGGTGATTGGACAAGCTCAAAAAAATTGTTTCCGAAAGGCATAAAAGAGGCGGCCGATTACGTAAAATCGTGCGGAATGATACCCGGATTGTGGTTTGAATTGGAGAGCGTCGGGGTCGATTCAGTAGCAGCGGCAAAATCGCAGGATTGGCTGCTAAAGAAAGACGGCTGCACGATTGTTGCAGGGAAACGAAGATTTTGGGACATGCAAAACCCCAGTGTTAGAGAATACCTGCGCGATAGGGTATTCCGGCTGTTGAAAGACAACGGTTTTGGATACATTAAAATTGATTATAACGAGTCGATCGGGGTCGGTTGTGATGGTTACGAATCGCTGGGCGAAGGTTTGCGCCGGAATATGCTCGCAGTTCAAAGCTTTCTTGTCGAACTGCATGGTTCTATCCCGGACATTATTGTGGAAAACTGTGCTTCAGGCGGACACAGAGCAGAGCCGTCTATGCTCATGCTTTCTTCCATGAACAGCTTTTCCGATGCGCATGAGTGCCAATCCATCCCTGTTATTGCCGCAAATGTCGGACGAGTGGTTCCAGCACGCCAGAATCAAATATGGTGCGTTCTCAGAAAAAACGACGATACACGGCGCGCGATCTATTCGTTGGCAGCCACAATGATAGGCAGGATGTGTATCTCGGGCGATATTCTTGAGATGGATGGGAATCAAGAAAAACTGCTGAGTGAAGCCATCAATTTTTATAAAAGAATCAACTCAGTTATCATCAAAGGGAATCAGTATATTTATCGTGAGGGCGAAGGTTCTTATAATAACCCTCGGGGCAGCCAGGTAATTGTGAGAAAAAATGATGAAACAAGGTCAATACTGGCGGTTGGACATGGTTTTGAAAAATCCCGCGAAATGAACGTTGATATACCGAAGAATGCAGAGATCATTGATGGCTTTGGAAAACAAAACTTCACGATTGTTGATAGCAAATTGCTATACACACCATCAGCGGATTTTTCAGCATGCGCAGCTTATATTCGGTATAAGTGAAGTTAAAATATCCTTTAGGGCAAAAGTACATCGTTTCCGGTATAATGGCTACGTTGTCAAATGATCTGTTACACATTGGGCAGAAAGTTCCATCCATTACTGGAGGGGCGATTTTCGCCCTAAAACCAGCAGCGGAAAGTTGTTGTCCCATCTCTGATAGCGCTACAGTTGCTCGTTTGCATCTTTCACCGAATAGAATGTTCTGGCCGCATAGAACCTTTCGCTGTCCATCCGGTGTACGCGCTCTACCTTACCGTTATGCCTTGGCGTCGCCACGCGTATCCTCTTGTGCCGTATCTTCTCCTTTTTCAAATACTGCTCAAAAGCCGTAAGTGCCGATGAATTGGATAGCACATTTGTAAACTCGGTGCCATTATCCGTCTGCACGCACTGGATATCAAATGGGAACTTCTTTCTGACATAGTGTAAAAACATTACTGAATTCCAATTGCTCAATTCCTCAAATATCATTCTGCATCTTATTCGTGTACACTTGTCATAATGCTTTGACTAAAAAGATGTCATGGCCTAAATAGTTATAGACAGTTTTCGTACATATATCGGTTTCAAACCTTTTGACCGTATTTCCCCGATTACCGCATCAGGCGCATATTGTTCTTTGCCTATCTTTTTATCTATATGTGCTGCGAGCCTATGAGCATGGCCAATCTTTAGCGGCCGTCCCTTATTGGCCGCATTTTCTTCGCATATACGTTGCCCTGCGTTGGCACAGTAGCACATCCTTTCACGCCACTCGCTACCCCATTGTACCACGCTCCCGCGAGCAATTTCTCGTTCTATTGTTCGCCGGTCTCCTATTTCTTTGACCGTGCGTTTCTCTTTCAACAATATTTCTATTTGATACCGTTCTTTCTCACTTAACTGTTTCCATTTCCCCGTACTTTTGGTATGATGTTTTTGACCCATCATCTCACCCCCGTTGCCTTTGTTTAACAACTCAAGTGTAACTGGTTTGTGACCTTGATGGTCATCCTTTTTTTATTTTGGGCAATCCATTTTACAACTTGCCACAATTTTTATATAACATATAATTTCCATACAACAGGAAAATGCTTTGCACATCTTAAAGTAACTATGCTGATAGTAAAACTTAATGCAAAACGCTCACAGGTCTTGTCAAGCTTGGCAAGCGTCTGCTCACAACAACTAAAAATATATGCTGTAATACTTTTTTTATTATTGCGCGAGTGCTATAATGTTGCTTGTCGTACCGAACAAGAATTAGGGGGAATAGCTGCAGTGTTTGAGATTATCAGAAAGAAGGTATTGAGCGACCAGGTAAAACTTATGGTTGTTAAAGCGCCGTTAATAGCAAAAAAAGCGCAGCCCGGGCAATTTATAATATTAAGGATAGACGAGCAAGGAGAGCGCATCCCGCTGACGATTGCCGATTACGATGCAAAAGAAGGCTACATAACTATCATATTCCAAGAGGTGGGGAAAACGACTATCCAGCTTGGAACGCTTAACGAGGGCGATTTTATTCTTGATTTTGTGGGGCCGCTTGGAAGGCCCTCGCATTTTGATGAAAACATTAAAAAAGCTGCGGTAATAGGCGGCGGGCTTGGCACCGCAATTGCATATCCGCAGGCAAAAAAACTGCACTCTATTGGAGTTGACGTTACAAGCATAATAGGATTTCGCAGCAAAGATTTGATGCTTCTTGAAGATGAAATGGCGGCGGTATCAAAAAAACTAATAGTTACGACAGACGATGGTAGCAACGGCAATAAAGGTTTTGTTACGGATGCGCTTAAAGCGGAAATAGACTCGGGCGAGAAGTTTGATATAGTGATTGCGATAGGACCGCTGATTATGATGAAATTTGTATCGAAACTTACAAAACAATACGGTATAAAAACGATAATAAGCATGAACCCCATTATGATAGACGGCACCGGAATGTGCGGCGGATGCCGCGTAACGGTGGGCGGCGAAACAAAGTTCGCCTGCGTTGACGGTCCTGATTTTGACGGACACCAGGTTGATTTTGACGAAGCCATAAGGCGGCAGGGAATGTACAAAAAACAAGAGGGGGAATCGTGCAATCTGTTTTCGGGGGTGCGCAAATGATAAAACGCAACATGCAGCCTGAAAAAACGGCTATGCCCGAACAAGACGCAAAAATAAGGGCCAAAAACTTTAATGAAGTTGCGCTCGGTTATACGGTTGAAATGGCGCGAAGCGAAGCTTTGCGTTGTTTGCAATGCAAACATAGGCCGTGTGTAGCCGGATGTCCTGTTAATGTTCAAATTCCTGAGTTTATTGCGCTTGTGGCGGAAGGCAAATTTATAGACGGATACAATAAAATAAGAGAGACCAACGGTTTGCCTGCTGTCTGCGGCAGGGTTTGCCCTCAAGAAGACCAATGCGAAAAATACTGTGTGCGCGCGATAAAGGGAGAACCCGTGGGGATAGGGCGGTTAGAGCGGTTTTGTGCAGATTACGCAATACAACACGGCGCCGAAACTGAGCACAGTGCAAAGCCTGTCGGCAAGAAAGCGGCGGTTATCGGTTCGGGCCCTGCAGGGCTTACATGTGCGGCGGACCTTGCTAAAATGGGAGTTGATGTGACGGTTTTCGAGGCTTTTCATACTGCGGGCGGGGTGCTTGTTTACGGTATACCCGAATTTCGTCTGCCTAAGGGCTTGGTGCAAAAAGAGATAGAAGAGCTTAAGAAAATGGGAGTAAAAATCGAGACTAACATGGTTATGGGCAAGGTGCTGACCATAGACGATTTAAAAGAAATGGGCTATCAAGCCATATTTATTGGCACCGGCGCCGGATTGCCAAAATTTATGGGTTTGCCGGGAGAAAATTTGAACGGGGTATATTCCGCTAACGAATTTCTGACAAGAATAAACCTTATGAAAGGATATAAGTTTCCTGAGTTTGATACGCCTGTAGCGCGGCACAAAAAAGTTGCCGTAGTGGGCGGGGGCAACGTTGCTATGGACGCCGCAAGATGCGCAAAAAGATTGGGCGCGCAAGAGGTTTATATAGTGTACCGCAGAAGCGAAGCCGAAATGCCCGCCCGCGCGGAAGAGGTTGAACATGCAAAAGAAGAAGGGATAATATTCCAGATGCTTGTAAATCCAACAGAGATACTCGGCACTCAGGAAGGCAGTGTTCGCGGCATGATCCTGCAGAAGATGGAGCTTGGAGAGCCGGACAGCTCGGGACGCAGACGCCCTTTGCCTGTTGAAGGCTCCGAGTATCAAATCGAGCTTGATGCCGTTGTTATCGCTATAGGTCAAAGCCCTAACCCGCTTATGCGAAATGTTACGCCCGGGTTAAAAACACAAAGCTGGGGCGGTATAATAGTTGATGAGAAAACCGCAGAGACCTCTATAGAGGGCGTATATGCCGGCGGAGATGCGGTTACGGGTGCGGCAACGGTTATACTTGCGATGGGCGCGGGCAAAATTGCCGCCAAATCGATGTTTGAGTATTTGACCAAATAAGGCGCATTACTTTATTGCCTGTAATATTATTTGCGCTCAATAAACCATCGGTCTTCTTCGTAAAACAGGTACGTTCGTTTGCCGCAAACCACGCAGGTATAGCGTATGCCTATGCCGCCTGCTTTGAGGCTTGCGGCACGGCATACTTCCGTTACCCTATCAATCACGTATTTGCGCCCGCTTTCCCACCAAAAAGCCACAGGCATAAGCTGCCCTTCGGGTGAAAACAGAGCTTTCACTTTTACATAAACTTTATTGCCGTTGCAATATCGCTGCTCTTTCATTTGTCCAACCCCCGGCCAAAAACATTACCTTCCTTAGGGGTAATGCCGCAAAGCGGTTTATCCGCAGTCATGCAAGCACGCTGTATGCAAAAACGCCCAAACCTTTTGCGGAGGGAATCTATAGTTCCTTCTAAAGATTCCTGCTTGCGCAGTTTTTGCTCATCGCACAGAATCGATGTTTGCACAGGGCTGTTTGCAGGTATCAGATCCGTGCAGCGCACCCCTATGCTTCGGATCGGTTTGGACCAATTATATTCCCGGGAGAACAACTGCATTGCGGTGTGCGCTATGATGCCCGATACGAAAGAAGGCCGCGGAAGTTTTGCTTGGCGTTCAAAACTAAAAAGCTCATTATCGCGAACCGATATGACTACAGTGCGGCACATAAAACCATGTTCGCGCATACGGGCGCATACGCTTTCGCACAGTATGAACATAGTGATTTTTACATCGTCGTTGCATACAAGATCCCTTGGCGCTGTGGTGCTGTTTCCGATTGATTTTACCGGGGATAGCTCACCCGCCCGCATTACCGGGGAGTTGTCAAGACCGTTTGCAAACTGATGCAGCACTTTGCCGGCTTTTCCGAGTGCGTTGCACAAAAGCGAAAGAGGCGTTTCCGCAAGCTCGCCTATTGTGGATATCCCGAATCTGTTCAGCTTTAATTTTGTTGCACGACCTACATATAAAAGTACTTCAACGGGTAGCGGCCATGCTACAAGTTTAAAATTGGTTTGGCTTATAAGGGTGGTTGCGTCCGGCTTTTTGATATCCGAACCGAGTTTTGCAAATATTTTGTTGTAGCTTACGCCTATCGAAGCGGTTATTCCAAGCTCTTCTCTTATCCGCGCCCGTATTTTGTCGGCAACCATAACGCCGTCATCACCGCTCACATCAAGCCACGCTTCGTCAAGCCCGAAAGGTTCTATTTTGTCGGTAAAATCCGCGTATATTTGGCGCAAAAATTTAGCATATCGCTGATATAAAGGATAATTTGGCGCAATTACAATTAAGTCCGGACACATCTGGCGAGCTTGCCAAAGCGTTTGACCGGTACGAATGCCCATAGCCTTGGCAATATCGTTTTTAGCAAGCACAATGCCATGGCGCAATTGTTCATCGCCGCCCACCACAACCGGGCAGCCCCTTATTTTAGGGCGATGCACGCATTCTATGCTTGCATAGAAATTGTTCATATCGGAATGCAATATAATACGTTGCATAAAAATGGCCTCCCTCGAACATATGTTCGATATAATTATATGCTGCGATATTAAAAAATGCAATATGCTTTTGTGCGCAATTGATATAAGATGTTGTAGCGGCCGGCAATTTTGCAAGCCGCATCGGTTGAAAACGAAAAAGGTTGATGGTAGTATTGTTAAATGAATATATTCTTTGCTTTTGAAAAAGTCGCGGCAATATTTTTGTTAATAATTATAGGGTTCGCGTTTGGCAAGATTGTAAAAGAAGACAATACCCGGCTTCTTTCGAAGCTGATATTAAATATTGCGGTTCCCGCAATCATAATATTAAAGATTAGCGAAGCAGACTACGAAGCGGTAAAGCAAGATATATTTGCTCTTATAGCGATTTCAGCATGCGTATTTTTGGCGTCGTTAATCGTTGGTTTTATATTTACGCGAGCAGCTGCGGTACGAAACAAGGTTGAAGCGGCAGTTTACAGGAGCGCGTTTTATAATAACAACTTTGGATTTTTAGGCTGGCCGGTATGCGCTGCATTTTTTGGCCCTATGGGCTTTACATATGCGGTGCTGTATTCAATACCTATGCATTTGTTAATCTACACCGTTACGCCAATTCTGCTTTGTGGCGAAGCGAAAAACGGGTTTAATTTTAAACTGCTTGCCAATGCTCCTTTAATAGCAACTATTATAGGAGTCGCTTTGCTGCTGTTTAAAGCTTCGCTTCCCGCTTTTGTGAACGGGATATTAGAGATGGCGGGGGCAACACAAACGCCGCTTTCAATGTTTTTGATAGGGATGATACTTGCCGGTGCGGATTTAAAAAAAGTATTTACCGGAATAAAGCCGCTCGTGTATTCATTTTTCAGGCTTTTGCTGATACCGATTGCCGTTTATTTTATATTGAAAAACATTGGCGTTTCGGGTTTAGTGCTTGGGGTATCGGTTGTAATCTCTGCAATGCCTGCGGGGGCAACGGTGCCGGTGCTTACTGAAAAATATAATTCGGATTCTGTTTTGGCTGTTCAAATTGTTATTGTAAGCACATTGCTGTCGTTGGTCACAATACCGGTTATCTCTTTGTTGGTGCTATAATAAGTTAATATTGAGGAGGTGCTTTTGTGGATAGCGAAAAATGGGCGCTTGTTACGGGCGCATCATCGGGAATAGGCATGGAATTATCATACATACTTGCGCAAAAAGGGTATAATTTAATACTTGTTGCGCGTAGCATTGACAGGCTTAACGACATTGCCGCCGATATTGAAAACAAACATGGCGTTAAAACAAAACCAATACAAAAAGACTTATCATACGCTGATTCCGCAGCAAAGCTATTTGAACAGCTAAAAGAAATACGCATAAACATTTTTATCAATAACGCAGGGGCGGGGGCTTGCGGACGATTTGTGGATATCGATTTTCAAAAAGATATTGAGGTTATAAATACAAACATAGTTTCCGTTACGGTTTTAACCAAGATTGCGGCAGCGCACATGTTAGAGAAAGGCGGAGGCAAAATATTAAACGTGGCTTCAACGGGCGCATATCAACCGGGGCCGTACACTGCGGTTTATTATGCGACCAAAGCATATGTCTTATCGCTTACACAGGCAATAAGAAAAGAGCTTTATGGCACGGGCGTTGATGTTTGCGCCTTGTGCCCCGGCGCTACGGCCACAGAGTTTTCAAAAAGGGCCGGAAAAAGCGATGTAAAAGCGGCAATGTCCGCAAGCGCCGTAGCAAAAAGAGGGATTAAAGGTCTTATGAAAAATAAGGCGGTGATAATACCCGGTACAGCGAACAAAATAGCCATTGCCTTTTCAAAAATACTCCCCGGAAAAATAACTTCTTGCGCCGTTGCAAAAATTCAAAGCAAACTTATTTGCGATTATAAAAACCGCATAAGCGGCAGTTAAATCACATGTGTGTCGAAAAAACTCAAGCTTATGGATGCGCTCATCTATTTAACTAATAAAATGCTTTGCTTGGGTATTAATAAAGAGCGCCTTGTGTTGCATACTGTCAAGCGACAAATTATAATAGGTATATGAAAAAAATAATGTGCGGAATTGGGATTCTAATCATATTGCCGTTATTTGCTTGCCGCGCGCCGGCAAATACAAGCGAGATTTTCGCGCTTGATACCGTCTGCACGCAGCAGGTTTACGGCAGTCAAAGCGATTCCGCTATTGCAGAGGTAAACGATATGCTCAACCGCATATCACATGAATATGCTGTTGGCGGCGAGCTTATCGGCTCAATCAACTCCGCCGCGCCGGCGCAGGTCAAAATTAGCGATGAAGCGGCAAAACTTGTGCGTGTTTCGCTTGCCATGGCGAATATGACCGAAGGTGCGTTTGACCCTACCATCGGGCCTGTAAGCGCTCTTTGGGATATATCGGGCGAACCCAAAGTGCCCTCGCCGCAAAATGTAAAAGAAGCTGCCAAACTGGTTGATTATAAAAATGTTTCGATAACGGGGAACAATGTTGCGCTTGCAAAAAAGGGTATGGGGTTAGATTTGGGAGGCATTGCAAAAGGCTTTGCCGCCGATATTGCAGTGCAAATATATAAGAAATACGGTATAAAAAGCGCGCTAATCAATTTGGGGGGAAACATTTACGCATTAGGAAACCGTGCGGACGGTCAAAGCTGGAGGATAGGTATAAGAGACCCTAACGGGAAAGCGGGGGAATACGCCGCAGTCGTGCCGGTAACAAACAAATCCGTTGTTACCTCGGGAAGCTATGAGCGTTTCTTTGAAAGTGGGGGTAAAACGTATCACCATATTTTTGATCCCCACACCGGTTATCCTGCTCAAACAGGCATTATTGCGGTTACCGTGATTAGCGAAAACAGCACAATGGCCGATGCGCTTTCCACCGCTCTTTTCGTTATGGGCATAAAAGATGGCATAGACCTTGTTGAGCGCACAGATGATGTTGAAGCAATATTTTTCACGCAAGCAAATGAAGTGTACGTATCAAAAGGGCTGCAAAACAGCATTGAGATAACAAATGAAACATATACTATTAAAAGCTGACGCCGTACTGTTTATTTGCGTAATAATCGCAGGTATATTCGGCCTATTGATATTTTCGGGCGGAGGGGCGGCGCAAGGTGCAATTATACGCAAAAACGGCGAAACTGTAATGCAAGTTAATCTTGATAAAGACGAAGTAATCAGGGTAGAGAATGTCACGCTGGAGGTGCAGGGCGGAGCAATACGTTTTGTTCAATCAAACTGCCCCGGGCAGCAATGCGTTCACGCGGGTTTTATAAGCAGACCGGGGAGCAGCATGGTTTGCCTTCCAAACAGAATATCCGTCACACTGTTAGGGCAAAGCGAGGTAGACGCCGTTGCGGAATAACGCTAAAAAGACCGCAATACTCGGAGCATTGCTTGCGTTGTCCTGTGCGTTGTCGGTCGCCGAAAGCATGATATGCGCCCTTATACCCTTGCAGGTGCCGGGCGTAAAGCTTGGGCTTGCAAACATAGTCACAATGTTTTTACTTTGCTATTTTCCGCTTTTGCCCGCCTTGGCGGTTAGTATATTGCGTACTTTGCTCGCGTCGTTGTTTTTCGGCGGCTTAAGCATGTTTGTTTATTCGGCCCCGGGGGCGCTGTTTAGCGCAATAGCCATGTACGCTGCGCTGCGCGGCATAAAATCACTATCTTTGGTTGGGGTTTCGATAATAGGCGCTTGCGTGCACAACATTGCGCAGGTTAGCGTTGCGGTTATTGTCACGGGCGAGGCCGGGTTATTCGCATACGCGTTTATTTTGCTTATAATAGGCGCTGTATCAGGCGCTTTAACCGGTACGACGGCGAATATTGTGTTGCCAAGAGCGGCTAAGGCTTTAAATATACCCTACATAAAAGAAAGCATGAAGGGGGTGAGAATTTGAACAACTATTTTTCGTTTCTGAATGTTGATTGGACTGTGTTGCTGATAATACCCGGTATTATTTTAGCTATTTGGGCCCAATCCAAAGTTTCCCGCGCTTACAAGATGTATTCGAACATCAGTGTTGTAAGCGCAGTTTCTGGCCGCGATGCGGCGCAGCGCATTTTATCGGCGGAAGCGCTTCATGACGTTGGCATTATGGCTGTTTCGGGCACGCTGTCGGACAACTACAACCCAAGAAAGAAGACGGTAAACCTTTCGCAGTCGAATTATTCGGGAAGATCAATTGCCGCAGTGGCAATAGCCGCGCATGAAACAGGTCACGCGATACAGCATGGCGCCGGTTACTTTCCGCTTAAAATACGCAGCATTTTGGCGCCCGTAGTAACCATAGCGTCGTCTATGCTTTGGCCGATGCTTATCATCGGGATGCTGATGGGCTTTGCTGGAACGCTAACTATTGTTGTGTACGTATTCCTTGGCATATTTGCGTTTCAGTTGGTTACTTTGCCTGTAGAGTTTAACGCTTCGCGGCGTGCTTTAGCGGCTATTGACGCACAGCAAATACTAACGGATGACGAGAGGTACGGAGCAAAAAAAATGCTTACCGCTGCGGCGCTTACCTATGTCGCCGCTACTATAGTAACTTTGCTAAACCTTTTGCGGTTTCTTTCGCTTTCCCGGCGCAGGTGAAAACTTAAACCTTTTGCGTTGTTACCACGGTAAACACGCTTTGTTGTTAAAATGTTTATAACAGACTATAATGATAAATAAAACCACAGTATATTAGGAGGACTATATGAATAAGACGGAAACATTGATTATAAACGCTATGCGCATACTGTCTGCCGAAGCTGTACAGAAAGCTAATAGCGGACACCCCGGTTTACCGTTAGGTGCGGCGCCGATGGCTTACACGCTCTTTGCGCGCCATCTAAAACACAATCCAAAAGAACCGAACTGGCTAAACAGGGACAGATTTGTGTTATCGGCGGGGCATGGGTCTATGTTGCTTTATTCACTGCTTCACGTTTTTGGATACGATATCAGCATAGAAGACATTAAACAGTTTCGGCAGCTCGGGGCGAAAACCGCAGGCCACCCCGAATACGCTTCACTGCCCGGAATTGAGACTACAACAGGTCCGTTAGGGCAAGGTATTGCAAACGCGGTCGGGATGGCGATTGCAGAGGAACATCTTGCGGCCGTTTTCAATAAAGAAGGTTTTCCGGTGATTGACCACCATACTTATGCTTTAGCGGGAGACGGCTGTTTGATGGAAGGCGTTTCATCGGAGGCATGTTCTTTGGCGGGGACGTTAAAGTTAGGCAAGCTGGTATTGCTTTACGACAGCAATAATATAACTATTGAAGGCTCAACGGATTTTGCATTTGACGAAGACGTAGCCAAACGGTTTGAAGCATATGGATGGCAAGTGCTAACTGTTGCAGACGGCAATAACGATATTAACGCAATATCCGCGGCTATTGACCAAGCAAAAGCGCAGACGCAAAAGCCCTCGATAATTATAATAAACACTCAAATCGGATACGGATGCCCCGCTGTTGCGGGCAGCGCCGCGAGCCATGGCGCACCGTTAGGCGAAGAAAATATTAAAGAGCTTAAAAAGTATTTAAAATGGCCGCATGAGCAAAGTTTTTTTGTTCCCGATGCCGTAAAACTACACTCTAAAAAACTGCAGGAAAAGTTTAACGCATCAAACGCAGAATGGAATACTATGTTCAAAAAATATAAAAAAGCTCATCCTGATATGGCAAAGCTGTGGGACAAATATTTTAACGCCGTCGGCGGCGATGTTGATTACAAATCACTTTATAAGTTTGATAAACCCTTAGCAACGCGTCAGTCTTCCGGTATTATTTTAAACAGGCTTGCCGATAAGCTGCCCGGGTTGTTCGGAGGCAGCGCAGACCTTGCGCCTTCCAACAACTCCGTGTTAAAAAAATCGGATTATTTTGCGCACAATTGCCGCGAGGGCAGAAACGTACATTTCGGGGTGCGCGAATTTGCAATGGCGGCTATTGCCAACGGGCTTGCGCTTCACGGGGGAATTGTACCTTATATCGCCACATTCTTTGTATTTTCCGATTACTTGAAAAGTGCGGTGCGCATGGCGGCGATTATGCAGCTTCCGGTCATATATGTTATGACTCATGACAGCATAGGCGTGGGCGAGGACGGTCCGACGCATCAGCCGGTAGAACAGCTTGCCTGTATGCGCGCGCTGCCCAACACGTATATGTGGCGCCCGGCGGATTCTAAAGAAACGGCGGCGGCGTACATATGCGCGCTTCGTGCAAAAGGGCCTTCAATTTTAGCTCTTTCGCGGCAAACTCTGCCGCTTTACAAGCAAACGGGCGAAGCTGCGCAAAAAGGCGGATATGTGCTTGCTGATTTTGGCTCTGATCCGCAAGCCGTTCTTATCGGCACAGGCAGCGAGGTAGCGCTGTGCTTAGATGCGGCTAAAAGGCTGTGGGAAGAGGGCATAAGCACCCGCGTTGTTTCCATGCCTTGTATGGAGATGTTCGAACAGCAAAGCGATGAGTACAAACAAAGCGTATTGCCGAGAGAGCTTGACAGGCGCGTTGTGGTAGAAGCGGGTTCATCGTTTGGATGGCACAAATACGCAGGGGATAAAGGCGAGATTATAGCTATAGACAGTTTTGGAGCATCGGGGCCTGCACCCAAGCTGTTCGAAGCGTTTGGGTTCACTGTGGATAATGTTGCCCAAAAAGCTATAGAAGTTCTGTCTAAATAAAGTTGCAAAAGCCCGCTGCTGCTGCGGGCTTTTTTTATGGCAATATTGTAACCGGCGTGCCAAGCGGGCATAAACGCCAAAGAATATCCATTATTTCGTTATCAACCGCTACGCAGCCCGCCGTCCAATCGTTTTGGCTCCCGTGGCCGTGTATCATTATTTCGCCGCCCAAAGGTGTGCTCCACGAGGGTTTTTCTTTTCTTTCTATCGCGTTTTTAATCTTATCGAATGTGCGCTTATTGATACGCCCGTCTTCAAGCGCGCTTTGCGCGTCTTTGGTGTTAGGATAAGAAAGCCCGAGCGAGAGGTAAAAGTTGCTGTGATTGTTTTTCTTGCATACATAATACTCTCCTTCCGGAGTTTTGCCGTCCCCCTCGCATTGTTTATGCCCCTCCGGCGAACCCCCTAACCCAACCGGATAATCGCTAATCAGGTTAATTCCGTCCCATAGCTCTAAAAGCCTTAAAGATTTTTTTACCACAATTTTAGGGTCGTTTAAAGTATCGGGCAAACCGGGCGGTTTTTGTTGCGGGGCGGCGGCGCTTAAATAATCTGTATACACATAGCCGGTTATATCGTTGTACACCACCTTTGTCCATTCCTGCAAATCTTCTGATTTCGTTAGTTTTGTACCGTACGAAAGCACGCATATCACCTCGGATTCCAAGTTTGGCTGTTTTCGAATACGAACGCCTTGCGCGGATATAAAACAGACAGAATCAGCCGGCTGCGTTTGTTCC
Organism: uncultured Christensenellaceae bacterium; assembly: GCA_964441275.1. Lineage (GTDB taxonomy): Bacteria > Bacillota > Clostridia > Christensenellales > SZUA-584 > SZUA-584. The sequence continues at coordinate 120,903 of CAYTUG010000002.1, read as the reverse complement.
GGGGCAGCCGTATGAGCGGGATGCCCGGCTGTTGGCGCCGGGGTATTATTAGCGGCGTGCGTTATCGCCGGCGTTAATGTTTCAACATCCGGCGCAGGCGTTGCGGAAGGGGTGGTTTTTGTGCCGCATCCGCTAAGTATAAACATCAGTAAAATACCAAAGCATAAAAACTTTTTAAACCTCATATTTCCCCCGTCTTAGCATCAAGCTGCTCCCCTGATGCTAACCGCTCAAGGAACAGCTTTAATTTATTTATGTCCTCTCTGCAAACAGGTTCTAACGCCCTGTTGTAGATAATGCTTGCGGGATGGTACAGCGGAAACAGAACGAAGCTGTGCGAAAGCGCACAAGCATCGGCGGGCGCGGCGTGACATTCGCCTATTTTTTTATCGGCGCCCAACAAAGATTTTAACGCAACGTTTCCAAGCGTGACAACAACTTTAGGACATATTGTCTCTATTTCCGAAAGAAGATACGGCAGCATGGCTTTTATTTCGCGGCTGTTTGGAGTACGGTTAGAGAGTGTTCCTTTGGCGCTTATATTATACGGTCTGAATTTGACTACATTAGTTATGTATATTTGGTTGCGGCTAAGCCCAAGCGCGCTAAGAAAAACATCAAATTTCTTTCCGGCTTGACCTACAAAAGGGCGTGAAAGCCGCGTCTCTTCCGCACCCGGGGCTTCGCCTACAACCATAATATCCGCGTCTTTTTTGCCTTCGCCGAACACTATTTCGCTTCTCACCCTGCCAAACTTTTGCGCCTCGATAATTAGCCCGGAAAAAATATGTTCAAGTTTATCCGTCATTGCCACCCGTAAGTTCTTTATATTTTTTAAGTATTGCCAACAAATCTTTATACGCATCCTTTTTAAGCGATTCGTTTCTCAATATAGCGGCGGGATGATAAGTAGGCATAATAAAAAAACCTTTAACCTCGTGCCATATTCCCCTATCCCGAGTAATTCTGATATTGCCGCCGAGTATATATTGTGCGGAGATTCTGCCCAAACAAACGATTATCTGCGGTTTTATCAACGCCACCTGCGCTCTTAGGTAACCAATACAAGCCGCCGCTTCATCGGGATTCGGGTCCCTGTTTGCGGGCGGTCTGCATTTTAGGATATTTGCTATGTACACTTTGTTTCGCGTAAAACCTATGCTTTCAAGCATCTTATCAAAAAGCTTGCCCGCACGCCCCACAAAAGGCCGGCCAAGCAAATCTTCATCTCTGCCCGGGCCTTCGCCGACGAACATAATTTTGGCTGATGCACTTCCTTCGCCGAAAACGGTGTTTTGCCTCGTTTTATACAGGCTGCACCTTTCGCACGTTTTAACATCATCGTTTAAGGTTTTCAGGTTTTTATACATACATAGATTATACCGCAGATACAAAACACTCTCAAGCGGCGGTCAATTGGCAACGCAATTTAATGTTTAAATTTTTTTTGCATTTTCCAATATGAATTTTTTATATAATCGTTTATAATATGGTCAATAGTAATATTATATATAATCGGCTATAATTGTTTGTAGAATAACCGCAAAAGGACGCATATATTTGGAACGTATTATTAATGCCATACTAAACAGCATAACCGAATTTAATCATACAGACGCGATAGACATAGCGCTGCTGGTGATTGTAATCTATTGGTTGTTAAAGCTGACTTCCAAAACCCGCGCAATGCAGGTTTTGAAAGGCCTTGGCATTATACTTCTTGCTGCATGGGTGACTGACTTTCTTGGGTTTGTCGGCATTACCTGGCTGCTTAACTATGTATTAACCGCAGGCGCGATAGTTATAGTAATACTGTTCCAGCCGGAGCTAAGGCGTGCTCTTGCTAAATTAGGGCGCGGCCGGATAGAGCTTATCTCGCAGCAGGGCGGCAACGCAGGCGACAATGTTGAAAACATTCAAAAAGCGGTGCTAAACCTTTCTAAAAAACGCGTCGGCGCGCTTATTGTTTTCGAAAGGTCCACCGGCCTTAAAGATATTATTGAAAGCGGCACAAAGATTGGCGCGATAATAACATCCGAGCTGATCGAAAACCTCTTTTTCACCAACTCACCGTTGCACGACGGGGCGGTGATAATAAGGGACGATATTATAGAGGCGGCAGGGTGTTTTTTACCGCTAAGCGATAACAAACAAATAGGGCAGGACCTTGGCACAAGGCACCGTGCCGCACTTGGCTTATCTGAGGTATCCGACAGCATAACGCTTATTATTTCAGAAGAGACCGGGGTTATTTCGCTTGCCCAGGATGGTAAACTAATAAGATATCTTGACCCAAAAGCGATAAAAGACCTTCTCGAAGAAATATATATGATAAGGCAACCGGCAAAAAACAAAGTATTGCGGCTTAAACGGAAAGGTCGTGACGAACATTAAAAAAGTGCTAATTTTTATTTTTAATCTTATACGTAAAAACCTGTTGCTAAAAATAATGGCGGTGCTTTTTGCAATAATTCTGTGGAGTTACGTTCTTGCGGAAACAAACCCGCCGCGCGAGCCTGTAATAAGCGGTATTCCGGTAAGTATAAACGTAAGCGAGTTGCTATCAAAAGGGCTCGATATTTCAGACAGTTTATCCGAGACTGTTGATAACGTTAACGTTCGCGTTGAAGTTAGACAAAAAGAGTTAAAATACGTGTCTTCGGATAACATTCACGCATTTGTCGATCTTTCAACAATAAATAGCCACGGCGTTTACAAACTGAAAATCTCCGCCCAAACCACATACGGGCAGGTTATTAGCGTTTCGCCTTCAACCGTAACTTTGTATGTTGACGATTATGTAACAAAACAGGTTCCTGTCAAGCTTGTTGAGGCCGGCGCTGTTGCGCAGGGCTATTATGCGGATACCCCCACGGTTTATCCCGAAATAATAAGCATTTCAGGCCCCCGGATTGATGTCGAAAAGGTTAAAAGCGCAGTCTGTGTGGTGCAGCTAAACGATCTTAAAGAGGGATTTAATAAAAGTGTTGATGTTGAATTGTTAGACATCGATGCAAATCCGGTGGAAAGCCCGCTTTTTGCCAACTCGCTTCCTTCAGTTATCGTCAGAATTGATGTGCTAAAAAAGAAAACGGTGCCTGTGGATATAAAAAGTTCGGTATTTGGGCAAAACGATATCGCCCAGGGGTTTGAGATTGCGGATATTGTTTGTACGCCCAATACGGTTGAAATTGCAGCCGAACCGAATGTTATCGCGAAGATTTCTTCAATCAGCTTGGTGCCTTACAACATAAGAAACGGAGAGAACACCAGCGTTGTGGTGCTTCTTGATTATCAACTTCCACCGGGCGTACGTATGCTTACCCCCGAAAAAGCAAAGCTGTTTATAAACATAAGAGAGAAGATGGAGACAAAAACGTTTGATAACGTTGAGATTCGCATAAAAAACCTTGCTCGTGGCAAAACCGCGCGCCTATCTGAAAAACTAATTGACGTTACGGTGTTGGCGGGCATTTCCCGCATGTCGGCTTTAAGGCTTGAGGACATCATTCCTTATGTTGATCTTGAAGGGCTTGCCTCGGGGACTTATGCGGTTGATATAAGATATAACCTTCCTCCCGGGTTTACAGAAAACAATTTTTCATCGGCAATTTCTACGGTCAACGTTACGATAAGCTAAACAGGCGCGCAATAGCGTTAAATTATAATTTCCAAACTGCATCTTTCGTTCGGCTGTTTAAAACAAATTCGTTTTAAAACTGTCTGTAATATGATAATATTAAGCATTGTTAAGCCTTCGCAGCAATCTATTTTCCGGCATATACTATAAGGCAAGGAGAGCTAATTGAAACGAATAACTGTGCTGTTTGGCAATTACGGCAGCGGCAAAACCGAATTAGCCATAAATATCGCTCTGTTGTTATCCCGTACACAGGACAACGTTACTCTTATTGACCTTGACATTGTCAATCCATATTTTCGTTCTTCCGAGCAGTCCGCTAAGCTGAATAATAACGGAATAAGGGTTGTATCGCCGGTGTTTGCAAACACCGCTGTAGACGTGCCTGCGTTGCCGCCCGAAATATATTCATCTTTCGTTAACGGGTATGCGGTTTTTGATTGCGGAGGCGATGCCGTAGGCGCTTCCGCGCTTGGCAGTTTGCACAGCCATTTTGTTAAAGTGCGAGGCGAGTGCGAAGTTCTTTTTGTTGTAAACTCGCGCCGTCCGTTTCAAGAGGATATCGGGCAGTTACGCGACAGTATAAGCCGCGTTCAAAAGAGCGCAAGGCTAAACGCAGACGGTATTGTGCTAAATACAAACCTTGGCAGCCAAACTACAGGACAAGATTTAGCGCTAAGCTTTGATATGGTTTCCCGTATTGAGAAAAAAGACGGGATACCAATAAAATATATCAGCGGAACTAAAGACGTTTTGTCGGAATTTTCTGCGATGCGGCCAAACTGCACTGCGGAACAAATTGAAATAACGCCTTACACCCGCCCCCAATGGCTGTAAATAACACGGCAGGAAGAGGAGACAGATGAACATTCATGCAGACATACTTGATACTATAGGAAACACTCCGTTGGTTAGGATAAGAAAACTATCTGATAAGACCGGGGTAGAGATTTATGCCAAAGTGGAAGGAACAAACCCCACCGGGAGCATTAAAGACCGCATTGCGCTAAAAATGGTTGAACAGGCGGAACAAGAGGGCGCGCTAAAAAAGGGCAAAATCATAATTGAGCCTACATCGGGCAACACCGGGATAGCGCTTGCCATGATCGGCGCCGTTAAGGGTTACGAAGTTGAAATCGTTATGAGCAGCGCCGTGTCAATCGAACGTCAGAAGATGATAACCGCTTTCGGAGGGCGCGTAATTTTAACGGAAGCGGAAGAGGGCACCGACGGCGCGATTAGAAAAGCGCGGGAGATGGTTGCGCAAAACCCCGAAAAATATTTTATGCCCGACCAATTTACCAACCGTTATAACAAAATTGCACACTACTCGACGACGGCGGAAGAAATGATACGCGATACCGACGGGCGCATTACGCATTTTGTATCTTCCCTCGGGACATCGGGGACGCTAATGGGCACAGCAAAACGGCTTAAAGAATTAAACCCCGCAATACGCATAGTAGAAGCCCAGCCGGTGCGCGGGCATTATATCCAGGGACTAAAAAATATGAGCGAGGCGATAGTACCTGAAATCTATAACCCTTCGCTTGTAGATATCTCTATCGAGATTGATTCTGAAGAAGCGTTTGAGACGGCAAGGCGAATTGTACGCGAGGAAGGTATTTTTTGCGGAATGTCTTCCGGCGCGGCAATGCTTGCGGCGCTGCGGGTTGAAAAACGCATTGACAGCGGCGTAATTGTGTGCATATTTCCCGACAGGGGAGAAAAATATTTGAGTACACAACTGTTTAAAATATAGCAGCGCGCATTTTTTGGGGTTTAGCTAAATTTTGCAGTATTCGTGCAATTTTTTTAGCACTATTTCCATCTGTTCGTCTGTGCCTATGCTTATTCGCAGATAATTTTCTATGCGCGGTTTGTTAAAGTGGCGCACATAGATTTTGTTTTGCTCAAGGAAAGTTTTTATATCGTTTGCATAATAAAACGGATGCGTTACAAACAAGAAGTTGGCGCATGAAGGTAAAACGCTAAACCCGAGCCGAGTTAAAGCATTTGAGACAAAGTTACGGGTGGATATAATTTTGTTTACGGTTTTAGCACAGTATTCTGTGTCATACAAAGCCGCAGCCGCCGCGGCTTGCGTTATAGAATCAACCGGGTAAGAATTAAAACTGTCTTTGACGCGCTCTAATCCTTTAATCAAATGCGGCTGCGCAAGAGCATATGCGGCGCGCAGCCCCGCGAGCCCATGTGATTTTGAAAGAGTGGTAACCACAAGCAGGTTGGGGTATTTCTTAACCAGCGGCGCGGCGCTTTGCGCGCCAAACATTGAGTATGCCTCGTCCACAATAACCACGCTTTCGGCGTTGTTTTTTAACACTTGCTCTATTTCATTTAAATTTAGCGCAATGCCGGTGGGGGCGTTAGGGTTCGCAATTACAATACCATCGCCGATGAAACTTTCCACCGACATATTAAAACTGCCATCGAGGGGTATTGTTTTATAAGGTATTTGGTAAAGAGCCGCCCATACCGGATAAAAGCTATACGTCACATCAGCGGACACGGCTTCATTGTCAAAGAAAGCATAAAAAGCAAACCCCAAAATTTCGTCCGACCCGTTGCCGCAAAACACGTGGTTTTCGGGCAATCCGTTTATTTGCGCGGCCGCGCTTTTAAGCGTGCCGCCATCGGTACGCGGATACAGCCTTAACGATTTTGCGTCAAACGCGCTTAAAACTTCTTTCACCTTGGGAGAAGAAGGATATGGATTTTCGTTTGTGTTTAGTTTTATTATATTAGCGCCTTGGGGTTGCTCGCCGGCGGCGTAAGGCGTTAATTTCGCGGCTTTTTTGCTCAAATAATTGTTCACAAACATGCTCCGTTTTTTTATTATAGTAACATAAATGTATATATATTAACATCTTGTATATGATAAAATAATTTCTATGGACAGATGCTCATGGGCAAACGGCAGCGATATGCTTTTAAAAGAATATCACGACAACGAATACGGAAGGAAAAAGGACAGCGATTTTAGCTTATTTGAAAAGCTGTGCCTTGAATGTTTCCAGGCGGGGTTAGCTTGGCGTACAGTGCTTTACAAAAGAGAAGCACTTCGCGCGGCTTTTTTTGGTTTTAAACCTAAGCTTGTCGCTTGCATGGACGCGGTGGATATAGACAGGCTTATGAAGGATAAGGCCATAATTCGGAATAGAAAAAAGATTGAAGCTGTTATCCGCAACGCGCAGATGCATACGCTGCAGTTTCCAAAGAAGGGGGATTTTTTAGCTTACGTTTATAGTTTTTGTGACGGCGCCGCTTTATGCAGCGATTTAAAAAAGCGCGGCTACAAATTTATAGGCAATACAATATGCGATAGCTTTTTGATGAGCGTAGGAGCAGTTAGGGCTCATGAGCCGGGCTGTTATTTGTTTAACGGCTAAATTTGTTTGGTGAAAAAGGTGGCATATTTAGTTGAACTAATATGTAAAGTATAATATAATAAATCCCGAAAATAAATAGCTGTTTGGAGACTAAAATGAAAACATTTAAAAAAATAATTTCGATTGCGTTTTGCGCCTTTATGCTTTTTGCATTTGCCGCATGCTCACAACCGAAAGGCAAGTTGGTAATGGCGACTAATGCTGAATTTCCTCCTTACGAGTACCACGAGCGGCTCGAAGGCGGGAAAATATTAGGCATTGATGCGGAGATAGCCGCTGCGATAGCAGATAAGCTTGGAATGGAACTTGTAATTGAGGATATGGAATTTAGTTCAGTTATAGCGGCCGTTCAAAGCGGAAGGGCTGACATGGCGATGGCGGGATTGACCGTAACCGAAGACAGGTTAAAAAATGTTAACTTTACGGCAACGTACGCTATAGGCAAACAGGTAATAATTGTCCCCGAAGATTCGGACATTTCTAATGTAGACGATCTTGAAGGTAGAAAAACAGGCGTTCAAGAAAATACTACAGGCGATATATATGTAGCCGACGATTTTGGAAATGAAGCCGTGGTGCGTTACGCAAAAGGGGCCGAGGCTGTGTTAGCTCTTACACAGGGCAAAGTGGATGCGGTTGTAATTGACAACGAACCCGCCAAGGTTTTTGTTGAGCAGAATACGGGGCTAAAGATACTCGAAACGGAATATGTAGTTGAAGAATATGCTATAGCGGTTGCGAAAAACAACGATGAGCTGTTAAACAAAATAAACAAAGCGCTTAAAGAACTAATAGATAGCGGTACTGTACAAAGCATACTCGATAAGTATATAACGGCAAAATAATCAGGTTAATAACAGAGCCGCCAATCATGGTGGCTCTGTTATTGGATAAAGGGATAGATAATGTCCGATTCTTGGGCGGAATTTACAAAAAAGTTTACGGAAATATTTATTGAGGGCGAGCGTTGGAGATACATCTGGGACGGTCTTGGCATCACCTTAATTGTGACGCTAATAGCCGCCATAATTGGTATCGTGCTTGGGTTTGTCATTTCTATAATCCGCTCTACCCATGATAAGACGGGCAAATGGAAGATTGCAAATGCAATATGCCATTTTTATTTAACGGTTATTCGCGGCACCCCTGTAGTGGTGCAGCTTATGATATTTTATTTTGTAATTTTTATAAGCACCGAAGCTATAATTGTGGCCATATTAGCGTTTGGTATCAATTCGGGCGCTTACGTAGCGGAAATTTTCAGAGGCGGTATTATTTCCGTCGACTCCGGTCAGTTTGAAGCGGGAAGAAGCCTTGGGTTTAACTACGGGCAAACTATGTGGCATATAATAATGCCGCAAGCGCTAAAAAGCTGCATACCCCCGCTTGCCAATGAATTTATTGTACTTCTTAAAGAGACGGCTGTTGTGGGTTACATAGCGCTTCAAGATTTGACCAAGGGAGCATACATAATAGTCGGCCGAACATACAATGCGTTTATGCCCCTTATTGCCGCCGCTCTTATTTATCTTTTGATTGTTATGCTGCTTTCACGCTTAGTTACTTTGCTTGAAAGGAGGCTTGCGCGCAGTGACCGTTAACGCACTTATACGTACAAAGGATTTAAAAAAACATTACGGAGCGCAAAAAGCGCTTGACGGCATAACGACTGACGTTTTTGAAGGCGACGTTACTGTTGTGGTTGGGCCTTCCGGTTCGGGAAAATCAACGTTTTTAAGGTGTTTAAACCTATTGGAAATGCCTACAAGCGGAAAGGTATTTTTTGAAGGGGTAGATATTACCAATCCTAAGGTGGACATAAACGCTCACCGCCAGAAGATGGGTATGGTATTTCAGCAGTTTAATCTGTTTCCACATATGAAGGTTATACAAAACATGACGATTGCGCCCATTAAACTGCAAAAGCTCTCGAAGGATAAAGCGGAAGAGAGGGCAATGCAGCTTTTGCAAAGGGTAGGTCTTGCCGACAGGGCGAATGCATATCCTGCGCAGTTATCGGGCGGCCAAAAACAGCGAATAGCGATAGTGCGCGCTTTGTGCATGAACCCAAATGTCATGCTGTTCGATGAACCCACCTCTGCGCTCGATCCCGAAATGGTAGGCGAAGTGTTGGACGTTATGAAATCCTTAGCTAAGGGCGGGATGACAATGGTTGTGGTAACACATGAGATGGGGTTTGCCAAAGAAGTTGGCACACGCGCAGTATTTATGGACGAAGGCAAAATAATAGAAGAAAACACGCCCGATATGCTTTTCGGCGATCCCAAAAGCGACAGACTGAAAAGTTTTTTGAAAAAAGTTTTATAATATATTAACCAAATCGTTAAAACAGCCAACCTTATAATCGGCGTTAATTATATTTTGTATGAAAAAAGCCCGTGAATACCGATTGTTCGGCGCTCGAGGGCTTTCTTGTCTTTTTACAGTCCTACGGTTGTATTGGCAATCGGTTTTGATTTGTGCCTGCATGCCGCATAAGCCGAGTGTGCAAATTTCGTGCATTATGAAAAATTATTTTTTCTCTTTGCGAAAGCACATAAACCAATCCAAACAGTACTGATCGTCGCTTTGACTTTCCATACGCTCTTTAGCCACGCCGCACGAACCGGCGGTGGGGACTATTACATCGTCTCCGGGGCGCCAATCGGCCGGGGTTGCCACGCTATCCCTGTCTGCTTTTTGCAGGGCTAAGATGATTCTCTTAATCTCGTCAAAGTTACGCCCGGTGGAAAGCGGGTAATATAGAATCGTGCGGATTTTGCCTTTCGGGTCGATAACAAATACGGCGCGCACCGCTTGGGTATTGGATTGACCGGGCTGAATCATTCCATATTTGTTTGAAACATCCATGCGGATATCCTCAATCAAAGGGAATTTAACTTCAATGTTCTTTTTCCCGTTCCATTCCAAATCTTGAATCTTGCGCAGCCATGCGATATGTGCATAGAGAGAGTCAACCGACAGACCGACAAGTTCCGTATTTAGCTCTTTAAACTCGTCTGCCATGGAGGCAAAGGTCATAAACTCCGTCGTGCAGACAGGGGTAAAATCGGCAGGATGAGAAAATAAAATTACCCATTTGCCTTTGTAGTCTCCCGGAAAGTTGATAGTCCCCTGCGTTGTAACGGCCGTAAAGCTTGGTGCCGGATCGCCTATCAGAGGCATTCTTGTTGCGTTCATTTCTTCCATGAATTTGTCTCCTTTTCTTCAGATTTATTGTAAATTTTGTTTGCTGCTATACAGGTTATACATAATCGCGCGGTAATAGCATTTTTCAAGCGTTTCATATTGCAGTTTTGGCGATATGCCTAAAACAAGAATACCATGGCTATGATGTATATTCAACTTATGCTAACAAAGTATTTTAAATATGTTAACTATTTCGTTACAATTATTTAAACGGCTAATTCCTTTTAACTTGTAATCATTGCTGCGATCAGAAAGGCGGAAGTATTCTTGCCCCGTGCTGCCAATAAAGATGCATGCATTTCTATTCGATACTATCTATCACCTGCGGTAATATAGGCAATCGACTTCCGTACAAGTTGAACTCAATGGGCGAAGCGGAAATACAAGAGTTTTTGCTCTATCAACTAATCATAGGCAAATCATTTGACAACGTAGATTGGTATTAAATTTTGAGCTTGCGAATAATATGCTATATGATGTATTATATATATTAGGTCTGTATATCGTATTATAACATTATTTAAGGAGGGTTTCCCTATGTCTCCGTATAAGAACTTTTTAGCTTCTACAAAAGCATTTTTTAACAGCAACGCATTGTTAAAATTTTTGTTAAGCGCACAGATTTTTGTTTTTGCGGCCGGTGGTTTGTTTTATCTTTTAGGTTTATTTATTATCAGTGTCTATGAAGCATTTGTTTGTTTGGGCACAGTGCTTATTTGGGCGGGTCTTTTGCTATCAATAATAAAAGAAGACGTGCTCACAATTGTGATTTCAAGCGGCGCCGTTGCTCTTGGCAGTCTTGTTGCCTGGATTATCGGTCTTGCCGGAAAAAGTTATGGCTTTGGCATTGTGATGGGAGGGGCATTTATGTTCACTCCATTTTTCTATTTCCTTGTTTTTGCCGCAATTTCTATTGTGGTGCTTATAAGGTCTGAAAAGTTTAGAGCAATGCGCGCGGCTTCCGCGGCGAAAGTACCAGGCTATAACTGCCCCAATTGCGGCAACGTTGTTCCCTATACTGTTGCTTTTTGTCCTTCTTGCGGCGCTAAAAAGCCTGAGCCTCAATACTCTGCACCGGCACAGCAGCAGGCTGCAGCCGCCCCAACCGAGCAAGCGGCGGGCGGTAACAAATGCGTTTCCTGCGGGACGGATTTACCGGACGGGGCTACTTTTTGCGGAAAGTGCGGCGCAAAACAATAGTTCCAATTAGCAGCGCATAATTTGATTGTTTATCATAGTATTATTAGAGCTGTCAATTTTGGCGGCTCTTTTTATTTTACGCCTGCCGCGCCGCATTCAACATCAAAGATAAAGCATTAAGGGTTGCAAGGCGGCGCACAGTCTGCCGGTCGTTTTTAAGACTGCGCGCAAGATAAAACTTTTCGGTTGTGCAATCGGTTTTTGTTGCTACCGATATATACACTAATCCGATAGGTTTATTTTCCGCATTGTTTGGACCGGCGATGCCCGTTATGCCCACGCCGATATCCGCGCCGAAAGCGTTTAAAACGCCTTTTGCCATCTGCGCGGCTGTTTGCCGGGAAATTGATCCAAATTGCTCAATTGTTGTTTTGCGTACCCCGAGCAGTTTTTGTTTGCTCTCGTTTGTATAAGCGCAGATGCCCCCTTTAAAAACGGTTGAAGAGCCGGAAACATCTGTTATTGCGGCGGAAACCATACCCCCTGTGCAGCTCTCGGCAACCGCCGCGCTGATTTGCTTCTCTTTAAGCATGCCTACAAGTACGTTTTGCAAACTGCCTGCGTCCACCCCATAAACCGCGCCGCCTAATTTTTGTTGTATGGTGCTAACAACGGGGTCGATTAAGGCGTCCGCCGTGACCGCATCGACCGCTTTTGCGCTTACCCTGACCTTAACCTCGCCTAAAGCGGCATAGGGGGCAATTGTTGGGTTGCACGAACAGGTCATTAAATCGATAAGCGCATCCCCCACTGCAGATTCTCCCATGCCGAAAATATTTATGGTTTTTGAACGTATTATCGAATTTGTTTTATCCTGCAGGTATGAAGAAACATAGTTTTCAAACATTGGGCACATTTCCGAAGGCGGCCCGGGCAGCATAATTATTGTTTTAGCGTTGTTTGTAAGCGCAACCCCGGGCGCGAACCCGGTGTCGTTTGGAAATACCGTAGCTCCGAAGGGTATTTCAGCCTGCAAAAGATTATTAGCGGGCATATCCATGCTTCGATTGGCGTAAAAATCCTTTATTTTTTGTTCCGAAGGTTTGTGTTCCACCAGCGGCACGTCAAACATCCGGGAGACGGTCTTTTTTGTTATGTCGTCATAGGTAGGCCCAAGGCCGCCTGTTGTGACCACTACATCGGAGCGGGAAAGTGCCGCCGATATGCTTTCTTTAAGGCGATTTTCATTATCGCCAACCACCGATTGATGGAAAACGTCAATACCGAGCTGTGACAATTGGCGGGCAAGAAATGCGCTGTTGGTGTTAACAATATCCCCTAACAGAAGTTCGGTTCCTATGCTGATTATTTCTGCAATCATAATATTTTCCTTAAACTTTACTGCTGTAACCATTATAGCTTTTTAGAGACAACAAATAAACCCTTTTGTAAAAAAGCGCCGCGTAAAAATACGCACATCTCTATTATATTTATGTTGATGTAATCATTTTTTACATTTAGTTAACTGTTCGCCTGATTGTCAGTCACACCAAACATGTGTATAATGATAGGCGCAAATACATGGTTGTAAAGGTTTTAAATGAGGAAAAGACAATACGCAATCAAAAGAAAACTAAGAAGGCGTATGCAGAAACGCTTAATTGTTATTTATGTGCTTGTTGCCGCAGTGTTTTTGACGGGCGCTTGTTTGATTATAACAGCTTTAAGCAGCAGACCGGGAGATCCGCAGCAGCCGAGCGCATCATTGGCGATGACCCCGCCCGATGATATAGCCTTGCCCGATGGCATAAACAAGCCCGGCGAGAAGGATAGCTTAAATATGCTTTCGGCAGATATTTTGCCTCATTATACCGAAAATACAGACCCTGAAAAATTCGGCGTTGTGACGCAGACGATGGTTAACGGCGATAAGGTGGGCACGTATCTTGCGAGCGAGCCGGTTGCGTTCGGTCAGGCCGGCGAATATACGCAAATAGAGGGGATAACAACGTTTCGCGGAAACAATTACAGGGATTTGTCAAGCTATGGATTTATAAACTCTGCGCCCGAAACGTTAGAAATTGTTGCAAAAAAAAAGACGGGCTCTGTACGCAACAAGGGCGGTGCAACATACACGGGGCAGCCGTTAATAGTAAAATGGCCTGAAATAACGCGAAAAAACATGACGGCGCTTTATCCGCAATACAAAGACAAAGAAGGGTTCGTCGAAGTTATTTATGCAACTATTAGCGGGCATATATATTTTTTAGATCTATTTACGGGAGAGTTTTCGCGTGACCCTATTGCGACAAACGCGCCCGTTGTCGGCACGGCTTGCCTTGACCCGCGGGGCTATCCGATAATTTATGTCGGGCAAGGCATGCAATCCAACGGTAAAAGCTCGGGCTGCAAAGACATATATATGAGAGCGTTCAGCCTTGCGGACGGAACGTTACTTATGAAATTTGGCTGGCAAACATCCGATCCGTTTGCTCACAGGGACTGGCAGGCGTACGATTCAAGCCCGCTTGTAGAAGGCAATTCGGATACTTTAATAATCCCGGGGGAAAACGGAGTGCTATACGCGTGCCGGCTTAACAGTTTTTACGATGAGGAAGACGGCAGCGTTTCAATGGACAGAGAGCCTTACATGGTAAAATATCGCTACACTTCGCCCCGCAATGAAGAATCAAGCAAAAAAGGCCGATGGGGCACCAAAAGCTCCGCGGTTGTCTGGCGTGACAATCTGGTGTTTGCCGATAACGCGGGTATGCTTTCGTGCGTTAACCTTAACACAATGCAAATCGTTTATGTTAATGATTTGACCGATGATAGCGATATGACCATGGTTTTAGAAGAAGATAACAAGAACGACACGTTCTATCTTTACGGCGGCTGTACTTACGATCCGTTAGTGCGGCCGCTCGGAGACACGGCAACAGTTTATGCCCGCAAAATTGACGGGATGACGGGCGAGATTGTTTTAGAGAAAAGCTATACCGTAAAGTCGGGAAAAAACAAAGGCGGTATATTCGCATCTCCGGTGCTTGGAATGGCCGGGACGGACATGGAAGGGCTGATAGTGTATACGGTAACGCAGCGAGTTGCCGGCGATTCAATTACAAGCAGCATCGTTGCGTTAGATAAAACCACTTTTGAGCAGGTTTGGGAATTCGACTTGCAAACGTCGGGCTGGTCGCCTTCCTCTCCGGTGTCTGTTTACACGAAGGAGGGCAAAGGCTACATAGTTCAGTGCAGCGACAAAGGCGATGTGGTTATTATAGACGGGGCGACAGGCGGCGAAGTTACCAGGGTTAATGTGAGCGAGCCAATAGAGGCAACGCCTGCAGTTTATAACGATACGATAGTCGTAGCGTCCGCAAAAGCAAATATATATTTGTTTAAAATAGCATAGCCAAAATTTAAAATGCTCAGCTGTTTATTAAATCCATGAAATTTTTAAAATGGGCAAAGGCGATGCCCGGTTCTTCAAGCGTGAAATCCCAGCGCTTAACCCATTCGAGAGAGTAGTATCCGTTATACCCGAAATCCTTAAGCAACCGTATTGTTTCTTTTACGGGCATTGTGCCCTCGCCAACCATTTTGTACTTTATCTGCTTGTCCTTTTGTATTGAATCTTTAATATGCACATGTTTGATATAAGGACCAATGTTGTTGATGGTATATGCCGGCTCTTCCCTAAAGAAACGGTACGGATGATGGATATCGTACAATATGCCTACATTTGCATCGCCTAAATCCTTGAACATTGCGCCTAAGGTTTTCGTTTTTGCAAAAAAACCGTTTGTTTCAATCAAGGGGGTTACGCCTTTGCCTTGAGCGTAAGACGCAACCTCTAAAAGATGGGGCATAATTATCTTTAGGCTCACGTCGCCGGAAGGCTCCGGCGAGGGGTCTCCGAGAAGGCGTATGTATGGGGCGCCTAAACTGCTTGCGGTATCCACATACGCTTTGGCCTTTTCTATATCGCCTTCAATGTTTAAATTGCATGACGATGTTAGGCATGGTATCTCAAGGGAAAGACGTTTCAATTGTTCTTTAACAGCTTTAAGCTGCGTATCCGATGCAAAGTGTTCTATATCCGGCGCGTAAAGTTCGCGCTTTATGCCTCTTATTTCTATTCCGTTATAGCCAAGGTCAGAAGCCACGGAGATAACTTCTGAAAATGACCATTCGGGGCAGCCAAGTGTTGAAAAACAAATCTTCATATCGTGCGTTCCTTTCTGTTTGCCTATCAATGTTGAGAGTATCTTATAAGACGAGCGCAGCGTTAAACGTTCATCAGCAGCTTGAATTCCTCAAGCGCAGCGCGAAAAGATTGCATCGCACTGTCAACCGGCGCGCCATCTGCAAAATCCACCCCCGCTTTTTTTAGCAGCGATAACGGGTAGTCGCTGCCGCCGCTTTTCAAAAGCTGCATATAAGCATCGCGCATATTTGAATCGCCGTTGAATATGCCCGTTGCAAGTATAACCGCAGCAGAAAATCCGGTGGCATATTTATAAACATAAAACGCATTGTAGAAATGCGGTATTCGGGCCCACTCTATTGCAATGGTATCACAAGTTTTTACGCTGCCGCCATAGTACAGCCTGTTAAGCGCGCAATATCCTTCGGATAACGATTCGTTTGTAAGAGGTTTGCCTTTCTCGTACATATCGTGCGAAATGCGCTCAAATTCCGCAAACATCGTTTGGCGCACAACGGTGGTTCTGAATTGGTCAAGATAATGGTTAAGGGCATAGAGTTTTAGCGCGCTGTCGCCATGTTTTAGCAAGTGGTGCGTCAGCAGGATTTCGTTGACCGTGGAAGCAACCTCTGCGACAAATATGGTATATGATGCAAGCGGGTACGGCTGGGTTTTATCTGAATAGTACGTATGAATTGCATGGCCCAATTCATGCGCTAATGTGTAAACGCTGTCAAGATCGGACCTGTGGTTTAAAAGCACATAAGGATGTGTTCCGTAAGCGCCCCAAGAGTATGCGCCGCTTGTTTTACCTTCGGTTTCATAAACATCTATCCATCTTTGTTCATATGCACGCCTAAGCAGTGCGGTGTAATTGCTGCCGAGAGGCGCCATGGCGTCTATTACGGTTTTCATTGCTTTTTCATAACTGTATTTGGCGCCGGTGTCGGACACTAAAGGCACATAAACATCGTACATTGCTATTTGGTCAATGTTGAGTATGCGCCTTCTTGTTTCTAAATAGTCGTGCATAATGGGAAGGTTTCTATGTATGCTGTCAATCAACCCGTCATAGAGTGAAACCGGAACGTTATCAGCAAAAAGCGATTTTTCTAAAGCGCTTTCGTATCCCCGTGCCCTTGCGTAGAACACGTCTTTTTTTATGCTTGTGGACAGAGTTGAAGCTATTGTGTTTATTACGCCCGAAAACGCGCCGTAATAGGATTCGAAAGCATTTTTTCTAACTTGTCTTGTTTTATTTTGCATCAGCTCTATAAACCGCGCGTGTGAAAGCTGTATACTGCCCTCTGGGGTTTCAACGCTGCCGAATTTTAAATCGGCGTTGTTGAGCATGGTAAATATGTCGCGCGCGCCCGATGAAAAATCAGCGCTCATCGAAAGCAGCTTTTCTTCGTTTTCGCTAAGCACATGTTGCTTTTGCCGGATTGTGTCACGAATCATAAAAGCGTACGGCGCCAGCTCTTTTTCTTGCTCTATGTAATTTTCAAGGCTTTCGGCGCTTTTCTTTAGCAGGGCGGGCGCCGCAAAAGATATTTCACTCGACACGCTAACGTATAAAGACATTGCCCTGTCGGTCATGGCCTGATAGATTGCATTTGCGTTATCCTCGTCCCGGCGCATTTTTGCATAAACATAAAGGCGTTCACATAACAGCGAAACCTCATCGATGCGCTTTAACGCTTGCGCAAGGTTTTGAGCGCTGTCGGTGAAACCGTTTTTTAATTCTTTAAGGGTGGGCAATAAAGAGTTAAGATTTGCAATATCTTTTTCCCACTCGCTATCGTTTGCATAAATATCTTCAAGCTGCCATTTATATTTTGTATCAATTTCGTTTCTTTTCATCGTGTTCTCCCTGTTATAGCTTTTTCTATAATTATGCCCAGAGTCCGCCGCTAATAGCGTAAGTCTTTGCCTTTAAATATTATCTTTTGCGAAAGCCTTTTATCCATCAGCCTTGAGTGTATCCGATCGTCGTAGCGTTGCTTTATTTCGTGGAACCCAAGGTTTGTCGCCACAATAGTGTGACGGTTGGCGGAAAGGCGCTCGTTTAAAAGATCAAAAAAGTATTCAATTGTTACGTTTTTTGTCATAGGTTCTGTTCCTAAATCGTCAACAATAAGAAGCGGCACTTCGAATATAGGCTCAAGATCTATATTTTCACCTAACCTATGAGCGTGAAACATTGAAAAAAGCCGATAAGCGGTATAGAGCGCCGCCGTATATCCGCGCTCAATTACGCATCGCATAATGCATTTCGCGCAATACGTTTTGCCTAATCCCGCGCTGCCGGCGAACAGCAAAATAGGTACGCAATTTGGGAAACTGTTTGCGTACTGCTCAAAAACCTGCTTATATTTTACCATGTAATCGCGTTGTGATTTATCCTGCTCTAACGGCGTATCATCAAAAATGTCAAGCGAAAACCGCTCGAAAGATATTGACGGATCTGTAAGCCGCGCAGTATCAAGTTTATCCTCAAGCAGCATTTTTTTAAAACATTCACAATGCCCCGAATCGGGCAAAAAACCGGTATCGTGGCATTTATGACAGTTATATATCGGCTCTAAATAATTGGGTGCAAACCCTGTTTGCTCAAGCAGTAAAGATGATTTTTGCTGCAACTGTTTTATTTCGTTGTTTTCGATAGGCTCGCCTAAAATTGCATATTTGATGCGTTTGGCAAGCAACATCTCAAGCTGCTTGTGTATTTCTTTTAGTTGAGGTATCTTTTGATAGACTTTATTTTTGCGCCTTTGCTGCTCTTGTTCGTTTTGCCGCTTGGTTTGCTCAAACGCAGCTAAAACATCGGATATACTCAAATTTATGCTCCCTCGTCCGAAAAAGGATTCAATGCAAGGTGATCGTAGTTTTCGGTCGGCCTGTTGTAATAAGCTGTTTTGGGTGCGGCGTTGCTTTTGCCGTTTTTGTTAGCTTCTCTTTGCGCCTCGGCAAGAGTTTTAATGCCGGAGGAATGCCAGTTTGACAATATAGAATTAAGGTACCTGAAGGGATTGTCAGAAAGCGTGCTTATTTCCGCCGCGAGCAGAATTGCATCGTGACCTATCCCCCATGTTTGATTCCAACGCATATACACCTTGCGGTTTGCATCGGTTGGCGTTCTTGTTATACCGGCTGTCTCGAAAACGGCCATCAGCCTTTCATCGAGCTCTTTCTGCGCCGTCAATTGCCGCCGCGCGGCCACTAACGTGTTGACATGGTTGTTATACCAATCAGTCAGAATGGCGTCAAGGGAAGCAAAAGGGTTTTTCCCGCTGATGCTTGCATTTTTAGCGGCAAGCACAATAAGCTTTTGGTTAAACCCGTATACGCTTGTCCATTTATGGTAAAGGCTTTCCTGCTCGAACGACGGTTTTAGGCTAACCTCGCCAACAAGATGCATAACCTCTTTTATGGCAATTGAAATGTCTTCGTTTTTCATATTTGATTCCGCAATTGTTCTTGAGGTTATAAGACCGCGCGTATACAGCCTTTGCAGTATCCTGTCAAGATATTTAAAACTTGGTTCGCGCGCGGCGGTTGTTTGCGCGCACGCAGTAAGTATCGCGTCAAGCGTAAAACCCCAATCGCGCGTCCATTTTTCGAACAGGGCCGTTTCATCCTTTGTGGGCGTGCGATTTGAAAGCCCAAGCTGTTTTAACACTTTTGTTACGCCCATTGCGGCAGCCTTGCTAAGGGCAATGCGCTCGGTTGCTTTTTCCGGGGTTGTTATGTGCTCTTCCCCCGCCCATGCTTCTGCAACTTTATCGATGTAGCCGAGCGAAACCCGTTTGCCCTTTTGCAGAATGCAATATTCCACAAGAGCTAACACCACTTTTTTATTTAGCCCGAATGTATCGATGTAATCGTATATTCTAAGATAATCATGAGGCGATAACTGCCGCGCGCCAAAAAGGTTTTGCAACATTTGGTTAAATTCGCGCTCGGTATAAAGCTCGTCCTCAGTTTGCGGCGAAGGCGAAAAATCGCCGAATTTGAAACAAATCTCCGCGCCATTTTCAATGCGCATATACCCTTTTTTCTGCCAATACTCAATTGCCTCAAAAAAGCATTCTTTAGCCATACCCAACCGTGCGCAAAGCACATCAATATCTATCGAGCCGCTATTTGATGCATATCTTAATGTCAGCAAATACGCGCTGATATATTTGTCGGGCGCGCTGAGACAGTTTTCTATAAATCTGTTGGATACAATAGTGGTATCGGTTTGGTATTTGAGTTTAAGCTGCATCAACGCCCCTCCCTTAATATTTTGCCGCCTTGCTGTGAAAATCGACTAAAATAAGTGTTGCCTAATGATAGTATACGACAGCGTTGCGTCACGGTCAAACTATCGGTATAAGAATTTAAAAATAATCTGACCCCCCGTATAGGTTAAAAATTTTGCGGGGATTATTGTCCTGCTTTGAGAGAGTACATGCTAAGGATTTTTTCAATTGTGTGGCCCGGCTTTTTAGCCCGCATTTAACAAATACGTTGTCAAATATTTTTGATAAACCTAAAATAGTCCATACCATTACGTTAAATTTCAACCGATAAAGTTCTTTGTAAGATAATATTATGTTATACTATTACAAAAGGGTAAAAAAACAAGGGGCGTAGCAGACATGCTGTTTGAAACAATAAATATAATATCAGTTATATTGTTCGTTGCGGGTATTGCGTTGTTGCTTATTGAACTTTTTATACCCGGATTTGGGATATTCGGCGGGCTTGGATTGGCGTCATTAGTGCTATGTATCATTTTTCAGGCAAGAAACGCAACCGAGGCGCTTATACTTTTGCTGATAATTGCGGCTGTTGTGTTAGCGCTAATATTTATTGCCGCACGCAGCTTTAAAAGAGGCATTTTATATCGCTCGTCAATAGTATTAAAAAATAGCGCCAAAAAGGATGAAGGTTATTTTGCGAACGAGGATAAAACTCGTTTTGCCGGCAAAACCGGAATAAGCTTAACGCCTTTGCGCCCTTCAGGCATTGCAAGCATAGATGGAGAAAAAACCGATGTGGTAACAGACGGAGAGTACATTCCAAAAGATACGCAAATAAAAGTCGAGAGCGTAATAGGGGCGCGTGTTGTTGTCAGACAGGCGGATGAATAAAATGAAATATTGCCCGGTTTGCAAAATAGAGTATTCGGACAAAGCAAAGTTTTGCAAAAAATGCGAAGCTTATTTGATGGAAAAAGAAAGCACCCCCGAAGTTAAGACCGATTTTAAAAGGCTGTTGCTTGTTTGCATTTATACCGGCGGGTTTATTTTGTTTATTATGGTGATATATTATTTATTGGGCTTATTTATATAGAAAAAAGGAGAGTATGATATGAATGATCCGAGTGTATGGTTGATTATTGCGGCTATTACCGCGGGGTTTATCCTGATAGTATTTTTCTTTAGTTTCGTACCCGTGCGGCTCTGGATTGCGGCGCGTGCGGCGGGTGTGAAGCTTAGAATTATATCGCTTGTCGGGATGCGTTTGAGAAAAATCACTCCGGCCAACATTGCCAATCCGCTTATAAAAGCGGTAAAGGCGGGTATTGAGATGACAACCGATATGTTAGAGCAGCATTATCTTGCCGGCGGCAACGTTGATAGAGTGGTCGATGCGCTGATAGCGGCGCAAAAGGCGGATATACCCTTGAACTTCAAGCGTGCCACCGCCATAGATCTTGCCGGTCGCGATGTTTTGACCGCGGTCAAAATGAGCGTTAACCCCAAAGTTATCGAAACGCCCGTTGTTGCGGCAATTGCCAAAGACGGTATTGAACTGCGCGCAAAAGCGCGTGTTACCGTGCGCGCAAACATAGACCGTTTGGTGGGAGGCGCAGGAGAGGAAACTATAATTGCGCGTGTGGGAGAGGGCATTGTCACCACCGTCGGTTCCGCGTTAACGCATAAGCAAGTTCTTGAAAACCCCGATTTAATCTCTAAAACGGTTTTGGGCAAGGGGCTTGATGCGGGGACAGCGTTTGAAATATTATCAATTGATATTGCCGACGTTGATGTCGGGCGCAATATAGGCGCCCAGCTGCAGATTGACCAAGCGCAAGCCGATAAACGAATAGCGCAGGCTAAAGCCGAGGAGCGCAGGGCAATGGCAGTAGCAAAGGAACAGGAAATGTTAGCGTCGGTGCAGGAAATGCGTGCGAAAGTTGTGGAGGCGGAAGCGGAAATACCGCGCGCTATGGCTGTTGCGTTTAAAGAAGGCAACCTTGGGATAATGGACTATTATAATATGAAAAACACTATTGCCGACACAAGCATGCGCGATTCGATATCAAACGCGGCCAACCCCAAACCTGACGCCGAGATGCAGGAGTAATTTTTTATTATGGAACTGCTGCTGATTATTTTAATAGCCGTTATTTCGGCTGTTGTGTCCGCATCGTCTAAATCAAAACATAAGAAAGATGAAGAGCCGGCGCGCCCTGTCGGAAGCGATGTTGCGCGCGCGTTTTCGTTGTTTGACGATATGCAACCAGAGCAAAAGCCAACAGCGCAAACCAATGATACAGTACAAAAATTTAGCCGGCCAATTGTTCAGGATGCTAAAACTACCGATGAATTAAATACCCTTAGACCATTGCAATGGGGCAGCCTTAAAAACCCTGTGCCCATGAACTCATCAGAAGGGACGTCGGGCTATACCATAACGCCCGGGCATTCGCTAAGCCAAAGCATTCAAGAGCATTCGGAAAGTTCGCTTACAGAGATAAAAGAAATGGCTAAAGAAATTAAGGCCGATGAAAAAATTTCAAAGCATACGGGAAGGGGCTTAGATCTTACATTTGGCAGCAACGAAATTTTAAGCGGTTTTGTATATTCCGAAATACTTGGGCGCAAACGCCGCTAAATATTTGGCTGTTTAATTATTAATAATCCCGCATAAAAAAAACGTCTTTGCAAAGGCGTTTTTTGTTGACAGAGCACAATATGTTTGATATCTTATCAATAACGTTTATTAATTATGTTTGGAGTGTAAATTGCATAAAGAGCTAAGGGTTAGAAACACTAAGCAACGAAAGCATCTGCTTTATCTGCTTAAGTCGACGAACGCTCATCCCGGTGCAAATTGGCTTTATGAAAATATGCTGATAAAGTTTCCAAGGCTTAGCCTTAGCACCGTGTACAGAAACCTTGGGGTTTTGGAAAGCCAGGGGTTGGTACAAAGGCTTTCGCATGGCGGCTCTTTTGACAGATACGATGCGGATACAACTATGCATTCTCATCTTTATTGTAAAAAATGCGGCGGCGTCTATGACATAGAAACTGAAAAAGATATTTTAAAGTGCGCGGATAAAAAAGGTCACTACATCGAAGCTTGTAGCGTCACTTACTATGGATTGTGCAGTGATTGCTATAAAAATAAATAAGGAGGAAGCGTCAATGACTCAATATGGAGACTATTACCACTGTAAGGTATGTGGACATGTTGTTTGCATATTAAAACCGGGCAGCCCAACGCTTGTGTGTTGTGAGCAGCCAATGATGCGCCTTGAGGCAAAAGAATCGGACGAAGGAAAAGAAAAACACATTCCGGTTGTGGTTCCCCAAGGCAACAATACCATGGTAAAGTTAGGCAGCATACCCCATCCGATGTCGGAGGAGCACTATTTTTGTTTCATCGACATTGCGAAGAAAAACAACCAGCACGTTCGCGCGCGGCTTAACCCGGGGGACGAACCGCAGGCGTTGTTTCAGGTCAATGTGATGGACGTAGACACGGTATATGCGTATTGCAATATACATGGACTGTGGAAAAAGAAAATAAGTTAATAAAGGAGAATGATAAATGAAGAAACTAAGAGGTACCAAAACTGAGGAAAATCTGATGGAAGCATTTGCAGGCGAATCGATGGCGCGCAATAAATATAATTACTTTGCATCGCGCGCTAAAAGTGAAGGCTATGTTCAAATATCAAATATATTCGCTGAAACGGCAGATAATGAAAAGGAACATGCAAAACTTTGGTACAAACTCTACGCAGGCATAGGCTCTACTATGGATAACCTTGTAACAGCGGCGGCGGGAGAGAATGACGAATGGTCTCAAATGTATCCGCGCATGGCGAAAGAAGCGAGAGAAGAAGGCTTTGATGATATTGCCGATTTATTTGAAGGAGTGGCGGGGGTAGAAAAAAAGCATGAGGAACGTTATAATAAACTGTACGAAAACATAAAAGCGGGTATAGTTTTTAAACGTGACGAAGCGGTGGAATGGAAATGCTCAAATTGCGGACACCGTTTTGTGGGGAAAGAAGCTCCGGATCTATGCCCTGTATGCGCTCATCCCAAAGCGTTTTTCGAACTCTATGCGCAGACGTACTGATATTATAAAGAGACCGCAGGGTCTCTTTTTTGTGTCCGCAGTTCCAATATACGGAGATAATGTTAATATATAAAACTCTAAACCGAGGATACGCGCGCTATTCCCTTTGAAATGTAACCATTGCGTAACATAAACGTAATAAAAGCGGCTGCTTACAGATAGGCTGTGATAGCGCATGCCTATTAGTTTTGTGCAAACGATAAGTTTATGGTTATAATCGTGGAACTTAGAAACGGGGGGTATAAACATGGGCAAGAAAGTTATTAAACTTATTGTTGTCATAGCTTGTGTTCTTACGGTTATGTTTGCTTTTATTCATAGGCCGCAAGCGGCAGTAACTCTTTTGCGTTTGGGCAGCAAAGGCGAAGAGGTTGTCAGGCTGCAAAACCGGTTGCACGATTTGGGATATCTCGACTATCACGGCGCTACCGGCAACTTTGCAACGCTTACACACACTGCGGTAACAAGATTTCAAAGCGTAAACGGAACTGCCGCGGACGGTATAGCCGGACCTATAACGTTAAACAAGTTATATTCTAATTCTGCAAAAAGCCTTGTGTTGCGCGCAGGAAACAGTGGTCAAGCCGTGCAATCAATGCAGCTTAGGCTAAAAACGCTTGGATATTTTTCAGGGGTAGGCACAGGGGTTTTCGGAGCTGTAACGCTTAAATCCGTTAAACAATTCCAACGCGAACACGGGCTTGTTGTTGACGGTATAGCGGGGCCGTTAACGCGCAAAATGCTTTTTTCTAATAAAGCAAAAACGGCGGCTTTGGCCAGCCCGGTAAAAAACGCCGCCTTCTCCGTTGCGGATATTGCGGCGGCGCAGACAAATAAGCCTTATGCTTTGGGCGCTGCCGGGCCGGATTCGTATGATTGTTCCGGACTTGCGTTCTATGCAATGACGCAGGCGGGGTATAGCGTTACAAGGCTTTCTTCGGCGGGCTACAGTGCGGTTTCAACGTGGTCTAAAATATCGGGCAAGGACAATTTAGCAAAAGGGGATTTGCTGTTCTTCAGGTCGGACGAATCGCCTGCCATAGGGCATATGGGCATATATTTAGGCAACGGGCAGTTTGTCCATGCGTCGTCCGGTCAAGCAAAGGTGATGTTAAGTACAATTGATAATGTTTACTGGACTCGCAATTTAGCGTTTGCACGCCGGATTTTTTAACAAAAACAAAAGCGCCTTATACGCGGGCGCTTTTTTAGGCTGCTATGCAACTTTTTACGATTCCGGTTCAGAGTTAGCGCTGCCGGCCGAGCGCCCGAAAACGTAATCAAGGTGCGCGGAATCAAACTTTTTTGAAACAATGCTGACAACGGGGGTAGCCGCAAGGGAAAGCAGCATAGCCATAGAGCCAATAACAGGCGGGCTTATCCATTTTGGCAAAACGTTCGCAATGTTAAGTATCATAAAAATTACGCTTACAGAAAATCCGACTATCACCCCCGCCCATGCTCCCGCCTTGGTAACGTTCTTCCAGCGGACCCCGAAGAGGAACGGTGCTAAAAAGCTGCCCGAAATTGCACCCCAAGAATAGCTCATAAGAGTGACTATGGCGGCAGGCTTTAACAATGCGATAACTACGGATAGCAATACAAACAAAGCGCAAAGAGCCCGGGTTAACATCATTGTGTTTTTTTCTTTCATTTTTGGGCGCAAAATATCCTTTGCCAAATCTAACGAAATAGCGGTAGAGGAAACGAGCACCAATGAGGAAAGCGTTGACATTGACGCGGCAAGCAGCAGAACAAGTATCAGCCCGAGCAGCGCCTGGGGAAGCGCTGCGCTTAGCATAAGCGGCATTACCATATCAAGATCCGCCGGAGCTTCGCTTAAAAATAACCGCCCCAGGCCGCCCGTAAAATATGCAATTCCGCCGACTAACAGTGCAAAGACGGTAGATATTACCGTGCCGTGGGTTATTGCACGGTTATCTTTAATCGCGTAAAATTTATGCACCATTTGCGGCAAACCCCATGTTCCAAGGCTTGTAAGTATAATTAACGATATCAGGGTAATCATATTGGAGGAATTGAAAGAACCGGGATTGCTTTGCGTGATTGACGCTATGCGCGAGAGCCCTTCGGATAGACCGGAAACCTGCGGAGAGCCCAAAACAAAAAGCAGCATTAATATTATGCCTGCCGCCATAACAATAGCCTGAACAAAGTTCGTCAGGGCGGCGGCGATATAGCCTCCCGCAATCAAGTAGACCGCGGTCAAAACCGCCATTCCGATCATGCAGTATTCGTATGGAACGTTTAGTACGGTCTCGGAAAAATAAGATATACCCTGGTAAACGCTTGCGCAATACGGGACTAAAAAGACAAATATGATTATAGCTGTGGTTATTTTTAACGCTTTTGACTTGTAACGTTTAAAAAAGAAATCCGGCATGGTAGCCGAACCGAGGCGCAAGGTAATGTGCCTCGTTGGCTTTGCGAGCAGCTTCCACGCAAGCCAAGTGCCTATAACCGCGTTGGCTATGCCTATATACGTTACGGATATTCCTAAGTCCCACCCGAAACGGCCTGCGTATCCAACAAAAATGACAGCGGAAAAATATGTTGTACCGTAGGCTAACGCGGACATAAAAGCGCCTATATTTCGTCCGCCTAAAACGAAATCATCTAAAGTTTTTGTTTTTTTGCTTGCAAAAATACCAATCGCAATAAGTAACAGTGAATAAACGACAATAATAATTTGGGCTTGCATACCATACTTCCATTCTAATAATGTTGCAGGCATGAACTAAATTGTTGTTGTCATGCCCAATTAAGAATATTACAACATTGGGGCTGCGAATACAATAGCTTTACAGTTGCTTTTGTGTTTGATAATATAGTAGCAATCAAAAATACTGGTGGTAAGGGGCATCACAGGAGGGCTTATCGTTGTACGCCGAGATAATTAACAAACTAAAAAAGCAAAAAAACGCAGTGATATTGGCACACTATTATCAAACTGGCGATATTTTAGAAATAGCCGATATAATTGGCGATTCGTATGATTTGAGCAGCAAGGCGAAGCAGACAGATGCGGATATAATAGTTTTTTGCGGCGTTAGGTTTATGGCCGAAAGCGCCAAGATACTAAACCCGGGCAAAAAGGTGCTGCTGCCGTCCGCAGGTGCGGGTTGCCCGATGGCGGGAATGGTGACTGCGGACGATGTAAAAATGCTGCGGCGCAAATATCCGGATGCGGCGGTCGCATGTTATGTTAATTCCACATATCAGGTAAAGGCGCAATGCGACGTATGCGTTACATCGTCAAACGCTGTAAAAATAATTTCCGCGCTTGACGAAAAAAGGATAGTGTTCCTGCCCGATCAAAACCTTGCCCGCTACATTGCGAGGCATGTTCCCGAAAAGGAGATAATACCTTATGACGGGTATTGCATTGTTCATCATAGGACCAATAAAGTTGACGTAAAAAAAGCAAGGGATGCATATCCCGGCGCTTTGTTGTTGGCGCATCCCGAGTGCCCAAAAGATGTGACCGACAGTGCCGACTTTGTAGGCAGCACTTCGCAGATAATAAGCTATGCACAACAATCAAACACTAACAAATTTATCATCGGTACTGAAGAAGGCATTATTTACACACTTAAAAAGCTAAACCCCGAAAAACAGTTCAATTTGCTTTCGTCCAAACTTGTATGTGCCAACATGAAAAAAACAAAAATTGAAGACGTTGTTAACGCGCTAAAATTTGAACGACACGAGATAATACTCGATGAAAAGATAATGGATAAAGCAAGGGCAAGCCTTGAGCGTATGCTTGATATGGCATAAACAGGGGAATTGATGAGAAGATATATATTTGATGCCGGAGCCGATTATACTGCTTATGATATTGACGTTGCCATAATAGGCAGTGGGCTGGCAGGCCTTTACGCCGCCTATCATATCGATTTTAGGCTAAATTGCGCATTGTTTACCAAAGAGCAGATGGAGACAAGCTCGTCCGCTTTGGCGCAAGGAGGAATAGCGGCGGTAACCGAAAAAGACGATGCTTTTCTGTATCATTTTCAAGACACAATCAATGCGGGCGCAGGCATGTGCAACGAACAGGCGGTTAAAACAATAGTTGAAGAAGGCCCAAACGATATAAAAGAAATGTTGGCTATAGGTACCCGTTTTGATTTTGACAACCATGGACATTTGCTCACTACCAGAGAGGGGGGGCATGGGATGAACCGTATACTGCATGCCGGAGGCGATGCAACCGGGCTTGAAATGGTGCGTACGCTAAAAGAAAGGGTAAAAACGAAAAGCAACGTAACAATACATGAAAATTCGTTTGTTGCCGATGTTATTACCGATAACGGTCAGGTATGTGGTTTGATGGTGCATGAGCGCAACGGTTGGAATTATTATAAAACCTCCAATGTCATAATCGCAAGCGGCGGTTTGGGGCAAATATATCGATACACCACAAATCCTATTGTGGCTACGGGCGATGGGTTTTCGTTAGCGCAAAGGGCGGGGGCGGATTTAGAGAATATGGAGTTTATTCAGTTCCATCCTACCGGTCTGTACACCCCGCAAAACCGCAACCGGCAATGCTTTCTTATTTCCGAGGCAGTGCGCGGAGAGGGCGGAATTCTATACAACGAAGCGGGCGAGCGCTTTATGAAAGGCCGGCACCGGCTGGCGGAGCTTGCCCCGCGCGATATAGTAGCAAGGGAGATTTACAGTGAAATCCACAAGCAAAAAGAGCCGTTTGTAAGGCTTGACATCAGCCATAAACCAAAGGATTTTCTAATAAAAAGGTTTCCCACAATTTATTCTAAATGTCTCGAGTTTGGAATTGATATGTCGAAAAACTATATTCCCGTTGGGCCTGTTCAGCATTACACGATGGGGGGAATAAAGACCAATCTTTTTGGAGAAACAAAAGTTAAGGGGCTTTTGGCATGCGGAGAGGTTGCCTCTACCGGGGTGCACGGCGCAAACAGGCTGGCGAGCAACTCGACTCTCGAATGCCTTGTTTTCGGCAGGCGGTGCGCGCAAACAATAAATAAGCGTGCGTGCGATGCCGGTGTGCGCAAACATGCGCCGTTTGAAAGAATAAAGAATGGTAAGGCGTTTGATTTAAACGTTGAAGACGAGATTATTCATCTTAAGGGCGTTATGGTCAAGTACTGCGGTATTGTGCGGCAAGGCAAAGAAATAAAAAAAGGCATAAGCCATGTAAACAAAATGATGCAAAGTTTGAAAGGGCTAAGGCTTGTATCGCAGCGTCAAATGGAGTTTTACAACATGGTATCGATTGCGGCGGAAATATTAACGAGCGCCTATAAACGTAAACGTTCTGTAGGCGCTCATTATCGCACCGATGAGAGGAGCAGCAATGATTGATAAAAAAGCGCTATTAAATATTATTAAAACAGCTTACCAAGAAGATATAAACTTGGGAGATATAACAACAATGGCTACAGTGCCGCAAAACAGGCACGTTAACGCGAGTATAATATCCAAATCCGAAGGCGTGCTTTGCGGAATAGATTTTGTTAAAACCGTATTTGAATATATAGACTCTACTGTGGAGGTTAAAAATAATTTTAACGATGGTGAGCGCATCCGCAACAAAGATATTATTGCGGATATAAAAGGCAAAGCGGTATCTGTTTTAAAGGCAGAGCGGATAGCGCTTAATTTTTTGCAAAGGCTTTCCGGGATTGCCACAGCCACTGCGGATGCGGTTGAAAAGGTTGCGGGATTGCCTGTAAAGATAATTGACACGCGCAAAACTACGCCCGGATTGCGAGTTTTAGAAAAGTATGCGGTGCTAACGGGCGGGGGGCATAACCACAGGTTTTCGCTTTCGGACGGGGTTTTGATTAAAGATAATCACATAAGCGCAGCGGGGGGGATAAAGCAAGCGGTAACCGCCGCAAGAAGATACGCGCCACACACATTAAAAATAGAAGTTGAAACCGAAACGTTAGAGCAGGCGGAAGAGGCGCTGTCCGCCGGGGCCGACATTATAATGTTAGATAATATGCCTCTTGACATTATGAAACAAGCTGTAGGCTTAATAAATAAAAAAGCTCTTGTTGAAGCGTCAGGCAACATGGACAAAAAGGATTTGCGCGCCGTCGCACAAACGGGTGTAGATTTTATTTCGGTTGGAGCGATTACCAACAACGTAAGGCCTTTAGATATCAGTTTAAAATTTGAACATAACAAATGCTAAACGTTTATTTTACGTTGGGGCTTTTTATTTTATAGGAGGGAAATTAGTGGGTAAAACATTAGCGGAAAAAATAATTGAGAGCCATAGCGTGCCGGGCGGGGCAAAGGACGAGATTTCCATTAAAATTGACTATACGCTAACTCAGGATTCGACGGGGACAATGGCTTATTTGCAGTTTGAGGCGATGGATGTTCCGCGGGTGAAAACAAAAAAATCTTTAGCTTATATAGATCATAACACTCTTCAAACAGGTTTTGAAAACGCTGATGATCATAAGTATATTGAGACAGTGGCAAAGAAGCATGGTATATATTTTAGCCGTC
The DNA here is from genome assembly GCA_964441275.1 of uncultured Christensenellaceae bacterium. GTDB lineage: Bacteria > Bacillota > Clostridia > Christensenellales > SZUA-584 > SZUA-584. The sequence continues at coordinate 90,395 of CAYTUG010000002.1, read as the reverse complement.
CGGGGAACGGCATATGCCATCAAGTTAACCTTGAACGTTTCGCGGTGCCCGGCGCTACTCTTTTGGGCTCGGACAGCCACACCCCAACCGCGGGGGGGATGGGGATGATAGCAATCGGGGCGGGCGGGCTTGACGTAGCAGTCGCCATGGCGGGCGGCGCATATATTATCCCAAACCCCAAAATTTTGGGCGTTAGGCTTGTTGGCAGCCTGCCGTTTGCGGTTTCGGCAAAAGATATTATATTAGAGGTTTTAAGACGGCTTGGCGTTAAAGGGGGAGTAGGCAAAATAGTCGAATATTTCGGAGAAGGAATTAAAACCCTGTCTGTTCCCGAACGAGCCACAATAACCAATATGGGGGCGGAGCTTGGGGCTACAACCTCTATATTCCCTTCCGACGAGATAACCAAAGAGTTTCTTAAGGCGCAAGGGCGCATAGATGATTATATTCCGCTTAGCGCGGATGCCGACGCAGAGTTTGACAGCACGATAACAATTGATTTATCTTGCTTAGAGCCCTTAGCGGCAATGCCGCACAGCCCGGATAATGTTAAGAGAGTCAAAGATATTGGCGCAATCAAAGTAGACCAAGTTTGTATAGGAAGCTGCACGAATTCTTCGTACCTCGATTTGATGCGGGTTGCCGCAATACTCAAAGGCAAAACAATTGCGCGCGATATAAGCGTTGTTATCTCGCCCGGCTCTAAACAGGTGCTGACAATGCTTGCCGAGAACGGAGCGTTGGCGGATCTTATAGCCGCGGGAGCGCGCATACTTGAATGCGCTTGCGGCCCATGCATAGGTATGGGGCAGGCGCCGCGTTCAAACGCCGTGTCTGTGCGCACATTTAACCGCAACTTTTACGGGCGTTCGGGCACGCCGAGCGCAAATGTATTTTTGGTCAGCCCCGAAACCGCCGCCGCCACGGCGCTGAGCGGTGTGCTTACGGACCCGCGCGACATAGAAATCGGCAAATTGGATATTGCGGCGCCAAAAGCATTTGCGGTAAATGACAACCTTATCTCGCCCCCGGGCGAGCAAGGCGATGCTAAGGTAATAAGAGGACCAAATATTAAACCGTTTCCTTTGGCGGAACCGCTCTCCGATATTGTTTCGGGAGAGGTTTTGCTTAAAATGCAGGATAACATAACTACTGATCACATAATGCCTTCGGGGGCTAAACAGCTTCCGTACCGATCAAACATACCGTACCTTTCAGACTTTTGTTTAACGCCGGTTGATGAAACGTTCCCCAAAAGGGCTAAACAAAAAGGCGGGGGCTTTCTTGTCGCAGGGCAAAATTACGGGCAGGGTTCGTCCCGGGAACACGCGGCCCTTGTTCCGCTGTATCTTGGCGTACGCGGAGTTATCGCTAAATCTTTTGCGCGCATCCATATGGCAAACCTTATTAATTCCGGTATATTGCCTCTTGTGTTTGAGAGAGAAGAGGATTATGACAGAATAGAGCAGCAAGATGTTTTAATTATATCAAATGCATTGCAAAAGGTGGACGGGAGCGAAAAGTTTACAGTTGAAAATAAAACTAAAAAGTTCACTTTTAACGTAAAACTTGAGGTGTCCGAGCGGCTGCGCAGTATATTAAAATCCGGCGGGCTAATAAACCATATAAAAGGGCAGGCAAATGGCTAAAAACGCAAGTCTTTTGCGCATATTCCTTACCACGCTAAAACTTGGCGCCTTCACATTCGGCGGCGGATACGCAATGATACCGTTGTTTAAGAACGAGTTTGTGGATAAATTCTGCTGGATTAAGCAGGAAGACATACTGAACATGGTTGCGCTTTCGCAGTCTGTGCCCGGGGCTATCGCTATAAATTGCTGCATACTTATCGGCTACAGACTAAAAAAACTGCGGGGTGCGCTTGTGGCGGTCTTCGGCGTTATACTGATGCCTTTAATTTTGCTTACAATTATCACTTGCTTTTATGAAAGCGTAAAAGATAACGTATATGTGGCGGGTGCGCTTAAGGGTGTGCGCGCCGCCGTTGTGGCGCTGCTTTTCTATGCTTTCTTCTCTTTGATAAAGCCATTTAGAAAGGATGTCTTGGCGTTAATCGCATTTTCTGCGGCGTTGGTAGTTTCGTTGGCGTTTGGGGCAAGCAGTATTATTATCATTTTGGCGGCAATCGTTTTTGGTGTTACGGCGGGTATATTGCGAATTAAAAAGGAAAAGTGCGCACCATGAGCGAATTGTTACTTCTAAGCTGGACTTTTTTTAAAATAGGGTTTTTTACTATCGGGGGCGGGTACGCCATGCTGCCTCTGATAAACAGCGAACTTGTTGCGTACGGGTTTTTAACGCATGCGGAAGTTGTTGACATTATCGCCATATCGGAGATTACGCCGGGGCCTTTTGCTATAAACGCGGCCACTTTTGCGGGCGTTAAAACATTAGGGATTTTCGGAGGCATAGCGACAACGGCTGCGATTGCATTTCCATCCTTGATAATAACGACTTTGTTGGCAAGATACTTCTATAAATTTGAAGACAATATTATTGTGCGCCGCGCCATGTGGGGGCTGCGGCCGGCTGTTACGGGGCTTATTGCCGCGGCCACAGTTATAATGGCTGCGCCGGCAATATTTGGCGTAAACGCTGCACAGATAGAGCTCAAAAGCATATTTGACAACATCGATTATGTGTCATTAGCCATAGCCGTCGGCGCAGGCATAGCAATAATTAAATTTAAAGTTTCGCCAATATTTGTTTTGCTTTGCGCAGGCGCAATTGGAGTTTTGCTTTTCGGAGTAATCGGGCTGTAACGCTTTGAATTATTGAAATATATGTAATTCAGTGATGCTTCACTTTATAGGTTTGTCAAACATACTGGGCATTATACTGTTTAAGATATTCGGTTGACCTAAGCCGACCGAGCGGGCGTATGGGTATGTTGTTTGAGCGGTATCGGTAAGCTTTAAGTTGCTGCTTAAAGTCAGAGAAAGAATAGAAGGTTGTATTAAGCCGTGGAAAAACGGACTATCTGCTACTACGTACATAATTTATAACGCATGGGAGCGAGGAAGCAATGAGGCGGTCAACAAACATAGCTCATCTAAGCAAAAGCAGATACAAGAAGGACCGAACATTGGACGAACAACTATCAAAGACACATGTTTAGGTATAGGGCGGCGAATGAGATATTTGCAGCAGAAACGTGGCTGGCATCATATGGTGAGCAATTAAACTTACAATTTAGATAAACTAATGGAATTTGCGGATTTATCTTTACAAAGGTGCTGAACTATTATACTATACGATCTACTACGAGAGGAGACAAATATGAAAAAGACAGTTATCTTGCTAATGATAGTATTAGTTGCAATATCTCTATTTGGATGTTCTGCAAGTAATTTTTCATTTGTACCCAAAAAAACACAGCTTTCTCAATCATCAAATGATGTTGATACTTTGAAGGTTTCTAAGAAAGATGGTTATTATGGGTACGTAGATAATAGCGGCAAGACAGTCATAGGGCATTATTATGATTCTGCTGGTGAATTCCATAATGGAGTGGCTATTGTTAGTATAGGGGGAAGATTCGGCGCGATAGATGTTAAAGGGGACACTGTAATTGATATAGCATATGACTCTGTCGACTTTCATTCACAAAAACCATTTTTGATTGTCGAAGATAGAAGCGGAGTTGTGGAACGGAATATTACCGCAACAATGAAAGAGGTATACGGAAACCCTCATTATGGCTTGTTTGATTATTCCGGAAAAATGATAGTTAATGTACAATACGAAGATTTTATATTTGTTGGCGATCAAATATATGCGCTAATAACAAATAAATTACAAGTAGCAGATGGTGGGAAAGCTGAAGCACAGTGGTGTAATGTTTTTAATTTAGATGGAACAATGTTGGAAATCAGCGATGGTGATATCACATCCTCCGTTATAACTGTCCCGATAAACAATGTTTCAGTTATCTATTTTGAAGACCCGTCAAGGCCTAACAGGTATGGATATACGCCCAGCCATTATATGGGTTATATCGACAGTCATGACAGCCTGCTTTCTGACGAAATGTATGTCAGAGCCCAACCTTTTAATGAGAATGGATATGCTATCGCCATTTACCGTATTGATGGCTTTGGACATGAGGAATATGTTGTCGTAAGACTTGATGGTACAAATGTTTGCACTTTGCCGGAGTATACTTTGGGATACCCAAGTTTTTCCTATACGGACGCCAATGATTATTACGCAAGCATTTACGGGTATGCGTCTGGTCGTAACAGCCGCGGCTATGGCATAGTAAATTTAAAGAATTTTAACCTTTATGAATATGGATCAGTCGAAATGATTGATGGGACGAATTGTATTATTGTTTCAGATTTGGGTACAGGGCTTTATGGCCTAATTGATGGAGAAAATATTGAGTTGGATTGTGTTAATAGCTCCATAAATTATTCTAACGGCGTTTTTTATGTTAGGAGGGGTGCAGAGACAGCTGAGTATACACCTAAAAGATAATTCCAGTGTTGTGGGCAGTGCCGGGAATTTTTCATATTTTTAGAATGGCAAGCGTTACCAGGGGTTTAGCGGCAAGCCTATTGGAAGCTTATGGGGATATTGTCCTAACTCGTGCGCCGCATATTTGTCTCCCTTTCGGGGATGGTTATTATTTAGGGCCGGAATGCTTTTTAGTCGTCTTCCGATTCGCCCGGGGAAGAGACGCTATTACCGTGGCACACATTGGTTATTCTGTTGTGGCGGTTAAGCTCATATGCTTGGTTCCCATCCTTATTTTATTAGTAAGATAAATTTATTATTCTTTTCTTTCGCATAAGTATAAGATACCCTGTTGGCGATCACCAACAGGGTATCTTATACACCACACTGACCAATATGTTTGACAAACTTACATGGGGTAGTATTTTCTAAAGAAAATCTTCAGCAGCCCTTGAAAACAAAGTCTAACCGGGGTTTTACGCCTAAAGAACTTATAAGCATAATTAATTATTTTGTTGTAAGAAGGTATCAACGATGTTATAATCACTTGGTATAGCGTCTTTCTTGCTTTGCACGCTTTGATGCAAGGTCACATCTGCCATTTAAACGGCGGAGAGTCCATAAGGGAGGTAGAATCATGAACAAGTACGAAAGCATGTACATTTTAAAGCCGGATATTGATGAAGAGTCAAGAAAAACTCTCGTGGAAAAATTTTCTGCGCTTGTAACGGAAAATGACGGAAAAATTGAAAAAGTCGATGAATGGGGTTTAAAAAAATTAGCGTACGAAATCGACTATATCAAAGAAGGCTATTATGTGCTGATGACATTTGAAGCTGCGCCACAGTTTCCGTTAGAACTCGAACGCAATTATAACATCAACGATAGTGTACTACGTTACAATATAATAAGATTGTAAAGGAAGGTATACAAAATGAACAGAGCCATAATTATCGGTAATTTGACAAGAGATCCGGAACAACGGACGACCGCCTCGGGCAAAACAGTTTGCAATTTTACGGTAGCGGTAAGAAGAGGTTTCGGAGACAATAAGGATACGGATTTTATACCGGTGGTAACCTGGGAAGGCTTAGCTGAAAACTGCGCAAAGTTTTTATCCAAAGGGCGCAAAGTAGGCGTATCGGGCAGAATCCAAGTAAGAAACTACGAAACAGCCAACGGTGAAAGGCGCTATGTTACCGAAATCGTAGCCGATGATGTCGAATTTCTTACTCCGAAAGGTGACGGTGGCCCGGTAACGAAAGATGTGCCGCCGCCCGATGAAGCAGGGCTTTTTGGGGATGAACCGGATGATTTTGAGCCTTTGGACGACGAACAACTGCCATTTTAGCAATAAAGTTATGGAGGACAAATGATGAGCGAAGACAATATGCAAAAAAGACCTCGCCGCATGAGACCAAGGCGCAAAATTTGTGCGTTTTGTGCAGATAAATCAAAAAGTATCGATTATAAAGATATAACAAAACTAAAACGCTTTTTGACCGAGAGAGGTAAAATACAGCCGCGGCGCACATCGGGCGTGTGCGCAAAGCATCAAAGGCAGCTTGCCATGGCTATAAAGCATGCGCGCGTTATGGCGCTTTTACCGTATTCTCAGGATTAGCAAATGCGCAAATCAAAACGGCTTTTGCAGCCGTTTTTTTTATATGGTTTTTGCCGTAAAACTCTTTTTTTGATTCAGCGCATTGGGTGAAATGCTTTTTTATGCTATATTATTGGCATGAAAAGACTATTGATTGCGGTAATAATAATTATTGCAACAGCTGTTCCGGTAGTGTGGTTTTTTCCCGCTTTGCAAAGCTACGTGGCAATGAGCGTTTATTCGGGCGCACAAAACAAATTAAGCGTAATGCAGCAAAACGGGTTTGCAATTAAAATGAAAACGGCTAAAGGTTGGTATCCGAACGTGCTTGTATTTAACGCAGACGGCTTTTCAGATTGGGCGGGAATTAGGGCGGAGATGTCTGTACTGTACAACTTTGGTGATTTTGATGCGGCAACGCGCACTTCTTCATTGTATGACATCAAAAGCGACTTATACTCGGCATTTTACGGCGCGTATGCGATAAAAATGCCCGAAGGGAAATTCGGGTTTGCCTGTGATTCTAAAATAAACATTTCCGAGGTTGTTATTGCGGTCGATTATGATTACTCTCAATTGGTTTTGCGCAATTTTGGTTGTCAAAACCCTGCGTTTGAGGTTAAGGGGCACAGCATAAAGAATGATATTTCATATGCGGGCAGCGGCGGATGGGTGCAAATAGATGCCCAAATTCTTGCCAACGGAGTAGCGCATAATTTCAAAGAGGATAAGCTTGCTTATTTGCAGTACGGCCGGCCGCTAAACGTCGAATGCGATTTTGTCAAAACAACCATGGCGGGGCGGGTTTACGCCAAGTATTTCGGCGAATATGGATGCACAATAATGCTGTACATAATAGCGAAAGACATCCCGACTATAAACGAATGCGACCAAAATGTGCTTTCAAATACGGTTATTGCCGGCACGAACTGAAAGATTAAATCAGGTTTTCCTCGTTTAACGCTTCAAGCCCGCCTAAAAAACGTCCGTCTTTGCGGATAAGCTCGTCATCCAAAAATATTTCGCCGCCGCCGTATTCGGGCCGCTGAATCAACACAAGGTCCCAATGTACCGCGCTGTCGTTTCCGTTGTACGCGTCTTCATAGCAAGAGCCGGGGGTAAAATGTATTGAGCCGCAAATCTTTTCATCAAAAAGCGTATCGCACATAGGGTGTTTTATATACGGGTTAACGCCAAAAGAAAACTCGCCAATATAGCGCGCGCCTTCGTCGGTATCAAGAATTTTATTTATCTTTTGTGTATCGTTGGCCTTCGCATCTGTTATTTTTCCGTCTTTGAATTCAAAACTTATATTCTCAAACTTGAAGCCCTGGTAAAAGGACGGGGTATTGTAGGTTATGCGTCCGTTTACGCTGCCGCGTACAGGCGCGGTATATATTTCGCCATCGGGTACGTTCATATGACCGGAACACTTTTTAGAGCTTATGCCCTTTATGGAAAAAACAATATCCGTGCCGGGCGCTGTTATGCGCACTTTATCCGCAATTGCCAACCGGCGTTGCAGAGAGTCCATAGCCTTGTCCATCTTGGAATAATCGAGATTGCACACATCGAAATAAAAATCTTCAAATTGCTGAGTGCTCATCCCGGCAAGCTGCGCCATAGAGCCGTTAGGATATCTTAGCACCACCCATTTTGTTTTTTGTACGCGCAGCTCAGTATGCACGCGTTTGGAATATATGGAACGATAAAGTGACAGATTGCGATCGCATATATCGGAGTTTTCAAAAGTGTTCAGCGAACCGCGAAACGCAACGTATGCCTGCATTTCCTGCATCATAGCGGCATCAAAACGCGCCATATCTTCAATTTGCCGCTTGGTGGCGTTTTTCAACAGAGCACGCTGTACGCGGGCGCTGCGGGTTATGCAGAAAGGCACGCCTTTTGAAGCGTACACCTCGGCTATAAGCTGTTCCGTAACTTCTTCGGGACAATCAAAATTTTCAATAAGCACCCGTTCGCCTTCTTTAACTGCCATGGAATAGTTTACTAAGGTGTTGCATAATTTTTTTAGTCTTGAATCTATCATTTTTCCTCCAGATTAATTTTATCATCTATTATATACAATGGACGCCCTTTTGTCTCTTCGTATATTCTGCCCAAGTAAAGGCCTAAAATGCCCAATGTAATAAAAAGCGCAGACAAAAGTATAAACACGGCGGAAAAGAGTATGTGCAAAACCGTCCAAGCGCCAACGCAATAAAATATGATTGCGCATACCAAATAGCAAAAAGCAAACACTGCAAGCGTAATGCCAAATATTAACGGAGTTTTCAGGGGTTTATTAGAAAAAGAGGTTATGCCGTCACCCGCAAGTTTTAGCATTTTTTTAATTGAGTAACCCGTTTTTCCTGCCGCGCGCTCGTCTCTGATAAAATCAACCGGTTCAGCCTTAAACCCGGCCCATGCCGCCATTCCGCGCAAAAACCTGTTGCGCTCCGGCATTGAACAAAGCACGTTGCAAACCTTACGGTCGATCAGCCGAAAATCGCCAGTGTTTGCGGGGATGTATTGGCCGCCAAGCAACCTGATCGTTTTATAAAACAGCAAAGCCGTAATTTTTTTTAGGAACGATTCTCCTTTGCGTTTTGTACGTTGCCCGTAAACAATGTCCGCGCCATTCTCCCACTTTTCAACCATTTTTGGTATAACCTCGGGCGGGTCTTGCAAATCGCAATCAATAATAATTACTGCGTCCGCTTTAGAAATATCCATCCCGGCGGAAACCGCAGCCTGATGTCCAAAATTTCTTGAGAAGCTTGCAACGCGGACCGATTTATCTTTAGCTGCGAATGTGCGCAATAATTCGAGAGAATTGTCTTGCGAACCATCGTCCACGAAAATAATTTCATAATCGCCTAACATATCCATCACTTTTTTTATTCGGTCATAGAATAAAGGCAAAACTTCGTATTCGTTAAAAACCGGAACTACAACGGAGTATCTCATAAAAAACCTCCTTTTTTAAAGATTATATACTAAAATGTGCGGTAATTCAAAGATATGAACGGGATTAAAACGCTGTTATTTGGTTAAAGAATCGGTCGTGCACGCTTGAATCACAATAACATTACTGGTAAGATATGTTTATATGAACATGAGATAAGGAATTGGCGCATATGTTTGCTTTAATAGCTCTTTTTAAGGAAATAAAGACAAACTATTATATTGGCAGCAAAGCACAGGCGGACATAAAATCTGTTTTTGGCGATTGGCGGCGCAGGCTCGAACGCGCAGGCAATGTTGTGGCGTATTACGCAGGCAATACAAACGCTCACAAATCCGCGCTTTTTGTTTCTATAAAAAAGATTAATACGTTTGGCGATACTATTGCAGTTTCAATCGATAAGAGCCATTCTGTTGACATAAAAAGCGGCGATGTCTGCAAAGAGGTTTATCGTATAGCGCGAAAAAGAGGGCATCTGAACAAAGAAGGTTTTGCGCCTTTGGTTTATTTTTTAGCAACACCAGAGTTCGACACTATATCGCAAAGGCAAATGCTTGCGGACAAAGCGCGGCAGCTGCTTGAAAAGGGCGATTACAAAGGAATATGCATGATGTTTGCGCCCTTAAAAGAATTGCGAAAAAACGCAATCATTTGGGAAAGCGCAGATATTCTTTATATGCTTGGGCTTGCTTGCAGCAAACTTGCCGTAACGCTTAATATAAAGGCGCAGGAAAAAGAGCGGTTATTCCAAGCGGGGCGTTACCGTAACTATTGCGAGGCATTTTTTAAACGAAGCGCATCCCTTGAACCCGAAAACTCGCGTCACGCCACTGCGCTTGCATACAGGTATTATTCAAATGTACACGAGCTTATGCGCCCGGGCGAAAGGCGGGATCAAGTGCTATTGGAGCAAATAGACAAAGCGCACGAGTGGCTTTCGCGCGCGCTTGAAATATATCCCGAAAGCATACGCAACCATTACCGCAAGGGAAAGCTTATCATACAAAAACAAGCTCCGTACCTGCTTTTCGGGCAGCGTGCGTTTGGGACCCGCGAAGCCGAGCTTTTACGCGAGATAAGAGAGGTAGGGGAGGAGCATTTGGCAACCGCTATTATGCTTTATGAAACACAAACCGATGAAAAAGTTAAGCAGCACAATCGTTTGGAGTACGCAAAAGCGCTTTTTGTTTTGGGAAGCTATTATATAGACGATGCATATCTGCCGGTTCACGAATACTATATAAGGCTCATTGCGGGTGCAAAACCGTTGCAAAATATACTGTCAATTTCGGTATTGAATATAAAAAGCGCGATAGACTATCTTGAAAAGTGTTTTTTTGCGGAAACGGACATTTCGCTTGACAAACTTGATATTGTGCAGCTGTCCGAAAAAAACAAGGAATGGACCCGCTCGCCCATAGAAAAGCTTTACCGGTTGGGTTGTGCGCACAGCGCGCTTTGTTTTGTTGCAAGGGTTAATAAAAACAAGGACGAGCTAAAAACACACACGAATAAAGCGCTGTATTATCTTGAGGCGGCGATAAGAGTTGCAAGGGCAAGCCGGGATCGAAAACGTAACACATGGCACATAAGCGAGAAGATAGCATGGACGCACATACATAACGGGCAGTATGCGAAAGCCGCCGCACTACTCTTAAACGCAAAGTCAGGTTATATAATAAATACCCGAGCTTTAGCGTTATTGCTTTTAGGAGGGGTAGAGCCGGCTACAGAGGTTAAAGCCGCGCTTGCCAAAGCGGCGCAGGATAAAAACAATTTGTCTTTGGGGCTCTCCAAGTTGCTTTTAGCTTATGTTAGAAAACAAAAGGGCGAAACTGCGCTCCCTTTACCGAATACTTTGTCTATAAAAAACGGCCGGATTGCAGAATTGCTTGGCTTATTGCCGCCAAATAGCGCCTGCGCTTATGTTGACGATGCCACATAGATATGATATATTATTTCTTATGAATGGTGATTGCACCAAATAAGAGAATTAGGAGGTAATAACATGAAAATTAAAAATATCACTGAACCGCAGAAGTTCTTTGAAACGCTCAAAAAATGCAAGGGCAAGATTGAATTGGTCACTTCAGAGGGTGACAGGCTCAACTTAAAATCCACACTTTGCCAATACATTATGCTTACGCAAATGTTTTCGGAAGCTAAGATTGACGAGATTGAACTGCTTGTTTCAGAGCCGGAAGATTTAAACCTGCTGATTAACTATCTGGTTAGAGGATAACGAAATCTTTCAAAAGCCAGCCGCTGATACGCGGCTTTTTTGATATTTACGTGCACGTTTTTTGGTACATGCATTTTGCTAATCTTATTATTACAAAGGGGGCGGTAATTTGCAGCTTAGCGTTGTAACCGGCAGAGCTGGAAGTGGGAAAAGCCGGTTTTTGTTAGGGAAAATAAAAGAGCTTCTTAAAAATCCTTTCGAAAAAATAATCGTTATTGTCCCCGGTCAGCTAACATTTGAAACCGAAAAGCGGATAATGCATGAATGCGAGGTGCAAGGCTTTCTTGGGCTTGAGGTGCTTAGCGTATCAAGGCTTGCATTGAAAATAATCGAGAGAACAGGCAGTCAATCGTTTTTGTCAAATGCGCAAAAAGCCAACGCCTGTCATTTGGCGGTTTCGGCTTTTGAAAAATCTTTTGGAGGCGCAGGCCGCCTGCCGGATTTTGAAGTGAGCCTTGCTGCGCTTTTAACCTGGCTTAAAAGCTATTGCCAAACGCCGAGGGACATAAAAGCGGCGGCGGATAAGGCGGAAAATACGGCATTTGGCAAAAAACTGCTCGATATCTCCAACGTGTACGAAAAGTATATTCAAATATGCGCGGATAAGGCGGACATTGCCGATATGTACGCTCTTGCCGCCCGAGAAACAAAAAAGGCAGATTTTTTGCGCGGTGCATATGTATTTATTGACGGAGCGGACAGTTTTTCGCCCGCTGTTATCAGTTTGCTTCAACAGGTTATCGCGCTTTCAAAACATACTTACGCCGCATTCCAGACCGAAGGGAGAGGCGTTGATTCCGACCTGTTTGAACCCTCCAAAAAGGATATGCAAAACTTAATCCTTGCCGCAAAAGAAGCGGGCATTGAAACAAATATTACGGACAGGCTCGAACAGTTTGATATTAGCCCTAGATTTGTAAGCAGAGATATCAAATTTTTAGAAGAGAATATTTACAGCTACCCGTATTGCCCATACGATGAAGAACCCGAATCCGTTCGCATTGTCGAGGCGAAGGATATAGAGCAAGAAATCAAAGAGTTGGCAGACAACATTATCGAAGAAGTTAAAAGAGGAAAGCGCTATAAGGATATTGCCGTTGTGGCAGGCGAAGTCGATAAATATTTGTCTTCTTTAAAAACTGTGTTTGCACAGTGTAAAATACCATTCTTTATTGACCAAAGGCGCGCGCTGTCTGAAAACACTTTTTTTAATTTTTTGTACAGCGCCGTGTGCGCCGCCGCGGGGGACTACGCTTATTTTGAGGGTTATGTGTACAGCGAATATTCGCCATTAACCCCTAAGCAGCGGGCGGATTTAAAAAGTTATGCGATGCGCTACGCACTAAAAGGTTGGCATTATAACAAAATATTTATTTACGGCAACGATGCGAAGGAATTAGAATTGATACGCCTTATAGCAATAAAGCCAATTAGCGTTCTTGCAAAGGCGTTAAACTGCGAAAATGGCCGGGCGCAAACCAATGCCGTCCGGCAATTTGTTGATAGTTTAAACGTTTGTGAAAAATTAAAAGAACTCAGCGAGAGTATAACCGAGCCTTTCGGGTATGCGGAAAAGTTATATACAGAACAGATATACGAAAAAAGCGTTGAGGTTTTAGAGGGCATTGCCGATATTACCGAAAGAACACCGGTCACATGTAAAATGTTATGCAGCCTTATTAAGACGGGGTTCGAGGCAGTTAAAATTGCAGTTATTCCCCCCACAACTGATGAAGTTACCATTTTTGATTTGTCTGTCGCCCGCCTGCCAGGGATAGATGTGCTTTTTGCTATAGGCGTGCACGATGGGGTTTGGCCTTCGCGGGACGGTGATAATACGGGTATAATACCTGCGACGGAGCTTGAAATTTTTAGAAAATATGGTGTAAACATAGGTTCGTATGACAGCGCGGAACAAAAGCTTAAAATATACAATGTGTTGGCAAAACCGAAAGAAAGGATAGTGTTAAGTTATAACTTGCAGACGGGAGAACCTTCGGTAATTATAGACAGGTTAAAAAGGCTTTTCCCCAAACTAAAAGTGGAAAAACCAAAGATGCCGTTAGCATACGTTGCGGATATCAAATCGGAGCTGCTTTTCGGTTTGTCCGAAGCTTTGCGCAAAAAGCAGGTTGATACTCGGCTGCTGCAAAGCTGCGCTTATCATTTGTCGATACCAAATTGGCGGGAATACGCGCAAAAGTTGCTTTTACGTACCAATGCGGCAACGGATTTAGACCAAAATACGGCATCGGCGCTATACGGCGGAATACGCTGCAGTGCCACCAGAATAGAGAAATTTAACGAATGCCCATTTAAGCATTTTATTGACTATGGGCTAAAGATTGAGCATATAAGGGATTATGTATATGATCGGGTTGATATAGGCGCGTTTATGCATTGCGCGCTTGACGTGTTTACGAAAAAATTGTTTGCCGATAATGCGGATATAAAAGAGCTGCCCGAGGACGATGTAACAGACCGAATGAAAAAGGCGGTTTGTGAGGCGGCGCAACAATATGAAAATGGCAAAATTGCAAATGACGGGCGCTTCGAATTATTGTCGGTCCAGCTTGAAAAAGAGCTTGTTAATACGGCTTTGCGAATCCGCAATCAATTGACGGGAAGCAACGCTAAAATTTTTGCGAGCGAATTGATATTTGAAAACGAGATTGTCGATGAAACGGGCAATATAATTATTACCGGCAAGATTGACAGGGTTGATAAAGCCGGTGAATATTTTCGTATTGTTGATTATAAGTCGTCAAAAACCAGACCGGATTTGAACGCTGTTGCGGCGGGGACGGCTATTCAGTTAATAGTTTACTTAGATGCCGCCAAGCGTTGTTATGCGGATTTAAATCCCGTCGGGGCTTATTACATGAAGATTGGCGGACAGTTTTACGAAAGTGAAGAGCAGGGGCAAAAAGAATCAAGGATGTTGGGAATATCCTTATCTGACGTTAAAGTGATTACAGATTTTAGCGCAATAACGCCAAAAGGCGGTTATTTGGCTATAGACCAAGCGGTTACGCTTAAGGGGGAATTAAACGGACGCGGCGCCGCAAGACAGTTTACGGCGCAGGAAATAGACGCGCTTTGCCTATTTGTTCGTAAACTGATAAAAGATTCGGCAAAAAGAATATTTAGCGGGGATGTCAGCATAAGCCCGACCGAAAATGCGTGTGCGTATTGCGGCTACAACAGCATATGTCGGGTTAACGAGAGCTATGATGGTAACACAATAAGGGAAAAAGTGTACTTTGACCGCACGCTTCTTGAAAAGGAGTTTAAAAATGACAATGCGTGAATGGAACGCTGAGCAAAAACAGGCTATTTACGCCAGGGGTAAAAGCGTTGTAGTTTCGGCCGCCGCCGGAAGTGGCAAAACAAGCGTTTTGACCGAGCGGGTATTAAAGCTTGTGGAAGAAGGCGAAGACATTGAGCGTATGCTGATAGTTACTTTTACTAATTTAGCGGCAAGTGAAATGCGAGAGCGAATTTATAAGCGGCTTGAGCAAACAAGCGCCGTATCGCCCCGGTTTGCGGCGCAGGCGGAAAAATGCGCATTTGCGGACATATCGACGCTTCATGCATTTTGCGGTAAACTTATACGAGAAAACTTTATTTACGCAGGGACTTCCCCCTCTTTTGCGATTGCCGACGAATCTCAATCCGCACGACTAAAACAAACAGCATTTGAACAATCAATCGATTATGCCATGCAACAAGAAAGCTTTTATTCCGTTATAAAAAAGTATGCCGCGCGTGCCGATACAAGCAAAATACAAGAAATAATATATTCTGTTTTTTCGCGCGCCATAAGTTTGAACGACCCGATAGGATGGCTTGACAATGCAAGCTCTAACTTTGATAGCGATGATTTTATTTCTGCTCTTTATGAGCAGTATTGCGGTATGGTGAGAGAGGCGGCACATTATGCGCTGCCTGTTTTGGAAGAACGCATCGCTGTTTGGCGGGAAAGCGGGTTTGCTGAGCAGGCGGATTTGTGCGAACAAGATGCCCAGTTGTTTTTTGAGCAGATAAAGAACTTGGATATAAACAATGTTTGCCTGCCGCGTGCATCAATTGTAAATATTAAGATAAAAGGGGCGCCAAATAACCTAAGCGCAAGGTGTACTGTAAGAGCAAACGGGTTTTTTGATAATCTGCGATTGTACGAAGGCGATTTTAGAGACAAGATTAAAAATGAAATTTTGTCGACCGGGCAAGACGGGAAGTTTTTTATAGGATTAACTCAAATATTTATGGAAAGATACGCGAGCCTAAAGCGCTCGAAAAATCTTTTGGATCATGACGATACAATGCATTTGGCATTGCGGGCGCTTTCGGTAAACGATGTTGCATTAAAATACCGTGAAAGGTACGACCACGTATTTGTAGATGAATATCAGGATATAAACGGTGTGCAGCATGCGATAATATCAAAACTTCAACGCGAAGGAAACGACTTTTTAGTTGGGGATGCAAAACAATGCATTTACACTTTTCGTGAGTCTAACCCCGATTTGCTGCTGTTAAGATGCAAGCAGCTTAAATCCGCCGGGCTTATCGAAATGAACACAAATTACAGAAGCGCGCCCGCCGTAATTGAGTTTGTCAACGGTGTTATGAAAAACATGATAAGCATAGGCGCAGGGGGCATAGAATATTCAGGCGGCCAGATGCTAAAGGCCGGACTGCAAAGCCAAGGCAAAGTTTCAATAGTGTTGGCGAATGACGAGCAAAAGGATAATCTGAGCGCAGAGATTGACGAGATAATAAAACAAATAGATTTGCTGTTAACCCAAGGGTTTGCCTATAACGAAATAGCGGTTTTAAGGCCCGAGCTAAGCAGTTCGGGAAACCGGATTTTTGCCGCTTTGGGCGCCGCAGGAATACCGGTTGCAAAAGGGTTCGCGGCAGGCGAATTAAGCCGCCCCGAGCTTTGGGTTTTTGTAAGCCTGCTTAAAATTATCGACAAAATTGAAGACGATATAGCGATTTTAAGCGTAATGCGCTATCCTTATTTTTCGTTCACCGAACCCGAACTTGCAGCGATTAGAATTGCAAACAACCCGCGCGAAACCAAAAGTTTTTTTAGTGCCGTAAACGCTTTCGAGCAAAAAACAACTCTTGGCAAAAAGGTTAAGAATTTTTTGTCAAAGATTGAAAAATACAAAAGCTTAAGCGAATGTATGAGGCTGCCGGATTTTTTATGTTGGCTGAGGGAACAAATTCGGCTTAAGGATTATGCGTTGACATCGCCCGAGGGCGCCGAGGGTGACGCCGCGATATCCGCATTTATTGATTCGGTTGCTTCTCAAAAAAGTGTTTGTATTGCCGATGCGATAACTGTTGCAAGCAGGTTTAGCGCGGCTTACGATGTGCAGCAAAGCCCGAAAAATGCAGACGGGGTTTATTTGACTACCATACACAAATCTAAGGGGCTTGAATTTAGGGCGGTGGTGCTTACCGGTATGCACAAGGTTATCGACCAGCGGGATACAAAAGGGGCGGTGCTTGTAGGGCGCGGTTTAGGTTTGGCGCTTGATATCCTTGATGCCAAGTCTAACATAAGAACGCCGACTTTCCACAGATATGCGGTTGCGCGCGGGATTGTGCAAGAAAAGATTAGCGAAACAATAAGGCTGTTATATGTAGGCATGACACGTGCGCGGCAAAGGCTTATTGTGCTTGGCGCCGGGGCGCAAATCAAGGATGCTTGGCGCGAGGATAAACCCATAGGATGGCAGCATAGTGCTTATACACATTTCGATTTGCTGATGCCTGCGGTGCA
The DNA here is from genome assembly GCA_964441275.1 of uncultured Christensenellaceae bacterium. Classification (GTDB taxonomy): domain Bacteria; phylum Bacillota; class Clostridia; order Christensenellales; family SZUA-584; genus SZUA-584. Next base: position 73,303 of record CAYTUG010000002.1, on the reverse strand, counting down.
AATGATGTGTAAAGACGTTGGTACGGACTTAGAAGAAATTGTTGAAATATCAAATGGCGATACGCTTAAAATATCGCAGAACAATAATAATGTTGAACAGCAGTTGGATAAAGCGGCGCAGCTTGAAAGTATTTTTATCCGGGCAGGCAAAGTGCGGGCGCAAGATGTTTATTCCGGTTATCCGTATGAAAACGATATTGGGGTTGCGTCAAAAGTGAGCGTATCCGCGTTAAAAAGATTAGAGGAAAAAGATTTAATAATTCGGGCTAACATTAACCATGAATCGGAAGGTATCAGTGCGGCTCAGCGCGGCACACTGATGCATAGCGTGATAGAACACATCGGGCTTGAGCCAAAAACTGAGCAGCAGATAGAAGAGAAGATATCAGAGCTTGAAAAACAAAAAATAATTGCGGCAGATTTTAGAGCTTACATTGATATTGAGTCTATATGCGGGTTTCTAAAAAGCGATTTGGCGCAGCGTGCGCGCCAATCCAAGCACCTTTTTGAGCAGTCTTTTTGTTGCGGGATAAGCGCGGCCGAATGCGGTTTAAAACAGGACTCGCAAGAGACGGTGATTGTGCAGGGAATAATAGATTTATGTTTTATTGAAAACGGCTGTTGGGTAATAGTAGATTATAAGACAGACAGAATAGATGCGAACAACGCGCCCGAGGCGGCGAAAAAGTATGGATTGCAGCTTAAATTGTACGCGAAGGCTTTAGAGCTGATAACTAAAATGCCCGTTGCACAAAAATATATATATTATCTTTCGGCAGGCATTGCTGTTCGGTTAAGCTGAACGAATCGAATGCGCAATTGCAAAATGAAAGTGTTGGCTTGATTATAATTTTATAGCAAGCGAAAACACTTTATCAGTAGTTTACTATTCCCTGTATTGTTACGTTTAGAGCTGCCCTGTCGTTAGCCAAATCGATATATTTTTCAGTGGGTTTACCATCGATGAGAAGTTTGACAACAGGCCTTAAACTGGCATTTTCATAATTTTTAACTACTATGCCTATCTGCTCCGAACTCAACTTAACGCATGTGCCTATAGGATAAGGCGCAATCTTCCGTGTAAGCGCGCTTACTACATTAGGGTCAAACATCGTGCTGTATCCTCCCATAATGTATTCAAGCGCATCGGACGGCAGCATCGCTTTGCGATACGGCCTGTCCGCCGTGAGTGCATCGAAAACGTCTACTACGCCTATTATGCGGCTAAATGAATGGATTTCGTCCCCCGACAGCCCATAAGGATAGCCTTGTCCGCTAAACTGTTCGTGATGCTGCAAAGCCGTCATCTTTGATTCTTCGGGGATATCGATATTATCGCAAAGATAGTTGTATCCAAGCTCGCTGTGCCTTTTCATTTCGTCAAACTCATCAGTGGTAAGCCTTGCGGGCTTGTTTAATATTTCCTTGTCGACAAACATTTTGCCCGTATCGTGCAGCAATGCCCCGACCGCAAGGCTGTGAAGCTCTTTTTTGCTGTATCCAATCGTTATGCCAACAATTATTGATAGTATTGCAACGTTTAAACTGTGGCTATAGGTATAGTCGTCATATGTTCTCAAATCCACCATGTTGACCATTATCTGATCGGAATGCAGCATTTCATCAATCGTATATTGCAGCAGTTTATCTATGGTTTTCATCCGCAATTTAAGCGAATTTGGACGGTTGGTATTTGTGCTGTCAAGCAAAGACTGGAGCTCGTTTTTTAAGGTCATTTTAAGCTCGGTATTTACAACATCGTTGACAAAAAGCCCTTTTGAGATTTCATCGTCAATATAGAGACCTTGATAGCCAAGCTCACCAATTTTCTTTATCAGCGAATCTGATAAAACTCGTCCTTTGCGCAATAAAATTCTATTCCTCGAAAGTACGAGATCAGAAGCTAATTTATGTCCGCTGCGCAGATGTTTAACCGGTACGTATCTCATAAATCTTTAACTCATTAATCCGCCTATATCCAAGATTAGGCATACGTTTCCATCCCCAAGTATTGTACAACCCGAAACGCTTTTCGTTTGACCTAAAATATTGGACAGAAATGCCGGCAGCGGTTTTACCACTATTTGTTGTTCTCCAACCAATGTGTCGACGAAAAGACAATAGGCCTGATGCTGATCTTCAAGATGAATCAACATGCCTTTTTCAATATCCGTTACCGAAGTATCAATCCCGAACGCCTTGTGTAGGCGTAAAATTGGAAAACAGCTACCCCTTGTGTGTATCATTTCATTTCCGTCGGGGTCTATAAATGTCTCGCTTTTGTTGGGCATGAAAGCTTCTTTTATTGAAAGCAAAGGCAAGATAAACATATGCCGCCCAACCGAAACCACCATTCCGTTTATTATTGCGAGGGTGAGCGGTATGCGGATCCGGACTGTTGTGCCTTGGTTAGCAACGCTGTTAACGCTTATAGAGCCGCCAAGCTTTTCAATGTTTTTCATCACCACGTCCATGCCGACGCCGCGTCCTGAATACTCGGTAACATTTTCTTTTGTCGAAAAACCGGAAGCAAATATCAGCGAAAAGGCTTCCTGTTCAGTAATCTCGCTTGCGGGTTTATTAATCAGACCAAGTGCAAGCCCCTTTTTAATGAGCGCGTCTTTGTTAAGCCCGCGTCCGTCGTCAGTAATGGTTATAATAACATCGCTGCCCAAATTAAACGCTTCAAGGGTAATTTGGCCTACGCTGCTTTTGCCGAGTTTTTCGCGCTCTTCGGCATCTTCTAAGCCATGGTCCATTGAATTTCGTACAATGTGCATTATTGGGTCTGAAAGGTTGTCCAGCACGTTTTTGTCAAGTTCGGTATTCTCGCCTTTTATGATAAGATTCGCCTGTTTTTTTGTCTTGGTCGAAATATCCCGGATGATACGTTCCATTCTATAAAAAGTGGTTGAAACGGGAATCATTCGTATTGACATTACAATATCCTGAAGATCATCGGTCAGCTTTCTCAATTGCCTTGAAGCCTTATCGAAACTATCAAGGTTTAACCCCACAATCTCCGGGTTTTGGGTCACCGTTGATTCTGTGATAACTATTTCACCCACTATATCCATAAGGTTGTCAAGCTTGCTTAAGTTAACGCTCATATAATTTTGTTTTCCGGTATGCGCCGCTTCCACTGTGGTCGTTCTTGCCCTGGGCTCCCTGCTTTTTAATATGATGGCTTCCGCTTCCGGCGAAGAGTCATCAAGCAGCTCCAGTTTGTACTCTCTTATAAAGAACGCCTCGCGGATTTTGTTGTTTAGCGTATCGTAAGATTCGTCCGACAGCATATAAAGAATAAAACCATTATCTACAATTTCTTCATCGCTGTGCTCCCCAAGCAAGTCGCGCGGGACGGTGGAAATCCTTGAACACAGCTTTTCAACGGATTTTACGATGCCAAGCGCTCGGATATTTTCCATGCGGCTTTCTTTTTCGAAAAATACTTGCGCCTTATAGCAAAGCTGACCTGCTGCAAATTCTTTTAGGTTTGAAAAGAGCTGGTCCGAACTGGTTTCTTCATCTTCCGAGGGAGCTTCCTTACGCTGCGTAAGAACGTCAAAAAAGTCTTTGACCTTTGCCGTAAGTGCGCTTAAATCGCTATCCGGTTTACCGGTTATTTGGATTTTGTTTAGTTCGGCCTTTATTGCATCAAGAGAAGCAAATACAAGTTCGTTGATTTTGCGATGATCGTCCGCTCGGGCATTGTGTTCTCTCAGGTATCCAAACAAATCCTCAAGAACGTGTGAAAGTGAAGTGATATTATCAAAGTTCATCATCGCGGACGAGCCTTTTATTGTATGCAGAATACGAAAAATATCTGCAATATGTTCGGCTGAAAATGATCCTTGCTTTTCGCATACAAGCAATAAGGATTCTAAATCATCCAAAAGTTGCTCATTCTCAAACAAATATACATCTAATATTGAATCACCTTTTGTCATTGCACTTCCTTCTTTCCTATAACTTTTGATAGGGTTTACGGCAAATTATTAAACGCCGCGACAATAACATCTTCTTTAAACGGTTTAACAATAAAACCCTTAGCGCCGGAAAGGACAGCTTCTCTTACCATACTCTCCTGACCCATAGCGGAAATCATTATTACGTTTGCATTAGGGTCGATAGCCAATATTTTTTTAAGGCTGGTAAGTCCATCCATTTCAGGCATTGTAATATCCATTGTCACGACATCAGGCGAAAGATCTTGATACTTTTGAATGGCAACCTTGCCGTTTTCCGCTTCGCCGACGACTTCGAACCCGTTTTTACCGAGCATATTCTTTATTGATACTCTCATAAATGCAGCATCGTCGACTATCAGAACCTTCTTCATTTTGCTAAACCTCCTATATAAGGTAAAATATATTGCTGTTATTTAACGCCGTTTCCGGCGGTTAGATAGACAAAAAACCTTGTGGTATAGCCGTGCGCACAGATAACATGCACGTTTGGCAACAGAATTCAATTGAGCGGCCGGAGCTGCCGCCAATATCATCGCCGCACAGCGCAATATTATTCTCTTTTAATACCTTTTTGCACATCGCTGCATTTCTTTGCCCGACATTTAAAATGTTTAACGCACTGGATGTGTTAAACATGTGCGCCCCGCCTGCCATTTTTGCCTTAAGCCTATTTTGCGCCGCGCCTGCAGAGACCATCAAACCTATCATATCCTCAATGGCGGTGTCCGCAAACTTGAAACGATTAACAACATTCAACGATTCTTTAGCGCAAGGCAGCATTATATGCACCATGCCGGCTATTTTAACAACCGAGTCGAAAAGCACAAGCCCGATGCACGAGCCAAGCCCAAGGGTAACAATTTTGTCCGGCGCACTAGCTATTTTATATTCCGCGATGCCGATTGTAAACACGTTCGCCGCATCATCGTTTTTTACGGGCTGTGCATACGCTTTCATATGAGTCCCATCTGCGCCATCAATTTATTATAAGAATCAACATCGGGTATTAGAAAGAACCGCCCAAATAAACTTCGCTCAGATATAACGAATTCTGTTTCCATAAACAGAACTCCTTCTCCGTATTCTCCATAGGCAGAAACAAGAAGGTTCATTACTGCGCCCGCCATATCTATAACCAACTCAGGCACCGAAGCAAGGATGTGAAAATCCGTCAATGCGGAAATGGCGGTAAGGTAAGACCCGATAAGTATATTAGAAACCTCCTTTAAAGCGGATACCTGCAATTCGCTTAAATTGGCGATTTCTTCACCGCTTATGTCGGGCAGTTCCCCCAAAAGCATATTTGTTAGCATATGCGCATCGGGTTTGTCGAGCACAAGCAATATATAACCGTTTAAATCTTCTGATATTCCAACCAATAGACCGGCGACAACATTTTCCGGCCCTTTAAGCAAATCGCAAATCTGGTTGTACGCGCAAAACTGAGCTTTTGGAACCCGAAGCTCAACATTTCCTCCAAGCATGACTGAAAGAGCCGTTACCGCATGACCAGCGCCTATGTTTTCAAGTTCGCGAAGAAAGTCAAGTTGGTTGCTCGGTAAACCCTCGAGATTGAACATAAGTTGACCGCCTTGTAGAAAAATCTGTTGCGCTCTATTTCAAGAATTTTTTGAGCATTGACGAAACCGACAAAAAATCCGATATATAAAAATAGAAGCAAAACACCGCAACATAAGAAATATAAACAGAAAAACATGGTAAGAAACGTTTATTGTGTTAAAAAGGCGGAAAAAAATAATGAGAATCGAACAAACGGGAACCATAAAAAATTTATTAGATAATTTTCGCGCGCAGGGGTTAAATCCTAAAGACATTTTGATCGCCCAAGTTCTTAGCATTGACGGTGAAGAGGTTTTGCTAAAAAGCCGGGACGGATTGCAATTTGCTGCGAGGCTGTTAAATAAGATTCCGGTTTCAGTGGGAGATTTTGTGGAAACAATTGTCGACGAGGCAAGCAACGGCCGATATGTGCTGCGAATTGTGGACATCACGAGAAGTTTTGCAAACAGCAATAGCGTTGATAAAAACATGCCTGGTTTTGAGGCAGATGCGCGTACTTTGCGGGAAGCCCTTAACATAATGAAAAGAAACCCCGGCACGGAGCCCAACGTTGCGAAATTTTTGTCTGAAAATGATATAAGCGCCACGCAGCGCAATATTGAGACGGTTACAATGTTTTCTAAATTTGCAACAAATATTGGCAAGCTGCTTGCCGACTTAAAGATTGTGACAGAACAGCCCGAAACAAACCAAGCCGGTAACCGGGCTGCCTATATACCTGATAAAGGCTTGCAAACCGCAAATGATGTTAAGCGCGAAGATAACGGCTATGTGCGTGAGAAAAACGGCCGGGCAATTGATGTGCTTACCGTTAAAACACACACCCAAAAGGGCGCGGCGGAACAAGGGACTGTTACGGATAAAACAGAGTATGCAAAGCCGCAAAAAAGCCAACCTGCGCTCGCCAAAATGGACGATACGGGCACATCGGACAATATTCGAAAGGGCGCTACACATGCGGGAATGCGGCAAACAACGGGTGACAAACATGACCAACAAGCGCAATCGGTTTTGGAGCAAAGGGTAACTGCCAAGAATCAGGTGGCAGGCATAATCGAAGAGAACGAAGCATATGAGCCCGGCAGTTTGGGCTTTTTGACCGAGGGTGAAGAAAACATAATACAAACAGACATTGAAAAAGGCGCTTCCATTGAAGCGGACGCCAAAGCGGACGCCGGCGCGGTTGAGAATTCTGCCATATCAAAAGGAACTAAAGATGTTGAAATGAGGCGGAGTGTGTCGGATAAGATAGGGTCGTTATTTGTTGATTTAGGTGAAAAAGATAATCTTGCGGCAAATATAAAAAAATCAGCCGTTAAGCTTGCCGGGCAACTCAAACAATTAAAGATTTCGATAGCAAGACACGATATAACTAATAAGGATATATTAATGCGAAAGCTTGAGTCTGCCGAAAAATTGATTGAACTTTCGGCACAAATCAAGCATTTTGACCATTTGGCTATACCGTTGTTATATCCTGACGGTTTTTGTGCAACCGCCGAGCTTTACGTTTACAGGCAAAGAAAAAAAAGAGCGGAAAACGAAAGCTTTATAATATTAATCGGAATAGACACGCAGCACATAGGGCGGGTTGAGGCTTTAATAAAAACGAATAGCACCGAATTGACGGTTACAATGTATTTGGAGGATATAAGCATCGAAAACCAATTGCCGGAAGAGATAAATCTGCTCAAAGAAGCTATGCGGCGGTTGGGGTTCTCGGCGGTAAATATCAATATAGGGAAGCTTGAGTCTAACACCACGATGCTTAATGCGCAACAGCGGTTGATGATGCAAGCTGATGCAGGAGCCGGTATAGATATAAGAATATGAACAAAGATAAAAAAGAAAAGATGCGGGAGGCGGCCGCACTAAAATATAATGCACAGTCAGACAGTGCGCCATATATATTAGCGCTTGGCAAAGGTCATGTTGCAGAAAAAATGATTGAGACCGCACAGGAGGAAAATGTTCATGTTGTTGCGGATGAAAAACTGTCCAAGGTGCTGCAAAAGTTAAGCGTGGGCGATCAGATTCCGGAAATTATGTACCAAGCCGTTGCGGAGATACTAAGTTTTATCAGCAGCATTGATAAAAGATACGGCTCAAGGTTTGGAATTGAATAATTAAGGTGATATATAATAAACGTTTATTTGAAAGGGTTGCAATGACTGCATACGGCGTAACGGCGGCGCAGGCCGCCATGTTAAGAATGCTCAATCAGAAGGATCGGGCGCAAAGCGTTGGAACGTTTGCCGGGATTCTTAATCAAAGTATGCAAACAGGAGGAACGAACGCTTATTCTGCCAACGGATTTACATCGAGCGGCTTAACGTCACTGTTCTTGCTTTCGTTGATGGGCGCAGGGTCAAACGCTATGCTGTTAGGTCTTAGCAATGCGATGGCACTGCAGCGCAAGCAAGATACGCCATACAGCATGCCCGTGAAAGCAAAAACTCCTGTAGCCGCGTCTAAGCCGGTTACCCCGGCCATATACAGTTTTGCTTATAACAGATCGGCTGCTTTATACAACAGGGTGATAGCACAATTTTCGGTAGAGACTAATCCGCGTTATGCAGTAAACAAGAAAGGTCGCGGGGACACGTATTGCAATATTTTTGTATGGGATGTAACCAGCGCGATGGGTGCGCAAATTCCGCATTACATCAATCCGAAAACCGGCGCGCCCATGCAATACCCAAAGCTATCGGGTGCGCGTGAGCTTTCGGCAAACGGTATATATAACTGGCTGCATAAACACGGCGCAACATATGGTTGGTATCCGGTGAGCGAAAGCGAAGCACAGATGCTTGCTAACCAAGGTCAGCCGGTGGTAGCAACGCTGAAAAGAAGCGGCAAAAGCGGACATGTGCAGATGGTGTGCCCTTCGGCCGACGGTTTGTATAACCCCAAAAGGGGCGTTACGATTGCGCAAGCTGGGTGCAAGCTTACAAGCTACGCTTCAATAAAGTCTATCTATAAAAAATCGAGCCTTTCTAAAGTTGTTTATTTTGCACACAGGTAGGCGCGGATAATGTATATGAAGGAGGTTTTTAGCTATGGCTATTAATCAAATAAACCCGTCGGTGTTGCGGCTCTCGGGGCTATCATCGGGCCTTGATACCGGCACTATCGTTGATAGTTTGCTCAAAGCAAATCAGCTCAAGCTTGACAAACAAGAGCAACTGACAACAAAGCTTAATTGGAAGGCCGATGCGCTGCGGGAAGTGAATTCGCTGATACGCAAATTCAGAGAAAATAATTTAAGCGTTTTGAACTCGTCAAGAAATATGCTTTCATCATCCGCATACAGTATTTATTCCGTTTCAATGCTATCGTCCAACAGTGCCGTGTCTGTAAGCGCCGGCGCTAACGCGTTTACCGGTAAACTTACGATAAACAACGTAACCCAGTTAGCCTCGCAGGCTTGCGTAAAAAGCACGGGCGCTTTTGCGGGTGAAAAGATTAACCTTAGCGCGTCGCTTAAAGATGTGCAGTTTACAAACTCTCTCGAATTTGAAGACGGCGAGGTTTCGTTTTCAATTAACGGCGAAACATTTGTGTTCACCGAAGATTCAACGTTAACGGAAGTGTTTAACGCCATAAATTCTTCCGAAGCGGGGGTGAGGATAGGATACAGCAGCTTGACGAAAGGGTTTACAATAACATCGAAAACAACAGGAAGCGATAGCGAAGTTAATATTGTGAACCTTAGCGGCAATGTGTTTGGTTCGCCGGGCTTGCAAGACGGTGCTTTTGGGATATCTGAAGGCATTGTAAACGGCAAGAATGCAATAATGTCTATTGAAGATATAACTGTCGAAAGGGCAACAAACAGTTTTACAATAGACGGAATCACATACACGCTAAAAGATACTACAAACACTGCAATATCGTTTACAGTGGACAGCAATGCAGATGCCACGGTTGAAAAGGTCATGGCTTTTATTGACGAGTATAATACGCTGATTGAAAAACTTCAGAGCCTGATAAGCGAAAAAACGTATCGCGCGTATCAACCTTTAACCGACGCGCAAAAAGAACAGATGAACGAAAAAGACGTTAAACTGTGGGAAGACAAAGCTAAAAGCGGGCTGTTGCAAAACGATGCAAGCTTATCTTCATTGTTAAACGGTTTGAGAAGCGCGTTCTCAGCCGCCGTTGAAGGGTTGGGGGTATCGCCTTCCTCAATTGGGTTAAATACAAGCCTATATACCGAGCGGGGCAAGATAAATGTCGACCAAGATAAATTACGGGCGGCGCTGGAAAAGAATCCGGATTTGGTAAAAGAGCTGTTTATTAAAAACCCGCTTGAGGACGGGACACAAAAGTTTGCAGGTTCCGGGCTTGTGATGCGCATATCTGATGCATTGGCTTCCTATACTCAAAAAGCTACCAACAACACCCTTGCCGGGCTTGATAAACAGATAAGCGATTCAAAGGATAAATTCAGCATGCTTGCCGATAAGTTGGCGGACAAGGAAACAGCGCTGTGGAGAAAGTATACAATTATGGAAAAAGCGCTTTCGTCTCTTTATAATCAGCAAAATTGGCTGACGACCATGACAAATTCATGGGTAAACAATAGGTAAACAAGTTACTGTATAAAGGAGCAAATGAAATGAACGCCATGTTAAACCCTTACCGGCAATACAAAAAGCACGATATTTTAATGGCAAGCCCTCTGGAACTTATTGTTATGCTGTACAGCGGCTGCATTAAGCAGTTAAAGTTAGCGGGCGTTGCGATTAACGGTAAAGATTTTGAGACGGCTAATTTAAACTTGCATAAAGCGCAGGAGATTATTTCCGAGCTTATTAACGGGCTTGATTTTAGCTACAGCATATCTAATGAACTTATGTCATTATATGAGTTTATAAACCGCCAAATCAGTTTAATAAATATAAAGAAAGATGCCGGCGCAATTGAGCCGATAGTTGAAATACTTGCGGCATTGCGCGATTCTTGGGTTAAAGTGCAAAAACAACAAAAACACGATGCGTATAGGGAATACGAAAGCGAGTCCTAAATGGATACAAGCGATATACTGTCAATACTTAAGCAGAAAAAAAAATTGCTTATTAAAATGCTTGAACTGACGAAGCAGTTTAAGGTATTATTAAATGCCGACCGTATTGATGATTTCGAAAAAGGTATTAAAAACCGTCAGGCTATTATTGAAAAAATATCCGGGCTGGTCAGTATCGAGCGCGAACTTGACGCTAAGGGCGGCGGCGAAATCAATGATCTTAAAAAGCAGATACAAGATATTATCCAGGAAATCCTTAAAGCCGACAAGGAAAATGCACAGCTTGCATCGAACAAGATAAAATGGTACAAACAGCAGATAAAAAGCATCAATGACAACAAAAAAAGCGCAAATTATTCTAAAAATCAAGAAGATGCGTTTTACGTTGATGCCAAAAAATAAACTGCATGAGTATTGGGGAAGTATTGATGAAGATTGCTGATGTAAGGCGCGGTTTGCCGGGGATAAACGAACATCACGCTGTTGCGGGCAAAAGTTCCGCCTCCGGTTCGAATATGCCTTTTCACCGCCAGATGAACGAGCACAACGAAAAAGAATACTTCCATTATGTAAACGACCTTCAGGAAAGGATATTTAAAAAAGGTGAAAGTCTTAAGGAAAAAGCAGACATAAAAATCTTGCAAGAATACAGAGCTCTTATTTGCGAGCTGCTTGCAGAAGCGGCAGGCAACGCATATGCGTGCATAAAGTCAAGTTTGTTTGACAAAAAGGGGAGGCATAGGATTTTTTTTGTTATTAAGAAGATAAACAATAAGTTAGACGAACTAACGCGTGAGATATTGTCCGAACAGCAGGGGAATATAAAATTGCTTGAAACGGTGGACGAAATACGCGGGATGTTGGTGGATTTATTTTTATAAGTATTCATGAGGAGGGCGGCCATGATTGACCAGTTTTACGAGGAACAGGAAGACACACAATACGGCAGGTATTTAACTTTTTATCTTTTAAACGATGTTTATGGGATTGAAATTAAATATGTTACCGAGATAATAGGGGTGCTCCCTATTACCGCAGTGCCTGAAGTAGCAGATTATATTAAAGGCATAATCAATCTGCGTGGGAAAATAATACCCATAATCGACTTAAGAATAAAATTTAATAAGCCGTCGACAGAATATGACGACAGAACGTGCATAATAATTGCCGAGACGGAGGATCTTGTTTTAGGTTTGGTAGTGGATAGAGTTGCCGATGTGATGGCAATAAACGATGAAGATATTGCGCCGCCGCCCAGTCATAAATCGGGAATCCGTAACAGGTATATTCGCGGTATAGGTAAAGTGGCAGGAGAGATCAAGCTGCTTATTGACTGCGACAAGCTGTTTAACGAACAGGAAACGCAAGAGATAAACTCTATTGAGTAATTCCCATTGGTTTTTACTTAGGGCAGAGAGCGGCGCTTTCTGCCCTTAATAAATATTTAAACTTGGCGGTAAAGAATGATACCAATTCAAGACAATGAGTTTTATTTTTTTGTCGATTATTTACAAGAAAATTTCGGGATAAACCTTATAAAAAAGAGAACGTTGGTTGAAAGCAGGCTAAACAATTATTTAAGAGACAGCGGTTTTTTAGACTACCGGACTTTTTTAGACCACGTGTTTAATGATAAGTCGGGCACTATGCTCGACCAAATAATAAATAGGCTTACAACGAATTATTCATATTTTATGAGAGAGTGGGAACATTTCGAGTTTTTTAAAAACGATGTGCTTCCTATGATTGAAAAATGTGAGGTTGAGAAAGACCTGCGAGTATGGAGCGCAGGATGTTCTACAGGGCAGGAACCGTATATGCTTGCAATGATTGTTGCGGATTATTTCGCCGACAAAGATAAGCGCTGGGATAAAAAGATATTGGCGACCGATATTTCTAAGAAAGCGTTATTAGCCGCAGAAAAGGGCGAATATGACGATGATAGCTTAACCGATGTGCCGCCTGACTGGAGAAATAAATATTTTAAAGCGAAAAACGATGGAAAATGGGAGGTCGCGAAAAGGATAAAAGAAGAAATAATATTTAGGCGGTTTAACTTGATTGAAAAGCAGTTTCCGTTTAGGAGAAAGTTTCACACAATATTTTGCCGCAATGTGATGATATATTTTGATCATAAAACTAAAACGGAGCTTGTAAAAAAGTTTTATGAGACAACGGTCGAAGGGGGATATTTGTTTGTAGGGCAAGCCGAAACTTTAGATTTGAGCGCAGTCAGGTATAAAAATGTAATGCCTTCCGTTTACAGAAAGGATACAAGATAAAAATGACAATTTATCCGGTTAGGGTGTTAGTAGTAGAGGAATCAATAATTTTTAAAGAGACTATTTTGCCCGAATTTGCGCGCGAGCCGGGTATAGAGGTGGTTGCAACCGCATCCGACCCTTTGGAGGCGCAGGATTTGATTAAAACTTTAGCTCCCGATGTCATGACATTTAGCATCGGCAAAGATAAAACCAAGGGTATCAGCTCTTTAAAGTCCCTCTTAAAGCAACATCATATTCCGGTTTTAATAATAAGTTCCGCTACCGACGTCGTATTTGATGCGCTTGAAGTAGGGGCAACTGATTTTCTGACTAAACCGGCTTTTAATACTCCGCAGGATATACAAAAGTTTGTATCCAAGATGGCATTTAGGGTTAGAATTGCATCGAAAGCAAAGGTCATTGTCCAACCTACGAAGGTTGTTAATTATATCCCCAAAAATGCGCACGGCACAATAAGCGCTAAAGATAGCATAATTGCGATTGGCGCATCAACCGGGGGCACCGAAGCCATTCTGAGCATATTAAAGGAGCTAAAGGACGATTTACCCGGGATCGTAGTAGTGCAGCACATGCCAAAAGGTTTCACCAAAGATTATGCCAAACGGCTAAACTCGATATGCAGTTTGCAAGTTAGTGAAGCGAAAGATAAAGATAAGGTGCTGCCCGGAACCGTGCTGATAGCCCCGGGAGGTTTGCAGATGAGCGTAGAGAGATTAGGCGGCGGGTTGGCGGTAAAATGTTACCCCGGGAAAAAGATAAGCGGGCACTGCCCGTCCGTAGACAATTTGTTTGATTCAATAGCAAAACTGAAGGGTATTAATGCATTAGGCATTATTCTGACCGGTATGGGAAGCGATGGCGCTAACGGCCTTCTTGCCATGAAAAATAGCGGCGCCGCAACAATAGGGCAGGATAACAAGACCTCGGTGGTATACGGTATGCCTGCGGTGGCTTACAGCATAGGCGCGGTTGATTTTCAGCTGCCGTTAGAAAGAATACCTCACAAGATTTACGAATGGCGGCTTAAGCTTATAAATGAAGCTAATGTGGGACCTGATTCAAACCGATAGAATATATGATGAGAAATATAGAAAGTATTTATCTGTCAAAACTTGAACGTTTTCAAAGCGTACTTGAAAGAGGGGCTGCAAAGCAGGGCGGGTCGGTTTTTGCGGGCATTTTATCAGAAGTTAAAATGCGGATTAACGGACCAATATCTGCGCAGCCGGTGGAAGTTGCCGATGCCAATCCGCAGCATATTGATGCGGCTTTAACATATGTTGATGCGGCTTCATCGAGCAAAACCCAAATTGACAGGGCAATTGAAAATGCCGCGCAGCAGACGGGGCTTAGCCCTGCGCTGATACGTGCGGTTATAATGACAGAATCGTCATTTAGGCCTAAAGCGGTTTCAAGATGCGGAGCGCAAGGGCTAATGCAGCTTATGCCAAGAACCGCAAAAGAGCTTGGGGTGAAAGATTCGTTTGATGTTTTCCAAAACGTTTTGGGAGGGTGCAAGTATCTAAAAAAGCAGCTGAACCGGTTTGGAGATTTGCGCTTGGCGTTAGCGGCTTATAATGCGGGGCCTGCCCGGGTTGCGTCCTACAAAATAAAAAATCCTGACGACCCAAAACAATACGAACGGCTTTCCAAAGGCGTTAGGGGATATGTAAACAAAATACTAAAGTACTATAAAAAATATTCGGCAATGTGAAGGAGTGTACACCGTATTGCACAGCAATGTTTTTAACGGCGTTAATAAACTTCAAAAAGGGCTTGATGCGGCTTGGCTTAAAAACAAAGTAATCGCCAATAACATAGCAAACGTAGATACGCCGGGGTTTAAGGCGTCCGACGTTTCGTTTGAATCTGCATTTAAAGCGGCGCTTGGGCAAAGTTTTGCGGTCAAAAAGACGCGAGCCAAACACATAAGCTTTACGGGCAGCGATTTACAGGCTGTCGTAACAAAGGATAGCGGCTCCGCTTACCGCATGGACGGCAATAATGTAAATATTGACGCCCAGAATGCAGAATTAGCTAAGAACACAATATATTACAATACGCTTGCAACGCAGCTTACCAGCGAATTTAGAAAGCTGCGCACGGCGATAAACGAAGGAGGCTGACAATATGGCATTTCTGAAATCTCTTGATATAAGCGCTTCGGCGTTAACGGCACAGCGGATGAGGATGGACGTAATAAGCCAAAACATTGCCAACGCTACAACTACACGCACAGCCTCCGGAGGACCTTATCGCAGGCGGGTTGTGGTGATGAGCGAGAATTCTTTTTCTACTGTTTTTGGCAAAACATTAGGCGGGGGCGTAAAAGTTTCGGGCATAGTTGAAGACGCGTCGGGTTTTGAATACAAATTTGATCCTGATCATCCGGATGCTAATGAACTGGGGTTTGTCGCGATGCCCAACGTGGACGAAGTTGAAGAAATAATTGATATGATGTCGGCGTCGCGCTCTTATGAAGCTAATGTTACTGTGCTTAACGCAACGAAGAGTATAGCAATGAAAGCGTTAGAGATAGGGCGGTAGCCCGGACTTAGGAGGGGTAATATATGCAAATAAGCAGTATCGGCAATATTTCACCTAATGCCGCAATAAAAGGGACGGCAAACAACAACGGCAGCTTTACCGACATTCTTGCTGAAGCTATTGATGGTGCAAAACAAGCCGAAACAAATATAAACGAACAAAATACGGCGCTTATAACTGGCGAAATCGATGATTTGCATACGCCTGTAATAGAGGCGCAAAAAGCGGAGGTAATGCTTAGCCTTGCCGTTGCTGTCAGAAACAAAGTTATAGAAGCGTACAACGAGATAATGCGTATGCAGGTGTAGCCGGTTAGCGGAACACATATTTTGTTTCACATAAATCAATAAGGGTATATAAAATGTAGACTGAGAGGGGTTACGGATGGGGGATAACGACTGGTCTACATTATTTATTATACTCATAATGGTTGCCGTAATGGTGGGGGCTTATTTAACGACAAGATTTTTAACCGGAAAAGCCGCCCGGATGCTTAAGAGCAAGCATATACAGGTAATTGATCGTATCGGATTGGCAAAAGATAAAGCGCTGTTTCTTACCAAGGTAGGCAATAGGTGCTTTTTTATTGGCGTAACAAACCAGACGATTAACAAGATAAGCGAAATAGAGCCTGAAGAATTAAACATTATTCAGGATGAAACAACAAACGCCCCTCCAAAGAAAATTTTAAAAAGGTTTTCAGAGTTTGTTTCAAATGCAAAAAATGCGCCCGAGAATTTGCGCAAGGCACGGGAATTAAACAGACAGGCGAGGACGGAACAGGGTAACCGCAGCAGTGCCGATGATGATTATATAGAACAGATAAACAGGGCTATAAAGCAGCGCAAACAAAAAACGCCCAAAAAGCTTGATAAAACAGAGGACAGCGAATGAACAGCCGATGCCGCAGGGCAAAAAATAGGCGCCGCAAAGCGACTAAAAAAATTATACTGTCTGTTATGTTTATAATACTTATCGTTATATTTTCGGGTTGCTCGGCATCGCAGGATTCATCGCAAAATGTGTTGGGCGGTATATTTGGGGACAGGTCTCAAACCATAGATATTCTGCTTTTGCTTACCGTCTTGTCGTTGCTGCCTTCAATATTGATAATGCTCACTTGTTTCCCGCGCATAATAATTGTTCTTTCGCTTATCCGCAACGGGCTTGGGCTACAACAGATGCCGCCTAATCAGGTGCTTATAGGGTTAGCGCTGTTTTTAACTTTTTTTGTGATGTCGCCGGTTATTGAAGATATAAATGTTAAAGCGTATCAGCCGTACATTTCGGAACAGATAGAGCAGGAAGAAGCTATAGAGCGCGCGATGGAGCCTGTGCGCAAGTTTATGTTCAGGCAAACATATAAAACTGATTTAGATTACTTTATATCGATTTCTCCTGAAGATAAAGGCGTGCAAAACGCAGAGCAGGTTTCAAACACGGCGCTTATACCCGCGTTTATCACAAGCGAGATAAAACGCGGGTTTCAAATCGGGTTTTTATTGTATATACCATTCGTTGTGCTGGATATGATTGTGGCGAGCGCGCTTATGTCTATGGGGATGATGATGTTGCCGCCTATCATCATATCTTTGCCGTTCAAGGTTCTTTTGTTTGTGTTGGTGGACGGATGGACTTTAACGGTGCGCACGCTTATAAACAGTTTTGTTTAGGCATATAAAATGCAATTGCTTAGGAGGTTTTTAGTTGAGTCAATCTGAAGTTATTACAGTGCTGCAAGATGGGATAACGACAATAATAACCGTAGCCGCGCCTATATTAATCGTTGCTATGGTTGTGGGAGTGATTATATCCATATTCCAGGCAACTACACAGATTAACGAGCAAACATTAGCGTTTGTGCCTAAAATAATCGCTATACTTATTGTCCTTTTGATTTTTGGCGGTATGATGATGACCAACTTAACGGACTTTGCCAGGCGGATGTTCGGATACGTTGATACGATGTTAAGGTAGGTTGTAATGCAGCAGATATTGGGCAGTGTAATGTCAAACATAGATTGCTTCGCGCTTATGTTTTTGCGCATTAGCGGGTTGCTTATGTCATCCCCGATATTCGGCAGGCGCAACTTACCAAACACGCTAAAGATTGCGCTGTGTCTTTTGGTTACTTACATTACCTTTGCCGCATCGCCTCAAACACCAGTGGCATATAAAGGCGCCGCCGGATTTATACTCATTTGTTTTACCGAGCTGCTTTTTGGTTTGGCGCTTGGTTATGTTACAACGCTGTTTTTCTCGATTGTGCAAACGTCGGGGCAAGTGATGGATATGCAGATGGGCTTCGGTATGGTAAATGTGTTTGACGTGCAAACCAACATTAGCGTTCCGGTAACCGGCAATCTGATATATGTGGTTGTTATTATAACCTTTTTGGGAGTTAACGGGCACATAAAGCTAATACACATTATTCGCAACACATTTGGGCATATACCGGTTGGAGCGGTGTCGCTAAATCCCGTTGTCGGGCTGGTTGCGCTTGAGGTGTTTGCGCTCGCATTCTTGTTGTCGGTCAATGTTGCCATGCCGCTTATCGCATCCGGGTTGCTTGGAGAAGTCGCGATGGGGTTTATTGTTAGGGCAGTGCCGCAGATGAATGTGTTTGTAGTTGGGATACCTTTAAAAATTGCTCTTGGGTTTTTAATGCTGTTTCTCATTATGCCGGTGTTTATTCACTTTACGGATACGATATTTAAGAATATGTTTATTTCTTTGGATAATATGATTGCGGAGTTTGCGGGATGAGCCCCCAACAGCAATCAGGAGAAAAAACAGAAAAAGCAACGCCGCGAAAAAAGAAAGAAGCGAGGGAAAAAGGGCAGGTATACAAAAGCACAGAGGTTATAACCGCATTATCGCTTATGCTTGTCTTCGGTGTTTTAGCGGTTTTTGGCTCGGGTATGATATCAAACATAAAAGAGCTTTTAACCCACTTTTTCTCGGCAGGCAACACTACAGATTTCTCGGCTTCGGTTGCGATGAATTATTTGTCCGATGCTGTTTGGATGTTTGCCCGGATAATGCTGCCTCTTTTGGCGGCGGCATTGGCAGGTGGAATATTGTTTAATGTGGTTCAGGTGGGGTTTTTGTTTACAACCAAAGCAATTGGGCCAAAGTTTGAACGCATAAGCATGGTTGCAGGTCTAAAAAGGATTTTCTCAACAAGAACGCTGCTCGATTTGACAAAAGCAATCATCAAAATAACCATTTTGGCTTATGTCGCTTACGGAGAGTATGAACGTAACATGGGCAAGTTCGCGTGGCTTATGAGCCAAAGCGTTGAGGCCGCGGCGGCAAGCTTTGTGGGCACTGTTTTATCGGCGGCTTTCAGCCTTGGAATAGCGCTCGCGATATTCGCGCCGTTTGATTATATGTTTCAACGCTGGAAATACAATAAAGATTTGATGATGACAAAACAGGAGATAAAGGACGAGTACAAATTAACCGAAGGCGATCCTTTTATAAAAGGCAAGATAGCCCAAAAGCAGCGTCAGATGAGCCGCATGCGTATGGTTCAGGCGGTTAAGGATGCGGACGTTGTTATTACAAACCCTACGCATTATGCGGTGGCGCTTTCCTACAAAGAAAGCAAAGACCCTGCCCCGGTTGTGGTGGCAAAGGGAAAGGATTATTTAGCAAACAGAATAAAAGAGGAAGCTAAAACACATTTTGTAGAGATAGTTGAAAACAAACCGCTGGCTCAATCGCTTTATTTCTTTTGCGAAGTGGGAGATGAGGTCCCCGAAGAAATGTACAAGGCGGTTGCGGAAGTTTTGGCTTATGTATATCAATTGAAAACCAAAGGAGGGCGCAAGTGAAGTTTACGGATATTTTTGTGGCAGTTCTGCTGCTCGCTATAATACTTATCATAATAATGCCGCTTTCTCCCGGTTTGATGGACTTTTTTCTGATAGCTAATATTGCGATTTCGCTGCTTATTCTGCTTATTACACTTTATACAAAAACAACGCTCGATTTTTCTACGTACCCTACCATGTTGCTTATCGTTACCTTGCTCAGGTTATCGCTTAATATTTCCTCAACGCGTCTTATACTTGGCAACAATGGCGACGCCGGCAATGTAATCAGAACTTTCGGCAACTTTGTGGTGGGCGGCAACTTAGTGGTTGGGTTTGTAATATTCCTAATAATTGTGGTGGTGCAGTTTGTTGTAATCACTAAAGGCGCAGAAAGAGTAGCGGAAGTTTCGGCAAGGTTTACACTTGACGCAATGCCCGGCAAACAGATGGCGATAGATGCGGATTTGAGCTCGGGGCTAATTGACGAAGAGCAGGCGCGGGAACGCAGGCAGGATATCACGCGTGAAGCGGATTTTTACGGCGCAATGGACGGCGCATCAAAATTTGTTAAAGGTGACGCAATTGTTGGTATTATAATTACAGTTATAAACATTGTCGGCGGAATTATTATTGGGATAACCGGCACCGGTATGGAATTTGACCAAGTTATACAGGTGTACACGCTTGCTACCGTAGGGGACGGGCTGTGCAGTCAGATACCCGCGTTGCTTGTGTCAACCGCAACGGGTATTATTGTGACACGTTCCGCTACCAAAACAAGTTTCGGTCAGGATGTGTCCAAACAGCTTTTTAGCCAACCGTTTATATTCTATATATTAGGCGGTATGTTGGCGCTTATCGGATTTATTCCCGGGCTACCAGGCTTGCCAATTTGGATTGTCGCTATTGCTTTGGCGATTATCGGCTACACACGAAAAAAACGCGAAACACAGATGGAGGAAGCGGAACAAAAAACAGAAGCGGAGACGACAGCGGCCGAAAAGCGCAAACCCGAAAGCGTGACTTCATTATTGCATGTGGATTTGATAGAGATGGAGTTTGGATACGGGCTTATATCTCTTGTAGATGCAACGCAGGGGGGAGACTTGCTCGATCGCGTTGTAATGATACGGCGGCAATGCGCATTAGAGCTTGGAATAATTGTGCCTATTGTCAGGCTGCGCGATAACATACAGCTTGGAACAAAAGAATATGTAATTAAAATAAGAGGGCTCGACGTTGCGCGGGGAGAGGTTATGCTTGGGCGGTATTTGGCGCTAAAGCCCGAAGAGGTTGACGAACCGATTGAAGGCATAGAAACGGTTGAGCCGGCATTTGGATTGCCCGCTTTATGGATAGAGGAAGATGACAGGGAAAAAGCGGAGTTAAAGGGATACACGACCATAGACGTGCCGTCCGTTATCTCAACGCATTTAATGGAAGTTATAAAACGGCACTCGGACGAGCTGTTAGGGCGGCAGCAGGTGCAAACTATCATTGACAATGTTCAAAAACAACAGCCTGCGCTTGTAGACGAAGTGGTGCCCAAGATGTTTACGGTCGGCGAAGTGCAAAAGGTGCTTGCAAACCTGCTGCGCGAAGGTGTGTCAATACGCGATATAGGCTCAATACTTGAGATATTGGGGGATTACGGCAACATTACCCGGGATACCGATTTGCTTACCGAATATGTGCGGCAAAAATTAAAACGCGCAATTACGAGAAATTTTATACCGGATGGCAAAGCGCGTGTTATAACGCTTGATCCCGATGTGGAAAAAGCGGTATCCGGAAGTATAAGGCAAACTGAAAAAGGTTCCGCAATAGCTCTCGAGCCTTCTCAGATACAGCAAATGCTAAGCAATTTGAAGAATGCGGTTGAACATTTTTTAAGCCTTGGCATACCGCCCATTGTTATTACCTCGCCGCAGATACGCAAACATATAAAAGACCTTTCTGCGCAGGTTTATCCGGAGCTGGTTGTGCTATCATACGGCGAGCTTGAACAAAATGTTGAAATCTATTCAGACTGGACGGTGAATTTTTAGGTGTTTGTCAAAAGATTTGTAGCGGCCGACATGCAGGAAGCGATAAAAAAAATCCGAAAAGATTTTGGTCCCGATGCGGTCATACTTGACAGCAAACATGTGCGCGGAAAAGGAATAGGCGGGTTTTTAAAAAAGAACGTTGAAGTTGTTGCGGCTTACGAGCCTCATAAACAACCGCCTATAGTTAAGCCTGTCCAGAAAACTGTTTTGGCGCCCGGCGGTGTTGAAAACAAATCGGTGATAGAGCCTCTTGCAGAACAAATAGAATCTTTAAAGGGCATTGTTGCGGATATAAGCAACAGAATGAGATTTAACGACAACGCATTAGCCCTGCCGCCCGAAATTATGCAATTGTATTCAAGGTTGATTGAAAAAGATGTGTGCGAGGATTTAGCGCATGAATTAGCAACGCTGACGCATGAAATAAGAAGCAAAAAGGAGTTAGAGCTCGATGATGTAGCTTTGCAAATTGTTATGGACAGGTTGGGAGAGCCGGAATCGATAAAGCTAAAAAAGTTTGAGCAAACCGTACTTTTGTTTGCGGGGCCGACGGGTGCGGGCAAAACTACAACCCTGGTAAAATTGGCAGGCAGGCTAACGCTTGATCAAAACCTAAAAGCCGGGCTTATCAACATGGATACTTACAGGGTGGGGGCTATGGAACACATGAGAATATATTCGGACATAATGGATATACCGCTAAAAACCGCTTATAACGCAAGGGAGTTAAAGACAGCCGTAAACGCGTTGGCGGACAGGGACGTAATATTAATAGACACGGCTGGCAAAAGTTTAAACGATGCTTCTTACAGCAAAGAATTGCAGGATTATATAAGCGCCGCAGATGTTGATGAGGTTTTCCTTGTGATAAGCGTTGTTACGGGCAGCAGAGTGTGCAAAGATATTATTCGGAATTATTCATTTATTCCCAACTATAAACTTATAGTAACAAAGCTGGACGAAGTGGGCTCTTGGGGAAATATACTCAACATTGCAGACTATGCAAAAAGACCGCTCGCGTACATAACCATGGGACAAAACGTACCCGACGATATAACCCAGGTCGAAACCGAAAAATTAGCCGATAATATCATTGGAAGTCGAGAGGTAGTGTTATGATGGATCAGGCTGAAAGCCTGCGCAGACAAATTAATGCCCGCAATAAAAACACAAAAATTGTGACGGTAACAAGCGGAAAAGGGGGTGTTGGAAAATCGAGCCTTGCGCTTAATCTTGGCATTGCGCTTAACAGGCGGGGCAACAGGACGATGATAATTGATACCGATTTTGGCTTTTCAAATATTGACGTCATGCTTGGAGTGCATACGCAGCATGATTTGATGGACGTAATTGAAAACAGAAAACTGATCAGCGAAATAATTGAAACAGGGCTAGAGGGCGTACAGTTTATTTCGGGCGGTTCGGGGGTTTACCAACTCACAAAGCTTGACCCAAACAGGTTTATGCATATGGTAAACAGTTTATTAGAACTTGAAAATTCGTGCGATACAATTGTTTTTGATACCGGCGCGGGGTTTTCCGACAATTCGCTAAGGCTGATAAATGCAAGCCACGAGACGATACTTGTCACAACGGCCGAGCCGACGGCGATTGTGGACGCTTATGCGCTTATAAAGATGCTGCACGAACAAGGAGAAACTCCAACGGTCAGCCTTGTGCTTAACAAGGCGGACGATATACGGGAAGCCGAATCCGTAATGGACGGGCTTATACGAATAGTGGAGAAAAACACAGATATAAGAATGCGAAAACTTGGCGTTATTCCACGAGATGCCAATATGCAAAACGCAGTAAAAAAGCAAACCCCAATACTGGTGGGGCACCCGAAAAGCGCGGCATGCGTATACTTAAATGAAATTGTCCACAAGTTTTTAAGCATACCGGCTGCCGACCGCAGAAGGTTTGGGCTCGCTGTGTTTATCGACAGGTTTATGGCTAAGAAAGAAATTGTTAAGGGGTAAGTAATCGTGCGCTTAGAAGATATTGTGAAGGTTGGCGAACTGTTTGAGCTTAACATCAACGGAAAAGGTTACAAAACAAAGCTTCAGGACATTCACGAAGACTATTTTGTTGTGCTTAACCCCACGGAAAGAGGGACCCCGGTTGAGGTTGAGCAGGATGACATAGTAAATGTAAGGTTCTATCGCCCGGCGGGGGTATTTGAGTTTGATGCGCTTATGCGTGAAAGATTTATTAAAGGTAAGCTGCAGCTTTGCAAACTTAAGCTAATTTCCGATCTGAGAAAACTGCAAAGGCGCCAGAGCTACCGTTTGCCTATTGTGCTGCGCGTCACGTTATGGCGTGAAGGTGACGAACAAAACAAGTATAAAGCCAAAACGGTGGATATATCGGAACACGGTATACTTTTGACATGTTTCGAAGCATTTAAAAAAGGAACTAAACTGTTTGCCAAGATAAACCTGACCGAGACGGAAAGCAGAATAATTGAATCGGAAGTATTGCGCTGTGAACAGCCGTTTAATGACAGTGAACCAAGGAAAACCGTGCTTATGTATATCAACATATCCGCAAGCGATAGAAACTACTTAGGACGCTTTATTATGCGCCAGCAAATATTAGCGCGAAAAAAGAGGGTTAGGATGTGGAAGGACTGGCATGAAACAGAGCGCTGAACGGTTATGGCAGGAATATACCGCTAAAAAAACGCCGGAAAACAAGAATGAACTGGTATTGTATTACCTGCCGCAGGTTAAAAGCATCGTGCTGCGCCTTATGCCGACGTATAAGGCGTACAGCAATTATGATGATATGTTAAGCTGCGGAATAATCGGGCTTATGGATGCAATAGAAAAATATGATACAAAGCGCGACGTTAAATTTGAATACTATGCGTCCATGAGAATAAAAGGCGAGATAATAGACAATATACGAAAGCAAGATTGGGCGCCCTCAAGCTTAAGGCGCAAGATAAAGGCAATAAGCCAAGCCTATTACGATCTTGAGAACCGTTTCAACCGCGAGCCGACCGACGAGGAAGTTGCAAAATATCTTGAAATGGACGAGGATGATTTGCACAGCACGCTTGGCAAAGCACAGATGTTTAACATTGTGCATTTTGAAGAGCTGGTACAAAACGATGCGGTATGGCAGTTTAGCTTGCAAAGCCAGGGGGCATCTCCCGAAGAAGAAGTAGAAAGCAGCGAGATGGTCAGAATACTTGGCGGCTTTATTGACGGTTTGCCTGAGAGAGAAAAACTTGTTATAACACTTTACTACTATGAAGAGATGACTTTAAAGGAAATTGCATCGGTACTTGATGTTTCCGAATCGAGGGTATCGCAGATTCACTCTAAAGCGGTCATGAGACTGCGCTCAAAGCTTAAGTTTGTAGGAATATACGAAAGCGTGAGCGCCCGCGGATAATACAAAGGAGAAATTGTTATGGGCATTACCGAGTACGCTTTTATTACGTACATATTTATTTTGCTTTGCGTTGGGATGTGGCTGTTCGGCAAGTTTATTCGCCCCGTCAACAAGAAAAACTCTGTCAAAAACAATGCGGATTACGAAAAAGAACAAAAGCTATTTAACCTGTATCAAAATATTGAGGATATGCTTGCAGGTTTTGAAGAGTTCGCGGAAGAATCGCGGGAAGAAATAAACAAAAACAAGACAGAGATAGCCGGCATGATTGAACAAGTTAAAAACATATTCGAGGCAAACAAAATAAGCGGTGAAAAAAATGAGACACCCCCCAAGCCGGAAGTTTTGGACACTCTTAAAACCGTTTCTAAAGCAAAAGCCTTATACAAGTCTGTGGCGGATGTTGCTGCGCCGCCAAATGATATAAAAGACATAGGATCCGACAGGGAAAATGTAAAAGAAACATTCGCGCAAGTTCAAGAAAAAGAAATGCGCTCGTTAGACGCTAACGGGCTAACTTCGCTGGAGAGGGTGCAGCTTAAAATACCCGACAAGGTAGCCGAATTATGCGCTGAGGGGTTAAACTCAAATGATATTGCCCAGCGGCTCGGGATTTCCATAAGAGAAGTTGCGCTTGCCATGAAGATAAGAAATGTGCAGTAACTTTTTGAAAAAGCCTAAAGTGCGCCGCTGTTTTTGCCGATAAACTATTATGAGGTGATTAAATGCTCAGAAGCTTTTATATAGCCGGAACAGGTATGTTGGCGCAAAGAGCGCGGATGAACATATTGACTAACAATATTATTAATATAGATACTACGGGTTATAAAAAAGATACAACGATTTCCCGTTCTTTTGCGGATTTAATGATTATGGCTCAGAAAGACCCGTACCTGTTAAAAACATCGTCTTTTATAGGCAATCAAAATACGGGCATTCATGTAGATATGATTGCCACCGTATTTTCGCAGGGAGACCTTGAACAGACGGGGAAAGCAACGGATTTAGCATTAGAGGGGCAGGGTTTTTTTGTAATTCAGACACCCGAGGGCAATAGATATACAAGAGACGGCGGCTTTCATGTTGGAAGCGACGGCTGCCTTGTTACCAACGAAGGCTATTATGTTTCGGGGTACAACGGAAGAATTTTTATAGGCAGCGACACGTTTGTTGTAGATACATTGGGAAACGTGACTGTCGCTGGGCGGCTCGCAGGCAGATTGAACATAGTCGGCTTTGACGATTTATCCGCCCTGCGCAAAACGGGTGATAACATGTATATTAATTATGGCAACCAGCCGGTAAGAGCTGCGGCAGATGTCAGGGTAATGCAAGGATATCTTGAAAGCTCAAACGTAAACATGGCGGACGAAGTTGTAAACATGGTAGAGGTTAACCGCGCATTTGGAATGAACCAGCAGATGCTAAGAATAATAGACGAGTCATTAGCAAAGACGGTGAACGAAGTAGGGAGGGTATAGGGCGCAAAATGCAAACTTTATATGCGGCGGGGCTTGGCATTAAGATGCAGCAGCATCGTGTCAGCACAATAGCAAACAACATTGCAAACATAAACACTGCGGGATTTAAGGGTCAAAGGTTAAGCTTTAAAGACGCGCTTTATATTTCGTTAATTAATCCGGCGCAAACACAAAGCACTGACAACCTGCAGCAAGGGGCAGGTGTTTTGCCATCCTCTACATCACGCGACTTCGCTTTAGGCAATCCGCTTAATACAAACTGCCCGCTTGATTTATATATTAACGGAGCCGGGTTTTTTACGGTGGCGGACAACGCCGGAAACATAATGTATACGCGCAATGGCTGTTTTGCAATCTCGAGCGAGCAGGGCGCACGCTATTTGGTAACGGCGCAGGGTAATTATGTGCTGGACGTTAATAATAACCGCATAAGCGTGCCTTTGGAAGCAAACACGGTTTCGGTCAGCTCTGGAGGGGTTATATCATTTGACGATACGCCTGCTGCAACACTGCGCATTGTTGATTTTACGAACAAGGAAGGATTGCTCTTAGAGGGAAACGGATGTTATACTCAAACAGTAGCCTCCGGAGCGCCTATAGCATCTACCGCGCATATAGCGCAAGGGGTGATGGAATCCTCCAATGTTGATTTGGCGGTAGAGCTATCGATGCTTGTACGCGCGCAGAGGGCGTTTTCGTTGGCGGGGAAGGCTGTGGGCATATGGGATCAAATGGCGGCAAATACTAACAACATACGATAATACGGGAGGCAAAAATGGGTCCGCAGGTTAAGCAGTGTAAGATCTGCAACAAGATATTTTATTCGTACGGGGCGGCAAGCTGTCCCGAATGCATTGAGCAAATGGAAAGGGATTTTGAAAAGGTACGAGATTATTTATACGAAAATCCCCATGCTAATGTAGTAGAGATAACGCAGGAGACGCAGGTGCCCGAAAAAGTTATACTTTCGTATCTTAAAGAAGGCCGCTTAACAATAGCTGAAGACAGCGGGCTGCTGTTGTGCGAGAATTGCAACCGCTCAATATCAACCGGACGATTTTGCAAAGAGTGCAGCAGAAAGCTTGAGTACGAGCTTAGAAGCGCTTACACGGAACCCAAAGAAAAAAAAGAGGGCAGAGCAAGCGGATTAGGGAAGATGCATACGGATTTTTATAACAAATGATTTATAATATACGAGGTGATTAACTGTGAGGATTGATTCGGTTTCCTCTAAGGATTTACTTAGACAGTATACGCACATAAGAGAGATAAAACCAGTTGAGCAACCGACAGCCGGCGCCGACAAAGCCGAGCTGACTGACGGCGCCAAATTGTTTTCCAACGCGCTAAAAGAGGCAATGGGTTTAATGCAGACGCGTTCGCCCGAGCAGATTGCGCATATCAACGAGGTAGCCGAACAATTAAAAAACGATACTTATTCGGTTTCGGGAGTAAAGGTCGCGCGCAAAATTTTGGGCAAATAGCAACATCAGTTTAATTGGAAGGAGGCATCATTATGAACCGGCTGATAACTGCGCTTCAATCGGTATTGAAGCAAGAGATAAAAGAATATAGCCAAATACTTGCGTTTGCCGGCGAAAAAAAAGAAAGCCTGCTGAAAAATGATGTTGCATACCTTGAGCGCATTGTGGGCAAAGAATGGACTGTGCTTAAAAAAATAAAACAGCTTGAGAGCGAACGTGAAAACTTAATCGGAAGAATAGCGGTTTTGTGCCGCATACCCAAAGAAACGCTCAGGCTTGAACACATTATGGACGTGTTGGACGCTGATTTGAGGCAAAGTTTAAAGAACATCAAAAAAGAGCTTGAAACAGTGTTGGCAGAGCTTATGGAACAGAATTTTATAAACAAGGGGCTGATAGATACGCATCTTGCATATTCCGCGTTTTGCGTAAACTTGTTAACAGGGCATCTAAACAAAAAGTTAGGTGTTTATTCGCATTCGGGCGTTGTGATGGAAAGGCATGACAACGGGAACTTGTTAGTTGACCAGATGGTTTGAGGTAATATAATGGCAAGTATGTTTTATGGGTTGGAGATTTCAAAGTCTGCGTTGGCGGTAAGCCAGCGCTCTATAACTTTGACGGGCCACAACATTGCCAATGCGAATACTGTGGGGTATACCCGCCAGCGTATTTTGCAGCAGGCGATAGATCCTACCACTGCGCCCTCTCATATCGCTAGCGATAAAAGGGCAATTATTGGCGGCGGTGTTGAGACTTGCGTAATTGACCAGATCCGAAGCGACTATATTGACAGGCAGTACAGAAAAGAAAACGCATCGCTTGGATATTGGAACGCGCGCGCCGAAGAGTTGCAATACGTTGAGGCTGTGTTAAACGAACTTTCGGACAGCAGCATTTCAGCCGCCATGAAGGATTTCTTTAACAGCATAAGCGAGCTTTCGATCGATCCGGTCAATGAAGAGATTCGCACGAACGTTCAGCAAAACGCAATAAAAATGACTAATTCATTTGAACATTATTATCAAAGCCTTGTCGATCTGCAAGGCACATACAACGATTCTATGAAAGTGACGGTCAGGAATATAAACGATCTGCTAACGAATATTGCGGATTACAACAAACAAATATTTTCCTATGAACTGTCCGGGCAGAAGGCCAACGATTTGCGCGATAAACGCAATGTGCTTTTAGATCAGCTTTCAGAGCTTATCGGCATTACATACGAAGAAGACACAAACGGTTATCTAAGCGTTAATTGTGACGGGGTTGCACTGGTAAACCATTCAAATACTGTGCTGCTTGAAGTTAGCCCAACGCTTACCGGAGTGGTTTCAAACGCGCCGGATTTTTATGAAATTTATTACGAGGGCACTACAACGCCTTTTGAATACAGCGACGGCAAACTGCACGCTTACAGGGTCCTTCGGGACGGAAACTCCCCGGAGCAAGTGGGTATACCCTTTGTGCTGCAAAACCTGAATATATTAGCGCAAAATTTGGCGGAGGTTTTTAACGGCGTTCACAGCGGCGGATACACGATGCCGCATGGATTGCAGCCCTCATTGACGGGGATAAACTTTTTTAACGTGCCTGCGGGCGGTTACGGCGATATAACGGCAGGCAATTTAAGATTATCGCAGGAAATATTAGATAATGTAAACAACATCGCCGCTTCAAGCGTTTTTATTGACGAGGGGGCGTCTAATCCTCAAAAGGGAAACAACGTCAACGCTTTAGCGCTGTCGGCGCTTTCAACAAGTGTGAACATCCCTGTAGTCGGCAACTTTGAAAACTATTTAAAAAGCACAATTGTAGAAATAGCTATAGAAAGCTCTACAAGCCAAAAGATGACGTTTAGCCAAAGCACGATACTTGACAATCTTGAAAACAGACGGCAGTCGGTTTCGGGCGTGTCGCTTGATGAGGAAATGGTTCAAATGATAACATACCAGCACGCATATGCGGCCGCTTCGCGCGTTTTAACCGCAATAGACGAAGCGCTTGACGTGCTGATAAACAGGACAGGCCTTGTGGGCAGGTAGTTAGGAGGCAGTTAAAATGCGGATTACAAGCGGTATGATGCTTAGCGGTTATTTGAAGAACTTAGGCGCTAATATGTTTGAGTTAAATAAGCTGCAAAACAGGATGGCTTCGGGTAAGCGCATTACTAAGCCTTCAGACGATCCTATCGGGGTTATCTCAAGCATGCAGACGCGAGTTAAGATTTACAAAAGCGAACAATACAAAAAAAATGTCGAAAGGTCTTTGACATGGCTTGAGCAGACCGAATCGTCTGTTCTTGAGCTTAACGAAATACTCAAAACCGCGTACGAAAAGGCTGTATATATGAGCAGCGATTTTTTATCGCCCGAGGATAAAACGGCCACCGCGGAGCAGATAGGGCAATTGCGCGATCATGTTGTAACCATTGGAAATGCTAAATCCGGGGATAAATACATTTTCGGAGGATATAATGTAACGACCGCGCCGTTTACGGTGGCTGGTTCGGGCGGTATTATGTACAATGGGTACGACTTAACCGATTCTTCAAATCCCGCGCTTTTAGCGCAAGACGCGGCTTCTATTCAGCATGAGATTGGATTTGATATCATTATGGACATATCAACGACAGGCTCGCAGTTGTTTGGAATGGGTGAAAACAATATTTATACCGTTCTTGATGATTTTTACAATGCGCTTAAGAATGACGCTTCTGCCGAGCAGCTCTCGCAGTATATTGCAAAATTACAAGATTGTCAGACGCACGTTATGTCGGTTGACGCAAGCGTTGGGGGAAGAGTCAATCGTTTGGAGTTAATACAAAACAGGTTTGAAGACGATATTCTGATGTACGAGGAACAAAAATCAAACATTGAGGATGTAGACCAGGCGCAAGCCATAATGTATTATAAAATGGCGGAGTTTGTGTATAATGCGGCGCTGCACATTGGCAACAACATAGTTCAAACATCGCTTGTAAACTTTTTGAAGTAGAGCTGCAATTATAAAGGGGGCGTTGTTATGCTCATTGAAACCGATCGTTTCGGTTCTTTTGATACCAAGGATTCAAAACTTATAGAATTTCCGCAAGGGCTGCCGGGGTTCGAGGAATTAAAGCAGTTTATTATTCTTGAGGTGCCGCAATCAAAACCGATTTATTGGCTGCAGTCAACCGAGAATAAATATATTGCATTGCCGGTAATACTATCGTTTGAGATAATGGACGATTACTACATCGATATTCGCGAAAACGAGCTTGAGGAGCTTGAAGTCGAAAGCCAAAATGACCTTCTGGTCATGAATGTTGTCGTGATTCCGGAAAAGGTTGAAGATATGACGATAAACCTTGCCGCGCCCATTATCATAAATGCAGTACGTGGCATGGGAAAACAGATTATTATCGATGCTAAAACGATGCCTATCCGCTGGCCGGCATATGAGGCTATTATGAGAAGTCTTGACAAAGGAGGAAAGCAGGATGCTGGTGTTGTCGAGGAAAACGGGTGAAGGAATCACGCTTGATCAAGACGTTGTAATTGAGATATTGTCAATAGAAAAAGACAGAGTAAAAATAGGTATTAAAGCTCCTAAAGAAATGAGAATATTTCGGAAAGAGCTGTTAGATGAAACAGTAGATTTAAATCGCGCGGCGGCAAATACGCCGGCAATTTCTTTTAGCCGATGATTTAGGAAGCAATAACATAACCCTCTGCAGCAATGCATGGGGTTTTTTTTCTATCCAATAAGGGTTAGTATGCGCCAAACGCGGCGGAAAAAAAGAAAGCCGCCGGGTTGATTTACCGGGCGGCTTTCTTGACTGAGAGTCAGATGGACTCTGTGTGTAGCGTTGTTTATCCGAGCAGCGACAGTACGTTCTGCGGGGCGGCGTTGGCTTGTGCCAACATTGCGGTTGCAGCCTGTACCAATATGCTGTTCTGGGTGAATATCGTCATCTCCCTTGCCATATCGAGGTCTCTTATGCGGCTTTCGGCGGCCTGCAGGTTCTCTGCGGATGTATCGAGGTTGCTTATCTTGTGCTCTAACCTGTTCTGCAAAGCACCAAGTTTGGCGCGTTGGTCTGAAACAGTGTTAATCGCGGTGTTGACCGTCGCTATAGCGTTGTTAGCATTAACCTGCGTATCCACTGCGGAATCCTGCAAACCGAGCGCGTTTACCTGCATATCGCCAATGGATATCAACAGGTTTTCGTCTTTGTTTGCGCCAGTTTGAATTTTTGCGCTGCTGCCGGATACCGTGAAATCAAGAGATAAACCATCGAGTTCATCTTCTGCAATCGCAGTCCCGAAATCGATAGAAATGCTTCTGCCAGAGCCGAAATTAAGGACTACAGAACCTGCAGCTCCATCAAGGTTGGAAACCCCGTGTATTTCTGTCGAGCCTAATTTAACGATGTAGCTTGCGCCGGATATAGGATCTCCAGCGGCATACTGTGGCGGGTCTTCCGAATCGTCATCAGCATATGTAGGGAGTTCGAACTCAACGGAATATGTGCCTGCCGAAAATCCCTCTATAGATATGCCAAGCACTTTGTTATCGTCAACATAGATGTTGGTGCCTACACCTTCCGAGACGGAAACGGTTGTTCCGAAAGTTCCGTCAAGCAACTTTTTGTTGTTGAACGCGGTTTTGCCGGCGATGTCATCGATTTCCTCCATCAGTGCGGCGAACTCAGCATTCAACGCAACGCGGTCAACTTCCTCATCGTTGGTGTCGGTTGCGGATTGAACGGCTAATTCGCGCATACGCTGCAATATGGAGTGGGTCTCAGTTAGCGCGCCCTCGGCGGTTTGCACTAAAGAAATGGCGTCTTCACTGTTTTTTGATGCCATTTGCAGACCGCGAATCTGCGCTCTCATTTTTTCGGAAATTGCAAGACCGGCGGCGTCATCGCCCGCACGGTTAATCCTAAGACCCGAAGACAATCTCTCCGTCGATTTTGAAACAGTGTTGTTATTCACCGAGTACTGACGATGGGTATTCATCGCCATAATGTTGTTGTTAATACGCATAAAAATTTTCCTCCTTGAAAGTTTTTTCGCATCCTTGCGCAGTTATAACAGAAAGACAAACGTATCTGGCGCCTTCGTCAACGTTTATTTTTCTCCTTCGAATGTTATATCGTCAATTTTGGAATTGACTTTAACAATTTATTGATTGAAAACAGAAAAAAAGTTTATTAATATTGCGTATCATACTATATCAATACATCATATTTTTTTTGATGTCGGGAAGGTTTATGGCAAACGTATTAACAAAGATACCAACAAAAATTTTTGACGCTTTCAAAAACATGAGCAAGGGTCAAAAAGTCAGGCTGTTTATTCTGATTGCGATAATAATTATAATTCTTGTGCTTATTTCAGTCGTTTTGAACCAGAAGAATTATGTTGCCCTATACAGGGGGCTTGATTCGTCCGAGGCGGGCACTGTGCTTGCGATGCTCTCTGATTTGGGGGTTGATGCCAAAGCGGAAGGTACAGGCACTATACTTGTGGATGAAACAATTGCGGACAGCGTCAGGATGCAGCTTGCCGCACAAGGATATCCAAACAGCGGGCTGTCTTACGACATTTTTCAGAACGCTTCGGGGCTTGGCGTAACGGATATGGAAAGACAGATCTACTATCAGTTTCAGCTTCAGGAAAACTTGCGCCGGACCATCATGCGAATGAGCAAGGTTGAAGATGCGGTGGTAAACATAGACCTTGGGGAAGAGAGCTCGTATGTTTTCTCTAACAAAGAGCAGGCGTCCACCGCCGCAGTGCTGCTTGAGCTGCGCGCAGGGCAGCGGCTTACGGCAGACGAGGCAAAATCTATTGCGCAGCTTGTC
This sequence comes from uncultured Christensenellaceae bacterium, assembly GCA_964441275.1. Classification (GTDB taxonomy): domain Bacteria; phylum Bacillota; class Clostridia; order Christensenellales; family SZUA-584; genus SZUA-584. The sequence continues at coordinate 39,797 of CAYTUG010000002.1, read as the reverse complement.
GCAAACAGCGTATCGGGGCTTGATGTTGAAAATATAAGCATTACGGACTCGGCTATGAACCAATACAGCATGAAAGGCGATAACGAGATAGAAAGCGCGGATGCGCAAATGGGGCTTCAGGCAAGCGTTTCCAAACGGCTAAAAGATCAGGTAATCAACATGCTTGCGCCCGTGTTTGGCGAGAAAAACGTTATGGCGGAAATAAACGTCAAGCTAAACTTTGATAAAAGAATAATAGAATCGGTAGAGTTTGCGCCGCCTGTCAATGGAACGGAAGGTATAGTGGTCAGCATGAAAGAGCTTGTTGAAGCGATAACCAACGACGCGCAGGGCAGCGTGGCGGGGATAGATGCAAACGGGGCGGCATCGGAATATCTTGCGGCGCTTGGTTCTGATAACAATGCCGCCTATTATAACGTTTCGCGCGAAGCAAACTACGAAATAAACGAGACAAAAACTTTGATAGAGCAGGCGAAAGGCAATATCGAAGAGCTTTCGGTATCTGTAATAATAAACAGCGAAGATGCCGACGACGATTATTCGCAAGAGGTAATAGACCTTATAGCGACCGCTATCGGCGTTGACAGAACGCTTGTAACGGTTGCTATGCTGCCTTTTATGCCTATAGAAGAAACTGATGATTTGAAAGAATCTATGCAACAGCAGCAGCAGATGCTGCAAAAGGTGCAGGACGCCGAAACGCTGCGGCTAATAATAATAGTTGCCGCCGCGGTGGTGATACTGATAATTTTATCATCAGCAATTAAGATGTTTGTAAAAAGCGGCAGAATGGCGGTAGCGGAAGGAGGATTTGATTACGTAGTTAGCGATGAGTCCGTCGTATCTGAACCGCAAAGACCGTCGTTTGATGATATACGGATTGAAGATCTTGATAAGACGGACAACAAGCTTCAGATACTTGAAGACTATATTGGGAAAAATCCCGAATCGGTTGCCAATCTGCTGCGCAACTGGCTGAATGAAGATTAGGAGTAAATCGATGGCAAGGGAAAGACTGACGCCCAAAGAAAAGGCCGCAGTTCTTATGATAACAATGGGTAAAGATCAGGCGGCAAAAGTTTATAAATTTCTGTCCGAAGAAGAGATAGAGCAGCTAACGCTGAGCATTACAAGCATGAGACGCGTTGATCCGGAGCTTAAAGAGACGGTGGTAGACGAGTTTATGCAAATGTGCATAGCCAGAAAGTATATTTCGGAAGGCGGTATTGACCTTGCCCGGGATATACTAAACAAAGCGTTTGGAGAATCAAAAACAAACGATCTTATTGGAAGGCTGTCTTCTTCGCTCAGAGTTAAACCTTTCGATTTTATCCGCAAAGCAGACAGCGCGCAAGTTTTAAACTTTATTCAAAACGAACATCCTCAGACGATAGCTCTTATTCTTTCATATGTTGAGCCAAAGCATGCCGCGCAAATATTAGCGGCTTTGCCTCTTGAGAAGCAGACAAGCGTAATAGCGCGTATTGCCAATATGGGAATTACATCGCCCGAATACATAAAAGAGACGGAACGCGTGCTTGAAAAAAAACTTTCAACTCTCAGCTTTGTTGACCAGACGTCCGCAGGCGGTATTGACAGCCTTGTAACAATATTAAACAGCGTAGACAGAGGAACGGAAAGGCATCTTCTTGAGGCGTTGGAAGAAACGGATGCCGAGTTGGTTGAAGAGATAAGAAAGCGCATGTTTATATTTGAGGACATTGTTAAGCTTAGCAACCAGGCCGTACAACGGGTACTAAAAGAAATTGACAACCGCGACCTTGCGGTTGCCCTTAAAGGCGCCACAAACGAGGTGGCAAAAGTAATATATGACAATATCTCCAAGCGCCTGCAAGAGATGATTAAGGAAGATATTGAGTTTATGGGGCCGGTTAGGGTAAGAGACGTTGAGGAAGCTCAGCAAAAGATTGTCAACGTTATACGGAGGCTCGATGATTCGGGAGAAATAATTATTTCACGCAATTCGGGGGATGAGTTAATTGTTTAAGATTGACAAGACGCTTGTTGACAACATGAATATTAACAAGTCGTGCATTGTCATAACTCATAAAGAGACAAAGCCGCTGCCCGCGTTAGATAAAATGGTACTTGACGATGATTTAGAGCTGCCCAACGAAATAAAAGAAAAGGCGAAAGAATATTTACAAAACGCCGGCATTAAAGCGCAGCGGATAATTTTGGACGCACAGATGCAAGCCGATGAAATAAAAGAAAAGGCGCAAGAGGCAGGGTTTATGGAAGGGCTTGAGCAAGCGCAAAGCAGGCATGACGAGCAATATAACAACCTGCAAAACGCGCTCGTCAAACTTGAAGAACACCGCGGGCAACTTTTTGAAGAGCTGCAGGATTGCGTGCTTGATTTGGCGATAGACATGGCGGAGAAGATAGTTAACATTTTGATTGAAAGAGACGATACAGCATATAAGCAGCTCGTTAAAAATGCGGTCGAAAGCATGAAAAGATCGGATAAGTTTGTTTTGTATGTAGGCCGAAACGAGCATGAAAGGCTTTTTAAGGATAAACCGCAATGGCTTAAGGTTGAAACGGATTGTGCGGAATATGAGGTTTACATAGATACGTCTTTAAAACAAGGCGATTGCATAATAGAATCCGAAAAAGAAATAATCGACGCGAGCGTCTCGCGCCAGCTTAGCAAAATGGGGCAGTATCTTAAAGAACAGGTGGATTAATTTGTTTCCAAAAGTTTTGGATTATAAAACCGCACTAAAAAACAGATCTTTTATTGAACATGGCGGCAGGGTCAGCCAGGTTTACGGTTTGTCGGTGGAAGCGGTTGGCATGTCGGCTAAATTAGGCGATACTTGCCGAATATATACGGACAATAAAGAACAATTTGTTTTGGCGGAAGTTGTCGGATTTAAAGAAAGAAGAACCCTTTTGATGCCGTTTGGAGACCTATCGGGAGTAGGCCCTAGCAGCTATGTGGTATCCGATGAGCGCGCGCTCAGCGTTGCCGTAGGGAAAGAATTTTGCGGGCGAGTGCTTGACGGGCTTGGCAATCCTATGGATGGCAAAGCGCAGGCGCAGGCGCAAGCGTTCTACCCTATTATGAACTCTCCTCCAAGCCCGATGGAAAGAAGGCGTATTACGCAGCGGCTGCCGCTTGGCATCAAAGCAATAGATGCGCTGTTAACGCTTGGCAAGGGGCAAAGGGTAGGCATTTTTGCGGGTAGCGGGGTGGGAAAAAGCACATTGCTCGGTATGATTGCGCGCAATACTTCGGCAGACATTAACGTTATAGTGCTTATAGGCGAAAGAGGGCGCGAGGTACGGGACTTTATTGAGAAGGATCTGCAGGAAGAAGGCTTGTCGCGCTCAGTGCTTATTGTCGCAACCTCGGACCAGCCTGCGCTGGTGCGCCTTAAATCCGCAATGGTAGGGACGGCTATGGCGGAATACTTTCGTGATCAGGGAATGGACGTTATGCTTATGATGGATTCGCTGACACGGTTTGCCATGGCACAGCGGGAAATTGGCATGGCAATAGGCGAACCTCCGGTTTCGAGAGGCTTTACCCCATCGGTTTACGCAATAATGCCAAAGCTTCTCGAGCGCGCCGGAATGTGCGGCTGCGGTTCAATTACCGGGCTTTACACCGTTTTAGTAGAGGGCGATGATCTTGACGAGCCTATATCCGACACGGTTAGAGGAATATTGGACGGGCATATCGTGCTTTCAAGGAAAATGGCAAACAACAACCATTATCCAGCTATAGACGTTTTGCAAAGTGTGAGCCGCCTTATGCCTGATGTAATGAGCGAAGAGGATCAGCAAAAAACTGCGTATATAAAAGGAGTGCTTGCTACATACAGGGATGCGCAAGACCTAATATCCATAGGCGCATATAAACAGGGTTCAAGCGAGAAGATTGACGAGGCAATAGCATTAATTGATCCGATTAACAATTTGCTTTTACAGCAAGTGCAGCAGCGGTTTACGTTTGAGCAGACAATGCAAATAGTTGACGAAATATATGATATGAGAGTTTAAACTATGAAACAGTTTGTATTTTCGTTGCAACAGTGGTATGACTTGCAGATTGGTACTGAAAAACAGTACAAGATTCAGATTGGTTTAGTGGACGCGCAGCTTAACGCATGCAGAAACGAACTGAATATTTTAAACTGTTGTTTTGACAGAACGAAAGCAGAATACTGCGGTGTGCTCTCAACCGGGCTGCAGGTTATGCGTGCAAACGACTATGGCCGATACTTTGAATGCACAAAGCTGCAAATGGCGGCCGTTAAGGCAAGGATTAACAGGCTCGAAAATGAAAGAGAGCAATGGATGAAAAAACTGGTGCATGTTCGAAGGGAGATAAAGCTGCTCGATAAGTTGTACGACAAACAATACAAGGAATACCTTGAAGAAGTAAAAAAAGAAAACGGCAAGTTTATTGACGATATGGTTTCGTATAAAGTGACCGTTTCATAAAGGAAGTATTATGCAGGAAGATATTTTAGAACAAGAGGAGCAGGAACCGGCAAAAAAAAAGAAGGCGCCGAAACCGCCTAAAGAGCCTAAGCCTCCCAAACAAAAGGTTGTAAAGCCGCCAAAGCCTGTGGTAAAAAAGCCAAGCCCCGCGGCATCCGGGAATAAAGGCAAAAAATCGGGCGGCGCAGTGGCATGCGTCTTTTTGGTTGTCTTGGTAATTGCGGGCGCCATGATTGTATATTTTAACGTGGGCGGCTCGGCAGAGGCAGTTATTGAAATTTTGAAGAGTAACTTACCGGAAGAAGAGACAATTTATGAAGGTCTAAGCATACAGGAACTTGAAAATAAAGAAAATGAATTAATTAAATTTGAACAAACACTTGAGAAAAGGAAAAAAAATATCGATAGAAAAGAAGAAGGGGTTTTATCATTGGAAAAGGAATTAGGCGAACGTGAAAAAACCCTTTCCGGGCAGCTTGCGGCGTTCGAACAGGAATCTTCCGAGGTTTATGCCATTGCAAAGGCTCAGGCCGATATAAAGGCTACCGCGCAAATATACGAGAAAATGGACGCGCAAAAGGCGGCCGAGGCTATGAGCAGATTAAAACCGGTATCCCGTATCGCACACTTGCTCAAGGCGATGGATAGCCAGAAAGCCGCTTTGATACTTGAAAGGATAGATTCTAAACTTGCCGCAAGTATCTCTATGGCAATGCTCGATTAAACGAAAGGAGGCAGCGAATAGAAAAGTTTGTAGTTAAGGAGGGATGAAAATTGAACGCAACACCGGTGTTCGCGGAAACACCAAACGTTGCTGCTCCGAATGCGGGTTTGGGCGGCGGCTTTAAGCCAATTAAGGTAAAGCCGCTTACGGAAGAGTTTAAAACAAAACTTTTAAACTGTATTGAGGGCGAACAAGCGCTCTTCGCACAAACACTTATCGGTGGCTGCAACACAAACGATAACAGCATGGTCATCAATTCTAAGCCACAGGAAACAGGAGTTGCTGGCATTCTCGAAGGATTCGGATTGCTGGATTATCAAGCGGACATTCCCGCCGTTCCCGAAGATGAAATGATTGCACTGCAAAAAATGGCGCAGCATATTGAGCAAGCCAATGCGGAAAACATACCGCAGCAGTGGACGCAGCAGAATGGGGATACGGTTGAAAACGGAATGTCAGAGCAATTTGCATGGATGCTACAAAATAAACAGTTCGATATGCTGCCGCCCGATATACAGCAGCTGTTGAGCAAAGCAAAAGGGTATTTTGGCTCCTTCGAGAGTACCAACAATGAAAAAAGCGCTAAGCAAGGGATTTCTGTGCTTTCCGGCGCTGAGAAGGCCGAAGGCCTGCAAAATATGATTTTGCGCGCTATGGTAAAAGAAAATCCAAAGCAAGATGCTGCGCCAAGCTCTTTTAATGCGCCGCAAAAAACGCTAAACAGCCGGTACGCCGGACGGGACGGCATAAATGCGAACGGTTTGGCGGATAGCTCAAACGATGCCAAAGAAGTGTCGCAAGAGGCTGTTTTGCCGCAAACGGAAGACAGCGCTGTTTCGGATGCGCAGCAAACAAGACGCCAATATCCGAAAAAAGCGGATAGTTCAAATCCTGCTGATTTTGGTGACGGCAAAACAAAAGCTTTAGATTTTAACTATGCCGAAACGGCGGCAAATGAAATTCAAAGTGCGGATGCAAAAACCGGCTTTGTTGAGGCAAATACTCAAAAAACTGTGCCTTTATCGCATGATTTTGTTAAAGACAACGTTGCGAATATTGTAGATAAAATACGTACCCAATTTGAAAATGCTAAGCATGAGTTTGATGTGGAGTTAAAGCCTGAGTTTTTAGGCAAGTTAAACATTAAGCTTTCTATGGAAAACGGCAGCATTCGAATGGTAATCAAAGCGGGCGACAGCTCGGTTAAGGGAATTCTTTGCGAGCAGCTGCCATCGTTACAAAATCGACTTGAGGATAAAGGCATAACGCTAACAAGCATAGATATTGTTTACCAGAGCAGTGCGCATCTAGGCGGCGGTTTTGAAGCGCGCAGGCAAAACGAACAACACGGCGGAACGAATAAAGCCGGCAAAGGAAAGGCTTTGGATTGGGACGCCAAAATAAGCCTTTATGACGCTGCGGCTGAAACTGCGGATTGTTATCTTAACGGCAGTACAGTCGTGTATTTAGCGTAATAAAAAAGGAGGCATGCATATGTCGGTTGAACAAACACCCGCTGCTGCGGCAACACTTAGGACGCTTGAGAGTTTAAACAGAAATACAGGCAGCGGCAACAATTTATCTCAGCAAGATTTTTTAAAGATATTGGTTGCTCAGATGTCCAATCAAAATCCGCTTGAGCCAACCGGGCACGGTGAGTTTCTTGCGCAGATGGCGCAGTTTTCGCTGCTTGAGGGGTTTCAGGCGTTAAGTCAAAGCTTTGCGGCAAGCCAGGCCTACACCATGATTGGAAAATATGTATACATAGAGGATTCCGCTGGTTTGATTTTCGGCAAGGTTGACGGAGTCGTAAACGAGAAAGGCGTCAACTATGTGTTGGTGGGCGGAGAAACTTACAACACTGTAAATGTTGCAGGGGTTATGGACCCGCAAAGCATTGAAAACAATTTAGACACTAAGATATTGCAGGGAGCTAACCTGATTGGCAAAACAATTTCGGCCGAGGTTAAAGCCGAAGACGGAACTGTCACACAAATAACCGGTCAGGTTGAAAAGCTTCTGATTAAAGACGATAGCATATTCGCTGTCGTAAACGGGCAAGAAATACCCGTTAGCACTATAACTCAAATTGCATAAATAGGAGGAAAAAAACTATGATGCGTTCGTTGTACTCCGGCGTTACCGGACTTAGAAACCATCAGACCAAGATGGACGTTATAGGAAACAACATTGCAAACGTCAATACGATAGGCTATAAATCAAGCCGAGTGATATTTCAGGATATATACAGTCAGACGATTAAACCGGCATCCACAACGGGAACCGGTTCCGGCGGAACAAACCCGCAACAGATAGGTCTTGGCGTTCAGGTTGCGACCATAGACGTGTTGCATACCAAGTCGACGCCCCAATATACGGGCAATTCGCTTGATCTGTCTATAGAAGGCGACGGTTATTTTATTATGTCAAGTGACGGGCAGCTCTCATATACGCGCGCCGGCAACTTTTATCAGGATGTGAACCACTATTTGGTTGACGCAAACGGCGCGTACGTGCAGGGATTTGAAGTAGATTCAAACGGGGCTCTTGTGCTTAACAACGGCAATCCCGTACCAACAAACATATTATTGAACCCAAACTATTACGACATTTCGATTAACAGCAGCGGCCAGGTTGTGGGGATTGACCAGTCAACAAACCAAAGCCAAGTTATTGGGCAGATAGCGTTGGCGACATTCGCCAACCCGAACGGTTTGGAAAAGGTTGGGCAAAACACATACAGGGTTACTGTTAACTCGGGGGTTGAGGTTAGGAATACCCCCGGAGTCGGCACTGGGGGATTATTGAACCCGGGAACTTTAGAGATGTCTAATGTGGATCTAACCAGCGAATTTGCAGATATGATTGTTACTCAAAGGGGCTTTCAGGCGAATTCAAGAATTATCACAACTACGGACCAGATGCTTGAAGAACTGGTCAACATGGTAAGGTAACGGTTTAGGATAAGTGGTGCGCGGCGCAAACTGTGTTATGCGCCGCGCAGAGCTTAGGAAGGGAATAAAAAATGATTCGCGTTCATCGCTTGAACAACCAAGAGTTTTTAGTAAACTGTGAGCTTATTGAATTTGTCGAGGAAACCCCAAATACTGTTATTTCAATGGCATCGGGAAGAAAGCTTGTGGTATCGGAAACAACCCAGGACATTCGAGATCTGATAATCGAATACAAACGCAAGATATTTTGTGCGCCGGCTGCGGAAGAAAAACAATTAGAGGAGTAATAGTGTGGAAAAGACAACGGTAACAGGCATAATATTCGGTTTTGCTTGTATAATTATTTCTATTTTTATTTCCGGTTCCGTAGATTCTTTTTTAGACTCCGCTTCTGTTCTTATTGTGTTTGGCGGGACTATCGCTTCAACAATCGTTTCTTATCCCGGCAAAATGTTAAAGTCGCTTAAAGTTGTGTATACCAACGCATTTAAGAAGAAAGATATCGATTTGAATAAGGATATCGATTTGATTATAAGTATTGCTAACATCGCGCGGCGCGAGGGTCTTCTTGCCCTTGAGGATGCGATGGAAGACATCGAGACCCCGTTTTTAAGGAAGGGGATTATGCTTATAGTGGACGGGGCGGATCCCGAGTTGGTAAAGAGCATACTTCAAACCGAAATAGCGTTTGTTCAGGAAAGGCATTCACAGGGTCAATCTATTATTCTGAGCATGGCGAGCTATGCGCCCGCATACGGGATGATTGGCACGCTAATAGGACTGATAAACATGCTTAAAAACTTGACCGATTACGGCACTTTAGGGCCTAATATGGCAGTGGCTCTTATTACTACATTTTACGGAGTTGTTTTAGCGAACTTGGTGTTTACTCCTATTGCAAAAAAGCTAAAAGCGCAAAGCGATAACGAGAATCTGCAAAAGGAATTGTATTTAGAAGGTCTGCTTTCTATTCAGGATGGTGAAAACCCGCGTATTATAAAAGACAAACTAACATCATTTTTGTCCCGGCGCGAAATAAAGAAAGAGGAAGAGCAAAACGTTGAGGTTAAAGAGATAGAATGAGGCAACAAAATGAGGTTTAGAAAAAAGAGAGAAGAACAAGAAGAAGAAGGCGCTCCGGCGTGGATGAATACATATGGTGATATGGTCACTCTGTTGCTGACTTTTTTCGTGTTGCTGTTTTCTTTTTCTACGATCGATGCTCAAAAGTGGGAGAAGATAGTAAGCTCGCTTTCGGGTACGCCTTTTGTCGCAATTCAGGCGCTCAATCCCGGCGATGTCCAAGGCGAAGATCTAAAAGAGCTAAACGCCGACCCTACCCCAACGCCTACGCCTGAAGAAATTGACGCAAACGTGCAAGAGATAAAAGAAAGGTTTGACGAGCTGTACGAAAAGATAAAAACGCACGTTCAAGAAAATAATCTTGGCAGTTTATTAAATGTTGAAAGCCAGGACAGCGCCATACTGATCCGGATGTCCGACTCGGCGCTGTTCGATTCGGGGAAAGATTCTCTTAAGCCTGACGCAAAAATGATTCTTAGCTCGCTTTGCGTAATAATCGGCGAATATGACGAACTTATATATTGTATTCGCGTTGAGGGGCACACGGACAACGTTCCCATTCATAATGCAAGGTTTTCGGATAATTGGGAGCTATCCGCATCAAGGGCGCTTGTTGTCGTAAGGTATATGCTTAGCATGACAGAGATAAAACCCGCAAAGTTTATACCTATGGGATACGGCGAATACCACCCTGTGGATACAAATAAAACGGCGGCGGGCAGGGCAAGCAACAGAAGGGTTGATTTCGTACTCGAAAGCATTTTAAAGGAATAGAGGTTTATCATGAAAAAGGTGATAACAATTATCGTTTTTGTGTTGATTATTGCGGGAGGGGCAGCGTATTTTATGTTTTTTGCTCCTCCGCCCGAGCCGGAAATTGATTTTTTTGTGCCGGGCGAGCATTTTGTCACAAACATTAAAGACAGCACAAGATTATTAAAGGCGACATTAGTTATAGAAATAAGCACAACCGATCCTGCAGGGACGAAGGCGTATCTTACCGACCGCAGCCATATAATACGCGATACGATTGTGTTCCTGCTCAGAGACAAAACCGAAGAAGAGCTGCGCAGCAGCGAAATACAAAATAGCTTGCGGAAAGAACTTGTGGAAAAGCTTAGAGCTAAGATGAACTTAGATTATATTACTACAATATATTTTAATGATTTTGTGATACAATAAATATACTTGCAAATTAATGTTTCTGATAGGAGATAAGCGTTGGCGAATATTTTATCTCAAAATGAAATAGACGAGCTGTTAAACGTATTAACTTCGGGCAAAGATGCTCCTGCCGATGAATATGTTGCGGAAGATCCAAAAACGGCAAAGCCTTACGATTTTCGTACGGCAAACAAATTCTCGAAAGAGCAGATTCGCACTTTGCACTTTATATACGATAATTACGCCAGCCGGCTTTCGACATATTTATCTGGCACGCTGCGCGTATTATGCGAAGTTGATGTTATTTCGATTGAAGAGCAAACGTTTTCCGAGCTGAGCAACTCTATGCCTTCTCCCGTTGTTGTTTCCATAATCAGCATGCCTCCTTTGCAAGGCTCGTCCCTGCTCGTTATATCTCCTACCGTTGCGTACGAAATTGTCAGTAGATTGCTTGGCGGGGTGGGGGAAGCCGCAGCGATTGACAAGCAGTTTACGGAAATTGAATTATCTATAATTGAACGCGTGATAAGAAAGATATTAAACCTTATGAGCGAGGCTTGGGAGAGGATAAACAAGATTAGCGTTGCGCTTGACAGAATTGAAACAAGCTCGCAATATGTTCAAATAGTGTCGGCAAATGAGCCGATAGCAATAATAACAATGAATGTAAAAATAGGCGCGGTATCGGATATTATTAATATTTGCATACCTAATGTGGCGGTTCAACCCATTGCCAAACAATTAGTTATGAAAACGTGGTATTCGGAACAAAATTTTCATAAGAAGAGTATGAACCTTAAAGATTTAAAACAAGGGCTTGCGGGCGTGTCATTGACGCTCTATACTATTTTTAACGAAATTGAGGCAACCGTTAAAGATATCCTTAGCACCCAGGTTGGGGATGTTATAAGAACATCTCACAGCATCAGCATGCCTGTTACGGTCAATATTGAACATATACCAAAATTTAAGGGCTTTATTGGTATGCAGGACTCAAATTACGCAGTAAAAGTAACCGATATTCTTATGGAGGCGCATAATGGAACAGACAACGATGAAAAGCAGCACTGAGGGGGCTTTAACGGAAACCACATTTACGCTTACCGATAAAGAGAAGGATGCTCTGGGTGAAATCGGCAATATATGTATGGGGACATCGGCTACAACGCTTTCACAGCTTTTGGGTAAACGCGTTACGATAACCACCCCAAGGGTCAGCCTTGTTAAGGGAAACGAATATTTAGACGAATATGAAAAACCCGTTGTGGTGACAGAAGTGTCGTATACCAAGGGAATAACGGGGTTTAATATATTTTTGATTAAAAAAACCGATGCGCTTGCAATTACGGAAGTGTTGATGGGTACGCAAGCCGGGGCGGAAGAAATGTACATCAGCGCGGTAAGCGAAGTGATGAACCAAATGGTGGGCTCCTCTTCAACCGCGCTTGCGGATTTGCTGCATGTGAATGTTAATATCGCACCGCCCGTTGTTAAAGAGATAATGAACGACAATGACGTAATCAGCAAAGAAGGGCAGGCGCTTATTAGGACCAGTTTTTTGCTTGAAATAGAAGGTTTGCTGACAAGCGATATATTACAAATAATGCCTTTCGAGTTTGGCAAGAAATTGGCTTCGACTCTTGTGGGTGAGCCGGTAATGGTTGCCAACGCAAAACAAACGGAACAAACAACCATAGGAGTTTCTAATCCCACACTTAATATGCAGCAGCAGATTTCTGTCGCTGCGCCAGTAACAAAGGAAGCTAAGGTTATGAACAACGAAAACAGTGAGAGTAAAATCGAATTAAAGGAGGTTAAGTTCCAATCTTTTAATGAAAAACCGAGTGATTATGCATTCCCTACGGATTTATCCAACATCGATCTAATAATTGATGTGCCCCTTAACGTTACTGTTGTGCTCGGCAAAAGCAAAAGAAGTATAAAAGAAATACTTGAACTTAACCGCGGCTCTGTTATTGTGCTTGATAGGCTTGCCGGGGAGATGGTAGACGTGTTAGTTAACGGCAAGCTGTTTGCGCGCGGCGAGGTTGTTGTTATTGAAGATAATTATGGCGTTCGGATAACCGAAATAACCTCTGCGGAGCATATTAAAGAAAAATAAGGCATACACCCCCTTTTAGGAGGTGTATGCTATATGCCTTTTTGTTGTTTTGCCATTTCTACCATGCGCTTTACCATTTCGCCGCCTATAGGGCCGCCTTGCTGTCCGTTGACCCGGCTTGGAAGATCGCCTTTGTACTCATCGTTGTTTTCTTTGCAATACTGTGAAAGCCCAAGCTCGTTGGCGCATTCAAACTTAAATCGCGTCCACGGGTGGTTTGCATCGTACTTTCTGTTTTTTGACGCCAAGTTGACAGTCTCCTTTCAATAAAATTATTCGTATATATTTTCTCTCAAAATGCCGGCGTTTAATCTGTTAATATTTTGAGAGTGAACAGCCAAAACATTTTGGTTGTTGTATCCGGACAAAAACACAAGGTATTTAAACGATTAAATTAAACATTAATATGGATTTATTTATTATGTTATTCATAAATTATGCAGAAGAGCTTTGTGTACTTAATTGTTAGTATGTTATAATACGCAAAAAGAAAGGAGATATAAATGCGCGGAAACAAAATATCGGACGCCGTTGTAAAAAGACTGCCCAAATATTTCAGATACCTATCAGAAATTGAAGCGGCAGGCATTGAGCGCGTTTCGTCTTCTCGCATGAGCGTTGACATGGGGCTTAACGCTTCTCAGATTCGCAGAGATTTAAATTGTTTTGGCGGTTTTGGACAGCAAGGCTATGGTTATCAGGTTAAGCGCTTGCGCCGTGAAATAATGAATATACTCGGCATTGGGGCAAAATATAATGCAATTGTAATAGGGGTGGGCAATATTGGTCAGGCATTGCTTAAGTACAAAAGCTTTGAACAGGAAGGCTATAAGATAATTGCGGTTTTTGATTCTGATGAAAATATCATTGGAAAAAAACTTGACGGTTTGCGCGTCAAATCGATGAGAGAGCTTGGCGGCTACATTGGTAACAACAACATAGATATTGGAATAATTGCTGCGCCAAAAAGACACGCTCAAAAAATTGCGGATGAGCTTGTGCAAGCGGGGGTGAAAGGAATTTGGAATTTTGCTCCTACAGATGTTCAAGTTAGCCGCGGGGTAAGTATTGTGAATGTTCATTTGAGCGACAGCTTATATATATTATCATATAGAATGAGGAAGAGCGATGAAAACAATAAACATAAACACGGTTAAGCGCAACGGGATGGTCGATATCTCAAGCGAGATTCAAAGCTGTATAAACAGCAGCGGCGTTAAAGACGGGATTGTGTGCGTTTTTGTGCCTCATACTACGGCGGGCGTAACAATAAACGAAAATGCAGACCCCGATGTTGTCAAAGACGTGTTGTTTGCTTATGAGCGTATGGTTCCCAATTCCGGGTTTGACCATATGGAAGGCAATTCGGACGCGCACACAAAAGCCCAGATGACGGGCTTTTCACTAACCGTAATTGTCAGCAACGGAAGGCTTGTTCTTGGCACTTGGCAAAGCGTTTATTTCTGTGAATATGACGGCCCGCGGCGCAGGCGGGTGAATGTAAAAGTAGTCGATTGCTAATTAAGACATTATTGTTAAACCACATGCGCAACTGTTTACAAAAATCTAAAAATATTGTATGTTAAGCTATGCAACACCAAAGAGGGAGAGAGGTTATGCATAAAAATAAACATCAATACATAAAGGCGTTGCTGTTGACGATGGGAATACTTTTTGTCTCGCTGATAGTAGTTTTGGTATTGCTGTTTAGCGGCGGCGCACTTAACGCCGAAGAACGCCAAGGACGGTTTATTGAAACGGCGCGTTTCCTGCCCGGAATATCCGTAGGCGGGGTTGACCTTTCGGGAAAAAGCTACGAAGAGGCGCTTTGCGATGAGCGGCTGTTATCCGCGGCAAAAACTTTTGAAAGTAGTTTTACGTATTCGTTCAATGTTGCGCAAACCACACATGCTTTTTCGGCAGCGGAGCTCGGGCTTGTTATCGACTTGGAACAGACGCTGAAAAAAGCGTTGTGTTATGGTCAATACGGGGAAGCCGCAAAAGAGCAAAAGCAGCATCTTGACGATGGCGGCGTTGATGTTGACTTTAGCGTTTATGGCGAAAAAACTGAGGTGGCAACAAAACTTTTGGAGCTTAAACCCCAAATTGATTCTGTTGCTAAAGACGCCATGTACGAGATAGCAGACGATATTAAAAGCAATCTTAACGCAAAAAGCCTCGAGGAAATTGAAGGGGCAACAATTTTTGAAGCGGTTGAAGGTGCGGATGTGGATGCTTTTGCATTGGCACAAGTTATTTGTGAAAATATAAACAACGATAATTTTGACGTTGTCGACGCTCCCGCCGTTAGCACATCGCCTAATATTGATACTCAAACTTTAAAAGCCAATACGGTAAAAAGGGGCGAGATGTGGTCGCTGTTTAACGTAAGGCCGCTTAACAACTCTAAAAGGGTTAAAAATATAAAGATTTTTGCCAATATAATTAACGGTACAATACTTGAGCCGGGCGAGATGTGGTCGCTAAACGAGGCGGCGGGCCCAAGGAACGAGAGAACGGCTAAAACAATTGGGTGGCAACACGCTCCGGGCATAAGCAACGGACGCTATGAAGACCAGTTGGGCGGAGGCGTATGTCAGATATCGAGCACTGTGTTCAACGCGGCTTTGCGTTCGGAGATGACGATAGTTCAAAGAAGGCCTCATAGCTGGCCGTCTTCGTATGTGCCTTCCGGGCTGGATGCGACGATAAGCTCCAACGGTCCTGATCTTGTTATAAGCAATCCTACAGATTATCCAATATATATGGTAGCATGCGTGGATGATGAAGAAAACAAACTAACTGTGCAATTTTTTGGGCAACCCATGCTTCACGGTTTTAGCATTGATTTTATTAGCGAGAGGGTAAGCACGGGTAAAGCGCCGGAATCGGTGTATAATTATAATTCTACGACTACGCCCGATGGCGAGCCCATAAAAGAAGGCAAAAAGGTCGAATGGATAAAACCCCGCGGCAGCCAAACGTGGCGGGTGTACAAACAGTATAAAGATGCCGACGGAACTGTTATAAAAACGGAGACATATGGTAAAGATATTACATACAAAGCGTATGGCGGCGTTTATTACATAAACGGACCTGACCCGTCTGATTCTGTATATATTAAGCAAAACGAATAAATGGAGGAAAACCATGGTCGATCTAACGCAAATCAACATCGACGGCGGCGATAAGGACAAAAAGAAGCGCAAAATTTTTTTGATTGCGGCTATTAGCGTCTTATCTGTGGCTATTGCTGTTTCTGCGGTTTTTATTATAGATAATGCACTCGCGAGCAAGGAAAACCCCGAACGAATATTGGAATTTGGAACAATAATAAACGGAGTATCAATTGGCGGGATAGATATATCCGGGATGGACGAGCAGCAAGCGCGTGCCGCAACAGAGCACATTCCTGACCAATTGCTTAGCGTTCACATGTTATCCTTCGATATCGACGGCGCCTTAACATCAATAGGGGCGAAAGAATTAGGGCTTACGACAGACCATGAAGAAGTGCTGTCGCGCTGTGTAAGATTTGGCCGCTCGGGCGGTTTTGAAGACCGGTTAGCCGAAATTGAAAAAGCCGCCAATGGCGAAGCGGCGTTTGACATTGCGGTTTGTGCGCATGAGGATTCTATAAAAACTGCATTGCTTGAACATTATCAGGTGTTTAATAACGACGCAAAAGACGCAACGTACATTTTTATGCCAAATGGCTATCTTGAAGACGGGACACCATTTGAGCATGCGTTTGACGGCAAGGCAATCGCACACCCGCAAACGCTTGTGCGCATTCCGGCGGACCAAAAGCCCAATCCGTTAAGGTATCAGTACTGGAGGAAAACCAAGTATGTAGAGCAGATACCAACCGATGCGGACATCGCGAGGTTTTTGTATATAGAAGAGGAAAAAGGCTTAAAAACGGATATGGACGCGCTTGCGGCGCTTATTGTTAAGGCGGTTGAAAACGGGGATTTTTCCTCAACTATTGCCGCGCCCACCAGCGTGACGGAACCTACCGTTACGGTGGAGCAGGTAAAGGCTAAAACTCAGCTTGTTTCGTCGTGGACGACATGGTACGGCCACAGCTCTAATAAAAACAGGGCATGGAATGTGGGCAAATTAGCAAGCTTGATAAACGGCACGGTGCTTGAGCCCAACGTGCAATGGTCGATCAACAAAAATATAGGGCAGCGCACGGTGGCGGGCGGGTTTAAGCCGGCGGCCGCTTTAAAAGACGGAAGAACGATTGAGGACGACGTTGGGGGTGGGGTGTGCCAGGTGTCAAGCACGCTTTTTAACGCAGCTTTGCGTTCCGACATTAAAACCCCTATACACAACAGGCACACAATCCCTTCTGTATATTTGCCTATCGCGCTGGACGCCGCCATAAGCTCAACGCCCGATTTAGCGCTTTTAAACGAGCATGAAGTGCCTGTATTTATAGTTTCGTATCTTGATTACAAGAATAAAAATATTACGTTTGAGATCTACGGCCCAACGGTGGTGCACGAGACTTACGGGGACGTTATACTGCATTTCACCGGTGCGAAAACGGGAACGGGGGCGATGCCGGGGACGGACGAATATCGTGATCAGACGCAAACGCCGGACGGCAAACCAGTGCCTGCCAATGGGAAGGTTGATTACGTTAAGCCGCGTCCCGCTATTTACTGCAAAGCCACCATCCACTATTTTGATTTAACGGGCAAGGAGCTTGGCTCAAAGCTTTTTTACAACAGCTCTTATCCTTCCTTTAGGGGAAAGGTGTACCACGGTGTTATTACTACGCCGCCGCCGGGCGAAGAAGGTGAAGGCGAAGAATAGCTGCGGACAAAGCCTAAAAACCGGCATTGCGCGCCTTAACTTTACGGTATTGACGTAATTTTATTTTGGTGATACTATAAATTCAAATATGTATCGTGAAACGGTGCATAAAATTATGGTTGAGAGAAAGCCGATTGCCGAATTTCTGACCGCATTGTGTTCTGTGAAACATTGTTCGGAGCTTGGAAATATCATATCGTCTTTTAGAACCATTTTAAAAAAGGAGAAAAAATGTTTCAGGACAGGACACTAAAATGTGCGGATTGTGGTGAAGATTTCGTATTTTCCGCTTCGGAGCAGGAATTTTATCGGGACAAGGGTTATGAGAACGACCCGAAAAGGTGTCAATCGTGTCGCCAACAAAGAAAACAGCAGAGAAGATCAAGCGATAGAAAGATGTATGATGCTGTTTGCGCCGAATGTGGTGCGGAAACCAAGGTGCCATTTCAGCCGACAGGTGAAAGACCGGTGTATTGCAGTGATTGTTTTAAAAGCAGAAGAGATTACTGAAGCTGATAAAAAACCGCACAAGCGGTTTTTTTTTGTCTTTAGAATACCCCCGGCTATGCTGGGGGTTCAAAAAAGCTTAAGCTATGGTAAAGAAAACTCCTTTTGATATACTAAGAGCGGTCTATCAGCCGCAAAAGCAACATCAAAAGGAGGTCAACCAGATGGAAGACACAAAAAGCTTAGCACATACGAAATGGAACTGCAAATACCATATAGTGTTTGCGCCGAAATATAGGCGCAAAGTCATATTTTGAAAGATAAAAGCGGAGATAGGCAAGATACTACGTGAGTTATGCAACTGGAAACAGGTGAACATAGTAGAAGCGGAGATATGCTCGGATCACGTACATATGTTAGTGGAAATACCGCCAAAGATGAGCGTATCTAGCTTTGTAGGGTTTTTGAAGGGAAAAAGCACACTGCTGATATTTGAGCGACATGCAAATCTAAAATACAAATATGGAAGAAGGGCGTTCTGGTGTAGAGGATATTATGTAGACACAGTAGGCAAAAATAAGCATAGGATTGCGGAATACATAAGAACACAGTTGCAAGAAGATCAGGTAAGCGACCAAATCAGCATGAAGGAATATAGCTACCCCTTTAAGGGGTAGCTATAAACCAAACCCCTTGTGAGGGGTGGCCAGTAACAAGCTTTTGCGACTGGCGGACGTAGAGTACGCCTTAAGGCGATGCCAGTAAAAGAGGGCTTAGCCCGCATATGAAATACCCCCGGCTACGCCGGGGGATGGTTATTACAGATTTTTATTTTCAAATATTAAACGGCTTTCTGTTTAACAGGTTTAGCTGCGAATATTCTTGTGATAATTACAATACTATTAATTAAATCCAATTTGCACTTTTTAAAGGCGGTGATAATGTGCATATATTTGTAATAAAAAAATCAACCCTTATTCGCGCTGCGGTTTTTGTGTTGCTCGTTGTCGGAGTTATTGTATACACTCAAATAGCGATAGGCGGGGTAACCCCTGTCATTTCTCAGGCTGAAGCAATGCCTATCTGCAGGGTCGAGACTAACGATATGGCAGTGGCGTTAACTTTTGATACCGCGTTTGGGGAAACTGATTACACCGGCGATATACTCAGGGAATTAAAAAAAGAGAGCGTGCGTGCAACTTTTTGCGTTATGGGCTTATGGGCGGCGGAAAATGTTGATGCAATAAAAAGCATCGCAAACGATGAACACGAAATTGTAAGCCATTCTATGTATCATACGCGATACCCCGATATGACACAAAATGAAATAATCGAGGATGCGGACGAGGCGGCGGCGTTGATATCTGAAACAACAGGATATGAGACCCGGATTGTTCGGCTGCCTTACGGTGCTTTTGATACGCCTTCAATACTCGCGCTCGAAGAGCAGGGATACGTACCGGTAAAATGGAGCCTTGATTCAAAAGACTGGAAGGGATACGATGCACAAAAATTAACTAACGAAGTGCTCTCGGTCGTTAAAGGCGGCGATATAATTATGTTTCAGAATAACATGAGCCAAACGCCCAAGGCTCTCGGAGGGATAATATTAGGGCTTAGGGAGCGCGGATTTAAGATTGTAACGCTTTCCGAAATGCTGATTGACGATAACTATTTGGTAGACGAAAAGGGCACTCAAAGAAAAATACAGGAATAACAAAGGTTTACTATGCACGATTTGAGTAACAAGGTCAGTATATCGGGAAAAATCTCTGGGCTTAGGTTGTCGCATAAAGTATACGGCGAATCATTTTATGCATTTATGCTCGAGTGCGAAAGGTTAAGCGAAAAAACAGATATATTGCCAATAACGATCTCCGAGAGGCTGCTCGGGCGATATCCCGTATGCGACGGCGCGAAGGTGTTGATAAGAGGGCAGCTGCGCTCGTACAACAAGCTGGTTGATGAAAGGACGAAGCTGTATCTTACCGTATTTGCACGGGATATAGCTGATATGTTAAGCAGCGTAAACGAGATAGAACTTAAAGGTTTTTTGTGCAAACCCCCGATATACCGTGTTACTCCATTCGGGCGCGAAATAACAGATATGCTGGTTGCGGTCAACCGCGCGTACAACAAGTCCGACTATCTGCCTTGTATAGTATGGGGACGAAACGCAAGATTTGCGGCAAACTTAAAAATAAGCGATAAAGTGACTTTGTATGGGCGTATTCAATCGCGAGAGTATGAAAAACTTATAGAAAACGGTCAAAAACTGACACGTACCGCTTACGAGGTTTCTGTTTCGGGTTTACAAAAAGAGCAAAGCAAATAAATATGCACTATTAATTAAAAGATGCTATACTTAATTTAGCTATTGTTTTGTGTTTGGAGGCGTAATGGCAAACAAAAGTACAAGCTTTGACGTTGCTATAATCGGCGGCGGTATAAGCGGTCTTATGGCGGCGCACAGGCTTATAACAAAGGATTCATCTTTAAAAATTGCAATATTCGAAAAGGGCGCTCCTTTAGCCAAGCGCTATTGTCCTATGATTGCCCGCAAGTCCACAAACTGCAATGGATGCGCGCATTGCTCTATAATGGAGGGCGTTGCGGGGGCGGGGGCGTTCAGCGATGGCAAATATATAATTTCCACCGAATACGGCGGCTGGCTTACGGATTATCTGTCACATGAAACGGTGCTTGACTATATTATGCAGGCGGACAAGCTGCTCGAAAGCTATGGAGCCGAAACCGCATACTATAATCCGGACGATGAGCTTAAAAAATTATGCATAAAACATGATTTGCACATGCAGCAAGCCAAGCTTAAGCATCTTGGAACAGACGCAAACTATAAAACGATGCAACGGATGATAAACGATATCGCCGAAAGTGTACAAATCATCACCCACACTGAAATAACGGATGTAGACAAAGATAACAACATTCTTTTTGCTAAAGAGCGCACATATTCCGCCAATAAAATTGTGTTTGCCATCGGCAGGTCGGGCAGCCGCGCTTTTGCGAATTGGTGCCGCAAAAACAAAATAGAATTATCTAACAACCAAGTTGATGTAGGGGTAAGGGTGGAGCTGCCCTCAATCGTGTGGGAACATTTTTCGTCCAAAATATACGAGCCGAAAATATGGTACCGCAGCAAGCGGTACGGCGATGTGACCCGCATGTTTTGTTTTAACGAAAAAGGCAACGTGGTAATTGAAAATACTGACGGCGTGCTCACTGTTAACGGCCATTCGTATAAAGAAGATAAAACCAATAACTCTAACTTTGCGCTCCTTTCAACCATCCGTTTTACGCAGCCTTTTAAAGACCCCATAGAATATGCCCGTTATGTGGCGTCTCTTGCAAATCTTATAAGCGGCGGCAGTGTGCTTGTTCAGCGTTTGGGAGATTTAGAAGCGGGCAGAAGGACGGATGCGGCAAGGCTTGCGGCGTCCACCACAATTCCTACTATTAATGTTGTACCCGGCGATTTGAGCCTTTGTATGCCCAAAAGGCAGCTCGATAATATAATAGAAACGCTGCATGCGCTTGACAGCGTCGCTCCGGGGACGGCCAACCACGACACTTTGCTTTACGGCGTCGAATGCAAATATTATTCCGCAAGACCGGCGACGGAAGGATTTATGCTTGAAGGGTGCGAAGGCATTTACGCGATAGGCGACGGCGCAGGGTTTACACGTTCTCTCTCGCATGCCGCGGCGCACGGTTTGTATGTTGCCGACCAAATAGCTATAAGTATGAAGCAGTAATTTTGTATTTAAAATTATTGCTTCGTATCAGAATATATTTTGCGGACAACCTTATAAGAATTATGCTTAAATGGAATACTGCCAAAACCCGCCGCATGACGTTAAAGGGCATTGCATGGCGGGCAATTAAACTTGCAATTTAGAATGCCGTTAATATTAAGCGCGTTTGGTTGACCGTACTGCCGAAAAAATATATAATAACTAAGATTGTTAATAAACAAACAATATGATCGGTAGGCGCAATTTAAAGCTAAAAATATAACAGATCATATTTTTAAGGAGGACATATATGGCACAGAAACAAACAATTGATGGCAACACCGCCGCTGCTCATGTGGCATACGCCTTTTCGGATGTCGGCGCTATTTATCCCATCACACCATCATCGCCCATGGCAGAGGTTTGCGACGAATGGGCGGCTCATGATAGAAAAAACATATTCGGGCAGAGGATGCGCATAGCGGAAATGCAATCCGAAGGCGGCGCTGCGGGAGCGGTGCACGGTTCTTTGGTTGCGGGCGCTTTTACCTCAACATTTACGGCATCACAAGGTTTGCTGCTTATGATTCCAAATATGTACAAGATAGCGGGGGAGCTGCTGCCTTGCGTATTTCATGTTTCGGCACGAAGTATTGCGGCGCACGCGCTATCGATATTCGGGGATCACAGCGATGTTATGGCTGCGCGCCAAACGGGGTTTGCGCTTCTTGCTTCGGGAAGCGTACAAGAAGTTATGGACTTGGCAACAATAGCTCATTTGGCAACATTGAAATCTAAAGTGCCGTTTGTGCACTTTTTTGATGGCTTTCGCACATCGCACGAAATTCAAAAGATTGAGCTTATCGAATACGATACTCTTGAAAAATTGGCGGACAAGCAAGCAATTGCGGATTTTAGAAAAAGAGCAATGAACCCCGAGCGTCCGCATCTGCAGGGCACAGCCCAAAACCCGGATATATTCTTCCAAAACCGTGAAGCATCGAATAAGTATTATGATGCGGTGCCGGAGATAGTTGAGCAGGTTATGGACGAGTTTTTAACCGCGGCGGGCAGAAAATACGGGTTGTTTGATTATGTAGGCGCGCCCGATGCTACCGATGTTGTTGTAATAATGGGCAGCGGCGCGGAAACGGCCGAAGAGACGATAAACTATCTTAATGCCGGGGGCGCTAAGCTTGGTGTGATAAAAGTTAGGCTTTATAGGCCTTTCTCGGCAAAGCACTTTATGTCGGTTTTGCCCGAAAGCGCGAAACGGATTGCTGTTCTTGACAGAACGAAAGAACCGGGCGCGTTAGGCGAGCCTTTATACCAAGATGTTATCACGGCATTGGCAGAGGCGGGAAAATCTTTAAAGGTTGTAGGAGGTCGCTACGGCTTGTCGTCAAAAGAGTTTACGCCGACTATGGTAAAGGCGGTGTTCGACAATCTCGCCGGCGAAATGAAAAATCATTTTACCGTTGGCATCAATGATGACGTGACGAATCTTAGCCTCGATTATTCAGACACTGTGGACGCAGCCCCGGAGGGCGCCGTTAGGTGCAAGTTCTATGGGCTTGGCAGTGACGGAACCGTTGGAGCAAATAAAAACTCTATTAAAATAATAGGCGATCATACAGATATGTATGCGCAAGGGTTTTTCTGTTACGATTCTAAAAAATCCGGCGGGCTTACAGTATCGCATCTTCGTTTTGGGAAAAGCCCGATACAGTCAACATATCTTATTGACGCTGCGGACTTTAGCGCATGCCACAACCCGTCCTATGTAACGCGGTATGATATGCTCTCCGACGTTAAAGAAGGCGGCGTATTTTTGCTTAACTCTCCGTGGAGCATTGAACAGATGGAGCAAGAACTCCCCGCAGAGGTTAAAAATACAATAGCAAGAAAGAAATTAAGATTTTACAACATAGACGCTATTGAGATCGCCCAAAAAGCGGGAATGGGCGGCCGTATTAACACTGTCATGCAGTCCGCATTCTTTAAAGTTGCCGGTATTATTCCGGAAGCTGACGCAATTAAATACATGAAGCAAGCGGTTAAAGAGACTTATGGCAAAAAGGGCGATAAAATCGTCAACATGAACTATGCGGCCATTGATATGGGCGCGCAAGAGCTGACCGAGGTTAAATATCCGCAGAGCTGGGAAAACACAACAACCGGCGCCGCCATTGTAACGGCGCCCGAAGAAGCGGGTGAGTTTTTCATAAATGTTTTGTATCCTATAATTGAGCAAAAGGGAGATTCCTTACCCGTATCGGCATTCGATCCGCGGGGGTTTTTCCCAACCGGCACCACACAGTTTGAAAAGCGCGGAATAGCGGTTAACGTGCCAAAATGGATACCCGAAAACTGCATTATGTGTAACCAATGTTCGTTTGTTTGCCCGCATGCAACAATAAGGCCTTTCCTCGCCCAGCCGGAAGATTTAAGCGATGCGCCGGCGGGATATGTAACCAAGGCCGCGCGCGGCAAAGACATCGCGGGTTATGAGTACCGTATGCAGATTTCGCCTCTTGATTGCACCGGCTGCGGAAACTGTGCGGACATCTGCCCCGCAAAAGAGAAGGCGCTTATTATGACCCCTCTTTCCGAAGTGCTTGAAACAGAGGCCGAAAATTGGGAATACGCACTTAAACTTAAGCGTCCCGATATAAACGTAAACAAATCCACGGTTATCGGCTCGCAGTTTATGCGTCCGTTGTTTGAGTTTTCAGGCGCATGTGCGGGTTGCGGTGAAACGCCTTACTTGAAACTTTTGACGCAGTTGTTCGGAGACCGAATGCTTGTAGCCAATGCGACAGGCTGCTCATCGATATACAGCGGCAACACGCCGACTTGCCCGTACACAAAGAATGACGAAGGGCACGGGCCCGCCTGGGCTAATTCTCTTTTCGAGGATAACGCCGAGTTTGGTTTCGGGATGAATTTAGCAACCATACAGCGCCGCGCCAAACTTAAGGAGGCAGCTTTAAATGCCGCGAACGCCGCCGAAGGAAAGCTTAAAGAAGTATTGCTCGGTTGGCTGGAAAACGCAAACGACGGCGAGAAATCCAAACAAGCCGCGGCAGAGGTTAAATCGGCGCTGCCGCATGCTATAAACGCAGCTTCAGGCGAACAAAAAGAGCTGTTAGAGCAAATACAAAGCGATTCTGGTTTGCTTGTTAAAAAATCTATTTGGATTATCGGGGGCGACGGTTGGGCGTACGATATCGGCTACGGCGGGCTTGACCATGTGCTCGCGATGGGCGAAGATGTAAATGTGCTTGTGCTTGATACGGAAGTTTATTCTAACACCGGGGGACAGGCAAGCAAGGCGACTCCAACCGGTTCGGTCGCAAAATTTGCAGCCGCAGGCAAGCGTACCAAGAAAAAGGATTTGGGTGCGATATCCATGACATACGGCTATGTTTACGTCGCGCAAGTCTGCATGGGGGCAAACCATAACCAGCTGTTAAAAGCGATGACAGAGGCGGAGCGGTATGACGGGCCATCTCTTATTATCGCTTATTCACCCTGCATAAACCACGGTATCAATATGGGCAAAACCCAGGCGCAAATGAAGTTTGCGGTAGACGCCGGTTATTGGCACTTGTACCGCTATAATCCGGAGCTTAAACAGCAGGGCAAAAATCCTTTTACCTTAGACAGCAGAGAGCCTAAGGTTAGCTATCAGGATTTCATAAACAGCGAGATTAGGTACAAAACGCTGCAAAGGCAGTTCCCGGAGATTGCAAAGGAGCTGTTTGCAACGGCGGAACGTGAGGCTTATGAGCGTTACGAGTATTATAAAAAACTATCGGAAGGTTGAAGTTAACACACCGTAAGGAAAAGGCCTCGGCGTACAGCTTAGGCCTTTTTATATTGGAAAATCCACTGTTTTTGAATTATGCCGCGCTCTGCGCAATATATATATGACAAGGCATAAGGAGGTTTAAACTATGCAGAACAAGGATCTTCCCAAACTTAAAACGAACGGCTTTGTCCCTATTGATACCCAATCAAGGTGCGGCAATAGATACAGGAGCAAACAACGGTCATATAAACCGGACATGGTATATAAAAAGCTGCTTTATAAAACCGGTATTTGTGCGGCCATTGCAGTTGCACTGCTCATTGTAAGCAGCACAAACAACCCTCCGGTTGCGCTTTCCCCCGCTATGGATTACGCATCAAATCATCAACTTGAGATAGATGAAGACATAGGGCGCTTAAAGTTTGTGCAAAACTTGGACGAAGAATCCGCATGCGTTTTTTCCGCCTATCCCGAATCTTCCGTTGTTTATCCCGCCGATGGCGAGATAGTAACAAAATTTGGAGAAAGTGGTTCGTCCGGAGTGCGTATGAGCACACGGTCAAGCAACATATTATGTATTGCGAAAGCCACGGTAATTTCCGCCGGCAAGATTGGCGATGCCGGCTATGTCACGCTTGCGCTCGATACCGGCGAAAAAGTTTTCTTCTATAACATTATACCGGCCGTAAAAATAAACGACATTGTAAACCCGGGTCAGCCGGTGGGCAGTCTGTCAGGGGAATACCTGTATTTTGAAATGAAAGACGGCGAGCAATATATAGACCCTTTAGAATTTATTATGCAGCGTGCCACAGCGGCTTTGCAATAGCGGATTATGAGAGCGCCTTTTTTATCTTGCGGAAAGTTTAAAATAAACCTGCTTATGATTCCTGTTGTTTTGGCGCTTTTTCTTTTGGGGATGGGCGATGTTATATTGTGCTATATACCCGCGCTGTTGATACACGAATGGGCGCATATAATAACCGCCTCGGCTTTGGGAATGACTATAACCCAGATGGAGCTTTTCCCGTTCGGGTGCGCCGCTCGGCTGCAATGTTTCGCGGTATCGCGCACAAAAGAAATGATTGTTGCCGCCGCCGGCCCGGCTTCCAACATGGCTGCCGCAAGCGCGGTTTATTTTATCAACAAATACGGGTTTCCAATCAGCATAGCAGACAAACTGCTGTCCGCCAACTTAGCGTTAGCAGCGGTAAACATGCTGCCCGCATTGCCGCTTGACGGGGGAAGAATAGCGCGGTCTTTATTCGCTTCGTTTTTAGGATACAAACGCGCAACACGTTTGACCTCGGCGGCGGGCATATTTTTTTCTGCACTGGTATTTGCCTTAGGGATTATCGCCGCTGTGAAGGGCAGCTTTAACCCCACGCTTTTTGTAATGGCATTTTTCCTTGGCGTTGCGGCGTTAAAAGAACTTAAAAATGCGCCGTTCGTACTCATCAGGGATTTTTCGAACAAACGTACCGTAATTGAAAAACGCAAATCTCTTCATATAAACAGATTTGCGGCTATGCACTCACAAGCGTTATGCGAGATAATCAAAGAGTTTGATGCCGGAAAATACAATATTGTAACAATACTCGACCAAAAGTTAGGCGTGGTGCACGATTTGACCGAACAGCAGATTTTAGACGGAATAATGCAATATGGTGCAAACATAACAATAGGGAGGCTGTATCAAAAAGAGCGTTGCTAAGCGCGCGTTGTAAATTGTTTTTTGTTGTAGTAGTATAAAACCATGAAAAATTTAGCGATATATTTTCTTCACCACAGTGCGGTTTGCGTGAATATTAACAACTTACTGCTGATTTTCGACCATTACAAACATTGTCCTGCCGGAAGTATAGCACAGGGCGTTGTTGGAGAAAAAGAAATAGCGGATGCAAAACGCGTTTATTTTTTTGTTTCTCATTCGCATAGCGACCATTACAACAGCAAGATTTTTGAATGGGCAAATACAAACGTGTTTTATATATTGGACGAAACTGTACAAAAACAAGCTGCACCCGAAAACGCTGTGTTTTTGAGAGCCGGCGGAAAATACGACGACGGATTTATAAGCGCGGCCGAGTTTGGCTCAACGGACTGCGGCGGCAGCTTTTTTGTAAGCTGCCAAGGAATAAACTTTTTTCATGCCGGCGATTTAAACGATTGGCATTGGAAAGAGTGCGAAGATGAAAGATATTCCCGCAATATGAGCGTTATGTTCAGACGCGAGCTTGAGCGCATAAGGCAAAATGTTGACAGGATAGATTATGCATTTTTCCCTGTAGACAAGCGCATGGGCACGGATTTCGATTCGGGTGCGGATTTATTTATAAAACTGCTTAAGCCGCGCAATTTTATACCAATTCATTTTGTTTCGTTTGAAGACACTTTCGCTTATAAGGCAAAGATGCAAAGTACCGATACAAATATAATAGCCGTAAAGAAAGCCGGGCAACGTTTGGTATGAAGCTTTGAGAATAACGATTTGTTTTTTATTTTTTATGATACAATAGAACTAACTTTAAAAACAGGATTAAGTGATGACAAACATTGACACGCTAAACCGGGTTCTTGCCAATGTAAGCAAACCCGCAAGGTATACCGGCGGGGAACTTGGGGAGATAATCAAGCAAAAGGACGGGGCGCTTGTGCGGCTTGCACTGTGCTTTCCGGATATATACGAAGTTGGGATGTCTCACCTTGGCATCAGCATCTTATACCACTTAGCCAACGAAATGGAAGGCGTTTTTGCCGAACGATGCTTTGCGCCTTGGTCGGATATGGAACTTGAACTGCGTAAAAACAAAATGGCGCTCTTTTCGCTTGAAACAAAAACCCCGCTATGCGATTTTGATATAGTTGGATTTTCGCTTGGGTATGAGATGTGCTATACAAATGTGCTTAATATGCTAAACTTGGGCAACATAGCTTTGCTGTCAAAAGACAGGGGCGATAACGCACCGATAGTTATAGCCGGAGGCGGTTGCGCATATAACCCCGAGCCTGTTTCGGATTTTATTGATTTGTTCGTGATAGGGGAAGCGGAACAGGTTTTGCCGCAGCTTCTTTGCCTTTATAAAACATGCAAACGGCGCAGCAGCTTTATGAGCGAAGCTGCTTTGATTGAGGGCGTTTATGTGCCTTCGCTATATGAAGTGCAGTATAAAAAAACAGGAGCCATACGGCGCATTGTACCAAGCAGAGGCGCGCCAAACAAAGTTTTAAAACGAATAGTAGAGGATTTTGACAAAAGCTATTTTCCCCAAAAACCGATTGTTCCGTACATCAACACAATACATGATCGCATCACGCTTGAGATTATGAGAGGCTGTACGAGAGGCTGCCGGTTTTGCCAAGCCGGTTTTGTATGCAGGCCGCTGCGCGAAAGACAAGCGGAAACATTAATAGAGCACGCGCATTGTTGTTTAGAAAACACGGGGCACGAAGAGATATCGCTGTGCTCCCTATCTACCGGAGACTATTCGCAAATTGGCAAGCTGGTTTGCGATTTGTCAGACTCGATTTCAGGCAAAGCCGTTGCACTAGCCGTTCCATCGCTTCGTGTGGACTCGTTTGACGACAAATATGTAAAAAAGCTTAAAGAGGTGCGCAACACCGGATTGACATTTGCTCCCGAAGCGGGCACGCAGCGCTTAAGAGATGTTATAAATAAAAACATAACCGAAGAATCAATTATGGCTTGCGTAACCGAAGCTTTTTCCGTTGGCGTGCGTTCCATAAAATTATATTTTATGTTAGGGCTGCCAAGCGAAACAATGCAGGATGTTTTGGAAATCGCCAAATTGGCCCAAAAAATCCGCAGCATATATTACGGTATTCCCAAGGCGCAGCGTAGTGCCGGGTTCAAGCTAACCGTCAGCGTTTCGTGTTTTGTCCCCAAACCTCATACCCCGTTTCAGTGGGAAGCCATGCAAAGCATAGTGCAGCTTGAAGAAAAGCAACATGCGCTAAGAGATGAACTAAAAAAACTAAAAGGCGTCAAGTTTAGCTGGCACGATGCCAAGCTTAGCAAGTTAGAGGCGGTTTTTGCGCGAGGGGACCGCCGGCTTAGCGCTGTTTTGATGGAGGCATACCGTTTGGGGTGCCGGTTTGACAGCTGGAAAGAGCATTTTGATTATCAAAAATGGCAAAATGCTTTTTATTCTTGCGGAATAGATCCAAACTTTTATGCAAACAGAGAGCGCCCTTTTGAGGAAATATTGGCATGGAACATGATAGATTCGGGTATATGCAAAGAATTTCTTTGGAGCGAGAAGAAGCGCGCGGAGGGTTTGGCAACCACTCCTGACTGCAGGCAGGGGTGTCAAGCCTGCGGTCTTGAAAAAACGGGGTTTTGCGTATGAGAATGTTGCTAAAATTCTCTATAACGGGGGCGGCGAAATATATCTCTCATCTTGATTTGCAACGTGCGTTTTCAAGGGCGTTGCGCCGGAGCGGACTGCCGGTAAAGATTACCGAAGGGTTTAACCCGCACTATATTTTTTCGTTCGCATCCGCGCTGGCGGTGGGGATAGCAAGCGAGTGTGAGTATGCCGAAATAGTATTGACCGATTATATAAAACCAAACGATTTTTTTATACGTATAAAACAAAATATGCCGCCCGGCATTATTGCTAAAAACGCGTTCGAAATGAAAACAGACGCCCCGAAACTTATGGCGGCGCTCAATCAAGCCGCATATTTGGCAGATATAGAAACGAATGATTATAAGAGCGTTAGTATTGCCGTGGCTAAAATAAATGGCAGTAAAGAAGTAATTGCAATAAAACCCAAAACGGGTGAAAAAATTAATGTTCGTGATATGATTATTAGGCTTGTCGCGGATAAAAACATAGAGATGTTGCTGTCGGCATCGCCGCAATCAACTCTTCGTCCGGATGTTTTGATAAAAATAATAGAAGAATATTCCGGGCACCGGCTGTTCGCCCAAATTACACGAACAGGCCTTTATACTTATATAAACGGTCAGTCCGTATCGTTGCCCGCTGCATTTGCATTGTAATAATCGGCACTGCCGTTAAATAGATTTTTATTTGGGAGTTTGTATGGATAAGAAAATTATTGCTGATATTAATTCGATTGAGGCAAGAATTGCCCTTATTGAAGATGACAGCCTTGTTGAAATTCATGTCGAAAGAAGGGGCAAAGAAAGGCTTGTAGGGAATATATACAAAGGGCGCGTCGCTAACGTGCTGCCCGGTATGCAGGCGGCTTTTGTAGATATCGGCCTTGACAGAAACGCCTTTCTTTATGCCGGTGATATTTTAGCCGACACCTCGGATTTTGAGTTTGGATCTCAAAAGGGCGACACGCCAAACCTGCAGGCGGGACGCATAGAGGATATGGTAAAAGAAGGGCAAGAAATTATCGTACAGGTGCTAAAGCAGCCGGGGGGAACAAAAGGCGCGCGCATAACCACGCACGTCACGTTGCCCGGGCGCATGATGGTTTTGATGCCTACGGTAAATCATGTGGGTGTATCCCGCCGGATTGAAGATGAGGCGGAGCGCGCAAGGCTTAAAGATATGTTGGAAACCATAAAACCAAAGGACATGGGAATAATTGTGCGTACTGCGGCGCTTGGCAAAGCGCAGGATGATTTTTTATCGGAAATCAGGTTCCTTTCAAGATTGTGGGAGCGCATCTTAAACCGTGGAGAACATCTTAACGCGCCAAGGCTGCTGCATGCAGAAGAGTCTTTGATTTTTCGTACTGTCCGGGATATGTTTACCTCCGACGTAGGAGAATTCTTTATAAATGATCGCGAGTATTATGAAAAGGTTGCTGCGATAGCCGCAATAATTGCTCCTAAACTTAAAGACAGGGTGCATATTTATAAGGGCGGCGGCGCCAATATTTTTGATGATTTTGGCATTCAGGCGCGTATAGACAAGGCGCTTGAAAAAAAGGTTTGGATGAAAAACGGCGCTTATATAATTATAGACGAAACGGAAGCGCTCACTGTAATTGACGTAAACACCGGAAAGTTTGTGGGTGATGACAACCTGCAGGATACCATATTGGCAGTTAACGTAGAGGCCGCAAAAGAGATTGCCCGGCAGCTGAGGCTGCGCGATATAAGCGGAATAATAATTATCGATTTTATTGATATGGAGATTGAAGGTAACAAACAAAAGGTTGTCGCCGCCCTTGAGGAGGCTTTACTGAAAGATCGCACAAAAACAAACGTGCTTGGGATTACGGGTTTGGGGCTTGTCGAAATGACCCGAAAAAAAGCGCGGAAAAAGCTTTCAAGCCTTGTTAAGCGCACCTGTCCTTACTGCGGGGGTAGCGGCCTTGTTGATAGCGAAGAGACAACTTCAATGAACATAAGGCGGCTTATATTGAGACAGGTTGCAGCGTGTGATATAAAAGAATACTTGATAGAGGTTAATCCAAATGTGGCTAAGCATATAGAGCAAAAGGATGCCCAAGGCGCATCAATTCTTCCTAAAATTGAGGGCGTTAAGCTTTATGTTATGGCAAACGAAGCGTTGCACATTGCCGATTATAAAGTAACGGAAATAACATCGCAAAAAGATAGGGAAAAATTGCTCGGCAAAGCACGTGTTTTTTGCTGATTCTCTGTATCTTAAAATGTTTGAATATGGAACGGCGAATGAAGCATTTGCAGCTTAGGTGTAATTAACATTATAGGTGGGCAATTAAACTTGCAATCTACACCGAAAAAACAAGTGCATAATTTTAATTGCATTGGATTTTCATATATGCTACTATATAAGGCAGTATTTTTACATAAGAGCAAAAACTAATAAAGATGAATATTCTCTAATAGGGGGACGGATTAATTGGCAAAGTTCGAGGCGCTTGGCGCGAACGAGGTTAAGCTTACGGTTGAAGTTTCAGCGGATGATTTTGCGGCAGCGCTCCAAAAGGCTTACCTGAAGAACAGGGATAAATTTAGCGTACAAGGTTTCAGAAAAGGCAAAGCTCCTAAGCCCGTAATAGAGAGCTATTATGGTGAAGGTGTTTTCTTTGAAGATGCGTTTGATATTGTATTTTCGGATAGTTATCCTAAGGCCGTTGAAGAATGCGCAATCGAGCCGGTTTCTAAGCCCAAGCTTGATGTAAGCGAAATCGGGAAAAAGCAGGGGGTAGTGTACACGGCGGAGCTTTTTGTAAAGCCGGAAGTTAAACTGGGAGAATATAAGGGTGTTAAGGCGGAAAGGGTTACAGCCGATATAACAGAAGAGCAGGTCGAAGAAAGTATTGCGCAGGTTGCGGAGCGTAACGCAAGATGGGTTGAAGTTGAACGGGCGGCGCAGGAAAAAGATCGGGTGATAGTTGATTATGCCGGGAGTGTTGACGGAGCGCTGTTTGAAGGCGGCAGCGCCACTAACCAGATGATAGAGTTAGGTTCGGGCGCCTTAATACCAGGTTTTGAAGAACAGATGGCAGGCATGAAAAAAGATGAGAAAAAAAATATTAAGGTTAAATTTCCCGATGATTACCGGGCGGAACAACTTGCGGGTAAAGATGCCACATTCGAAGTGGTTTTGCACGAAGTAAAACAAAAACAGATGCCGGAGTTAGACGATGAGTTTGCGCAAGACGTTTCCGAATTTGATACAATGCAGCAATACAGGCAAAGCGTTAAAAGCAAACTTTTAGAGCAGGCGGAAAAACAGGCGGAAACAGCTACGCAGAACAATGTACTTGCGGCTGTCACGGAAAATGCAAGCATTGACCTTCCCGAATGTATGATAGAAAACCAAATAGATCACATGGTAAAGCAGCTTGAGTATAGTCTGAGCTTTCAGGGGGCAAGGCTTGAGGATTACCTTAGAATCACAAACATGAAAATGGAGAATGTGAGGGAAGAGTACAGGCAAAACGCTGAAAAAATGGTGCGCACCCAACTTACTGTCGAAGCAATAATGAATGCGGAGGGGATTGAGGCGACGGAAGAGCAGATATTAAAGTCGCTTGAGAAACGTGCGGAGGCGGCAAAAAAAGAGGTCGGCGAGTTGCGTAAAGATTTAAGCGATGTTGAAATTGAGTATATCAAAGACAATATAGCGTATGATAATACGGTAAGTTTTTTAGTAGAAAACGCAAACCTTCAAGAGTTAAAAAAAGTTAAAAAAAGCAAACCGGCTAAGCAAACCGCAACAGAGGAGACTGCGCCGGAAAAATAGAATACTAATGATATAAAATGGAGGTAGATATGGCATTAGTACCATTTGTAATAGAGCAGACAAGCAAAGGCGAAAGAAGCTACGATATTTACTCGCGGCTGCTCAAAGACAGAATTGTGTTTATAAGCGGTGAGATAGAAGATAACATGGCGAACTTAGCTGTCGCCCAGATGATTTTTTTAGAGGCGGAAGATCCGGACAAAGATATATTTTTGTATATAAACAGCCCGGGCGGGTCGGTGACGGCAGGGATGGCAATTTACGATACGATGCAATATATAAAGTGCGATGTTTGCACTATATGCATAGGGCTTGCGGCATCGATGGGCGCATTTTTGCTGGCTGCGGGAACAAAGGGAAAACGCAAAGCGCTGCCTAACAGCGAGGTGCTGATTCATCAGCCGTCCGGCGGCACGCGGGGCCAGGCTACCGATATAGCGATTCATGCGGAGCATATAATTAAAACCAAAAAAAGAATGAACGAAATATTGGCAAGCATAACAGGCCAGCCTATTGAAAAGATTGAGGCCGATACCGAAAGAGACAATTTTTTGAGTGCAAAACAAGCGCTTGAATACGGATTAATTGACGAGATAATTGAGTCTAAAAAGGGTAAGTGAAACGAGGTGAATAAATGCCAAGCTATACGGATG
Source organism: uncultured Christensenellaceae bacterium (assembly GCA_964441275.1). GTDB lineage: Bacteria > Bacillota > Clostridia > Christensenellales > SZUA-584 > SZUA-584. The sequence goes on along the minus strand of CAYTUG010000002.1, from coordinate 5,592 downwards.
AACAAAAACAACTAAAATGCTCTTTTTGCGGCAAGGCGCAGGAACAGGTCAAAAGGCTTGTGGCAGGACCGGGCGTTTATATCTGCAACGAGTGTATCGAATTGTGCAGAGAGATAATCGAAGAGGATTATCAGGAAGCTACATCGTTTGATATGCGCGAAGTACCCAAACCTGCTGAGATTGTCGCAAGCCTTAACGATTATGTTATCGGTCAGGATGACGCCAAGAGAAATCTTGCTGTGGCAGTATATAACCATTACAAGCGCATTAATTCCGACATCAAAAAGGACGATGTGGAGCTGCAGAAAAGCAATATTGTAATGCTTGGGCCAACCGGCTGCGGAAAGACGCTTTTGGCGCAAACTCTTGCGCGCATACTCAACGTGCCGTTCGCAATGGCGGACGCAACATCGTTGACCGAAGCTGGGTATGTGGGCGAAGATGTGGAAAACATACTGCTTAAGCTTATTCAAGCCGCAGATTATGATATAGACCGTGCGCAGCGCGGTATAGTTTATATAGACGAAATAGATAAAATTGCGCGTAAAAGCGACAATCCTTCGATTACCCGCGATGTGTCGGGCGAAGGCGTTCAACAGGCGCTGTTAAAAATAATTGAAGGCACGGTTGCAAGCGTTCCACCGCAAGGCGGGCGCAAACATCCGCACCAAGAGTTTTTGCAGATAGATACGACAAACATACTTTTTATTTGCGGCGGTGCGTTCGGCGGTCTTGAAAAAATAGTTGAGAGACGCTTAGGCCATAAAACTATGGGTTTTGGCGCTAACGTAATATCGAATGAAAAGAAGGATTTAGCAGAGCTTTATAAAAATATATTGCCTGAGGATTTGCTCAAATTTGGGCTTATACCCGAATTTGTGGGGCGCGTCCCCATAATAGTTACTTTGCATCAGCTTGAAGAAAATGCGCTTGTAAGCATATTGACGCAGCCTAAGAACGCACTTGTCAAACAGTTTTCCAAGTTGCTTGAGATGGACGGGGTTGCGCTTGAGTTTGAAAACGATGCGCTTATAGAGATTGCAAAACTTGCTATTGAGCGCAAGACGGGCGCTCGCGGTTTGAGAGCTATTATCGAATCGATAATGCTTGACGTCATGTACGATATACCATCGCGCACGGATGTGAAAAAATGTGTTATCACCAAGGACACGGTAAAAAGCGCGAAGGTGCCCATGCTTATACTCGGTGAAAAAGAGACGAAACAAAAGGCGCTGCCAAAGGCTAAGAAAGAAAATTTAGCGTAAGCGTATAAAAGACGCCTTTGAAATGGGGCGTCTTTTTTGTATCAGTATTATTCTTTTGCAATATTTGTTATGTAGATAATTACGTCTTCCGGCGAGTTTCCTCAACGCTCTTTTTACTTTAAGGAGGGTTTCGGTGGAATATGGAACGATAAAATAAAGCTGGGTGCGCTGATTAAAAAAGAATGCATCAGCAAAAACAGCAGCGAATAGCAATAAAAGATATACGAAACCGCGATATGCCTTTAGGCGCAGCTGGTAAGAGAGGCTTCAATAAAGACCAAAATTTAAGAGGCGATGATTATTTGCGAACAACTACAAATTCGTCACGCACAGTTTTGTACCCGATATTGTACACGTCGATTACAAAATAGTTCTCGCCCGGCTCAAGGGGGGCAAAAAACGATACGGCGCCTTGCCCGTCAATGATAGGGGTTACGTCTTTTTGATTGACGTACACCTTCGAATTTTTATCAACCGTAAAACTTATTTTTGTTTGGCTGTCATGTGTTGTAAGACCGGCAGCGCTTGGCGTTGTCCTTGTATATTGCGCCTGCGGCATAGTTAATATTATATTATTCACATCAAGGGTCGTCTGCTGGTTGCCGGCATGAACAATCAGCCTGATATTGTCGGCTTTGTGCGTATCGGCGGAAGTGATAATGCCAAGCGATTTGGCCAAATCGCCGTCCGGCACCACAAAAGAACAAACCCCGCCCGTTACATCGAAAACGGCGTTTAAAGGTAGCAGCCGAACGTATTCGCCGCCTGTAGCCGAAACGACAAATTTATGCGCAGGTTCGCCGGAATCGGTTTTTACTGCGTTTACGCTAATGATTATATCTTTATCCGCGATTGCGCCAAAATTGATTCTGCCCGCCGTTATGTTATTCAAAAAAGCATTGTAGCTTTTGTAATTAGCAATTATGTAACGGTCAATGTAATTAAAAATTCCGAACAAAACCCCGGCTGTAAGCAACCAGATAACAACTGAAAGCAAAACATGACGTTTGCGCCCGGAAGGTTTTTTGGCGATGCGTTTGCTTCGGTAAAGTGTTGGCTGCTCAACGGTTTTATTTGTTTGCATAGCGCCTTTTGCCCGGGCAAACTTATCTTTCAAATCTGTTTCTTTATAAGACGCCAGATCCATACTATGATTTGTGTTTTTTGGCTGCGCGGGCTTTGGGGTTTCATGCAACGATTGCGACTCGGCTTCATATGCCAAAGCGGGCATGCTTGCCGAAGGGTCGCCATGTATAATGGATGGAGATCTGCTTTCGTGTTCGAGCCTCTCTAAAGGCTTGGGCTTATCGTCTCCGGCATATGAGTTAAAAGCGGGAGGCACATCCGAATACGAGTTTATAGCGCTAAGAGATGCTGCGGTTTTGCGGGAAAGCGGCCGAGGCAAATTATATATGATTTCACCGTCCGGGTTGCCTGAAAGCACAGAAGGTTTTGCCGCGCAATCAGCCGCATATATTTTTTTTGCACTGGGAATTTCATGCACTTTTTCTACCAACGCATAACAGCGTGGGCACAAAACATCAAGATAGCTTATTTTGCTGCCGCATTTAGTGCATTTGTCCATAATGCCTCCCCTTTAAACAAGAATGCTTAAAAAACATTTTTAAAAACAAGTTTACATGTTATTATTATATATCAAAACTGATGCGAGGGCACGTTTTTTTTGGATATTTATCTTGACAATGCAGCAACAACCAAACCAATAGCCGATGTGCTTTCTGTGCACGCGCAATCGGAATGGTATAATCCATCCGCTTCATACCCGGCTGCTGAAAAGGTTTTTATTTCAATCGAGAGAACACGCAGACTTCTTATGAAAAGAATAGGCATTGACGATGGCGGTTGCGTAATGACATCGGGGGGCACTGAAGCTAACAACATCGGAATAATGTCCTCGTTTAAACCAAAAGGGCACTACATTACCAGCACTATAGAGCATCCATCGGTTTACTCGGTTTTTGCGTTTATGGAAAAACAGGGCGCCGCAGTGGATTATATTAAGCCTAAAGGGTTTTGCATAGAGCCGCAGGATGTTGCGGATAAAGTTAGGGAAAACACGTTGCTTGTAAGCGTTATGCATGTTAACAACGAAACGGGCGCAAAAAACGATATGGCAGGAATATGCGCCGCGGTTAAAGCGAAAAACAACAGGACGTTGATTCATTCCGACGGCGTTCAGGCGCTTAACAAAACGCAGGTAAACTTAACTTCTTTAGGCGTTGATGCGTATAGTATAAGCGCACATAAGATACACGGGCTTAAAGGGACGGGTGCGCTTCTTTACAGAAAAGGCGTTGTATTAAAGCCGCTATTGTTCGGGGGAGAGCAGCAAAACAACCTAAGAGCGGGTACGGAGAACACTATTGGCATACAGTCTTTAGACGCGGCATTGCGGCTTGGCGTGATGGATATTGAACATGCGAGCAAACTGCACAAAATGTTGATCGAGGGGCTTTCAACAATACCCGGCGTTGTGATAAACCTTCCGGAAAAAAAGGTGCCGCATATACTCAGCGTTTGTTTTGAAGGTATCCGGGCGCAGGTTCTCGTGCGGCAGCTTGGCAGCCAGGGTATATATATAGGCGCGGGAGCGGCTTGTTCGCGCGGAAAGGTAAGCAGGACGTTGATTGAATGCGGCGTAAGCGCTGATTTGGCCGAGGGAGCGGTGCGGATAAGCCTGTGTAAATATAATACGCAAAAAGAAATCGAGATTTTTTTGGATGTTATAAGAAAATCGATTAAACAGCTAAGGTTGGTATGATATGGAAGACATAATTATTATTAGATATGCGGAAATACATCTTAAGGGGTTAAACAGGCCGTATTTTGAAAAAATGCTTGTCCGCAATGCCCAAAAGGCGCTTGGCGGAATAGAAGGCGCTGTTGTGCGCCGGGGCGAGGGTAGAATGTATGCCGAAAACATATTGCCGGAAAAGCAGACGGAGGCCATAGACCGTTTAAAGAGGGTATTTGGAATACACTCAATTAGCCCTGCCGTGCGGTTAGAACAGGATTTTCAAGCGGCGGTGGATTTGCTTGTTTCGCTTGTCGAAAAAGAACGCGCGGACATTGAACAAGATATAGTAAATTTTAGGGTAGAGGCAAAAAGAGCGGATAAGCGCTTCGAGTTAACCTCTATGCAGATGGCAATATCGGCGGGAGCGCAAATACTTGCGCGCGTTGAAGGGCTTAAGGTCAATCTAAGCCAACCGGAGCTTACGGCATATATAGAAATGCGGGAACACGCTTATTGCTACACTAAGGTTATAAGCGGCCCCGGGGGGATGCCCGTAGGCTGCAACGGGCGGGCGATGCTGCTTCTTTCGGGCGGAATTGACAGCCCCGCGGCGGGTTGTATGATTGCAAAACGGGGCGTATCATTATCGGCGGTGCATTTTGAAAGCTTTCCGTATACCAGCGAGAAAGCGCTTGAAAAGGTGCGCGAAATTGCACGGATAATGGCGCGCTACACGGGACCGATAAGATTGCACATTGTTCGGTTCACGGATATTCAGACTCTGCTTAGCCAAAAATGTCCGCAACAATATATTACTGTTCTTATGAGGCGGTTTATGATGCGCATAGCCGAGAGTTTAGCGAAAAAGGACAATTGTTTGGCGCTTGTAACAGGTGAAAGCGTCGGGCAGGTTGCAAGCCAAACGCTTGAGAGCATTTCGGTGGTGGACGAGGTTGCCAAAATGCCTGTTCTGCGCCCGTTGGTGGGTATGGATAAAATTGAGATAACGCATATAGCGCAGCGTTACGGAACATTTGTAACCTCAATATTGCCGTATCAGGACTGCTGCACTATATTTGTGCCCAAGCATCCCGTAACAAAACCTCGCATTGTTGACGTGAAGAATGCGGAAGAGCGTATAGAAATAGAAAGCCTTGTTGACGATGCAATAAACAACAGCATAATGAGCATAATTGACGCCAATCCGGATTTATGAAAAAAATTTTAAAAAAATGCCCTCAAACAATATAAGGGAACGTGAGTGAGGGCAAACTTTTATTGCTGTGAGGTCAGTTAAAGCCCTCCGCCCGCGTCTCTGCCCATATCCGAACCGTTGCGGTTGTCTCCGGGCAACAGATTCAGATTATCATCCGTTCCGGGAGTCGGCGAAACGTCCGGTGATATAATCGGCGTCGGTGAGACGACAGGCGCCGGCGAGATGGCCGGAGTAAGGATTGGCGATGGCGCCGGCGTGGGTGTAACATTCCTGTTATCAGGTGCACAACCCGTGAAAATAGCAACCGACAGCAATAGAGCCACAATTGCAATTAATACCTTTTTCATTTATAT
>CAYTUG010000001.1:66277-149464 GCA_964441275.1 uncultured Christensenellaceae bacterium | reverse complement strand
ACATTGTATCAGAAAGGCTTACAGGGTCTCAATTTTCATTTAACTTTACAATACGGATTGAAGTTAAAGGAGGATATAAAAATGAAAGACCTCAAACCCGCGTGGGTTCAAGAGCTAAATGAAATTGGAAAACGCTTGGAAAATGTTGATATCCGAATTCCCTCGTTTGACGAACAACTTGAGGCAAAGGAAACTCTTGAGCAAATACTTCCCGGCATCGGACAAGTCACCTTACCGTATGTTCGGAGCGTACTGATTGCTCTCGAATATGCAAAAACACATTTCCATCGTGAATCCAAAAAATCCATGCTGGACAACATCAAAGCGGGGAAGCAGATTTCTATTAAATATTACTCATAAAAAATCAAGGAGAAAATATTTTATGCGTAAAAAAATCTTATGCACAGCTCTGGTATTGGTATTTATCCTCTCTGCGTTAACAGGTTGTAATGTTGCATCGCCAACAGGCCGTACAACGACTAAAACGAGCGAGGATAATTCATCCGCACTAAAGGATGATAACCCGCCGTCTTCTGCTTTAGAGGAAACCCCTACGCCATCCGAACCAACGCCGATACCTGGCGATATGGTTATTACTTTCCCCGATAAAAACTTTGAAGCGGCGATAAGGGAAACCATTGACAAGCCGACAGGAGATATTACCTATGCCGATATATCAGGGGTTACCCGATTGGACGTAAGTGGAGAGTGGGGCGGCAGTGATCAACCGCATGTCTATAGAAATATAAAAAGCCTATCGGGTATTGAGTACTTTACCGCGCTGGAATGGCTTGATTGCAGTACCGCCCAGTTAACCGAGCTGGATTTGAGCCGAAACACGGTGTTGACATATCTCAATTGTGGAAACAACTCATTAACTAAACTGAATATAAGTAAAAATACTATGCTGACAGAGCTTCTATGCTACATGAACCAACTGACCGAACTGGACGTAAATAAAAATGGTGTGCTGACAAATCTCGAGTGCCAAGAGAACAACCTAACCAAACTGGAGGTGAGCAACAACATTGCATTGGTTTCGCTTGATTGTTCATACAATCCACTCACCGAGTTGGACGTGAGCAACAACACCGCGCTTACATATATTGTTTGTGATGTCGAGTACTCTAGTGACTGGTCAAGTTATTCTCCCGCTATCACTATTATCGGTCTTGACAAAAGCAGAACTTATATTGATGTTCCAGCCGGTTAATAGCACATAAAGAAAAGAAAGTATCGGATAGGACGGCAGATGATAATATACAACACAACTTGTTGGAAAAATAAAAATAAAGTAGGAGTGTATAATGAAAAAACTAATAGCGATTATTTTATCGGTAGCATTGATTTTGGGCTTGACAGCATGTAATAAGCCTTCAGACACTTCCAAGAGCGGTGCGACGCCAAGCGATTCAAATAGTCAGAATATCACACCATCAGCTACCGCCAAAGAGAATAACAATACGCTGCCAGCTTCCCCAACTACTGTGGCAGAGTCTGTTGACCCCAACGAAAAGGGTACTACTTCTTGGAACATAAATAACGATGGGATTGCGGCTTCCACGGGGGACTGGATTTATTATCACTGGTTTGGCAATGAATCGTATGATTCGAAAGGGGGACTGTACAAAATAAAAACTGACGGAACGGAAAAAGAACAGATTTACCAAGGCCCCCTTTTTGATATAAATGTTGTAGGAGATTATATATATTTTGTCGGCGGAAGCATTACAGTCATGGGAGGCTCCGCAACCAGACAGGGTACGAGTATAAAAAAGGTCAAGACTGATGGCACAGATTCAACCACAATAATGGATCTTGGTTACGGTGACGGCACGATTCGCGACGCTTTAGTTGTAGGTGAGTGGATATACTATAATCGCTTAAAGATTGGCTCTGATGTTTCGGGGTTTTATAAAATCAAAACCGACGGGGCAGACCAACAAAAACTGCTTTCTTATATGGTTTCGTGCGTAGATATTGTTGAAGATTGGATTTACTATTCTCCTTCTAATCCCAATAAAGGCGATGACGGAATATTCAAAATCAAAACCGATGGGACAGAACAGCAGTTAATTTTCTCCACAAATCGGTTACGCAAAAACACAAATATAGGTATTGTTGATGACTGGATTTATTACGTTGTAGATTTCAACAAGATATATAAAGTCAAAACCGACGGAACAGACCAGCAGGGAATAATGTCGAATACGGATTTGATTGCATTGAACATTTCAGAAGACTGGATATATCTAACGACTAATGCTTGGGTTGGGCTGTCTTTGCAAAAAATAAGAATCGGCGGCACAGATGAGCAGCTATTATATTCGGACATGCTAATGCAAAACATATGCGTTTTAGGAGACTGGATATTTTTTGAAAGCTATAATAATAACAATGAGGCCATACATACTGTAGGAATAATCAAAACAGATGGCAGTAACTTTCAGATTATAGAATAGCAGCGATAGCGGTGCAGGTATCGCGGCCGTGCGACAAATGATCGATGAAGATGCAACAGTCATATTGCCGGCAACATGTGACCTAGCATACAACGTGATAAAAGTATACCGCATGCTTTGTCTTTACTTCTTTTGGCATGCTCCGCCGTTTTGGTTATCCTCTGTTCTTTCTAGTATGATTGACCCTTCGTCCCCTGTGATTATTGTATGCTTGCTATCGTCTGACATATTTACATATGAGCACATCTGGAGATCATGAGACTTGCCATTGGCTAATTGCTTCAAAGCAGCACCTATGACCTCGACTTTATTTTCTAATTTTTCTATTGCCCCAGCCAGCTCATCAATTTCTGATATATAGACAAGGAAACCGGAGTAGTCATTAAATTCAACAGTTTCAAGTTCCTTATATTCTTTACGTTTTCCTTTTTCGGTGTAAATAATGGTTGTTTCTAATCTCGTATTCTGATAATTGATTACTGTAGATGTGATCTCTTCCAGACATATTATCCATTTTTGACCAGAATAAATCGAGACATTCAAGTCCCTCCTATCCTTTGCTCGTTCTCTTGCTTTTAGCGGTAATTGCTTAATAAAAGAAGGGTTAAAACTTATCCATTTTAACTTTGCAGGGACATCGCCAACATTTCTGATTACCAAGCACACTAGGCTGCTTCTGACCAGTTCAAAGGATACTTGCAAATAAGGTCTTCGTTTTTCTATTCGTTCCTTTACCAGAACGAAAATGGCGATTAACGATACTATAGCGCAAAACGCTGAAATTGATGCAGGCCAATCAAAAGTCATTCATCAATCCTTCCAATCATAAAAAGTTAACTATTTGATTTGTTTTAACGCACGGTTTTTGCAATTCCATATTGCCTTCCGACAATCGCAATTATCACTCTAGCCCTTCCTCAATTTCAATGGTCACCCCTGCCCGATTTAATGTGGACACTTGATTCGATGAAATAACTAATTATAATTATATACTATGTTGGCACAAATGAAAAGGAAACCGATCCACCTTCATCTGAGAACGAAAACGTGATTATTCTGGCGTCCTGCATCGGGTTGTTTTCGTTAAATGCTACTACTGACCGTTAGAAAATGCTTATTTAATCGTGATTTTACTGATGTTCCTTATAAACATCTCAAAAAGCTGATTGCAAAGGGGTTTTTCTGCGATCGGCTTTTGTTCATAAAGTCATAAGACACTAATTTTAAATCCTATACAATCTACTAATATAGTGGCGGAACTACCCATAATCCCAATCGGTTTACATGTATCAATTTTTTGCGGCATTCCCCCCTAAGATGCGGCGAATAAATTAACGCATATATACCACTGGATCTTGTAGAGTGAATATAGTTGATAGCGATAATATAACTATTAGCTAAAAATGAGAAGTTTTGAGGAGTTTTATGCGGTAGCCTGGAGCTAAAGAGGTGTTCAAAGAACTTGCAGCGCAATTATATAATAGAGTATAAAATTAAAAAAGGCTTAATAGACCAAAAAAAATTGGCAGATATAAATGATAAACGAGAAAAAGAGATTATTAAATCTTTTAAAACGAACCCAAAGCCAATCATTATTCATACTAGCATCACATTAGATAAATTAATATAAAGGAAAACACCCTTGTTTTAGAGAATCTTCAATTATGGGGTGTTTTATATGAGTACCTTAAAAAATGCTATTAGTTTGCTGCCAATGCAACTAGACAGTAGAATTGCCCATAAAATAATAATTAAAGCAACTGTTGAAATAGGGCGATTAATAAGAGAGCAATTTAAAAACGCCACAATAGCAGTGGCTAGACAATTGGAGTTAGAAAATAAAGATATTTCGATATGTAATTGCATATTTACAAATTCAAATGAAATTACTTTTGTTTTAGACGATGACGAATTAGGACTAAACGTACACTTCTTAGTTTTTCCTATACACAACTGGAGTAGTTATATAAACAACCCAATAAAAATCCTTGCTTGCATTATAGAAGAATTCGCTCATTATTATTGGTTAATAGAAAATGAATATACTGTATGTTTGAAAGTACATGAAATAACAAAACAGATTTATCCGAATATTCAAATAACTGATTTATACAATCAGGATTGGTTAGATAGACATAAGCCTCAATAATATTCTTATATCTTTGCTTGCTTATTAAAAATATCAACCTCAGTCAAACAGTTTCAGGTTTCCTTTGCGCTGATATACTCTGGGAGAGCCGCAATGATTACAAAGAAAATAGAATCGAGGTTTATGGGGCGGATGAAATCGTAGATATCGTTACAGAGAACGGACTAGGGGGTTCGTGTCCATCAAATACTCTTTATCTAATACTTTAAGAGAAATATGCAATCGTTTAAATGAATTAATTACAAAAGAAATTGGTTAGTAAAAGGATGACAAATGAAGTATGTTGCAATAATATCCGAAAAAATACGATCCAAAAGAGAAATTAAAATATTAGAGGAAGAGCCAACTGAAGCACACGTAGAGAAGTTCAATGAACTGTCTTCTTGTTTTGGGAAATTTATTTATGATATGGGTAGAACAGATATAATAAATAAATCATTCGAAGAAATGATGTGTGTGCTAACAAGTGAAAATATTGCCGTTCTAAATTCAATGCGAGGAGAAATAAACAGGCTTGTAATGAATTATCTTTTCTCCTTTCGCGTTTTTTTGGATCATTGGGCAACGCATATTAAACGAGATTGGAAATTAGATGAGACATATATTAAAAAGTGTAAGGACGCAACAGCATATGAATTTGATAATTGCATCGGTTATAGAATAACATATCGTCTTAGAAATTACGCTCAACATTGTGATATTCCAATATCTCGAATAATAGGCTCTATTACTGAGGATGAAAAAGCAAAAGTAAAAGTTTTTGTTAATCGAGACATACTTCTTGATGATTTTGGTGGTTGGAAAAAAGCCGAGATTGATTTTTTAAAGCAACAAGAGAAATATTTTGAGATTCTTCCAATATTGGAGAGCGGCAAACAAGCCCAAGAAAGAATACAACAAAAACTTATGTTACATAGATTCGATGAAAACTTTATTATGAAGTGCGTTGAAGGTCTTGAGCTAAATAAAAAATACAAAGTCGAACAAGGGTCTATTGCAATAATCGAATATTTTGATGCTGAAGGAAAGGCCATTGAATTAAAGGATGCTGACGATTTAATAGGTGCAACAATGGAGCATCAAGAAATATCTAGATTCTTTTGCGAGGACATGCTTAAAAGGTTTATTTTGGGACAAGCGTCTATTAAGGTTTTTTCTGGAATAGGGGTGCTGCAGCAAGAAAAATCAAAAGGGTTCCCAAAAATCTTAAAACACGATGGTTTAACAATTATCTTTCTTGGCGATGAGTATATAATATCTGAGAATGTTAATTGGGTACGATTATTTGAAAAAGGATTAAGAGAGAAAGGGATAACGAAATTTGCATCGGTATATGCAGATGTTCGTTTTGGTGTCGAAGAATTAAAAAAGATTGGAAATCAGTTTGAACGGATATGCGATGCATTATACTTTTAAGGTGTAATAAAATCAGTAAATTGTGCTGTTAGCGCGAGAAATATGTATTTCACAGGGTATGTTTTCCGTTAAATGCCACTACTGACCATTAGAAAATATTTATTTAATCATGTTTTTGCTAATGTTCCTTTACGACCACCCGACCACCTAAAACGCATCTTAAGGTGCGTTTTTTCGCTTTGTTAAGCTGTTTTTCGCAGTGGTTTTATACGCTAAATAACGGAGTTGCGGTGTTCATAAAGGAACTTTTTTTCACTTGTACTATAATTATGATATGAGCTATGATTATGTCGAATATACCGCCATATAAAGGAGTTTTTATGTTTACAGATACATTCAATAATACTGCAAAAGAAAACCGAAGCATCATAGAAGCCAAGCATTCAGAAGATTTGATCATTATTAGGGACAATTATAACGCACAGATGGAATTGCTGAAGTTATACTTATTAGTTATAAAAAGCGATCCCTATGTTGACGCTGACGAATATTCTTCTATGGTATTCACTGCAATATTTAAAAACTTCCTTTCTCTGTATTCAGCACTAGATTTAACTCTGCAAGGGTTCTACGGGGGTGGCAGGATATTGTTTAGGAATATATATGAATTTCTTATAATTTCAAAAACCATAGCTATTAAAAACGATATTGGTTTGTTACGAAAATGGGAAAATGGGGAGAGCATAAGTCTTCGCACCGAAGTATTTAGAGAAGTAAGAAAACCTAATTCAGAAGAAATGAAAAATCTATGGAGAGATTTGTGCAGTTTTACACACGGAACCATTTATTCGCAGCAAATAGATATATCGTACATTACGGTCAAGAATGAAATCAAACTCAATTTTATATACATAAAAATGCTCCTAGATATGAACTATCATTTATTAAATCGTCATGCAGTGAATCCATCCATACAATATTATGCAAAACGCATGTCTGACTTACACGAAATGGATATACTAAAAAATAAGAAAAATGAAATCCAAACTCAAATAAAAACGATTAGAGAAACACTACTGAAAGAACCTAAAAGAGTTGTTTTGGATTTTGCATCGAAATGGGAGTTTAGATAGTTTGTTTTTAGTTAAATGCTACTATCGACCATCAAAAAACCTTTATTTAATCATGTTTTCTTAGTAGTTCCTTTACGACCACCCCGACCATAAGAAAAGCCCAGTTTAAAGGTGTTTAAGGGGCTTTTTTTGTATACGTTTTTGCAATCAAATAAAAACAGGCCTAAATAATCTTTTGACTAATCCAATCATTATTAAATTTATAATTGCAATACCATATTAAATGCAAGAGCTATAACAATGCGGATTATGAATAAACTACAAAACACTTTATTTCGTTTAAATAAGAAACCAGCATCAAAATCGTCATAACTATTGCGGTTTTGCCCAAACGATAACATCTTTTGAAGATTTAATAACTCGTATGTTATTTTTCCGACATTGCGGCGCACGTAACTTTCTATGTTTTTATTTATAAACCAGCAATCATCTTTCTGCCTATCTTCAAAATTCTTTTAAGATTAAAAGCGGCTTTCACACAGTCGATGTTTAATGTTTAATCGTTGTGTTCAAATCCTGTTTTCATTATATCAGCGGTTATTGCCGTTTACTCTTATTTGCAAATACGCTATAATCAAAACAAACGATATTGAGGGAAAATATATGCGTATCATTGATAGCAATAATATTATGCAAGCGGTACGCCGGCTTTGCCTTCGTGCATGTAATATGCCGGGGGACGATTTGCTTGATGCCCTTGATTGTGCATATGTAAACGAAACTTGCCCGCCCGCCAAAGAGGCCCTGCGCCAGCTTAAAGAAAACGCAAAGATTGCTGAAGACGCAAAAATGCCCTATTGCCAAGACACGGGTATGGCGGTTGTGTTCCTCGACATTGGAACGGATGTGCATATAAACGGTTCTATTGCTGATTCGGTCAACGAAGGCGTCCGCCAAGCATACGTGCAGGGTTATCTGCGCAAATCGGTACGCAACCCCCTTAGCGGCGAAAACACCAAAGACAACACTCCGGCCGTAATACATTACGATTTTGTTGCCGGAGAAGAACTTAAAATAACGGTTGCTCCTAAAGGGTTTGGCAGCGAGAATCAAAGCCGTATCGCTATGCTAAAACCTTCCGACGGCATACGCGGCATACAGCGTTTTGTCTTAGACTGCGTAAAAAAAGCGGACGGCAGCCCTTGTCCTCCCGTAATATTGGGCATTGGCATTGGGGGTACGTTTGAAAAATGTGCGCTTATAGCTAAAAAACAGCTTTTGCGCGATATTGGCAGCAAGAATCAAGACCCAGGGTTAGCGAATATCGAACAACGGCTTAAATCAAAAATTAATTCGCTTGGCATCGGCGCTATGGGTTTCGGAGGCAAAAATTATTGTTTAGCCGTCCATATCGGCACATACCCCACCCATATTGCAGGGTTGCCCGTAGCGGTAAATTTTCAATGCCACGCGGCACGTCACGCGAGCGAAACGCTATAAGGGAGGCTATTAATGCAGCTTATGTTACCGCTTACAAAAGAAGATAAGCAAAAGCTTTTAGCCGGAATGTGCGTTACTCTATCCGGTTCGGTTTATACCGCAAGAGACGCCGCACATGCAAGGCTTATGGCTTTGATTGATTCCGGTAAACCGCTGCCTTTCCCAATAGAAAACAACGGCATATATTATACGGGCCCGTGCCCCTCAAAACCGGGGCAGTTGATAAACTCTTGCGGCCCTACAACCTCTTCACGGATGGATTCTTTTGCTCCGGTCCTTTATGATTTAGGGCTCGCTTTTGTAATAGGCAAAGGCCCGGTGTCAAAAAAAGTGCGCTCGGCTATTGTGCGCAACGGAGCAGTATATTTTGTTGCCGTAGGAGGCGCCGGCGCGCTTATAGCGTCTCATGTTACGAAGGCGAAAGACATAGCGTTTAAAGATCTTGGCAGCGAGTCGGTAAGGTTAATCCGCTTTGATAAACTGCCTCTTATTGTTGCAATAGATTGCTACGGAAAGTGCGTTTACGACCGTAAAGACTGTGCTTTGCAGCCAAAATTTTTATGAACAGTTTACATCGGTGTTGCAATACATAAGTTATAATATAATTGTTTGTGATTTTAGCTGTTCTAAAGACGAGCAATATGAGTTAATGCGAAAGGAAAAAACAATGACCGGTTTGCGGCGTATTATAAACAAAATCCATAATTCGCGGGAAAACAGCCCGAATGCGCAAAATATATTTATTGTGCGTATTTTGATTTTCGCACCGTTTTTGATTGCGGCTTTAATATTTTTCTTGGCATCAATGCGATAAGTTGTTTTATTATACAAAATATACTATAATTGACTGTATCATTCTGTATGAGGTAGTTGTTATGGATTTTAGCGAATCCGCCGAGATGTACCTTGAAGCCATTCTCGAACTGGAATCAAAAAATAAAACTGTGCGAAGCGTGGATATAGCAAGGTTTTTAAGCGTAACCAAGCCAAGCGTAAACCGTGCCATGCACAGCTTAAAAAAGGAAGGCTACATTCTTAAAGAGCCTTACGGTGACATAACCTTCACGCAAAAAGGGCGCGAAAAAGCAATCCGGATACACGAAATGCACCATACAATAACCGACTTTCTAATTAAGTCGTTAGGCATAGACGCAAAAGTAGCGGAGGCTGACGCCTGCCGGATTGAGCATGTTATATCTGCTCAAACGCTTAGCGCAATGAGAGCATACAACAAAAACAACTAAACACTAATATTACTCGTAAATATCCATGCTTTGATAACACTGGTCGCAATAACCGTTGCCCATATCGTAGCACTTAGGACATACTAGAGAATCGCAAGCCCTGCAATGCAGCATAGACCGGGACTCTATCGGTTTGTTGCAGCATTGGCAGTTCATCTTAGACATTGCTTTATCCGCCTTTAGTTTTATTGCACATTATTATATGAAAATTTTCATAATTTAATACTGCAAAATAACTTTTACCGCCGGGTAATGGTTTTAAATATAAAAGAACTATTTTTATCGCGCCATCAAAAGCAAAACAGCTTTGTTACCCTTTACAAACGCGCATTCTACAATTATAATATGAAAATGTAAATAACAAGCGACAACGCGGGACACGGATACTGCATTTATCTGCACAGCGAACGGGGATTTGGTGCAAGCCTTGTCAATATTGCAGCTACTCTATCGCCTGCCAACGCTTCTTCGCCCAACGCATATTTGCTTTTAAGCGAAGACGAACTGCACCCGTTACAGTGCTGCTTAAGATGATGCCGAAAGCTTGGCATTAATTTGGGTGGTACCGTGAAAGACAGCGTCTTTTGCCCCAAGGGCAGGGCGTTTTTTATTTGTTGAATATATTTAATTAAGGAGCTTTGCATGCTTTACGCACCTGTAGACAAAAACCTAAACTTTAAAGACAGAGAATTGGAAGTCTTAAAGCTTTGGAACGATAATAAAATTTTTAATAAAACCGTACAAAAAAACAGCGGAAACGCTCCATATACTTTTTATGACGGGCCGCCGACCGCAAACGGTAAGCCGCATATAGGCCATATACTCACACGCTGCATAAAAGACTTAATACCGCGTTATAAAACTATGCAAGGGTTTGATGTTTTGCGCAAAGCGGGGTGGGACACACACGGGCTGCCCGTTGAGTTAGAAGTTGAAAAGCAGCTTGGGCTTGAAGGCAAAGAACAAATAGAGCAATACGGAGTTGAGCCGTTTATTGAAGAATGCAAAAAAAGCGTTTGGAAATACAAAACGGAATGGGAAAGAATGTCCGCCCGAGTCGGTTTTTGGGCGGATATGGAAAACCCTTATATAACATACGAAAACAACTATATTGAATCGGTATGGTGGTCTTTAAAACAGATTGCCGACAAAGGGCTTTTGTATAAAGGTCACAAGGTTGTACCCTACTGCCCGCGCTGCGGCACTCCTCTCTCTTCCCACGAGGTTGCTCAAGGATACAAAGACGTAGAGGAGACTTCGCTATTTGTTAAGTTTAAAACTGCTCAGGAAAATACTTATTTCTTGGCATGGACCACAACCCCTTGGACTTTGCCGTCTAATGTTGCTCTGTGCGTTAATCCGCATCAGGAATACGTTAAAGTGTATCATAACAACCAATACTTGATACTCGCTAAGGGCTTGGTTGAAACGGTGCTTGGCAAACAGTTAGAGCCTATAGAAACGTATACCGGAAAAGAGTTGGAATTTAAAACCTACGAGCCATTATACGATTTTGGCGGGGTGGATACGAATGCTTGGTTTATAACTGCCGATGAATACGTTACATTATCCGAGGGAACGGGAATTGTGCATATAGCGCCTGCCTTTGGCGAAGACGACGCGCGTATAGGAAGAGAATATAACCTGCCTTTCGTGCAAATGGTAAATGAGCAAGGGCGCTTTATACAGCCTACCCCTTGGGCGGACATTTTTGTAAAAGACGCGGATCCCAAAATAGCGCAGGATCTAAAAGCGCGCGATTTGCTGCTTTTTGAAAAAGACTATGTTCATAACTATCCTTTCTGTTGGCGCTGCGATACGCCTCTTCTTTACTATGCCCGCAGCACATGGTTTATAAAAATGACTGCGCTTAAAGATCTGTTGATTAAGAACAACCGTTCTGTAAACTGGTTGCCTGAAAACATCAAAGAAGGCCGAATGGGAAACTTTCTTGAAAACGTAATCGATTGGGGGTTATCGCGCGAGCGGTATTGGGGCACTCCCCTGCCCGTTTGGGAATGCGGCTGCGGCAATTATACCGTAATCGGTTCGATAGATGAGCTAAAGCAAAAAGGCGCGGAAATTGCGGACGATTTGGAATTGCACAAACCTTATATAGACAGCGTAACGATTGAATGCGATGTATGCGGGCAAAAGATGAACCGTGCGCCGGAGGTTATTGACTGCTGGTACGATTCGGGCTCTATGCCTTTCGCGCAGTGGCACTATCCTTTTGAAAACAAAAGCGAATTTAAAAAACGTTTTCCGGCAAATTTTATAAGCGAGGCCGTAGACCAAACTCGAGGGTGGTTTTACACCTTGCTTGCAATAGGCACGCTTGTGTTTGGGCGCAGTCCGTTTGAAAACTGTATTGTTTTAGGCCACGTACAAGACAAAGACGGCCAAAAGATGAGCAAACACAAAGGCAATGTGGTAGACCCCTGGGAAGTGCTCGATAAACAAGGCGCGGATGCGGTGCGGTGGTATTTTTATGTGGGCAGCATGCCTTGGTTGCCCAGCCGCTTTTCCGAAGACGCAGTATCCGAAGCTCAGCGCAAGTTTATGGGAACGTTGTGGAACACATACGCATTTTATGTGCTTTATGCAAATATTGATGATTTTGGCCCCACAAAATACGAAATCGAAACTGAAAATGTAATGGACAGATGGATATTGTCCAAGCTGCACACTCTTATAAAATCCGTATGCAAAAATCTTGACGCCTACAGGCTGACCGAGCCTGCAAGAGAGCTTGATAAGTTTGTTGACGAGCTTTCTAACTGGTACGTCAGGCGTTGCCGCGAACGCTTTTGGGCGTCCGGCATGGGGAAAGACAAAACAGATGCTTTTGTTACTCTTTACACTGTTCTTAAAACCCTATGCTGTCTTGCCGCTCCTTTTGTACCTTTTATGACTGAATCCATTTATCAAAACATAGTGCGCAGTATAGACAAAACCGCGCCCGAAAGCGTGCATTTATGCGAATATCCACAGGCTAACGAATTCTTAATTGACAAAAGTTTAGAGCAAGGGATGGACGCCGCGCTAAAAATTGTTGTGCTCGGCCGCAGCGCGCGCAATACGGCAGGCATAAAAAACAGACAGCCTATCGCAAACATGTATGTGGCCGGCGTTGATAAACTTGACGATATGTATAAAGAGCTTATAGCCGGCGAGCTGAATGTCAAAAATGTTTACCTTGGGGCGGATATATCTTCATTTACTGCATACAGCGTAAAACCGCAGCTTAAAACGTTGGGGCCTCGTTACGGCGAGCTTTTAGGAGCCATACGCACACATCTTGCGCAAGCGGACGGCACCGAAGTTGTAGAACGGCTAAACAATGAAGGAAGTTATACCATTGTTGCAGGCGGCAATTCCATTGCTCTTTCCAAAGACGATTTGCTTATAGAGCCCGTACAAAAACACGGTTTTATCACGGAAAGCGAAGCCGGTTTAAGCGTGGTGCTTGACACTGCGCTCAGTGAGGACTTAATAGAAGAAGGATACGTGCGCGAGATGATTTCTAAAATTCAAACTATGCGCAAAGAGGCGGATTTTGAGGTTACCGATCATATACGCCTTAGCGTTTCCGGCAACAGCTTGCTTACCGGCGTGCTAAACCGCAACGCGGATACGATAAAAAAAGAAGTGCTCGCAAAAGAATTGTCCGATACCCTTTGCGGTTACCAAAAAGAATGGGATATAAACGGAGAAAAAGCATTTTTCAGCGTTTATAAAATATAGCGGCAACAAACATGTAGGTTGTACAATGATGTGTAGCAGTGGAGTATAAAAAATAAGCAGGGATTCCTCCAATCTGATAAAGTTGTAATTGCAAAAAGAACAACTGTCGGAGAGAAAGGAATCCTCGCATGAAAACTATACGTCAGAAAGCATTCTTTCGTCAACGGGTAACAAGGGAAATAGAGAAAGGCGGAGCGGTAGCGACAACGGCAATACGTTATCAGATATGCCGGACCAGCATCTATCGCTGGTTGAAACGGTATGACGGAACGGTCGAATCGTTGTATGAAAGGAGCCATCGGCCAAAGTACCATCCAAACCAGCATACAGCCGAGGAGCTGCGGTTGATCCGGCGGGTATGGAGTCATAACAAAGAATTGGGGCTTGTCTGCCTGCACATGGTTCTGGTAGATAAGCATGGATATGCAAGAAGCGTCAGTTCGCTCAACAGGATGATGAGAAAGCTTGGGATCGGGAGGAAGAAACAGCGGAAGAAGAAATATATACCTAAACCATATTATACCCTGAAAATACCTGGAGAAATGTTTGGTCAAAGGGATAGCTATATCAGTTTACAGCAGTTGATGAATGCACAAGAATACGATATCGAATGACATTTGATGAACTGAGTAGTGAAAATGCAGCAATGTTTCTGCACTATACAAGAAAGAAGTTTCCGTTTGAAATATAGTATGTCCAGACCGACAACGGTATAGAATTCACGAACGCTGCTCTTAGCAACAAAAGGTCAGTCTTTGAACGATATGCTCTGCGGGAAAATATTAATCTCAAACGGATAAAACCTGCAACGCCAAGGCATAACGATAAGGTAGAGCGGGTACACCGCATGGACGGCGAAAGGTTTTATTTGAACAGGACGTTTTATTCGGTGGAAGATGCAAACGAACAGCTGCAGCGCTACCAGAGCTGGGACAACAACTTTCCGCTGCTGGTTTTAGGGCAAAAATCGCCCCTCCAGTACTATGAGGGAAAACTTTGCTAAAAGTGTAACAGATCATTTGACAACGCAGAGCACATGTGTATTGGCGTTTGACGTTGTGTATACAGCGGTGGTAAAATACTAAAAGCACATATTTGGGACGGAGGATAATCAGATGAAAAATGGTTTGCGCGCACAAATACTTGATATGCTTGAAAACGACGCCAATATTAGCGTACAAGATATGGCGGTGTTTACCGGGGAATCAAGCGAAAAGATAGAACGAGCCATTGCAGAGATGGAAAAAGAAAAAATAATAGTTAAATATATGGCTATCACAAACAGGGAGAAAATGGGCTCCGACGAAGCGGAGGCGCTTATTGAAGTTAAGGTAGTGCCTAAGCGGGGGCTTGGATATGATGATCTCGCAGAGCGTATATACGGCTTTTCCGAGGTTAAGTCGGTTTATCTTATGTCGGGTACATACGATCTTTCGGTTATAGTAAAAGCGGGAAACATGAAACAGGTATCGCAGTTTGTATTTGAAAAGCTTGCAGTTTTAGAAGGCGTTTCAAGCACGGTTACGCATTTTATAATGAGAAAATACAAAGAACAGGGCGTTGTATTAACAACACGCGAACAAGAGGAAAGGCTGGTAATCTCACCATGAGCGCCCAACGGTTTGTTTCTTCTGTTGTCAAACAAGTTCCGCCTTCCGGGATACGCAAATTTTTTGATATTGCAAGCGAAATGAAAGATTGCATTTCACTTGGAGTGGGAGAGCCGGATTTTGATACTCCTTGGAATATCCGGGAAAGTGCGATATATGCGCTTGAATCAGGCCGCACGCATTATTCGTCAAATCACGGGAGCACCGAACTGCGCAAAGCAATAAGCGGCTATCTTGACGTGCGCTTTGGGCTTAATTACGATGTAAAACAGGTGCTCGTAACGGTGGGGGCAAGCGAGGCGCTTGATCTTGCATTTCGTGCAATAATGAATCCGGGCGACGAAGTTATCACGCCTTCGCCCTCGTATGTGGCTTATATGCCGGGCGTCAGCTTTTCGGGCGGCGTTCCCGTTCCTATGATGCTTAGCGAGAAAGACGAGTTTCGCATTACGCCGCAACGCCTAAAGGCCGCCATAACAAAAAAGTCCAAGGCAATTATAGTTGCCTTTCCCAACAATCCCACGGGCGCGATTATGACCGGGCAAGATTACGAAAAGATTGCGCCTATTATAGAAGAAAACGATTTGCTGGTGATTTCAGACGAAATATATGCAGAGCTCACATATGGGCGCAATCATATTTCAATAGCGTCGCTGCCCGGCATGAAAGAAAGAACAATAGTTATAAACGGGTTTTCTAAGGCGTTTGCCATGACGGGGTTCAGATTAGGTTATGCCGCAGGCCCAAAACCGTTGGTAGACGCTATGGTCAAGATACATCAATACTCTATGCTTTGCGCTCCGTCCGTAAGCCAGGACGCGGGCGTTGAGGCTTTGCGCTACGAATATAGCCACAAGTTTAGCCAGGTTAAATCAATGGTGGCCGAATATAACAGGCGCAGAAGGCTTATGCACAAGGCGTTTAACGAGATGGGGCTTAGTTGTTTTGAACCTCTTGGAGCGTTTTATGTATTTCCAAACATAAGCTCGACAGGGTTGACCGCGGAAGAATTTTGCACGCGTTTGCTGTACGAAAAAAAGGTTGCCTGTGTGCCGGGTACGGCGTTTAGCGAGCAGATGAATAACTATATTCGCTGTTCGTATGCAACATCGATAGAAAAGATAAAAGAAGCGCTCGATAGAATAAAAAGCTTTATTGGCGCTTTGACTTAACAGCTAATAAGACAATTTGCAACTGCGCCGTTTGGTTAAAGTACAGCAGCAAAAATACCGATAATACTATGAAGGGATTAAATCTTTGTAATGGGCAAGGAGGCCGAATATGAAGATTGATAGTTATAGTATTGTTCAAAACAGCTCGCACAGTCTTAAAAGCGGCAAAACCGAAACAGAAAACATTCAAATTATGACTTCAGCCGAAGAGAAGCCGTATTCTGTAGACATAAAAAACGAATAATAACAGCTTGTTAGACAAAGACGAGATTGAAAAAGACCCGCGCATTAAATTGATTGAATCGTTAATTTATTTGCTTACGGGTAAACGCGTAACATTTAAACCTAAAACCGCAAAGATTGGCCGGGTTTCCGCCGCGCTGCCCGACATAAATTTGGTCGCGCTAAAAGGCGTTGGCAACAGCGGGGTGGGCATGGTTTATGAATACCAGGAAGTTATAAACGAGCAAGAGAGTGTGAAGTTTAATTCCGCGGGGTATTTGACTTTATCCGGCGGGCGAACTGTCTCGTTTGATATTGAGTTTTCAATGTCGCGCGAGTTTTACAGCCGGACTGATTTGACGCTGCGCTTGGGAAATTCGGCTAACGCGGTTGACCCGTTGGTTGTTGTTTTTGGAAACGGTGCGCCCACGCTAACTTCAAAAAAATATGCTTTTGATTTGGACGCCGATGGAGTTGTTGATAACATCTCGTTTGCAACTAAAAACAGCGGTTTTTTAGCGATTGATAAAAATGGTGACGGGATTATTAACGATGGCACTGAATTATTCGGACCTAAAAAGAAAAACGGTTTTCTTGAACTTAAACAATATGATACCGATGGCAACGGATGGATTGATGAGAATGACGAGGTTTTTAAAGAGCTGTTGCTGCTCACAATGAGCGATGAAGGTGAAAAGACGCTGTTTAAACTAAGCGACGTGGGGATTGGCGCAATTTATCTTAACGATGTCACAACGCAATTCTCGCTTAAAGATGATGTTGCAGAATACGGCGAAATGAAAAGCAGCTCTGTGTTTATACGTGAAGACGGCAGCGCAGGCGCGATACATCATATTGACCTGACTATCTAAACTATTATTTTTTTGATATGCTAACTTTTTAATTAAGCCTCACCCGTGTGGGGCTTTTATGGCGCTTTGCTTTAAAGCAAAAAAGATATATAATAGATTTAAAAAATAAGGCAAGGGGGCGCCAAGTTGGCAAAGAATAAAACCGCTTTTATATGCTCGGAATGCGGTTATACAAATGTAAAATGGTTAGGACAGTGCCCTTCATGCAAAGGTTGGAATACTCTTTTTGAGCAGACGATAGAAGAACGGCAAGCGCAAATAACCGCACCGCTGGGGCAAGAGCCCGTTTATTTGAAAGATGTGTCGATGACGGACGCGGCGCGTTGGGAAACCGGGTTTGCAGAATTAGACAGAGTATTGGGCGGGGGGGTAGTACAAGGCTCTGTCGTGTTGGCGGGCGGTGAGCCGGGTATTGGCAAATCAACTCTATTCTTGCAGGTTGCCGATGCGTTATCGCAATCGGGAAAGCGCGTGCTCTACATTTCGGGGGAAGAGTCGCCCAGGCAGATTAAACTTCGGGCGCAAAGGCTAAACTGCAAGCAAGACATTTTGCTGCTTTCCGAGACGGAATTACAAAGCTGTATTTACCGGATTAAAAACTACGCACCCGATTTTGTGGTGGTTGATTCAATCCAAACAATGTATTCATCAAAAATCGCGCCCGCCGCAGGCAGCTTAAGCCAGATAAGAGAATGCGCCGCGCAAATAACAAGAGAGGCTAAAACAAGCGGGGCGGCCGTGTTTATTATCGGGCACGTTACAAAAGAAGGCGCGATAGCGGGCCCGCGCGCGGTAGAGCACATGGTTGACACGGTGCTTTATTTTGAAGGAGAGCGGCAGGGCACATTTAGGATTTTGCGCGCGGTAAAAAACCGTTTCGGCTCTACGAACGAGATTGGCGTTTTTGATATGCGCGATGACGGAATGCACGAAGTGGAAAACCCTTCCGGGCTTTTGCTGAGCGAGCGCACAAAAGACGCCTCCGGATCGTGCGTGTATCCCGCAATTGAAGGGACGCGTCCGGTGCTGCTTGAAATACAAGCTCTTGTTTCTCAAACGTCGTTTCAGATGCCAAGGCGTATGGCGGCGGGTATTGAATATAACCGGATGTCGCTTATGGTGGCGGTTTTAGAAAAACGTATGGGTCTTAAACTTTATTCACAAGACGTGTATTTGAACGTTGCGGGGGGGATTCGCTTGGCGCAACCCGCTGCCGATCTTGCAATGGCGGCAAGCATAGTTTCAAGCATAAAAGATGCGGCCATAAGCGATGCTGTTGCGGTGGGGGAAGTTGGCTTAACCGGAGAAGTGCGGGCAGTCGGGCAGATTGAGAAACGGTTGGCCGAATGCGCTAAAATGGGGTTTAAAAAGGCGGTAATCCCAAAATCGAACCTTAAATCTCTTAAAACCCATCAAGAAATCCAAGTTTACGGCGTGCGGCACATTTTTGACGCAATTGAGGTTTTGTTGGAAAAATAAAAATTATTATATCGAACGCAGTTTAAGCATTAAATGCTTTTGCACTAAGCCGGAGGTTTACATGAAAAGAAATATAAAGAGAAAAATCATTATCTTGTCTATAGTGGGGGTTATATTGGTTTTGGGCGTTTCAGGGTACTTGAAAATGCGCTCAAACGCAGATGAATTGGGTAAAACCGCTTATGAAATAGTTGACGTTGTGCGCGGCGATATTATTGTTAAGGTTAAAGGCGCAGGCACAGTTGAGCCTCTTGCGGACAACACTGTTTATTCCGGTTTTTCGGGTACGGTTAAAAAGGTTTATAAAGAAGCCGGAGATATTGTTAAATCGGACGATATAATTGTGACATTAAAAAGCGCTGCGCTCGAGGAAAAACGCGATTCAATAGAAGCGAAAATCGATGAAACTGACAAATCGTTGGCGATGATGCGCACAGCTTCGGGCAGCAAAACGGTTTACTCGCCCATAAAGGGGAAATTAAAGGCGGTATACGGCAAGAAGGGAGACATGGTTGATATTGTTACGGAGCGTTTCGGAGCGTTGGCGTTGATATGTCCGGATGGGATTATGGAGACGGAAATTGAATCTGATTCCGGTTTGGCGGTCGGGGACCAAGTAACCGTAGCGGTTGGAGGGAAAAGCACAGACGGGAAAGTGTATAGAGACATAAAGGATAAGGCTGTGGTGCGCTTTAAAGACGGCGGGTTTGAAGTTGGCGATATTGCCGTTATAACAACGGACGGCGGTAAATATACGGCTTCGGGTACAGTAAATGTGGCGCACCCGGTTTATGTGATCGCAAAAGGCGGAGAGATAGCTAAAACATACAAAAAAGTTGGTGATGATGTTGTGCGAGGGGGCAGGCTTTTTAAACTGCGCGGAAAAGTATTGCCGCCGTCCATGTATACACTTATTGAGCAGCGCAAAAGCATGTTGGAAGATTTAAACCGGGTAAACGAAGATTTGAGATCTTTGTCTGTTCGTGCGGGCAGTGATGGTGTGGTGTCAAACCTGTCGTTAAACGAGAACAAAACGGTGCAAGAGGGCACGGCGCTATTTTCCGTGCAAAGCAACGATCAGGTTAAGATCGACGTTAAGATAGACGAGCTTGATATTGCAAACATTAAAATCGGGATAGAGGCTCAAGTTAAATTTGACGCTTTGCCCGATAGAGTTTATACCGCACATATCACAAAGATTAATCCTATCGGGGTGCCGCTAAATAACGTTACAAGCTACACGGTAACTCTTTTGTTAAAAGATGCTGCAGACGTGATGATAGGCATGAGCGCCGATGTCGAAATAGTGGCGCAAAGCGCAGAAAATGTTTTATTGATACCTATTGAGGCAGTACAAATTATAAACGGAGGAAGGTATGTTGTTTTTGAAGAAGACATAGACAAAGATTTGGCATTTACCCCCGCTACGCACAAAGTTGAGACAGGAATAACGGACGGTGTTAATATCGAAATACTCGCAGGGCTTGATGAAACCGACAGGGTGGCGGTTCCTAAGGTCAGGGCTTTAAGTTTGCAGCAGCAGATGTGGAATTTAAGGGATACTGGGCACAGCAGCAAACCGCGTTTGGAACCAATCGAGGGCGATAGATGATTAAACTTAGAGAAATCACAAAGACTTACCGGATGGGCGAAATAGAACTTAACGCTCTTGATTGTGTTTCGGTCAATATTGCACATGGCGAGTTTGTTGCGGTGGTAGGCCCGTCAGGGAGCGGCAAATCAACTCTTATGAATATTATAGGATGCCTTGATTTAGCGGATAAAGGAGAATATAGGCTTAACGGGCGCCTAATCGGAGACTATTCGGAAAGACAATTAAGCGAGATCCGCAATAAAGAGATAGGGTTTATATTCCAACAGTTCAACCTGCTTAGCAAATTAACAGCCTATGAAAATGTTGAGCTGCCTCTTATTTATCAGGGGCTTTCACTTGCGGAGAGAAAAGAACGCACTAAAGATTCGCTTGCCAAGGTGGGTTTATCGGACAGGATATCGCATCGCCCGACTGAACTTTCAGGCGGGCAGCAGCAGCGAGTGGCAATAGCCCGGGCGCTTTCAACGCATCCGACTCTTATTTTGGCGGATGAGCCTACGGGTAATTTAGATTCGCGGGCGGGCAAAGATATTATGAGCTTGCTTATAGAGCTTAACAACGACGGCAAAAGCGTTATCTTAATAACGCATGATTCGGACATAGCCGCTTTGGCTTCGCGCCGTATTTATTTAAAAGACGGAAGGATCGAAAAAGACAGCGCCGCAGGAGGAGAGGCATGAAGTTTTCGCAAGCGCTAAAGATGGCGTTTATGGCATTGCGCGGCAATAAAATACGTTCGTTTCTAACAATGCTTGGAATCATAATAGGTGTTATTGCGGTAACCTTGCTTATATCCGTAGTGGAAGGGGCTACAGACGAGATTACCGGGCAGATTCAAAGCCTTGGTTCAAACCTTCTTCATGTCCAGTTGCCTGCAAACGATACTTATTTGACGATAGACGATTTAAGCGTACTTGAGCAGCACGAATCTGTTTACGGCGTAACCGGCGTTATATCGCGCACGGCAAACGTATCAACCGGGGTTGAAAGCGATTCGTATAAGGTTGAAGGGGTTAGCAGCAGTTATCAGCAGATAACCGGGCAGCAAATAAAAGAAGGCCGTTTCATATGCGATATAGACGTCAAAGAACATACTTATAACGCGGTGATTGGCATAGAAGCGGCGAAAGAGCTTTTTGGTACTGAAAACTGCGTAGGCAACGCGCTTGGCATCAACGGGTACGGATATACGGTTGTGGGCGTGCTTAAAGAATCGGCAACAATGCTTGCTAATAAGGATAAGGTGTTGCTTATTCCGCTTACCAACGCGCAAAGACTATTTTCGAACAAGGAGTTTGATTCGCTTTACATATCCGCGGCGTCGCCGGAGCTGGTTGATAGCGCACAGACTGCGACCGAAGAATTTTTAATACGTGAAATAGGCGAGGATTCGGGCTATACTATAATCAACCAGTCTGCGATAATAAGCGTTATGAACGAAGTAATGGGAGTTATGACTATATTGCTTTCGGGAATTGCGGCAATTTCGTTGCTTGTGGGGGGAATCGGCATAATGAACATTATGCTTGTTTCCGTTACCGAGCGAACGCGCGAAATAGGTATCCGCAAAGCGATAGGCGCGCAAAAAAGCGATATACTTTCACAATTTTTAGTCGAGGCGGTTGTGCTGTCCCTTTCGGGGGGAGCTATCGGGCTTGGGCTTAGTTTTGCGGGGCTTAAGCTTATAGGGATGGCAATGCAGATAGATATGGCGATGTCTGCGGGGACAGTCGGTTTGGCGCTTGGTTTTTCTGCGGTTGTCGGGATAGTGTTCGGAATATACCCTGCGGGCAAAGCGGCGAACCTGCGCCCTATAGATGCGTTGCGCTACGAATGAACGTTGCTTTGCCGGCGGATATCTTTTAAAAATCATTCGGCCATATGCCGGCAAGTTTTAAAAAGATTTTTCTTTGTGACGGAGGCAATCGATGAGATGCGCGCAGCTTAAAGAAGGGGAGACAATAGAGGATCTGCAAAACGGATTCTTTATCATTCAAAATAAAAAGTTTTTTTCATTCGGGACCGATGCGGTTTTGTTAGCGCACTTTGCCGCTGCCCGGGCAGGCGATCGTGTCGTTGACCTTGGAACAGGTTGCGGAATAATACCTGTGCTGTTGTGCGCGCGGCAGGATATGATTCATATTACAGGCATTGAAGTTGTTGAAGAACTTGCGCAGATGGCTCAAAGAAGCGTTGAATTAAATGCTCTTTGCCACAAAATAGCCATAGTATGCGGCGATTTAAAAATTGCGGATAATTATGTTGATAAGGGTGTTGATTTGGTGGTTGCCAACCCGCCTTACATCAAAACGCAAGCGGGCGCGCTAAACGAAAATAAATACCATAACATAGCTAAGCGCGAGATAGCGTGCACGCTTGAAGACGTTGTTTGCGCGGCGGCAAAATTGTTGCGAAGCGGCGGAAGATTATGCATGGTTTATACAGCAACGCGGATCGCAGAGCTTATTGTACATATGAAAGATGCAAAAATTGAGCCCAAGATTATGCAGTTTGTAACCTCTTTTCATGGGAAGGCGCCTAATTTTGTGCTTATCGAGGGGCGGAAAGGCGCAGGTCAAGGTGTTCGGTTCTTGCCCATGTTAGAGGTGTATGAAAGCCCCGGGGTATACACTAAAATGCTAAAAAAGATTTATGGCTGTTAAGAGGAACGTTTATGCTCTATATTGTTGCTACGCCTATTGGAAACCTTGAAGATATTACGCTGCGCGCCTTGCGGGTTTTGCGTGAGGCGGATTATATTGCCGCCGAAGATACAAGGCATACGCGAAAGCTTTTATCGCACTACGGGATAAAAACTAAACTTGTGAGTTTTCACGAACACAGCGACAATTATAAAACAGAGCGGGTTATCGAATCTTTATTAAGCGGGGCAAATGTTGCGCTTGTTTCAGATGCGGGAACACCGCTAATTTCCGACCCGGGTTTACGGTTGGTCAAAAATGCAATAAACAAAGGCATACCAATAACATCAGTTCCCGGCGCATGCGCGGCTGTAAGCGCATTTGTTTTAAGCGGAATGACCGCGCCTTTTTGTTTCATAGGGTTTTTATCTAAAAGGCGAGCGGAAAGGCTTGAGCAGATAAAAAGGATAGCAGGCTGTGACGTTGCTTGTGTAATCTATGTAAGCCCTTATGCGCTTGCTCAAACGTTAGCGGAGCTGTACGAAAGTGCCGGGGCGCAAAGACAGGTTGTGATAGCTAAAGAGCTTACAAAAATTTATGAATATGTGTTTTACGGCAATCTTGAAAAAGCGAGACAAACGTTTGTCGAAAACATAAAGGGCGAGTACGTTATTGTAGTAGAAAAAAATAAAAAGATTGAAACTGTCACCGACGAACAAATAATCGAAGAGATTAAAAGGTTGCTTGAAGCCGGAATGACAAAAAAAGACGCCGCATATGCGGCGTCTGTCAAGTTTGGTATAAATAAGAACAAGGCATACCGCCTTATGCTGCAATAAGGCTACATGCCTAATTTGCGTAAACATTCGGCGCAAACTTTGGCGCCTTTAAATTCTGTTACTCCGCTGACATTTTCGCAGAATATACAGGCAGGCTGATATTTGCCCAACACAATATGACTGTCGTCAACAAAGATTTCGATTGGATCTTTGATATCAATTCCCATAACCCTGCGTAGCTCGATAGGTAAAACAATGCGCCCAAGCGAGTCGACTTTTCTAACGATACCTGTAGATTTCATTTTTTAATCTCCCTACATAAATTAGATTTTTATTTACTATATATCAAAATATAACAATTAAACCATTGCCGTGTCAACTAAAAAATAACTAAATCCAGATGTATTAATAAACTATTTACAATTGAATATATATTATAATAATATACATTATTCTGACGGGAGAATCGATGATAAATTATATTTGGGCGGCATTGATTATAGCGAGCACTTTATTTGGAATTGCAACAGGAAATTTTAAAGCAATCGAAAGCGCCGCAATAGACGGCGCGAAAGAATCGGCTTTGCTTTGCATTAGCCTTGTCGGGGTTTACGCTTTGTGGTTAGGGCTGCTCAACATTGCTAAGCAAGCCGGGTTAATTTATGCTCTCGCACGAAAGATGCGCAGAATTGTTAAGCTGTTGTTTTCCGACATACAGCCTGACGGGGAAGCTTGCGGCTATATAACGTTAAACATTGTGGCAAATATGTTGGGGATGGGAAATGCGGCAACGCCTTTCGGGCTCAAGGCAATGAAAGCGCTCCAGGCGCTAAACGCAGACAAAAATCGCGCCACCGATGCTATGTGTATGCTGCTTATTGTGAACGCATCGTCCGTGCAGCTTTTGCCTCTAACTGTAATTGCGCTTAGAAGCGCCTCGGGTTCTTTAGCGCCGGCGGAAATAGTTCTAACTACGCTTATCGCAACATCTGTTACAACTACGGTAGGCATACTTGCGGCGAAAGCATTTAAAAGGATGGGCAAATGAAAACGGTAACGTTAATATCATCTCTTTTTGTTCCGCTTTTTATCAGCATAATAGTTGTATTAGGGCTTGCAAAAAAGGTTGCCGTATACGAAGCCTTTGTAAAAGGCGCTAAACAAGGGTTTGGTACCGTAGTGCGTATTCTGCCATTTGTAATAGGTTTTGTTTTTGCGATTCGCATTTTTACCGCATCGGGTTGTTTAGACTTTTTGGTTTCGGCTTTATCATTTATATTAAAACCCGCAGGCATACCCGCTGAGATATTGCCCCTGTTTTTGCTGCGCCCGTTTTCAGGAAGCGCATCGGTCGCCGCTTTGACCACGATATTAGAAAGCTACGGACCCGACAGCTTTATAGGGCGAAGCGCAAGTACTCTTATGGGTTCGTCTGAGACGCTGTTTTATACCACTACTTTATATTTTGGAAGCATCGGCATAAAAAAAACGCGGTATGTAATCCCGGCCGCGATACTATCTGAAATATCCGGACTTTTGGCAAGCGTACTGATTTGCCGGCTGTTTTTTATGTGATGTCAAAAAGCGTAAAGGGAAATAAGGTTGGATTTGACGAAAAGCAAAGCCGGTCTTTGGTGGTGGGGTGGGAAAAACAAAGCTTGTGCGAGTATAGTGCAAGGGGAGAAATTTTCGCATCCCGGTTATACTTTTGGTCGCCATAAATCGGTGCGCCAACAGCCGCAAACTGCGAACGTATTTGGTGAAAACGGCCGGTTTTAAGAAAGACTTGAACAAGGTAATATTCTTTGCTTTTAGACAGCACGGTGTATGAAAGTTCGCTTTCTTTTGCGTCGCTCGAATCTGATACGCGTGAGATACGCGCTTTTTTGTCTTTAACAAGATGATGCCGCAATGTACCGCAATTTTGCGGCGGAGGGCTCGTTAAAACGCAAAGGTATGTTTTTTCAAAGCTGCCTTGGCGTATTTGCGCGCTTATGCGCGATGCGGCCTTTGACGTGCGCGCAAACAACATAACGCCCCCCGTCGGCCTATCAAGCCTGTGCACGAGCCCTAAATATACGTTGCCCGGCTTGGAATATTTTTTTGCTATATATTGCTTGCACATACTGAGCATGTCACAATCGCCCGACGCATCCGCCTGGGAGAGAACGTTATAAGGCTTTACGACCACAAGCAGGTGGTTATCCTCATACAGAACGTTCACGGCTGCCACCTTGCAGTTGTGCCGCAAGGCAGGAACACATCGGAATCTTTCTGCGGAATGACCAAAGTATCGGCAATAATTCTGCCTTGTTTGCCTAAACACAACGAAAGTATGTTTCGGGAAACAACGCTTGATAAGCCTGTTGTGTAAGAGTTAATTATGAAAAACAAAGGGTTGCCCGACAGCAGGGATGCGCAGTTGCCAACGAGCGAAAACAGATCGTCTTCGATTTTCCAGACGCTGTTTCCGCTTTTGCCGTATGAAGGCGGGTCAATAATTATTGCATCGTATTTGCTGCCCCGCCGCAGCTCACGGCTGACGAATTTTTTGCAATCGTCCGCTATGAAGCGCACAGGGGCGCCGGACAGCCCAGAAAGGCTTGCGTTTTCCTTCGCCCATCCGTTTATGCTTTTAGCCGCGTCCACATGTACAACAAAGGCGCCGGCAGAGAGCGCGGCTAAAGTTGCGCCTCCGGTATAGGCAAAAAGATTTAGCATTTTTATGGAGCGGGAAGAATTGCGTATTTGGCTTGATATGTATTCCCAGTTAACTGCTTGTTCCGGAAAAACGCCTATGTGTTTGGAAACGGTAGGGCGGATAATCATATTAAAGCACCCGAAAGAGACAGGCCAGCTCTGCGGCGTCTTTTTTACAAACCGCCAACCGCCGCTTTTTTCTTTGTCGAATATAGCGTGGGGGTGCCAAAGCTGAGGGTTTGTGCGTTCCCATATTGCCTGCGGCTCCGGCCGCTGAAGCGTAATATCGCCAATTTTCTCAAGTTTTTCGCCGCCGCCCGAATCTAACAAGCTGTAATCGTATGTATGTTTTGCAATAAGCATATCTTCCCCCAATATATTTTAGCACTTGCAACCCAAATTTTAAACTTGCAATTTAGACAGTCTGATAAATATGCTGTTTTTTCTTTACCGTTTACATATTTCGTGATAATATCCATTAATAAAGAATAAGGATATTATCATGAAAAAATTATTTTTAGTATTGTTGGCCGCAATTGCTTGTGCCGGGGTGTTGGCGGCCTGTGCACCGTTGTGGGACAAAGTTGAAGGATACGCAGGCGTATTGCCCGGCTGGGCAATAATTATAGGCGCGGTTGTGCTTTTTTTCTTGGGGTTTGGCTTGATATGGAAACTGGTACCCGGATTTCTAAAAATTTTGGCGATTATTGCGCTTGCAGTTATATTAGCCGGCACGGCATACGGCCTTTGGGAAAGCCCATGGGCGGAAAGGCTAAACAAAGGCGCGGAAGAATTAAGGGATACTATTTTAACGCCGGCTACCCAAGAGCAATTGACTAAAGCCCCCTGATCTGAACCTGTTTTATGTACGCGGAGGCGGCTTTGCCTGCTTCTTTAACTGTGTTAGCCGAATGCGGTTCGGGCTGTAGGCTGATACTCTCCGGTTTGCGGTATTGCTGCAGCACATATTTTTTTGCACCCTGCAAGCGCTGCGCTATCGATTTTATATCAGAAACATCTAAAAGCGGCATAAAAGTTGTTCGAAACTCGTAATCGATTACTCCCGAAAGCAACAAATCGGCTGTCTGCCAAATGGGGAAATCGTCTAAATCAAAAGACACCACCTTGGATATGCAGTTTGGCGGCGCTTTAATATCAAGAGAGATATAATCAATATACGATAAAGCTTGTTCTACAATTTCCGGCAGCAAACCGTTCGTGTCCAGTTTGACAAGGTAG
This sequence comes from uncultured Christensenellaceae bacterium, assembly GCA_964441275.1. Classification (GTDB taxonomy): domain Bacteria; phylum Bacillota; class Clostridia; order Christensenellales; family SZUA-584; genus SZUA-584. The sequence continues at coordinate 121,603 of CAYTUG010000001.1, read as the reverse complement.
CCGTATTGCTTGACGTTTTTAATAAAAGGCAAAAGGTTCGGCTGAAGGGTAGGCTCGCCTCCCGATATTACCACACCGTCAATAAAGCCCGCTCTCTTTTGCAAAAAGTTTAATATTTCTTTTTGATCGAGAAGCTTGGCTGCGTCCCAGATATGCTTATTATGGCAATACCAGCAGTCCATATTGCATCCGGGCACGAACACCACGGCGGCAATAATGCCGGGATAGTCGATAAATGAGTTTTTAACAAAACCAGCAATCTGCATTTTTATCACATGGCCGTTGGGACGACAAATTTGACTCTTTCTTTGTATTCTTCTTTTTTGCCGTCGTTATAGTTTTGTATTGGCCGCAGGTAGCCGACAACGCGGCTCCATACTTCCGTAACTTTTTTGCAATACGGGCATTCAAACTGTTCTCCTGCAAGATACCCGTGCGTTTCACATACGCTAAAGGTTGGCGTTAATGAAATGTAAGGCATGTTGTAGTTTGTAAAGATTTTCCGGATCAGCTGTTTGGCAATTTGTATATCTTCTATGCGTTCTCCTAAATATAGGTGCTGAACGGTGCCTCCTGTATAGAGGGACTGTAGTTTATCTTGAAGGTCTATCATCTCAATTATATCATCGGTAAAGCCGACCGGAAGCTGTGAAGAGTTAACGTAGTAAGGCACGTCCTGACCGGATGTAATTATGTCGAGATAGCGCTCTTTATCAAGCTTTGCCAAACGGTAGCTTGTACCTTCGGCAGGGGTAGCTTCAAGGTTATATGAATGCCCGGTTTCTTTTTGAAAATCCTGCATAAGGGAGCGCAGAAAATTCATTACGCGTATCGCGAATGCATTGCCCTCGGCAGTCTCCACACCTTTGCCGAGGAAGTTAAGCAGCGCCTCGTGCATCCCTATTATGCCAATAGTGTTAAAATGGTTATACCAGTATGAACCGGAGCGGGCTTTTACGTCTTTCAGGTATACGGCGGAATAAGGGTACAGGCCCTTTTCGGTTTGCTGTTCAATAATTTTGCGCTTTATTTCAAGCGATGTTTTGCCTATATGCGCCATTGTTTTAAGCCGCGAGAAGAACTCGTCTTGGGTACGTGACAGGTAGCCGATGCGCGGCAGGTTAATTGTGACCACGCCGATTGAGCCGGTAAGCGGGTTAGAGCCGAAAAGCCCTCCGCCTCGTTTTCGCAATTCCGTAACGTCAAGGCGCAGACGGCAGCACATTGAAACCGCATCTTCGGGTGAAAGATCAGAGTTTATGTAGTTAGCGAAATACGGTATGCCGTATTTACATGTAATTTGCATAAATTTATCGACAACCGGGCTGTCCCAATCAAAATCTTTTGTGATGTTGATGGTGGGGATAGGAAATGTGAAAACCCGCCCCTTTGCATCGCCTTCAAGCATCACTTCACAAAATGCAAGATTGAATATGTCCATTTCGTGCTGATAGTCGCCATATGTGGTTTGCCGGCTTTCACCCCCTATTATAACGGGGCGGTCACGCAACATCTTCGGCACTTTTATATCAAAAGTTAAGTTGGAAAAAGGGCACTGAAAACCAACGCGGGTAGGAACGTTTATGTTAAAAATAAACTCCTGCAGGCATTGTTTTATTTGTCCGAATGTCATATTGTCGTTTCTTATAAACGGCGCGCAATATGTATCGAAACTTGACCATGCCTGCGCACCTGCGGTTTCGCCCTGGGTTGTAAATGTTGAATTGACAATTTGACCTAAGAACGAACGCAGATGTTTTGCAGGCTTGCTTTCAACTTTGCCCGGAATTCCTCCAAACCCCTGGAGCAAAAGCTGATGCAAATCCCAACCGGCGCAGTACGGACCGAAAAAACCAAGGTCATGTATGTGGCAATCGCCGTTTGTGTGCGCATCCCGCACTTCCTTAGGGTATATCTCGTGCAGCCAATATTTTTTTGTAAACGCTTCGCGGATATAGTTGTTTAACCCGTTAACGCTCCTTTGAGTGTTTGCGTTTTCTCTTATATTCCAGTCTTTGTCGGAAAGGTAGTTGGAAAACATATCGATAGTGGCGCCTATAAGCGCGTTGGATTCCCTCGCGCTTTTGCGCTTTTCGCGATAAAGGATGTATGCCTTAGCCGTTTTAGCATGCCCGTTTTTAATAAGAACGCGCTCTACGATATCCTGGATGTCTTCAACTTCGGGTATACGATCCCCATAAGTTATGCGCGCTATATCGATAACCTGATCGGTTAACAGCTCCGCAGTACGATAATCATCGCCTCCTACGGCAATTGCCGCCTTAAAAATAGCGTTGGTAATTTTTTTAGGCTGAAAGGTTTCTTTTTGTCCGCTTCGTTTGAGAATAACAGTAAACATGGTGCCCCCCTATACCTTAAAATAAACTTCCTTTATTAAAAAAGGGTTTCCGACAAGGAAAACTTAAATAATTAAAATTCACTAATTATTGTACACAGTAATTATAAGCAATACAATATGTAGTGTCAAGATAGAATTTAGGTAATATGAGAGATTTATTTAATATATTTTCTGATGCGCAACTGGGCGCCGATATCTTGCGCAATATGCCTGCATTTCTCTATGTCTTCCCGGCCTATTATATCGACCACGCTCATAACAGTTTCAATGCCATGCAATACACAACTCTTTGCAAAATCAAGCATATGCGAATAAGCTTTCTCGCCAAAAGAACTGCGGCAGATAAGCTGATATTTTTGCGCACACGATGCATTTAGGCTAACCGACACCACGTCAATAAGGCCGGCAAGCTTAGGGACGATATTTTCGCCTGCGCAGGCACTGCCTTGTCCGTTGGTGTTAAGGCGTATGTGCGCCCCGCGGGATTTTAAATATTTTGCAACCTCTATGAGTACGTTTATGCGCATTGTAGGCTCCCCCAGCCCGCAAAAAACCGCTTTTTCAACGCTCGGCAGCTTCTCAAGCTCGTTAATTATGTCTATTGCCTCAGGTTCTCTATTAAGCCGCAAATCATACCCGCCAACGCCGTTATATTCGTTTCTGACGCAAAACGTACAGTCGTTTGTGCACCTGTTGGTTAAATTGATGTATATTGCATCGGATAACATATAGATATAAGTGTCAGTCATTTAAGTTAAACAGTCCTTTGGCATTGTTAATGTTTATTTCGCACATTTGTTCGAAGGGGATATTCTTAATTTCCGCTAACTTTTGCAGAACATAGCGGACGTTATAAGGATTGTTGCGCCGGCCGCGCAAAGGTTCGGGCGCAAGATACGGACAATCCGTCTCCGCCATAAGCCTATCAAGAGGAACAGCGGCGGCGGCTTCGATTAATTTTTTTGCGTTCTTGAATGTAACCGCGCCGGCAAACGAAATGTAAAATCCCATTTCAAGCAGCAATTTTGCAGTTTGTGCGCTACCGGAATAGCAATGCATAACCCCGCGCACTTTTTTATGTTCGTTCAGTATTGATAATGTGTCTTGAGTGGCTTGCCGCATGTGCACTATTACAGGAAGGCCGAGCTTTTCGCTTAATTCAAGCTGCTGCGAAAACACTTTCTGCTGCTGTATGCGGGGAGAAAAGTCGTAATGGTAATCAAGCCCTATCTCGCCTATTGCGACAACCTTTTTGGTTTGGGCTAACGCACATAATTTTTGCAGATAATCATTCGGTGCATTTTTGACTTCGTGCGGATGTATGCCCACCGCCGCATGCACATAATCAACGCGCGAAGAAAGTTCCGCCGCCTTTTCGGAATCTTCAATGGTTGTGCCCGCCTCGATAAAACCTATTAAACCGAGTTTTGGAAGGCTATCGAGCAGTTTTTCACGATCGCAATCAAACCGGCTGTCGAGTATATGCGCATGCGTGTCAAAAAGAGCGGTCATGAGATTTGGGTGCCTGGCGGCAAAGCGCCGTCTATCGTTACAAGCCGCAATGAGCCCTGCGCTTTTGCGGCAAGCAGCATACCAAAAGATTCTATGCCAAACAGTTTGGCGGGTTTTAAGTTAGTGACGACGACTATCGTTTTGCCGACCAACTGCGATGCGCTATACCACTCTTTAACGCCCGAAACAATTTGCCTCGGCTCTCCGGTGTCCACTTGCAGTTTTAAAAGCTTGTCGCTGCCTTTGATATCTTCGGCCTGTTTGATCACGCCAACTTTAAGCTCAAGTTTTTTAAAATCGTCAAAAGAAACTAAATTGCATGCGCTTTGGGGAGAATTGTTTTCGGGAGAGAGCGCTTCAAGCTCTTCGAGTTCTTTCTTAATATCAAGCCGCGGAAATAAAGGCGCACACTGGGAAACGGTTAAGGAGCAAACGCAGCTGCCAAAGCTTGATATACTTTCAAAGCTTTTAAGGCTGCGGCTGTTTATCCCGAGTGCATTCCAAATTTGTTTTGCGGTGTCGGGCAAAAACGAAGAGAGAAGCACGGATACAATACGCAGGCCTTCCGCCAAATGCACCATAACACCTGCAAGTTTTGCTTTGTCGCTTTCGTTTTTGGCAAGAACCCATGGCGCGGTTAAATCTATGTATTTGTTTAAAGAGCCTATGTAGCTAAATATTTCTGCAAGAGCGTCGGGCAGTCTCAAAGAATCCATATGATGCGTAACTTTTTGATGCAGCTGTGCGCCCGATGTTTCTATATCGGAATCAAACTCCGTAGACTGAGTATCGCAGGGAACAACCCCGTCAAAATATTTGACAATCATTGCGGTTGTGCGCGATACAAGATTTCCCAGGTCGTTAGCCAAGTCGCTGTTTATGCGGCCAAGCAGCGCCTCGCTGGTATAAACTCCGTCCGCGCCGAACGGCACTTCGCGCAGCAAGAAATATCTTAGCGCATCGACGCCATAGCGTTTGGCGAGCTTTATGGGGTCAATCACATTGCCTTTTGATTTGCTCATCTTTCCGCCTTCGAGTAAAAGCCAGCCATGCCCAAATATGCGCGCGGGAAGCGGCAAATCAAGCGCCATAAGCATAATAGGCCATATTATAGTGTGAAACCGCACGATTTCTTTTGCCATGAGATGTACGTCGGCAGGCCAATACTTTTTAAATGCGGAATCGTCGTCCGAAAGATAGCCCAAAGCCGATATATAATTGGTCAGCGCGTCAATCCAAACATATACGACGTGGCCGCAGTCAAAATCGACCGGTATGCCCCATTTAAACGATGTGCGCGATACGCACAAATCCTCGAGTCCGCATAACAAGAAGTTGTTGAGCATCTCGTTTTTGCGGCTTTCGGGCTGTATAAATTCGGGATGCTTTTCAATATGCTCTATAAGCCTTTTGGCATATTTGCTTAGTTTAAAGAAATATGCTTCCTCTTTGGCAAGCTCAACCTTGCGCTCGCAATCAGGGCATTTGCCGTCTGTAAGCTGGCGCTGCAACCAATAAGACTCGCATGGGGTGCAATACCAACCTTCGTAACAGCCTTTATAAATATCTCCGTTGTCGTAAAGTTTTTTAAATACTTTTTGTACGGTTTTAACATGGTTCTCGTCAGTCGTTCTTATAAAACTGTCATTGGATATGTTCATAAGTTTCCACAGCTCTTTAATATCCGCAACAATTTTATCAACGTACTCTTTAGGCTGTTTGCCCGCCGCCGCCGCCACCCGTTCTATTTTTTGGCCGTGTTCGTCTGTGCCTGTTAAGAACATGACATCATACCCTGTCTGGCGTTTAAAACGCGCAAGGGCATCGGCCGCAACCGTGGTATAGGTGTGGCCTATGTGCAGTTTATCGCTTGGATAATAAATAGGCGTTGTGATGTAAAACTTCTCCATTTGTATCTCCTGTTGTTTTACGGCACACAAACATATGTCCTAAAACTTTTTGTTATGTTTATTAGGATAGTTTTGCGTAGCTGTTTTGTCAAGTGGCGAAAGCGACCGTGTTATGCCGCGCTAAACGCGTCGGGAACAAACAATCCGGGTATCAGATATACAAAACGGTAAAGGTATAATTTAATTAGATATATTAAAATACTGTCTTTTCTTTCAGGTAAGCGCTCACCTTATCAATATCTATGCGTATCTGCTGCATAGTATCGCGATCCCGTATCGTTACGCGATTATCATCAAGCGTGTCAAAATCGATAGTTACGCAAAAGGGCGTTCCAATCTCGTCTTGCCTGCGGTATCGCTTTCCAATGCTGCCGGTGACGTCAAAATCCACCGCATGATTGTTAAGCAGCCTTTTGTATACTTGTTCCGCCGTATCGACAAGCTGCTTCTGCATGGGCAAAACCGCCGCCTTAAACGGAGACAGCGCGGGGGAAAGGCGAAGCACCGTTCTTACATCGCCTGTCTGAAGTTTTTCTTCATCGTACGCATCGCACAGCAGCGCTAAGGCAACGCGGTCCGCCCCGAGGGAGGGCTCTATACAATGGGGCAGATATTTCTCGTTAGTTACCGGATCTGTATATTCCATATTTACGCCCGAATGCTGCATATGCTGTTTTAAGTCAAAATCCGTCCGGTCGGCTATTCCCCAAAGTTCGCCCCAGCCGAACGGAAAAAGATATTCTATGTCTGTAGTTGCATTAGAGTAGTGAGAAAGCTCTTTTGGATCATGATCTCTAAGGCGAATATTATCCTTGTTAAGACCGAGGGAAAGCAGCCAATTATAACAGAAATCCTTCCAATAGACAAACCATTTTCCGCCTTCGCCGGGTGCGCAGAAAAACTCCAATTCCATTTGCTCGAACTCGCGTATGCGAAACGTAAAGTTGCCCGGCGTAATTTCATTTCTGAACGATTTTCCTATTTGGCCTATTCCAAACGGTATGCGCTTTCTGGTTGTCCGCGCGACGTTTTTAAAATTAACGAATATGCCCTGGGCGGTTTCAGGCCTTAAAAATATTTCGCTTGAAGAATCTTCTGTAACGCCTTGAAATGTTTTAAACATAAGGTTAAACTTTCGTATGCCCGTAAAGTTGTGTTTGCCGCAAACGGGGCAGTTTATGCTGTTTTCCGCAATAAAAGCTTCCATATCGGCATATTGCATTGCAACCACAGAAACTGAAAGCGATTTTCTTTTTGCGTAGTTTTCAATTAGGGTATCCGCCCTAAAACGCGCCTTACATTCTTTACAATCCATTAGAGGATCGGAAAAGCCGCTAACATGGCCCGACGCTACCCAAACGCTTGGGTTCATAAGTATTGCCGAATCAAGCCCTACGTTATATTCGCTTTCCTTGATAAATTTTTGCCACCATGCTTGTTTTACATTATTTTTAAATTCAACCCCAAGCGGGCCGTAATCCCATGTGTTTGCAAGCCCTCCGTATATTTCAGAACCCGGAAAAACAAAGCCTCTGTTTTTGCAAAGAGCCACAACGCGCTCCATCTTTTTGTTGTTCATAAACGCCTCCGTATATAATAAAGTCATTTTGTCCTTAAAGCACAAGGGACACAATGACGCCTGCGGTTTAACCTTAATTAAACTTTTTGCAATCCGCTCTTATTTAGGTAATAGACGCAACGCCCATGCTAATAGTGCCGCTTTAGATTTGCATTATCTTAATTTTAGTGGCAAAGCAAAAACATGACCGTAACGATATTTTTTATAATATATCAAAAGAAGCCCGCGTATGCAAGTTAAACTGAAAGCGGGCGGCGCAACGCTTGACTTATTAGTATAGCTGATATAGTATTTTTTTTGTTACAGCGGTGTATACGACAACTTTGGAGCAAGGAGTGACGGCAGATGTTTTTTTTCACGGCTGAAAAAGAGCACGAAGGGATTAAGCTATATGATGTGCTTTGTGAAACATACCCGCGTTTTTCTGTAAAGGAAATAAAGTTTGCGTTTAAAAAAGGACATATAACCATAAATAATCACAAAGCGATGCCCGATAATAAGGTGTGCGAAGGCGATACTGTGCATATCTATTTGCCGGGCGATGTGCTGGGCGTTGACTTGATTCCCAATATCATATATCAGGACGAAAATTTGTTTGTGGTTGATAAGCCGGCCGGGCTGCCCACAATTTCGCACGGGGAAGAAGAAAGCGTATTAAGTATTATTGAAAATCAAATGAAACAAAGCGGTGAATTTAGTATTGAAGCTTTAATGGTGCCATATCTTATTTATCCGTTAGACACATATGTAAGCGGTCTTTTGTTAATAGCCAAACATGAAAGCGCCTACCTTTTCCTGCTCGAGGCTCTCGGGCAGCGGCGGATTTCACGTTATTACATATGCCCTGTAAAAGGCGATTCGGGCGGACAGAAAGAATTGATTGGATATCACAGGAAAGATAAATTGGGCAGGCGCGCTCATATATCTTTGGAATTTAAGAAAGGGTTTAAACCGATTGTTACACGATATTTAAAACTTTCGCAGGGAGACGATATGTCGTTATTGCGTGTTCGGCCCGTTACAAACGGTTTTCATCAGGTGCGCGCGCATCTTGCTTTTTGCGGGCTGCCTGTACTTGGAGATCATGTTTACGGGGATAAGCGGTTTAATTATTGTTTTGGTGCGGATTATATTTGCATGTGGTTAGAGACAATGATTTTTGAGGTGGGCAGCGGGCACGGGTTTGATTATTTAAACGGTAAGCGCTTTCGCTCTTTATCCGAAAGCTTTCCTATCAGCGCTTTTGAGCAAGGGCTTTTCGATTTTTCGGATTAATTTGCAATATCATTAATTATTTTAAGCGCTGACAAGTTTAAAATAGTAAATTTTGTATCATATAAAAAAGGATTTTAGCTATTTTTGTCGAAACACTATACAATTGCTTAAATATGTGTGATAGTATAATCTATAGCAAATTGCATAAACATAATTACAGTTAAACGTTATATTTTAATGGCGTTTGTGCACAGCGCAAGCCGGCGTAGAGGGCTTTGCGGTTAGTCGAGTTGCACATTATTATCGGATAGGGTTAGGGGTACTTAAATGAGGGATACGGATCGGTGTAGACCAATTCGTTTGCACCGTGGGAATTACAATGCAAAAAAGGATATGCTGCGCAAGCAGTTTCAAGCGGAACAAAAAATTCTAGAAGATATGGTTGCTGCGCACTTTAAAAGAGATAAATCCCAAAATCTTGGTTCCGATATCAAGATACTTAAGCAAAGCTTCGTTATAGACAAAATTATAGTTGATAAGATGAAATTAGATGAAATCTATGATCGGTACGTACTTGATGGACTTGTTGACTGACTTTATCTGATTTGTGCTGTCGTTTTGTGGGGTTAAAGCGGCGGATAAATATTATATTAATTATTATTTTTTGTGGGGTAATTGATATGCGGGGCAACGCAGAGTTTTGTTCAAGCATTTTTTCTGTTGCGGTGCTTGATGAAATACCCGATATGGTGCGCGTGCTTGACGGGAACGGAAGTATACTTTATTCAAACGCCGCCTTGCGGGAAAGATTCGGTGAAAAAGATAGTATAAATAGTATAAGATGTAAAAGGCTGCCGGGGGCGTCTAAAGATTGTTTAGAATGCATAGCCGAGAAATGCATTCGGGATAAGCGAAGATATAATATAATAACCGCAGCGCGCGGTAGGATATATTCTGTTAGCGCGGGGCCGGTAGAGTTTGAAGGCAAATATTACGCTCTTGAGATTTACAGCGATATAACCAAGGAACAAAATTTAAAGGAAAAGCTGATGGCTAACAATTCGCGCATGATGAAGGATTTAGAAATAGCGCGGAGCCTTCAGCTTTCTATTTTAAGACACAATTTGCCCAAGATTAAAGGCTATCGTTTTGCCGCTGAATTTTTGCCTTGCGAGGCGTTGGGCGGAGATATGTACGATTGCTTTTTGGCAAGAGACGGGCGCGTTATAATGTATATTGCCGATGTTTCGGGCCATGGCGTTATGCCTGCCATGCTAACTGTGTATTTAAGGCAAGAAATGTTTGCGCAGTGTAAGATTTCGGGGGTTTCGCCAGCACAGGTGCTGCATAACCTTCAGGATTCGTTTGAGGAACTAAACACTGAGGAGAGCATTTATATTACAACATTTGTAGTGTCGCTTGACCCTGCAACGGGTTTTTATGTATGCGCCAACGCAGGGCATAGCGTACCACCGCTTATTGCTGGCAACGGCGGTTTAAGAGAGATATTGCTTCCGGGCACTCCTATATGCCGCTGGGCAGACAATTCAAGGCGCAGCCAAATAAGCGGCGTTCTGAAAAAGGGTGAAAAAATGTTTCTTTATACCGATGGGCTCGATGGGATACATACGGAACAGGCATCAAGCAGGATATTAAGCGAAATATTGCAGAGCGAATCGCTTCATGGAAAACAGCTCTTGGAAGAAATTAAGAAAAAGTTCACCCAAACGCGTGCGGACGATGTTACTATGCTTTTGTGTGAACGCAGCGCAAAATAAGCTATCGCGCAAAACTAGACAAAAAGAATTTGTTTATCAGTTCTTATGGAATTAAATAAAACCAGATGCTACAATGCATTTAAAGACATTTATAATTGCAAGCAGAAAAGCAGGCCAATAAACCCTTGGTGCATTTTATTGTGTGACAGAAATCGTTCAGATAGCACGGCGGCAAGCTGCTTTATTAGCGTTCATATAACTTAATGATGTGTTCTACCGAAAACAGGCATAGTCCGTTTTATCGTACATCTGTTGTAATATATTGAGACTGTCAGAAGAACTGTAGGAGGTGGTGGTATGTGGTTTCTGCTTGTTCTGCTATTTCTTCCGGTTTTAATCTTAGCTTATCTTGCTAAACGCAATTAAGCTCTAATAATCGCCGAACCGAGGGCGTGTGCCCTGGTATGCACGTTGCGGGAGCATATAAGCTATCAAGAGCGGCCTTATTGAGCGCATGAGGCAGGACGGGGCGGGTATACTGAGCGTGACTATCAGATACACACCACAAAAAAGAATTCAAAAAAACAACCGCTTTTTCAGAGTTCAGGCACATACTTTTTTACCAACCAAAAGGCAGCGTTTTTCGCCGTCTGTCGGATTTTTGATTACATCGGGGCATAAAGAAAGCCCGAACGCACACGGAACACCGCATGAATACGGGCTTTTTGACGATATTGTTATTATCTCTTGGAAAACTGCGGCGCACGCCGCGCGGCTTTAAGGCCGTATTTCTTTCTTTCTTTCATTCTTGCGTCTCTTGTTAAAAACCCAGCCTTTTTTAGCAACGGCCTAAGCTCAGGTTCGGATTTAATTAGCGCGCGCGATATGCCATGGCGTATCGCTCCCGCCTGACCGGTAAACCCGCCGCCTTTAGCTGTTACAACAACATCATACTTATTTTGGGTCTCGGTTAAAACTAACGGAGACATGACAAGCATGCGCAAAGTCTCAAACCCAAAATAATCTTCAATAGTTTTTTTGTTAATCTGCATTTTCCCGGTACCCGGAGATATTATAACTCTTGCGATAGAGCTTTTTCTTCTTCCTGTACCTGCAAATTGTATCTTTGCCACGTTTAATTTCCTCCCGTTAGCCTTCAAGCTCTAAGAGCTTTGGCTTTTGTGCAGTGTGCTCGTGCACGCTGCCTTTATACACGCGCAGTTTCTTAAGCATTTGCCTGCCAAGCTTATTTTTTGGTAACATCCGTCTTATGGCTTCATGCATCGCAAACTCCGGTTTTGTTGCCATAATACGTTCGTATTTTATTTCCTTTAGGCTTCCTACGTAACCTGAATGCCGCCTGTACAGTTTTTGAGATAACTTGTTGCCGGTAAATACGGCTTTTTCAGCATTTATTATTATCACATAGTCGCCGGTATCTACATGAGGCGTAAACTCCGGTTTGTTTTTCCCTCTTAAAATGGACGCTACCTGGCTTGCAAGACGGCCGAAAACCTTGCCGTCTGCATCTACGATATACCATTCGCGTTCAACAGAGCCGGGTTTTGCCATATATGATTTCATCAGGCCCTTCCTCCTATTGCTTACACCATGAACGTTATTTATGCATGCGTTACGTTCGGGGCTAGTGAACTGCTAAACATGCAGGATATATTCTATCCACTTTGTTCTTATGTGTCAAGAATTATTATGTGCGCAAGGGATTTGGGGCAAGTTTAATTGTTGAATTATTTGAGCCGTTACAAAGATGTGCCGATATCAAAGGCAACGAATCTGTGAAATAAAGAGACTATTGAGTCGGTTCCGTGACAAACTCACATTCGCTAACCGCTGCATCCATGCTTTGCATTGCCGCTCCCGCACCCAAGACTACGGAATCAAGCGGATTTTGTGCATGCCGCACAGGCATTCCGGTTGCTTTTGCCACTATGCGGTTAAACCCCTGCAAAAGCGATCCCCCGCCTGAGAGAACGATCCCTTCATTTATTATATCCGCGGCAAGCTCGGGCGGCGTTAGCTCGAGTACATTTCTTATTGCGCCCAAAATTGATTGGGATATTTCAAGCAAGGATTCGCGAATTCCCGCCGCCCCGACGGTTATCGATTTTGGCAATCCTGAAGTTACATCTTTTCCGCGAACCTCAATTGTATGCTCTTTGCCCATATCAATAACACCGCCGATATTTATTTTTATGCTTTGGGCAGTGCTTTCACCTATTATTAAATTATAATTTGCTTTAACATGCTTAATTATTGCATCATCCATATGATTGCCGCCTAAACGCAAAGAGCGTGACGTTACAATTCCGCCTAACGAAATTACTGCTACCTCGCTTGTGCCGCCGCCAATGTCTACTATCATGCATCCCTTTGCTAAATGGGTGTCAAGGCCGGCGCCCATAGCGGCCGCCATTGGCTCTTCCAACAAGACAACACCTCTTGCGCCCGCCGCTTTTGCCGCCTCTTCAACTGCGCGTTTTTCCACCTCGGTTATTCCGCATGGAACGCAGATAACCACATTGGGGCTACGGGAAAAAAAACTTTGCGGCATAGCTTTGCGAATAAAGTATTTTAGCATAGCTTCCGTAACGGTAATGTTTGCTATTACTCCAACCCTTAGCGGTTTTACCGCAATAATGTTGCCGGGCGTGCGGCCAATCATGTTACACGCCTTTTCACCAACGGCAATTATTTCATGGTTGTCCTTTTGCATGGCAACAACTGATGGTTCTCGCAAAATGATTCCGCGCGATTTTTGAAAAACAAGAGTATTAACCGTGCCAAGATCAATGCCAAGACAAGGCGCATAAAAAGAAAACATCAACAACCTCCGGATTTCTTAATTGTATAATTATTTCTATGTGTGTTTGTTTTTATACATAAAAACTCGATTGTCATAATAGTTTTGTTTAATAAAACCAGTTCAATAATAAGATTTCAAATCATGCGTTCTGTTTAAACAATCTTTTAAGATACATTTATTATCATTGTGTTATTAAAAAAATGATGTATAATAACAAAATACAACTGGGTCACAACAGGAGGTCACACATGAAATCATTAAATAAAGAACAAGAAAGGGTTTTAAAAAAGCTTTTAGAGATTGAAAAGGAACTGCCGCCCGGCGTTTCGCTGACATTTGCAGTTGATAATCTGGTAGAGATTATGGAGGAAAGCGAATCGCAAGAGTTTTTAGGAATAATATATTCACTGATAGAATGTGAATTTCTTGCGAAACATACGGAAAGGGAAACCGACAACAGGATACCGTTTTGGTTGGAGATTACAAACAGAGCAAGGGAATATGCAAACATAAAAAAGTAATATCGTTAAGGAGCGTCCGCAATTAATTTATAACGCACATAAATTGCCGAACATAACAGCACATATTGTATCATAAGCTAACGTTTATTCTTTGTGCGACATGTGGCTTTAGCGCAAATGCAATACCGGCTAAAAGTTTATTTTCAGCCGGTATTGCGTTGCTTAAGCGTTTTAAAACTGGTATGTTATGTTTATACGAACAGCAAGAGCATATATTTAGCAGCCGTTCTATTCTGTGCCGCAATAAAGATTAAAAAGATTATGATGTGATGCTCCCCAAAAAGGCGAACAATTAACCTGGTGTTTGGAAATGTGATATAATGTTCATGTTTGTGGGAATTGCTTTAACATATTGTACAGGGTGTTAAGCGGAAGCCCCATCACATTGAAGTAACATCCGTGTATATACTTAATATGTTTCGAAAATTGCCCTTGTATGCCATAAGCACCCGCTTTATCCATTGATTCGCCAGTATTTAAGTATGATTCTATCTCGTCATCACAAATATCCGCAAAACGAACTTTGGTTGATGTTGCGCATATTTGTTTTTGTTTCCCGCAAATAATGCAAACGCCTGTGGAAACTTTGTGCATTCGCCCCGAAAGCAAGCGCAGCATATGCCTTGCTTCTTCCTTATCTTTGGGTTTGCCAAGCGTTTTGGAGCCTAAAAAAACAAGCGTGTCCGCACCAATTACAAGCGCATGGGGGAAAAGCGCAGCTATTTGTGCCGCCTTGCTGTAGGCTAACGCTTTTACTTGATTTATCGGCGTTGCGTTTGCATTTTCCGCAACGCTGCTTGGTATGATATCAAATTTAGGTATCAAAAGCGAAAGAAGCTTTTGGCGGCGCGCAGACTCGGAAGCAAGTATTACGCGCCGTCCGTTGAAATGTTCCATTTTAATCTTCCCTGCAGGAGCGGGCATTTCCATGTTTGGACATGACTATAGTATCTTTGGGACAGACTTCTACGCATATGCCGCAGCCTGTGCACTTATCGTAATCTATAACCGGCAGATTGTTGACCATTGTTATTGCTCCTTCTGGGCACTTTTTAGCGCAAAGAGAACAACCGATGCAACCCGCCTTACACACCGTTGCCACAGCTTTGCCCTTATTGGCTGTATGGCAGCTTACATAAACGCCGCTGCTTTTAGGCATAAGCACAATGCTGTTTTTGGGGCAGACTTCAACGCACCGGTTGCATCCCGTGCATTTATCTTCGTCCACTTGCACAATTCCTTTTTCGTCTTTATAGATGGCGTCAAAAGTGCAAGCATCAGCGCATGATAAAAGCCCCACACAACCGTATTCGCAAGCTGAAGGGCCGCCTGCTAACATAGCGGCTGCACGGCAGTCGCTGACTCCGAAGTAATCATATTGGCTTGTACAATTATCCGCACAACCCCTGCATAATATACGCGCCACCATCTTTTCCCCCGGTTTTGAATCCACCCCTAAAATCTGCGCAATTGCTTTGAAGTTTTCGTACGAGAGAGGGCAGCATGAAGATATTTCCGCCTCGCCGGAGGCTAAAGCTTTTGCGAACCCGTCGCAGCCGGGAAAACCGCAGCCGCCGCAGTTAGCGCCCGGGAGCAGCTCTCTTATCTTTTCTATATTTGGATCTGTATTGACCACTAACAGCTTTGATGCCACGGCAAGCCCGAGCCCCAAAACTAAACCTAAGCCGCCGAGCGCAGCAACAGGCCAAATTATTTCATAAAGCATAGCATTCCTCCCGCTATATTAAGCCTGCGAAGCCCGTAAAGGCTATCGCCATCAATCCTGCAGAAATAAGAGCTATCGGAAACCCTTTTAGTGGTTCGGGTATCGCCGCCGTTTCAAGCCTTTCGCGTATCCCGGCAAAAAGCACTATTGACAGCGTAAACCCAATTGCGCCGCCTATGCCGTTTACGAGCGTTTCAATAAGGTTATACTCTTCAGTGATGTTTATTATTGCTACGCCTAATACCGCACAGTTGGTAGTAATCAGCGGCAGATATACGCCGAGCGCTTGGTATAAAGCGGGTACGAGCTTTTGCAACACCATTTCGACAAGCTGAACGAGCGCCGCTATAACGAGTATAAAAGCAATGGTTTGCATGTATTCGATTTTAAGCGGCACAAGCAGGAAATAATGAACAAAGTAAGACATCACTGAAGCCAATGCCATAACGAATGTTACCGCAAACCCCATGCCTATGGCGGTTTCCACCTTTTTTGACACTCCCAAGAACGGACAAATGCCGAGAAACTTTGAAAGCACAAAGTTGTTTATAAATATTGTACTTAAAAGTATTATAAGCAGCTTTTCCATCAATGTGCCCCCTTCCTTTGTTTACGCATAATGGATAGTTTGTTTAACGCCCCGAGCAACAGCCCAAGCGTTATAAAACCGCCCGGGGGCTGTATCATAAAAAGAATGGGAGAAAAGTTCTCTCCAAACAGTTGTGCGCCAAATAGTGTGCCGTTGCCTAAAATTTCTCTAAACAGCGATATAATAAGCAACGCGCCCGTAAACCCAAGTCCCATGCCAACCCCGTCAAGAAAAGATGCGCCTACGCTGTTTTTGCCTGCAAAAGCTTCGGCGCGCCCGAGTATTATGCAGTTGACCACTATAAGCGGAATAAAAAGCCCTAAAGAATCGTCGAGCGCGGGCAAATAGGCTTTAAGCAACAGCTGCACTATTGTAACAAACGCTGCGATAACCACAACATAGGCCGGTATGCGCACCTTGTCGGGAATAAAATTGCGCAGCAGCGATATTACCGAGTTAGAGCCGATAAGAACAAAAGTGGCCGCTAAACCCATCCCTATGCCGTTAAACAGGTTTGTCGTTATGGCAAGCGTTGGGCACATGCCAAGCACAAGCCTAAAAGTAGGATTCTCGTTGAAAAGGCCGTTTTTAATTATCGATAAAGGTTTTGTTTTCATTGCGCGCCTCCCATAGCTTGCCGATAATAATCAATAACCGTGTTTACGGCTAAAGTTATGCCCTTGCTTGTTATAGTCGCACTGCCTATAGCCTGGATTTCGTTTTGTTCTAAGGGCGTCTTCTTAACAACGTCAAGCGGTTTATCCATAGGCTTTCCGGTGTACTGGCCGATAAAATCGGCATCGGCAGCCTTTGCCCCCAGCCCGGGCGTTTCGTTATGGGCGCCTAAAACAACGCCTTTAATTACTCCGTCCGCCCCCAAACCGACGGTTAAATTAAGATCCGAGCCGTATCCCTTGGTTTTTACGGATGCGGTTATGCCCATTGCATTCCCGTCTTTGTCAAGCGCAGTGTGCACAGACCTAATTATCTTGTATTGTTCCGGTATATCTTCAGGCATTTGTTCGAACGAGACAGCTTGGGGGAACGCTTTAAACCGCGCCTCGTCGGATTTCCTTTGCGTTTGTTCTTGTATAGGCTCATAAGTTATGCTGTAAACATACCCGAGCATCGCTGCCGCAACAATTGTTATAACGAGCAATTTAAGAGTTATTGTGAATATTGGTTTCATTTGGCCGCACCTCCGAAAAGCTTTGGAACAAATGCCTTGTTGATAAGAGGTACAACAAGGTTCATAAGAAGTATAGAATATGAAACGCCTTCGGGGTTGCCTCCCCAAAGCCTAAATATGCTTGTTAAAACACCGCACCCTAAAGCAAATACGGCTTTCCCTTTACCTGTCATGGGAGAGGTGGTGTAATCCGTCGCCATAAATACGGCTCCGAGCATCAGGCCTCCGCCTAATACATGATAGAGCGCATCGCCCGTAAAAAACCCTGCCGGCCCGGCGATGAAGGTGAAAACCGCCACAGTGCCGATGTATATTACCGGGATTGTAGCATCGATAACTTTGCGTGCTATTAAGTATATTCCGCCAATCAAAAGAGCCAACGCGCTTGTCTCGCCTATACATCCGCCAACATTGCCGAGAAACATATCAATATAAGAAGATAATGACTCGCCGGTTTTAAGCGCGGCAAGAGGCGTCGCAGTTGAGACCCCATCGGCAAGCGCAATTGCCGTTGCGCTTGCGGGTAAAGCCCAAGCGGTCATAATTTTTGGCCAAGATATCACAAGAAACGCGCGCGCCGCAAGCGCGGGGTTAACAAAGTTATGTCCCAGCCCGCCAAAGCATTGTTTTACAATTCCTATCGCAAAAAGGGAGCCCATCACCGGGACCCACCAGTATGCAATATCCATAGGCGGCAAATTGAGCGCCAATAAAAGCCCCGTTACCGCAGCGCTGCCGTCTAAAACGGTAACCTTTTTGCGCATAATAAGTTGCAGCAACGCTTCGAAAAACATTGATGATGCAACGCAAATCAGCATTATCCAAAGCGAGCCTAATCCGAATATAATTATCCCGGCCGCGGAAGCCGGCAGCAGGGCAATTAAAACATCGCGCATTATTTTTTCAGTGGTAACGGCCGAACGTATATGCGGCGATGATGACATAACATACTTATCCATAAACACCTCCAACTTATGTTAAAAACTTATGATCAGCAGTTTTTGCTCAATATCTGATTTTTGGCAAGCCGGATACGCTGGACTAAATGGCGGCTTGAGGGGCAAGCATAAGAGCAGCATCCGCATTCAATACAATCTATAGCGTGATATTTTTTAGCATCGTCAATTTTGTTATGCTCCGTAAAATCGCTTAAAAGATAAGGCAAAAGCCCCATAGGGCAAGCCTTAACGCACCTGCCGCAACGTATACAGAAGGATTCTTGCTTCATATGCGCCATATGTTCGTCCAATACAAGTATTCCGGATGTGCCTTTAGTTACGGCGGAATCAAGATTATGTTGAGTTAAACCCATCATTGGCCCGCCGGCTATAACTTTTTCAACTTTGCCGGTAAATCCGCCAACGCTGTCAATAACGTGTCTTATTGGCGTTCCAAGCCTTACAAGCAGGTTGGAAGGCCGCTTAACGCTTCCGGTTACGGTGACTACCCTTTCATAAAGGGGCAAACCCTTGTAAAGCGACAGATAAATCTGGTATGCGGTTGAGGCGTTGATAACTATTACGCCCACATCCATAGGAAGCCCGCACGAGGGCACCTGCCTTTTCGTGATTGAATATATAAGCTGTTTTTCGGCGCCTTGCGGGTACTTAACCCTTAGCACCTTAACTTCTAAGGGGGGTTCCTTCGCAGCTTCAGAAATGGCTTTTATAGCATCGGGTTTGTTATCCTCAATGCCAATGTAGCAATTTTTTGCGTTCAGAGCTTTCACAACAGCCTTTAAGCCCAAAACAACCTCTTTTGGATGCTCGAGCATAATTCTATGATCGGCGGTCAAATACGGCTCGCATTCCGCACCGTTTACTATTATTGTATCTATTGGTTTCCCGGGCGGGGGAGACAGCTTAACGTGGGTGGGAAATGCAGCTCCTCCCATACCCACTATGCCCGCGGCCTTTATTGATTCTATTACCAATTCAGGCGTAAACGCTTCGCCTTTGCTTTTTATTTGCTCGCAAAGCCTGTCTTCATGATCGTTGGTTATTACTATACAAGGCTTCATAGTGCCGCAAATGTGCGGTCTTGGTTCTATTGCCTTAACTGTGCCGGATACGCTTGAGAAGCACGGAACGCTTACAAACCCGCACGCTTCGGCAATTTTTTGACCCAAATCCACTTTGTCGCCAACATTTACTATTGGCTGTGACGGTGCGCCGATGTGCTGGGACAGAGGCAGCACAATTTCGTCCGGAGCACTGCACGGCTCTATTGCGCAATTCTCTGTTTGCTTTTTGCCATGGTGTGTGCGCGAGAGAGGATGAACGCCGCCGCTAAAAGATAACTTAGCTGACATAATATCTCCTTAATCCTTAAAGTCCTTTGAATTTTTGTATATTGTTTCAGTCAGTTATTATAGCACAAATAATTATGTAATTGTGTAACTGAATAAAAAAATATAAGAGCAAAAAGCGGTGCTTTTGATAACCCAAATTGTAGAAAAAAGGATAATTCATTTTACAACTTGCCAATAACAGATTATTTGACGATTTATGTTGACATGGAAACTCCAATTATATATAATAATAAATTGTTTGAACATCAAACCTTTTTGGGGTGGTTACAATAGATTTAAGTAAAGAACTCAATTATTTTCTTGTTAAAGTATTCAACCAAATATTGTGTATAGAGGAAGACTGTCTTAAAACGGGAGAGTTTAAAAATCTTTCAGTTCGGGAAACGCACGTTATTGAGGCTGTTGCTGATGCTCAAAGAAGCGGTAACAACCGCTCTTCCGATATCGCACAAGCTCTTAATATTTCTGCAGGCACCCTTACTACGGCAGTAAAGCTTCTTGACAGAAAAGGCTATATTTTAAGAAAAAAAGACGCACACGATAAGCGTATTGTGCGGATTTATCTTACTGAAAAAGGAGGGCGTGCCGATTTGATGCATCAGGCTTTTCATGAAAAAATGATCGATGATGTTTTAGCAGTGCTGTCCTCAGAAGAAGTTGAAGTTTTAGTAAGGGGACTTAAGAGTTTAGAATCGTTTTTCCTAAAAAATAAATAACACTGGAGGCGCATTTTGGCGATTAGAATTATCACAGACAGCACTAGCGATATACCGCTTGAAGAACAAAAAACATTGGGGATAGAAATAGCTTCGCTAAGTGTAATTTTCGGCGACAAAAAATATTTGGATGGTGTGGACTTAAAAAAGGAACAATTTTATGAAATGTTAAGTAAAAGCCCCGTCCTTCCTTCTACTTCCCAGGTAAATCCTGAATATTTTCACAAACTGTTTAAAAAATATACCGATGCCGGAGACGAAGTTATTTTGATAGTTATATCGAGCAAATTAAGCGGCACATATCAATCGGCCGTCATAGCTAAGGATATGGTAGGTTCGGATGATATTTATCTTGTTGATTCTAAATCCGCTACTATGGGGCTTGCTATTTTAGTTTACGAGGCTATTGCGCTAAGGGATAAAGGAATATGTGCAAAGGATATCCACCGGCAGCTTTTGCGGCTTACGGGCAGAATTAAGTTCTTGGCGATTGTCAATACTCTAAAATACTTAAAAATGGGGGGCAGACTGTCTTCATCGGCAGCTTTGATAGGGGAAATACTAAATATTAAGCCGTTAGTGTCCGTGATAAACGGCGAAGTTAAAGCGGTTGGCAGGGTTAGAGGGCATAAAGCCGCTTATCTTTGGGTGCTTAATCAGATAAAAGAGAGCCCGCCCGATGAAAAATACATAAAATGTTTAGGACATTCAAACGCGCCTGAAATGTTAAAAGAATTTACGAATTTTTTAAGTTCGCATTTGGATATTGGCCGTAATCATGTTTGCGAGATCGGCGGTGTTATAGGCACACATGCCGGGCCCGGTTGTGTGGGGATATCCTATATACAAGAATAATTATTCCGGCTTTTGGCCCCTTTGCGTTGTGCAAATTATTCCTGATCCTCGACGACTTGTGCAGAAAGCGACTCCGAGACATATTTTGCAGCGCTTTCGGACGTCGCTATATTTATTGTTAGCGGTATGTAGGAAATAGGCTCGTATGTTGCGCTGTTAATAAATTCGTTGGCAACTCCCATAGAATACTCGGCTAATTCTTCCGAGCCTATAAATACCGCCATTTCAATATCTTTAGATTCTACGGATTTTATTAAATCCATATCTGCTCCGAAGAACGCAAGGTACGCTTTCTTTTGGCTTTCTTTAATCGCTCGCATTGCGCCGCGCGCAAGATTAGAATTGTGTGCGTAAATATAATTCACGCCTTCAACGGATATAATTTTTTTGCATTCGTTATATGCCTGCTCTTCGGTTTCGCAAGGTATTTCAGAAAACAGCGACAGCTTTTCGTTTGCATTTAGCATGTTAATAAAACCATCGGTTAAAAGTTGAGATGCGCAACTGCTAAAATCCTGCCTTAATATTGCGCACCGCCCGCCTTCGTCGTTTTGCGAAAACAGTTCGGATGCATGGTTGGCTATCGCCTCTCCCACGGCTTTATATTCAATGGATATAAGTGTGCTGTAATTAGTGTTTATATCCCGTAGTATACCAACGACAGGCACATCGGACGATTCGCACTCGGCCACCACCTCTTCCAGCTTATCTCCGTTTACCGGGTCAATAACAATTACCCGCGCACCCGACGAGAGCATAGATTTAATATCGCGCAGTTGTTGTTGCACGTCTTTAGCAGTCATGATGATTGGTTTATAGTTTAACCGCCCGCAGATGTTTTCAACATCTATTTTAAACTGCTCATAAAAAGCGCCCTCTTGCGAAAGGCTAAACCCTATTTGAATGCGCGAATCAATAATCACATCGTCCGGATCATCGTCTTCATCTGCCGGTTTATCTTCGCTTTCGTTTGTGCAAGCGCACAAAAGCAAAAGAAAGCATAATAATATTAAAAAGCCAGTCCTTTTTTTCATCAAAACCTCCGTATAACTGTCTGACGTTTATGATTATAGCACGACTTAAAAATAAAAAAAAGCGTGGGTTTTAAGCTAAATTTTTAATGCGCCAAGCACTTCGCCTATACTCTGCCGGAAAACATTATTTGCTTTCGTATCGTAAGGGGTTTGCTGTTTGTTTATAAGAACTAATTCGCCGGCGCAATAGTTGACAAGCCCTGCCGCAGGATAAACAGCTAAAGATGTGCCGCCCACAATAAGCAGGTCTGACTGAGAGATAAACCTGATAGCTTCGTCAAAAACCGCCATATTCAAAGGTTCTTCATATAATACTACGTCCGGCTTTACAATGCCGCCGCACGAACATATTGGGATTCCATCACTTTGCATTATATAAGATATGCCGTATTGTTTGCCACATTTTAGACATGTGTTTCTGTATACCGAGCCGTGCAGCTCAAGCACTTTTTTGCTTCCCGCCTTTTGATGCAGTCCGTCTATATTTTGTGTTATAAGCGCTTTTAACTTGCCTGCGGTTTCAAGCTCCGCTAATTTCTTGTGTGCGGCGCTTGGCTGCGCATCCAAGAAAACCATGTGCTTTTTATAAAACGTAAAAAATTCAAGGGTGTATGAGGAAAAGAAACTGCTTGATAATATAGTCTCGGGCTTATATGAATTTTCTTTGTTGTAAAGCCCGCCTGAGCTTCTAAAGTCGGGTATGCCGCTTTCGGTAGATACGCCCGCACCGCCTAAAAACACAATATTATTACTTTGTTCTATTGACTTTTGCAAACAAACAATATCGTTTTTCATACATACATTCTATCATATTTTGAAAAAAACGCAATTTTGATGCAGATAGCTTTTAGGCCGACAAACCGTTTGTTGAGCACCCATTAGCCGTTTTTTGTGGTTGGCTATATTTGTGGCAACAAAAGGGGTTGAGCATAAGAGGTGAGCTGTTTGAATAAATATATACCGGTGGTGAAACATTTGAAGAGCAATCATACTGCGGTAATAAATTGCTGTATATGCGCAATAATTGTGTTTGTTTATTTCGCTTCTTTCGGAGGGCTTTGGCATACGGCAAACGCGCCGGTTATGAAAGGGTGCACAGGAGAAGACAATGTTGCGCTACAAATAATGGTCGACAGCAAAAGCGATATAGATTCCTATATCGATGTGTTGGAGCGGGCAAACGCAAAGGGTACGTTCTTTTTTTGTACGCTGTGCCAGCAAGACGATATGGCTATAGAAGCGGTGCGCAAAAAAGGGCATGGGGTTGGGTATTATGTGTGCGATAAGCACGCACAAAGCGATAAAGGGATGTACGTTGGAGGCGGGCACACCATTCCTGTCATGCAGTACAAAGAGAGCGGAAACGTGCGCCTTGTTGCGCCCTCGATAGATTTAAGGGTGCTTACACGAAATAAGGACTGGCCGAAATTGTTTGAACAAAGTTTGCGCAAAGATATGTTTGTAGGCATTTTTGCAAACAATATATGCGAATTTGAAAAAGCAGTACAAATTGTGAGCGATAAAGGTTATACTATTCTAAAGATAAATGAAATGCTTTTTAAGGAGAATACATGCTCACAAAACTTGGGAACGGCATTAAAGTAATTGCCGAGCAGCTAAATAATTATAATTCAGTGGCTATTGGCATTTGGGTAAAAACCGGTTCAACATGCGAAAGCCCGGAGGAGAGCGGTATTTCGCATTTGATTGAACACATGATGTTTAAGGGCACGCAAAAGAGGACTGCGCTTGATATTGCGGTGGAGATGGATAAGGTCGGCGGGCAGCTGAATGCGTTTACGGCAAAGGAATGCACCTGCTATCACGCCCGTGTTGTGCCTGACAAGCTCGATGTCGCAATAGACGTACTGTGCGATCTTTTTATCAACCCGACGCTTGATTCGAAGGAACTTGAAAAAGAAAAAGGGGTGGTGCTGGAAGAGATTGCTATGGTGGGGGACAATGTCGAAGAGCTTGCGCACGAAAAAAACTCTCAGTTGTTTTTTACGGGGAGCACTCTTGCACAGCCTATACTCGGCACTGCCCGCAGTGTATCGTCATTTAACAGAGAGGATTTGGCGAACTACCTGCAAAACCATTATTATCCCGCAAACGTTGTGGTTTCTGTGGCGGGGCGCTACAGGCAGCAGCAGCTAATAGAGACGCTCGAATCAAAAATAGGAGAATACAACAGGGGAAGCAAAAAAGAACCGGCGGACTGCACTCAACCATTTTTGCCCCGGGCGCGCGTAATGTACATAGAGAGAGATGTTGAGCAAACTCATTTGTGCCTTTCTTTTCCGGGCTGTACCTTTGGCGATGATGACAGATTTGCGTTAGCGGTGCTTAACAATGTTTTGGGCGGCGGCATGAGCTCGCGCTTGTTTCAGTCTATACGCGAGCAAAAGGGATTGGCTTACTCGGTATATTCATACCCGTCTTCATATACAGACTCGGGCATGTTTTCACTTTATGCGGGCACGAGCGCTGCAAATGCCGATATTGTTCTAAAGCTTATGGCGAAAGAGATTGCGGCGGTAAAGGAACAGAAAATCAGTCAAGATGATTTTATGCAGGGTAAAGACCAATTAAGAGGCAATTACCTGCTGTCAATGGAGAGCGTTAACGCCAAGATGAGCGCAATGGGCAAATCGCAGCTGCTTCTTGATACAGTATATGACGAAGCGGAAATATTGGAAAAGATAAACGCCGTCACGCCTTCCCGTGTGGCGGACATAATAGATAAAGTATTTGATTTTGACAAGATGTCCGCGGTCTTTGCGGGTAAAATCGAAAACCGCGAGAAACTTGATGATTGTTTGGAGGGGTTTTATGGACAAGCTGGAAAGTATATTCGAGTATCAGAAGCGGTTTGATTCCGAACTTATACAAAGCCGCGGTTTAACGGACATTACAATGGAGCAGTGGATACAAAAGGAAACGCTTGCCATGATATCCGAGCTTGCCGAACTTATTGACGAAGTTAATTTTAAATGGTGGAAGAATGAAAGTCCGGTGGAAGTTGGCAAGGTTAAAGACGAGCTTGTTGACATACTTCATTTTTTTATAAGCATGTGTTTAAAAACCGGTATGGACGCACAAGAGCTTTATAACAGATACATTGCGAAGAATAAAGAGAATTTTGCGCGGCAGCGCGGCACATCCGAAAAAAAAGGTTACGAGTTATTGCGGGATAAAATGTTGAGCAAAGATTAACGGCTTGTTGCACCGTGCTGTCAAAAATTTTGCTTTGCGGGTTATTTTGTTCGTACGCGGCAGGCGCCACATTCAGGAATTAACAAAAGCCGGTTTGCCGCCGGCTTTCATTAGTTTTTTATCAGTCATATTGATATTTGCGCCGCATCAAAGCGACTATAAGCGGCCGTATAATAGTTAATTAGCAATGTCTCTTGCAAACCTTTCGTTCCAAACAATAAGCTCCCCATCTTGCAGATAGAAATCGGCTGATAAGCTGTTCTCTTCAAAAGTCATTATGCCCGTTTTTAGAGTAGTATCGAAAGTAAATATGCCATTGTATGATTTGTCGTCAATGTCATAGTAAACTCCGTTGCCATACTCTGAAAAGAAGAACGTTCCTTTAACCCCGGTTACGCTGCTCCATGTTCCAAAAATCAGCGATCCTTTTTGCTCAACATAATTTTTTGTGTAGCTAAAGTCATCAAACGTTAACGTCTCACCTGCAATCAAAAAGTCATAAGTGACGGCAAACTCCGGGTAATTTACTGTAAACTGTCCGAAGCCGCTTAAATCATAGTATATGTAAAAGCCGTAATATATGTTGTTGTTTATAGACATAGAGGCGGTGTTATCCTCGAAAAACTCTAACGTTCCGTGCATGCCCGTAGTTTCATACCATGCGCCCAAAACAGGCGGTACGGCTTTGGGCAGCTCAACGCGAGTGCGCGTATATTCCTGCTCCCCCACGACCAGCCTTTCGCCTTCCAAATGAAATATGTATGTAAAAACCAACGGGTTTTGCTCCAGCGGGTCTTTGTGATATTGAAAGGAACCGCCGCCTATGCTTTCATCGAAGACGTACGTTCCCATGCCGCCGTAATTGTTGTGTTGATAGCTTAAAGTACCATCGGGGAAAAAGGTGATAAATCCTTTATCCTGCGTTTCATACCACGTGCCGGTTATCGCAGATTCTGTTGAAATAAACTCTTCAATGTTAAAATTTTTATCTGCCCTGGAAAACGTTTCAAACTCGAAATTCAGTTTATCATCTTCCACTTTGAAAGCGACGGTTTCTTCGCCTAAGTTAAGTGTGAATTCGCCGCTGTTCAAGTTAAAAAACAACATACCCGTCTGTTTATCATTTGCGGTATACACATCGGCTTTACCGTCTTTTATCTCTAACGCCTTTTTAGCCCCGTCGCTTGTCCAGACGCCGTTTAACGCCCCAAGCATGACTTCTCCAATATGGGAATGTTTGTCTAATCTTTCAAAGAACAGAATTCTGTTTGAATCAAGCTCCAAAGTGTTGCCGGACACCTTAAAAGAAAGCCGGGAGCCTTCGGAGATTAAATAACCGGCGCCGCTCAGCTTGTTAAATTCGTATTTCATTCTGTTTGTGCCGGAAAGCGTGTATTGGGTAGCGGTATTGTTGTCGCCGAAATAAAGCGCAACCGCACGCTGTGCGCAGTACCAATTGCCGGCAGGCGAATCTAAAACGAAAAAATATACCGCCGCCGCGGCTGCTAACAAAACAATAACGATAATAATCCCAACTATAAGCCCCGTCTTCTTTTTTGGATATTGTCTGGGCGCTGTAGCCGGATATTGAGGCTGCTGGGCAGTTTGAGCGGGCGCAGCTTGGGTTGCTACGGCAGTGCCGCACTGCAAACAAAAGGAAGAATCATCGGGGTTGTTATAGCCACATTTTGCACAAAACATAATATACACTCCCTAAATACTTTTTTCAAAACCATAAATAATTATATCATGAGTAAAGGCATAATAACACAAAATGATACAAAACAAGCCCGAAAAACCGAATAATTAGATTAATTAGCCGTTGGCTTTTTCAATTTCGACTACATAAGGCAGGTTGCGCCATTTTTCGTCTATGTCCATGCCGTATCCCATCAGCCACTCGTTAGAAACCGTAAAACCCGTATAGGCTAACGGGACATCGATAAGCCTTTGGGTGGGATTGACAAACAAAGAGCATATTTTTACGCTGGCCGGGCGGCGCGCCTCTAAAGTTTGTACTATGTATCCCAATGTTAAACCGGTACGAACGATGTCTTCCAATATTAAAACGTGTTTTGCGGTTATGTCTATGTCAAGATCTTTTGTTATGCGCACAATACCCGACTGGTTCGAGGCGTACACGCCGATTGACATAAAATCAATCATGACGGGTATTGTAACGGCACGGGTTAAATCGGCGCAAAAATAAAGCGAACCCTTTAAAAGAGCTACCAGCACAAGCTCTTTGCCTTCGTAATCTTTAGAAATTGCTTCTCCCAACGAAGAAACGCGGTTTAAGATATCCTCTTTTGTAAACAAGATTCTTTTGTACTGCGGGTTTTGCATATACTAATCTCCATCCGGGAAAAAGCGCCCGAGCAACGAATGAAAGTCTTTCTTGTA
This sequence comes from uncultured Christensenellaceae bacterium, assembly GCA_964441275.1. Lineage (GTDB taxonomy): Bacteria > Bacillota > Clostridia > Christensenellales > SZUA-584 > SZUA-584. The sequence continues at coordinate 93,926 of CAYTUG010000001.1, read as the reverse complement.
CACTATTTTAATGTTAATTCCGGGGTAAAGCTCGCGAAGCTTTTTTATTTTTTTGTTCTTTGCGGTCACGTATTTTTGGTTCATGGTTGTAAGCTCTATATATGTGTCGAACTTAGGCAAATAAAAATCAGGACTGAATGCAGACGTTACGTTTCCGGCGGCGTCCCATTCTACAGGAAACGTTTTGGGCTCGTAAACCCAATCTATATGATACATATCGAGCAGCCGCGCAAATTCCGCTTCGGATTTATTTTTAAGCAATGCGATATCCGAAAGGTTGCACATAACCGCGCTTTCTTGCGATTCTTGTTCTATTCGCCCAATAACGGCGTGCTGCTCGTGCATTGAAATAATTGCCGCAACGCATTCATCCACAGTTAGCGAATGCGTGTTGAGTATCATGTTATAATGGGCAACATCGGCTACCGAAATACCAAAAAGCACAGACACAAATTTTTTCTGCTTTTTATCCGCCTTTTCAAGTATACGGGCGGCTTGCTCTGCAGATACACGGTATCGGCGCATCAAACGCTCTATTCTTATGCTCAAAGGCGCAAAAACCCTTATATGCAACGCAGATTTTGTATTTTTGAATATCGCCTGCGAGCCAAAGCCTACCATAATACAATCGTTATTTTGTGCGTATTCGCATAATCTGCTTGTAAGCAAACTCAAATATGTTTCACACTGACTGTTTTGTGTCAGATAGAATTTTGCGCTTTCGGTCAGCATGTGGCGCTCGTGCGCGCTGGCTTCAGTAAAAAATTTAGAAAGCAACGTGTCGTGCGCAATAAGCGTATAGCCAAGTTTTTGCGCCACGGCAGAAGCTATTTCGCTTCCAAAGCTGCATTGTTGCCGGGATATTGTAATAACAGCCAAATGTTTACCCTTTCAAAATCCTAAACGGACAGTTTACTGCCTGTAACTATTATATCATAACAGTTCAAAGCTGAGAATATGCCACATATTTTGAGCGATGCAGAGCTAATTTTTAGTTTAAGCTTTTATTAGCAAATAATCTTTAAGGGGGATTAAGTGGCAAAGAAAAATGTACGTATAAGCGGCGTTGGATTAAAACAGCAAGAGCGTTTTACAACATATTCAAATGGCAGCTGCGATGTTGATATTGAGCAAATAAACGCCCTGATAAAAGATTATTTAATAAGCGCTCAAAATCTGCGCAAGTACAGCATATCGGGGCTTTGCATAGCTCTTGACATTACAAGAGAAAGGCTTAACATGTGGCTTAAGGGCTATTTCAAAAGCGGGGACGATATACGCTGCGCCCGCAACGAGCGGCTCGCCTCTTGCTTAAGGATGGGTTTGCTGCATATACAGCGTCACTGGGAAGAGAGCGATAAGCCAAATGCGCTGCGTATAAAACAGCTCGAGGCAACCGGCGCTTTGGATTGCTGCCGCGCATATGAAGAATTGCCTTGTGTTGACCTTGGCAAGCTAAAAAAATTTGCGCGCTGAATAGCAACTCGATTAATGGTTATGATACCAATTAAATGGAAGGAAGGGAGAGAAAATGAAAGCGGTAATAGACAAAGAAGGGTGCATAATGTGCGGGCTGTGCGCAGAGATGTGCCCCGAGGTTTTTCAGATAGGAGATGACGGGCGAGCCGAAACTGTTGTGGATACGATACCAAAAGAGCTCGAAGATGCGGCCGCCGAGGCGGCGGCGGAGTGTCCGGTAGAAGTTATCGGCATAGAACATTAAGAAAGGAGTGCAAAGCGCCGTATCAGGCGTTTTTTGTATGTACAAAGAAGACAGTTTGGAAAACGGGTTGTTGCGCGCTTTTGGCAAACCGACAAAAAAACAAGAGGCTTTTCTTATAGCGCGTACACGTTTTATAGGATACGGGGGCGCAAAAGGCGGAGGAAAATCTCACGCTATACGGGCGAAGGCAACCTTTTTGGCTTATTATTACCCCGGAATACAGATGCTTATTGTTCGGCGCACATATCCGGAATTGCGTGAAAACCACACAAAAAGACTTAAAGCGGCTTATGCCGCAATTCCGCCACATTATAGGCCCGAATACAGCGAACGTGAAAAAGCGTTCAGTTTCCCGCACGGTTCGCGTCTCAAGCTTGGATATTGCAGCAAAGAAAACGATGTTCTCCAGTATCAGGGGCAAGAGTACGATGTAATTTTTATAGACGAGGCTACTCAGCTTACGGAATATCAATTCTCGTGGCTGTGCGCATGTATCCGCGGGGCAAACAATTATCCAAAACGTGCATACATAACCTGCAATCCGGGGGGCGTAGGGCATGCGTGGGTAAAAAGGCTTTTTATCGACAGGGACTATAAATACGGCGAAAACGCGCGGGATTATACTTTTATACAGGCGCGGGTATACGATAATGCTCCTCTGTTTAATTCGGACAAGGGGTATAGAGATGCGCTGGCGGAACTTAAAAAGAAGTACGGCAGAGCAGCCGCGAAAACAGTGTTGCATGAACAGGCGATGCAAAGCGCCGATTATATAAGACAGCTTCAGGCTCTGCCGCCCATGCTTAGGCGGGCATGGCTGGAAGGTGACTGGAATGTGTTTGCCGGTCAGTTCTTTTGCGAGTTTAACCACAAAATACATGTATGCAAGCCTTTTGCGCTGCCTCAAAATTGGCATAAAAGCGCGGCGATTGATTACGGGCTCGATATGCTTGCAGTGCTTTGGTTTGCAGTTGATGAAAACGGAAGGGCGTATTGTTACAGGAGCATTGAGCAATCAAACCTTACGGTTTCCGAAGCGGCGCAAGCCATAAAAGAATCGCAAAACGAGACCGTTGAACAATTTATAGCGCCGCCCGATTTATGGAGCAGAAGGCAGGACACCGGATGCAGTGCGGCCGAAATTTTTGCGCAAAACAGCGTGCCTCTTCTAAAAGCGGGAAGCAACCGAATTGACGGGTGGTTAAATGTTAAAGAATACTTAAGGATTGTGCAAGGCCAATCAAGGCTTGTCATCTTTTCAACCTGTGCCCCGCTTTTGCGCTGCTTGCCGCTTTTACAGCATGATAGAATCAGGGCGGGGGATGTGGCAAATGAGCCTCACGATATTACGCACAGCCCCGATGCTTTGCGGTACTGGTGTTCGCGCAGGGCGCTTATTCCCTGCGCAGCACAAACAAAACTGCCCGAGCCGTTCGCTGATTACGCAAAACCAAAGGACGAGCTGGAAAGCTATTTGTTGGGCGGTTTTGACTAAAAACCAAAAAAATTGGTTGGCGGTTGTTTAAAGATAGTTGCCCGGGCATTGCACAGGCGGGCTGTAAAATAAATATGGGCGATAGCTTCCGTTAAATTTTAAGCCCCGGCAAGCTATAAATCCTGTTTCGCAATTATTGTATAACTGCCCGTCGTTAGATATAATAAGCGCAAAGGTAAGGAAGGGGCGAATGCGAAGTGAAGATTTTAATAATATTTAACCGCAAACCATACGATGATACGGACATCACTTGGAACGGATTAAGGCTTGCCGGAACATTGAGAAAAAAAGGGCAGGAAGTTAGAATATTTCTTATGAATGATTCGGTAGATATGGCAAGGGATGTGTGCAAAGCGCCGGAAAACTACGATTGGGATCTATCGCAAATTCTAAAAGAGCTAATTGTTGATGGGGTGCGCGTTAAGGTATGCGGAACTTGCATGGCGCGATGCGGGATTTACAAGAACCACCCATATTTTGAGGGGGCTGAAAAATCTACAATGGCTGCGCTGGCAGAGTGGGTAATTGACAGCGATAAGATAATTACATTTTAAACCGCATAGTCACGGCGGTACGGATTAAATTTTCGGCGCATGTTTGACAGTATTATTTTGATAAAATATAATAAAGAAAAATAAGAGGTCGATGGGCGTACGTGCCCGAATCAGCATGGAACATTATTTTTTTGTCGCGTTAATATCATTGGCGCTTTCGCTTATTCTAACGCCTGTAATGATAATCATTTCGCGGAAATTAAAAATACTTGATTATCCCAATAATCGTAAAATGCATACCACACCGATACCGCTAATGGGTGGTGCCGCAATATACCTGTCTACAATTGCGGCTACCGTAATTTACATAGTCTTTTTTGTTAAAGGCATTAAAACAAATATAGTCAGCGCCTTTATAATCGGGATTTCGGGCGTTACTCTTATGGGCATTATTGACGATATACTTTCGTTAAGCCCCAAACGCAGGCTTGCAACGCTTTTTATACTTGCGCTTATTGTGTTGGTGGGGTGCCTTCAATTTTATTTCCCGCCGCGATTGATGGAGTCGGATGCTTTAACTGTGGTGTTAATTTCAGTCATCGTGGTATTTTGGATAGTAGCGATAACCAATGCGATAAATTTTTTAGACGGACTCGACGGGCTGGCAAGCTGCCTTTCGCTTATATCCGTAGCCGCATTTATAGCGATATTCTATCTTCAGGGGCGCACTCAGTTAGCTTTGCCCACGGCGGTTGCATTATTTGGTGCTATACTCGGCTTTTTAGTTTTTAATATCAGCCCCGCCAAAATATTTATGGGGGATGCGGGCAGCATGTTTATCGGGTTTATGCTTGGCATACTTACAATAATGAGCTTATCCCAAAAAAACATAATTGAAGTTGTTGTGCCCGTATATATAATGATTGTTCCTATTGCCGACCTTACGATTTCCGTTTTGAGGCGCATATTGTTAAGAAAGTCTATAATGCAGCCGGATAGGCATCACCTGCATCATGATTTAACAAAGCGGCTAAAAAACAAGCGGATGGTTGTGTTGGCGCTTGGGGCATTTCAGCTTATTATGGCTTTTATAGGGATAATAATTTATGTTACGGAAAGTTTTGTTGTCGGTTGGATAGGAATAGGCGTTTTTGGCATAGTTTGTGTCGGCTATACGCTGATAAGTTTGCGGACCATAAGGCAAGAATCACCAATAAGCGAAGAACAATAAACCCAAGCGAAAAACAGCATCGGCAAACTTTAATTTAACTATTTGTTTGTTATTGAATATGCAATATTTGTTGCGTGGTCGGCAACTCGCTCTAAAGTTGAAACCATATTGGTAAATATAACCCCGGTCTGCGGGTCGCAGAATTTGCCTTGCAGCCTTGATATATGGTTGTCAAGGTATTGCGTTTTCATATCGTCAACTTCCTGCTCAAGCCTGTCCACTTCGTTAAGAAGATAAATATCGCGCTCTGTAAAGGTGTCTAAGCTTTTTTGCAACGTCTCAAGCGTTTTATCCGTCATGGTACGCAGTTCGGCATAAGCCTCGTCACTGAATTTAGATTTCTTTTCGATTAAAGACATCGCAAATTCGGAAATATTTTCAGCCAAATCCCCGATACGTTCCATATCTATTACCACATGATGCAGGCTGCCCAACACTTTAAGGTCGTGTTCGGAAATATCTGCTCCGCGGAATTCTATTAGATATTCGGTTATATGGTGGGTTAGGTAATCTATTGTTGTTTCAACCTCAAGCACTTTGCGCGCTTTTTGTTCGCTGCGGTCAAAAAACGCTTCGGTAGCGCGCACAAGGTTATCAACGGTAATTTTGCCCATGCGGACAAGCTCTTTAATCGACTGGCTTAAAATTATTGGCGGCGTTTGCGCAATCCGCGCATCGAGGTAAACCAGCCTTTTTTCAATCTCGCCATCGGTGCGTTTATCGGGCAGAATGCGCTTTACCAGCTTTACCATAAGCGAAGCGAACGGGAAAAGCAAAACGGCAACGCTTACATTAAACAAAAGGTGAAAGTTTGCTATTTGCCTGTTAGTGTCGGTAACGGAAAACGATTTAACAAATTCGATTATTCCGGGAATAAGGATCAATGCGAGCATAAACACCAATGTGCCGATTATGTTGAACATCAAATGTATTCCCGCAGCGCGCTTTGAGTTCTGGCTGGTTCCTATTGCGGCAAGTATAGCTGTAATGCATGTGCCTATGTTCGTTCCAAGTACAACATAAGCGGCCGCGTTAAGGTTTATAAGGCCGAGCCCTCCGAATGCCTGCAGTATTCCTATTGAGGCGGCGGAACTTTGGATGATAGCGGTGAACAGAGCGCCTATCAAAATGCCGAATATTGGATTGTTGAAGTTTAACAGAAGGCTTTGGAAAGCAGCATCGTTTTTGAGAGGTACCATAGTTTCGGACATAATTGCCATACCGACAAACAGCAAACCGAACCCGAGCACGATTTCGCCAATGCGCGACGCCATGCGCTTTTTAACGAAAATAGTCAGTATCATGCCGATAAACAATATCAGCGGAGCTATGTCTGAAAGCTGGAATGCTATAAGCTGCGCAGTTATGCAGCTTCCTATATTAGCCCCTATTATTACCCCGGTAGCTTGCAAAAGCGTCATAAGCCCTGCATTGACAAACCCGACGACCATTACCGTTGTTGCAGACGAGCTTTGTACCAAAGCCGTCATGCCGGCGCCTACCCCGACCGCCGCGAAACGGTTGCCTGTTAAAACTTCAAGTATACGGCGCAACCTGTCCCCGGCTGCATGTTCGAGCCCGTCGGACATCATCTTCATACCGAAAATGAACATTGCAAGCCCGCCCAAAAGTTTTAATGCAGACGCCAAATCCATACTGTAACCTCCGAAATGTATGCAGAATAATACCCGTACAGTAGTTGATTATATATTAGCTGCCTCCTTTTGTCACTCAATAATTTTTATGATTATTACTACTCTAAAATCACACTTAATATTTGTTGATTGGCTTTTTTAGGCTGGCAAATGCTTGTATATTTATATCGCTCTGATGTATAATTGATGCATTATCATTACGACCGGAAGGAAAATACAATGCTTAGAGCAGTCGCTATACATGATTTATCCTGCTTTGGGAAATGTTCGCTCACTGCAGCGTTGCCTATTATCTCATCGGCGGGCATAGAGGTCAGCGTAATACCAACCGCAGTGTTATCAACCCATACCGGAGGGTTCGAAGGGTTTACATATAGGGACTTAACGGCCGATATAATGCCGATTGTCAACCATTGGCGTTCACTTTCAATAGAATTTGATGCAATATATACTGGGTTTTTAGGCGCTTTGGATCAGATAAATATAGTCATGCGGGCGATCGTACAGCTTAGATCAAAAGAGACGTTTATAGCCGTAGACCCGGTTATGGCGGATAACGGCGCTCTGTATCAGACAATACCCAACGATTATCCTAAAGGAATGATAAATCTGTGTGCCGGTGCGGATTTGATAACTCCGAATATAACCGAAGCGGCGTTTTTGCTAAATGAGCCATACTGCAAACGTCCGCATACGAAAGAATATATTGAAGAGTTGCTTGTGCGTTTAGCCGCAATAGGACCGCGCTATGTTGTTATAACGGGAACTGGATTTAGCAAAGACAGTATCGGCGCCGCAGCTTACGACAAAAAAAGCGGTATTGTAACATATTCTTTCTACAAGCACTTGCCGGGGATTTACCACGGAGCCGGCGATGTTTTTTCGAGCGCATTGATTGCCGCCATGCTCAAAGGTTTGGACGTTGCAAATGCGCTGAAAATTGCGGTAGAGTTTACGTCAAACTGCATTCAGAGAACGCATGAAGCAGGTGCCGATTTGCGTTTTGGGCTTAGATTCGAAGGCGGGCTTCTAAAGCTTGCCAAGGCGTTAATTGTTTGAATACCGATAGATTTTAGATATTACCGGAAAAAGTTTTTATTAGGCCTAAACGCGTTTGTTTGGCTTGCCGCTTGGCTTTAAGTATCGAGCGCGTCTGTTGCTTGCAAGTTTTGCAAACAAAGCGGCGCATCCTGAAAACAGAGCATTTGCCCTTGCAGTTGCGCAATCTGTAACGTTGGCGATGCCCGCGGCGTTATAAACCGCCGTGTCGTGGCTGAAAGCTAACTGATTTATATTTTGGGGTTGCGCTACTTCAAACTTGTTGTCAAAATCGAAACACGGCACGGGCAGCATTTTCACATTTTTCATTATTTCACCGCAAAAACTCTTTTAGTATATTATATGATTGATGCGTCTTACTTGCCAAAGCTAATATTATTAAAACATTGTAACATCAAACATGCTTTAGAATGTATACAATAGGCGGTAAGTTGTAAAATGAATTGCCTGGGTGCATGGGTATCGTACGGTATCAGCAGGCATTAAGCTGTTGCTTGTAATCGTCAATGAATAAAAGGCTCGTTTTTAGTGAAACCGTTTTTGATTCTCTTTATGACTATGCCCAGCCTTTGCGGTATCCCTTAAATTACATATTTTATTTTATCTGTTTTATATTTTTTCGTTTGTTAGTTTTTTTATTTGGCTTGACATCTGTTAAACCATTGGCAGCTATTATAACTTCATCTGACACCGGTTTTTGTATAGAATCGTTAATTTCACCTTCTTCTAATTTATCCGTAGTCTCACAAATATGTCCACTACCCGCCGCGTCATCCTTCGTTAAAGTATGCTCATTTTCTCTTGTTTCCTCGGTTATCGTTTCTATTTCATTCTGATTATAAATAATATCAGTATCATTTGCTTCTTTTAGTTTAAAACGCAAAACCATGCTTTGCAGCATTTGCGCTTGGCTGGAAAGCTCTTCTGCTGCGGCAGCCGTTTCTTGAGCAGAAGCTGAGTTGCTTTGTATTATTCCAGACAGCTGTTCAATTCCATTGTTAATTTGAGCAATTGCTGTTGCCTGTTGGTTAGAGGCAGTCGCAATTCCGCTGACAAGGGTAACGGCAGCCTCAGAACCTTCGACTATTTTACTTAATGCGATTGCGGTTTCATTTGCTATAGTATTCCCGGTTTTTACTTTATTTACGGAGCTTTTAATAAGTTCGGTTGTTTTGTCAGCAGCTGTTGCACTGCGTTCTGCAAGACTGCGTACTTCTTCCGCAACCACAGCGAAACCTTTGCCATGGATACCGGCGCGCGCAGCTTCTACAGAAGCATTTAAAGCAAGTATATTTGTTTGAAATGCTATGTCATCGATAACTTTTATTATTTTAGAAATGTTCTCAGAGGAGGAACGTATATCGTTCATTGCGTCTTGCATTTCTGTCATTTTGCTGTTCCCGTCTAATGCGCTGTTTTTAAAATCAATTGATAAATCACTAGTTGTAACAGCATCTTCAGCATTTTGTTTTGTTTGCGAGGCAATTTGCGACATTGAAGATATAAGCTGTTCTAAAGAGCTGGCCTGTTCGGTAGCACCATAGGAAATGATTTGACTTGTCTTGGAAACTTGAAGAGCATTTGCGGCCACTTGTTTAGCTGCAATTAATATGTCGGAAACAAGCGAATTGTACGAATCGATAATACTATTAATAGAATTTTTGAGAATAATGAAATCTCCGCGATAATCGGAAGCAATCTTGATAGTGAGATCTCCTTGCGCTACTTTTGACAGTACGTCGGATATTTCGCTAATATAATTACTGATGGTGGAAATGGTATCATTAAGAGCATTTTTTATACTAGCGTGATCTCCAAAGTATTCTCCGCTAATGGATGCTTTTAGATTGCCTTTTTGAAATTCATTGATAATGACCGCAACAGTTTCGTTAATTGGAGCAATAAAAGCATCAAGTGATTCATTAAATCCATTAATAATGTCACGGAAAGTACCGTTGTGTTTCGATATGTCTGTCCGTGTTGACAATTCGCCCGAAAGCCCTGCTTTTATTAAAGCATCAGCGTCCTTAACCATGTGCTTTAAAGACTCGCTCATAGCATTGACGTTTTCGGCAATACTAACAAATTCTCCGCTGAATTTATTAATATCAAGATTATCGATACTTTCGCCCATTGCCATACTGTCAAGCTGGACAGACGTTCTTTTTGCCATTTTACCTATGGATTTGCTGAAAAATATACTCAGAGTTAGCGCTATTAATGTACCAATTACTAATAAAACAGTCATTAATGAAGATGCACTTTTTCCGTCTTCACTATTCTGATTATTAACTTGTTGCGCCATGGTCTTATTGTAGGTAAACAATGATTCAAACTGGCTGTATATAGAATCGCTTAAAACGCGCTTCCCAATAAGAATAAAATTTGAAGTATACATTGATAAATCAATACCAAGATTATCCTTGGCATATCCGATTGAAGTTTTAACTGCACTTTTATATTGTTCCCAGTCTTCCATCAGACCATTAAATAATGTTTGGTTTTCATCAGTAGTAATAGTTTGCTCATATTTAGTTAGCGAGGAATCCACTAGTTCTAAGTTTTTATCAATATTGCTTATGCACTCGGATTTATCGTCTTTATCTTTGGACGCTCCAAGCCTAAGAAAATTAAAGCGCATATGTTCATATGCTAATGCAGCATCTGCACAATATGAGATTCCGAGAGTGTTATTGTTAAACAGTGCGTTATCTTTTTCTTGTATGCTTCTTATACTGCCGACGCCGACAAAACCGACGATTGTGAAAAGTATAATTATCAGCAAAAAAGCTAACACGATTTTATTGCCGGTACTAAGTTTCTTAAATATTGACATATCTTCCTCCTGTGTATTAAGTAACCTTTTTCAAATTGGAATTTTGGATTATTAGCCACGAGACGACGTTTTTGCAATTGAAGTATCGTCAAAGGCCGCAGTATCGCATATTATTAGTATAACAATAACATATTCGTTGTTTCTAGATATTCCAATAACCAAACTAGAAATTAATCGCTGAGTTAATTTTAACTTGGCCTTACTGCCAATTTATTATATCATTTAAGATACTTTTAATTAAATTGTCAACATTACGCAGGCTAAACGATTACCTTTTTTATATATACCTCCATTTTCCAACATGCCGTTTTTTTTGTATTGACTTTTCTTATTGACCTATGCCTATTAGTAAAATAGAGCGGATAATTCCTTGTTGGGTAACTACAATGACTAAGCCATGATTACATCATCATGTATATATGTTTTATTCTCTCTACAAGACGTAAAATATATAAACAGTGAATAATCAAAAGTCGTTGTTTATTTTATCACCATAAATCGATAAGCCTAAACACAAAAAATATATTAAAATATGATTTTTTATTCTTGTTATTACTGGTAATTGTATTTATCCCAACTTTTTTAATATAGTTTATCTATTTACATGGGAACAATTAAAATGTTCATATGAATGTCGTTCAGGTAAAAATAATAAGTTAAGCGGCTTGCTAAAGCTTTCTTTACACTTTGTCATCTAATATTTTTCCCGACATTTGACTAAACATTATAGGAGTCTCATAACTGAAACAGAAATAAATATACCCAAACGTTGATGCTTTTGTAGCTATCTTCATCCAAAGCGTAACAGATCATTTGAACAACGTAGAAACCTACAAAGTCACAACCTTGTTAATTATCACTATATAATGTATAATAAATAAGATTTTATACAGTTTCATTTTGAATGATAGCCAGGCCGCAGAAGGGAAGATTTAGAATGTTTAAGGTCTTTCTTGTTGAAGATGAAATAGTTGTGCGTGAAGGTATACGAAATTACATTAACTGGGGACAATATGGCTATTTATATACCGGTGACGCTTCAGATGGAGAGATAGCATTACCTTTGATTCGACAGATCAAGCCGGATCTTCTCATTACAGATATTAAGATGCCGTTCATGAATGGGTTGGCTTTAATAGAACTTATTCGCCATGAGTTGCCAAAGACCAAAATTGTTATTATTAGCGGTTACGATGATTTCTCCTACGCACAACAAGCTATTAATATGGGGGTGGAACAATACCTTTTAAAGCCGATAGTTAAAGAGAAAATGGTTGAGACCTTGGTTACTTTGAAAAAGAAAATGGATGAGGAAAGGCAACAACAAGAATACCTTGCAAGGTTTCAGCTTGAAGCGCAGGAATATGAAACTTATTCGCGCAGAAGATTTTTCGAAAAAATTGTTACTGGCGGCTTGAGTGTTTTGGAAATCACTGAAACCGCGAAAACGATGGGTATTGCTATTAATGCTCCGCTCTACAATATTGTACTTTTTTCATTAAGTAGTGCGGGATATGATGGAAGCACACCGGAAAGTTATTTAGATTCGCTTGCGGCTGTAATTGATAAAGTTATGTTATATATTGTAAGACGGCCAGAATTGATTTTGTTTAGATGGAACGTTACAACTTATGCTGTTTTAATAAAAGGCGAAAAAAACAATATTGGCGAAATAACAAGCGAATGTGTTGAAAACATTAAAAAACGGTGCGTTAAAGCCGGGCAAGACGTAGATTGGCATATTGCAAGCAGCACCCCTGTGCCGCGCCTAAGCGCTATTCCAGCTTGTTTTGCGGAGGCAAGCCGTGTTTTGTCTTATCGGTATCTTTGCCCTGAAGAAAACATACTTTCCGAAAAAAGCATTAGGCGTTTTCGCAAAGACGATTTTACGAGAATAGATACATACGATAAGGAAATATGCAGGGAAAGAATCCGAAACTTCGTAAGCGGCGGTTCAAAAGAAGAAACAGATCGTTTTATTGAACAGCTATTCCAGAATGCTGGAAAGGAAGTTGTCTCACAACCACTATTTTGCAGGTATTTGACTATGTCAGTTTACCTTGCAGTTACAGAATACCTTGAAACTATTAGCTCTAATAAGGATAGCCTGCTATTGCTTGAGCTCAGGCCAAGGGATAGCGTGTCGGGGACAACAGAAACACGTCAATATGTGCGCCAAGTAATATGGCGCGCGATTGAATTGCGCGATCTTGAAAGTAAAAAGCAGCGACGGGATCTGATAAGTCAAGCAATCAGATTTATTGACGAACATTACCCGGATGAGACTATTTCGCTCAATAAAGTGGCAAGAAAAATAAACATAAGCCCAAACTATTTCTCGGCAATGTTCAGTCAGGAAATTGGCGATACTTTTGTGGGGTATCTTACAAACAAGCGAATTGGAGAAGCAAAACGTATGTTGCGCCGAACGTGCAAGCGTTCAAGCGAGATTGCGTTTGCTGTCGGGTACAAAGATCCGCATTATTTTAGCTTTGTGTTCAGAAAGGTTGCCGGTTGCACTCCAAGCGAATACCGCAAAGAAAATAAAAAGTGAAAATAAATTTTCGCAAAGAAAAAAGAATAAGAAAAACTTTGCAGGGTAGTCTTTGGAAAATGACGCTGATTGTTGCGCTTCCTTTGATGATAGTAATAGTTGCAATTGCGCTAATTGGGATATTATATGCTTTACAATATCACGCTATATTGAACAACGTAACAATGGCTTCGGATTTTAACCAAAATTTTAAGGATGATGTAGATTTAAAAATGTACTATCATGTAATTGACAGTCAGTATTCGGAGGGATTGCCGATTGGTGAGGTTCAATTTGCAGAGGCGATAGCGAAAAAACTAATAGACACGACGACAGAAAAAAGTAGTATTCGCGCCATTAGCAGCGTGCTTAATTTATGCCAAAACTTGAAGGATAAGATGCAGCAGATTGCAGAGACTGAAGAATATGATTCCCGTATGGATCAACTTGAAAAAAACATCTATAATCTTACAGATCTAATCCAGAAATATATGTATACATATCTTTATTATGAAGCGGCGCATTTAAATGCTCTTCAGTCGTCAATGATTTCAAGCATGATTATTTTTATGGGTGTAATCGTGGTTTTATCTTTGGTGCTGCTGTCTTTCCTTTTAACATATTCAAGGAAACTAAGCAATAAAATTGTTAATCCAATTGATGATATATGCGCACGTTTGGAAGCCATCGGAAAAGGAAACCTTTTGGTTTGTGAACCGATTCAGGTCGATGTGGAAGAAGTGCAGCTTCTTTCAGATGGTATTGAGAGCATGGTGGGCAGGTTAAAGCGGCTGATAGATATGAGTACTAAACAGGAAAAACAACGCCGCCGAACCGAGCTTGCGCTATTGCAGGCGCAGATTAACCCGCATTTTCTTTATAATACATTGGATACAATTGTGTGGCTGATAGAATCAAGCGAAATTAGTTCCGCTGTCACAATGATCGGCAGCTTATCAAACTTCTTTCGATTTTCCTTGAGCCGCGGGCAGAACGTAATTACGCTTGCGGAAGAAGAACAGCACATTAAAAGTTATCTGGAAATCCTACAGATGCGTTATCGGGATCTGATGCAATATGAAATTAACATTTTTGAACAGCTAAAAAGTTTCATTTTGCCCAAGCTTACTTTGCAGCCTTTAGTGGAAAATGCGTTATATCATGGTATAAAAATTAGTCGGCACAAAGGCCTCATTCAGGTAAATGGGAAAACACAGGGGGACCGTATAATCTTGGAAGTAATAGATGATGGTTCCGGTATGTCTAAAGAACGGCTAAATTCAGTTAGGGTTTCTTTATCAGATGAAAAAAGCGAAGGATTTGGACTTAGGACCGTACACCAAAGAATCCAAATATTATTTGGAAAGGAATACGGTTTAAAAATTGAGAGCACGTTGGGTGTTGGGACAAAGGTTACTGTGGCCATTCCCATGCGGACAATGGATAAGGAGATGGGGGTATGAAAATAAGAGTTTTTATATTAGTTTTTTGTATTGCGATGGTTCTGTGCGGTTGCATTACCGAAGCGCACCCTGTCGAGGATGTTATAGAAAACAGACTTATTTCAGTTGGGTTTTCACAGGTAGGTGCGGAATCGGAATGGCGTGTAGCTAATACCGAAAGTATGAAAACAGCGCTAAGTGAAGAAAACGGGTATGAATTAATTTATGATGACGGAAGAAACAAACCTGAAAATCAGATACGAGCTATCCGGACATTCATACAGCAGGATGTCGATTACATTGTTTTCTCCCCAATAGTCGAAACGGGTTGGAATTCAATTCTTCAGGAAGCAAAAGAGGCGGGGATACCGGTAATTGTTACTGATCGTTATATTGAAACGGGAGATAAAGATTTGTATACGGCATATATAGGTTCCGATTTTAGAAGAGAAGGCGAAAAGGCAGTAAAGTGGCTGGGAAACCTGCTTTTTAGACAGGGGAAGACTAAAGACACCATTAACATAGTGCACATACAGGGTACGCTTGGATCGTCTGCGCAGATTGGACGAACAGCCGCATTGGAACAGGCAACCAATCAGAATCCAAACTGGAAAATAGTTGCGCAAAGATGCGGCGACTTTACGAGAGCAAAAGGCTATGAAGTTATGACCGAGATTTTACGAGAAATCAAGGATATAAATGTTGTTTACTGTGAAAATGATGGCGAGGCACTCGGGGCAATAGACGCGATGGAGGAGGTCGGATTAAAATGCAATGCGGATTACGGGGTGATTGTTATCTCATTTGATGCAACGAGGCTAGGTCTTCAATATTGCCTTGATGGGAAAATTGCGTTAAATGTTGAATGCAATCCATTGCAGGGTCCCTATGTAGATGAAATAATTAGAGAAATAGAAAATGGAGAAAGAATAATGCGGGAAAAATATGTTTCAGAAATGCAATTTGATTATCTTACTATTACGCAGGACATGATTGACCGCAGAAGGTACTAAAAGATTAATAATTTACGATAATCGGTTGAAAATTATACGGTTGATTAATATAACTATAAAATTATAAACGCCATGCGGTTGGTTATCTAATCCAAATGGTTCAAAATTTTAAGCTGTTACACAAAGCGTATTGTATTTCATTTTACTAAATGTTATAAGATAAAATGATGTTAATATTCTTGTTTATAGAATAAACATCAAGTAAAAATAATGAAAGGAAACCGAAAAAATGAAAAAACTCATTTCAGTCGTCTTGATTGTCATGTTGGTAATCGGAGTAGTAGCATGTACTTCTGCGGATACGCCGCCAGCAGACACAAAGGGAGCCGAGAAGGATTCACCGCCAGTTGTTGAAAAGGATACAGCTCCAAAATCGGATTTAATCCGCGTTGGGTTTGCACAGGTCGGACACGAATCTGATTGGCGTATGGCTTCTACCAACTCCGCGCAGGAGGCGCTAAGCAAGGAAAACGGTTTTGATCTCTCGTTTGTTGACTGCGATAACGATTCCGCAAAGCAGCTTGAGGCTGTCCGTCAGTTTATTCAGGACGATGTGGACTACATTGTTATTGCTCCTATTGTTTCCACCGGATGGGATACTGTTTTGACCGAGGCGCAGGACGCAAACATCCCGGTAATCGTGCTTGACCGTACGATTGACGATTCGAACAAGTACAGCACATGGATTGGCTCCGAGTTTATGAATGAAGGCCTTGCGGCTGGTGCTTGGTTGAAAGATTATGCGGCGCTGAAAGGAATAACTGAACTGAACATACTCGTAATAGAGGGAACAACAGGTTCTTCCGCCCAAATAGGTCGTACCGATGGATTCAAAAAGTATGCCGACGATAACGGCTGGAACATCATCGATTCGCAGTCCGGAGACTTTACGCAGGATGGCGGCCAGAGGGTTATGGAATCCTACTGCAAGAGCTATCCAGGAAAATTCAACGTAGTTGTTTGCCAGAATGATAACGAAGCTTTTGGTGCTATGGATGCAATGGATGCAGCTGGCGTCACTTATGGCGTGGGCAATGACGTTGTCCTTATTTCTTGGGATGCGTGCAAAGCAGCACTTCAGTTTGTGCTAGAGGGAAAAATTAATTCCGACTTCTGCTGTTATCCGTTGCAAGGGCCCACGCTTGCCGATACAATTAAAAAAATTGAGGCAGGCCAGCAAGTTCCCGATAAGACGTTTATGATTGAGCCATGGTATGTAGCAGAAGGCGATCTTAAGAATATCACCTATGTCAACAGCATTGATGAGGAGGTTACGGAAGAACTGATAGTAGTAACCGCGGAAGTAGTCGCAAATACACCTTATTAATAAAACTTAGGCGCTAAGTAGCGACAATCCTCGTAAAAGGGGAGCCGTAAAAATCTCCCCTTCTTTACGAGACCCCAAAAGGCTATGCTTTTTGGGGTAATGGTTTAAGGAGGAAAATTGCATGGACAATAAAACCATACTAACGCTTCGGAAAATTGACAAAACATTTCCCGGGGTGAAAGCTCTTGACGGTGCTCAACTAACGCTACGCGAAGGGGAGATTCATGCACTTATGGGCGAGAATGGTGCGGGAAAGTCCACCTTAATAAAATGTCTTACTGGAGTACACGAACGTGACTGCGGTGAGATCCGCTTAGAGGGAACTGAAGGGAACCTCTTTATTCATTCTACGCAAGAAGCTCAGAAAAATGGCATAGTTACTGTTTACCAGGAAATAAACCTCTGTTCAAATCTAACAGTAGCTGAAAACCTATTTATAGGACGTGAACCAAAAACAAAACTTGGCTTTGTTGACTGGAAAGCGATGAATCGGATGTCAAGAGAGATTATGAATAGACATCGATTTGATATCGATGTTACAAAAACGCTTGGTGATTATTCATTAGCGGTTCAGCAATTGATTGCAATTGCGCGCGCCGTTGATATTGAAGCGAAGGTTCTCATACTTGATGAGCCTACTTCTTCTCTTGACGAAAAGGAAGTGGGAAATTTATTTACGTTAATGCGTGAATTGAAAAATAATGGCGTGGCAATTCTTTTTGTTACGCATTTTCTTGAACAGGTCTATGAAGTCGCCGATCGTATTACCGTCTTGCGAAACGGTGCGTTTGTCGGGGAATATGAAACTGCGGAATTGCCCAGAGTAAAACTTGTCGCAGCAATGCTTGGGAAAGACTTAGACGATCTTGCGACAATTAAATCCGAATGCAAATCGGACGTTGGCGAGAAGGTCATCGTAAAGGCAGAAAGATTATCGCATATAGGGAAGATAAAACCGTTTGATTTTTCTATACATGAGGGTGAAGTGGTTGGAGTAGCTGGATTGCTCGGTTCTGGTCGCTCAGAAATGATGCGTTGTATCTATGGTGCCGATCGCAGCCATTCGGGAAAACTGGAATTCCAAGGCAAAAGCCTGAAGACCAAGGCACCGATAGACGCCATAAAGGCTGGAATGGGTTATCTGCCTGATGACAGAAAAGCTGATGGTTTAATTGATGAGTTGTCTGTTCGGGAAAATATTATTCTTGCGCTTCAGGCAAGGCGAGGGTTTTTCAAAACGTTGCCTCGCGATAGGCAAGAATCGCTGGCGGACGAGTTTATAAATTTGTTGCAGATAAAAGCTGCATCGCGGGAAACGATAGTAAGTCAGCTGTCAGGCGGCAATCAGCAAAAGGTAATACTTGCACGCTGGCTTTGCACCAAACCTGACTTTTTGATTTTGGACGAACCAACTAGAGGAATAGATGTAGGAACTAAAACGGAATTTCAAAAGTTAATACTTGAATTTGCTTCGGAGGGCACAAGTATAGTATTTATTTCTTCGGAAATCGAGGAGATGCTGCGTACCTGTAGCCGCGTATGTGTTATGAGAGACAGAGAAAAAGTCAGTGAAATTACCGGTCTAATGACGCAGGAAAGCGTTATGAATGCGATTGCAGGAGGTGAGTCAAGTGCCGAAATTTCTTAAAAAGATTGTCGGGCATAAACTGTTCCTATCGTTTTGTTGTCTTTTACTTGTTTTACTTGTCAACTTGGTTGAAAGCCAAAACTTTTTCGATATTTCAATCAAAAACGGCGTTCTCTTTGGCCGCCTTATCGATATACTCAACCGCGCCAGTGAAATTGCGATACTTGCAGTCGGCATGACTTTAGTTATTGCGGCCTCTCGAGGACCAGATATTTCAGTTGGGTCGGTAATGAGTTTATCCGGCTGCTTTGGATGCATGTTGCTGGCCGGCTTTGGGGTTAAAACCACTGCTGAACTTCAAATGCCGATGTTTCTAGGGATATTAGGCGGAATAACAATGGGTGGCGTGGCCGGAGCTTTTAACGGAACGTTAGTATCAAAACTTAAAATTCAACCAATGATAGCGACTTTGATTCTTTTTACGGCCGGTCGTGCTATAAGTTTGTTGTTATGCAATAACATGATGATCTATATTCGCTATGAGCCGTATAAATATTTAGGAAACTTCTTTAAAATTGGAGATTGGACATGTCCTATCCCCACGCCATTTTTCGTCACGGTGATAGTTGTTGCGATTGCCGCTTTCATATTAAGGAAAACTACTTTGGGTCTTTATGTCCAGTCGGTTGGAATAAACAGGCGCGCTTCTCGGTTACTTGGGATCAATTCCGAAAGAATAATCTTCATATGCTTCATTGTTTCAGGACTTTGCGCAGGTGTTGCAGGCGCTGTCAGTTCTTCGAGGATTTACTCTGCCGACCCAAACAGCATTGGTTTGAATTATGAGCTTGATGCAATTTTAGCAGTTGCGCTTGGCGGGAATAACCTCGGTGGCGGCAAATTCAATTTGTCCGGCTCTATAGTCGGTGCGTATACCATTCAGGCGATTACAGTAACTTTATTAGCAATGGGCGTGTCTACCGATCAGGCGCCTGTAATCAAAGCGATTATTGTTCTTGCTATAGTTGCAATACAGTCGCCGGTGTTTAAGGAATGGATTACCGGATTGCGAAACCGCAGACATTTAGGAAAGATAAGTAAAGGCTCAAATGTTAATCTAGTGGCAAACGGAGAAAATGAACAGATGTTTGGCACAAATGAAAGAGGTGAAATGTGATGAAACGAAGAAAGAACATGAACAATACCACATTGATGATTATCATTACGATCTCGCTTTTTTTGGTCATGTACTTTATTGGCTGCATGATATATCAGGACAAAGGGTTTGGCAATTTTCAAACATTTTTGAATGTTATGATTAGCAACTCCGGTTTGCTATGCATCGTTTGCGGGATGACTTGCGTTATACTGACGGGCGGTATTGATATTTCTGTCGGTTCCGTGGTAGCAATGGACTGTATGTTGCTTGCGGTAGGTATGGGCGCCGGGTACAATGCAATATTGATGCTAGCGATTGTCTTATTGATAGGCATAATTTTTGGCTTGATGCAGGGGTTTTTTATCAGCTATTTAAATATTCAACCGTTTATAATAACAATGGCCGGATTATTCTTTGCGCGTGGGATGACCGCAGTAATAAGCACTGACCAGGTTTCGATAACGGAAACTACTAATGCGTTGTTCCATGGATGGGCTAATACTAAAATTGAACTCCCTGAGTTTTTAGGCTATATAAATAAACAAGGGGTATTAATGGTTCCTTTTATCCGTATTCCGGTTGTTATCGCGATTCTATGTGTCATTATAACGTACATAATGCTACGTTATACGAAATTTGGACGGGCACTATACGCGGTTGGAGGAAACGAGATTTCGGCAAGGATGATGGGCTTAAATGTTAAGAGAGTTAAGCTTAAAGCATATATATTATCGTCAATAATATGCTCTATTGGAGGCATATGTTATTGCATGAATACCATGTCCGGTTCTGTCCAGCAAGCAAAGGGATTAGAAATGCAGGCGATTGCCGCAGCAGTAATTGGAGGCACGTTGCTTACGGGCGGAGTGGGAAATGTTATTGGTTCATTTTTCGGTGTGCTTATAATAGGCACCATAACGACTTTGATAAATACTAATGGCAAGTTGCCTTCAGGCTGGTCAAACGTCGCGATTGCTGCGCTTTTATGTATATTTATTGTTCTGCAAGCCATATTTGCAGCAATTAGAGAAAGAACGGCGTCTAAAAGAAAAGTTGATAGTGTAGTTTGATTTGCGGTTAAAATAATATAGATTCAAAACAGCGTGGAATACTTCATCCTTTCTAAATAGAAAGTTATATCAGTCGATGTATATTTGTGATACAATGCATAAAACAGAATAATTTTAAAATAGGTTCGCATTTGTACAATATTATTGTAAGATTTTAATAAGTACACAGAGGGAAACATGGATAATAAAGAAATAAAGAATGCAATAGACAGCAACGAAATGTATCTTGGGATAGAATTCGGTTCAACAAGGATAAAAGCTGTGCTCATTGACAGAAAACATCGGCCGGTTGCTTCCGGCAGTCATACTTGGGAGAATCGGTTTGAGAATGGTATCTGGACATATTCTCTTGATGATGTTTGGGGCGGTATACGCAATTGTTATGCTCGGACGGCGGAGGATGTTAGCGATAAATACGGCATAACGCTAAAATCAGTTGGCGCTGTAGGTGTATCAGCCATGATGCATGGGTATATGGTATTTGACAAAGAAAAGAAGTTGCTCTCGCCTTTTCGGACTTGGAGAAACACTTGTACCGGCGAAGCTGCAGAACGGTTGACTAAATTATTTATGTTTAATATTCCGCAACGCTGGAGCATAGCGCATTTGTATCAGTCCATATTGAACGAAGAAAGCCACGTAAGCAGGATAAGCTATCTTACCACGCTCGCCGGCTATGTACACTGGAAGCTAACAGATAATAAAGTGCTTGGCATTGGGGATGCATCAGGCATGTTCCCAATAAACGATGATACCCGGCAATATGATAATCGTATGTTAAGGGCGTTTGACGAACTGGTTTCGGATAGGGGATTCGATTGGAAGCTTGGCGATATTTTGCCGGAAATATTGTGTGCTGGCGAAAACGCGGGCTCATTAACAAAAGAAGGCGCAAAGCTTATTGATCCGTCCGGAATACTTGAAGCGGGCATGCCGATGTGTCCACCCGAGGGGGATGCAGGTACTGGGATGGTTGCGACAAACAGTGTGCAGAAACGCACCGGAAACATAAGCGCGGGAACAAGTGTGTTTGCGATGACTGTTTTAGAAAAACCGTTGTCGGAGGCACACCCCGAGGTAGATTTAGTTACAACCCCGGCAGGCGAACCTGTGGCAATGGTGCACTGTAATAATTTTTTAGGAGATGTTGATGCTTGGCTAAAGTTGCTTGGTGACGCTGCAGAAGTATTAGGAGCGGAATTTGACGTTGATAAGCTTTATAATTCGCTTTTTAGTTGTGCGTTAGCCGGAGATGCAGATTGCGGAGGCTTGATAAACTTTAATTATATTTCTGGTGAGCATATAACAGGGTTAGAACAGGGGAGGCCTTTGTTTATGCGAGTTCCGGGCGCTAAATTTAATTTGCCCAATTTTATGCGGACTCATCTTTACTCTGCTTGTGCCTCACTTAAAATAGGCATGGATATATTGTTTAGCGAAAATGTAAAACTTGATTCAATGACCGGGCACGGAGGCTTTTTTAAGGTGCCGGTTGTAGGCCAGAAAATTATGGCCGCGGTTTTGGGCGCACCAATAAACGTTATGACCACGGCAAGCGAAGGCGGGCCTTGGGGCATGGCGATACTGGCGGAATTTATGAAGAACAAAGGTGATAAGGATTTTGCCAGTTATTTATCCTGCATATTTGCAGATGCTAAATGTTTGATTGTAAGGCCTGACCCTGCAGACACAGCGGGGTTTAAAAAGTTTATCGAGCTGTATAAAACCAATCTTGTGGTTGAACGAGCAGCGGCAGATACATTTAATGTTTAATTTATAAGAAAGGAATAAGAACTTTTATGGCGCAAAAATTTTGGTTTATTGTTGGAAGCCAGCACCTTTACGGTCCCGAAGTACTAAACGAGGTTGCGGAGCACGCAAGAATAATGACGGATGGATTCAACAACGATGATAGCATACATTTTGAGGTGGTATCAAAGGGTGTTGTCACAACCCCCGAAGGAATAAAAAAAGTGTTAACCGAGGCGAATAGCGATATGGAATGCGCAGGCGTGATTACATGGATGCACACCTTCTCGCCTAGTAAGATGTGGATTGGCGGGCTAACGTTGCTGAATAAACCGTACCTGCACATTAACACGCAGTTTAATAGGAATATACCATTTGATACAATAGATATGAACTTTATAAACACAAATCAGTCGGCGCATGGTGATAGGGAGCATGGATTTATTACTGCAAGGCTGCGTATGAATCGAAAAGTAATTTGCGGCTATTGGGAGGAAAAAAGCTTTAGACGCCGGATGGGCGACTGGATGAGAAGCGCTGTTGGTGCGATGGTCAGCAGGGATCTAAAGGTTTTAAGGTTAGGCGATAACATGAGATATGTTGCCGTAACCGAGGGGGATAAGATACAGGCGGAAAAGGATTTAGGATGGAGTGTTAATACATACGGTGTGGGTGGTTTTGCCGAAATAGTAAAAGCCGTTAAGGTTAGCGAAATAAAGCAGAAAACTGATGAGTACAGAAGCAGTTATATTATTTGTTCAGACAATATAAGCGCTATTGAGTATCAGGCGAGGCTTGAGATAGCGCTTGAGAAGATGCTTGTTGAAGGGGGATTCGGGGCATATACGGATACGTTTGAGGATCTTTATAGTTTAGAACAGCTTCCCGGACTTGCAACCCAAAACCTTATGGGCAAAGGCTACGGTTTCGGTGCGGAGGGTGATTGGAAAACTGCGGCTCTTGGTGCAATAATGAAAGCAATGTCAGAGGGATTGGTTAAAGGATTATCGTTCATAGAGGATTATACATATCATTTTGAAATAGGTAACGAGGCAGTACTTGGTGCTCATATGCTCGAAATATCACCTTCGATCGCTTTGGAAAAACCAAGGATTGAGGTGCATCCGTTAGGCATTGGCGGTAAAGACGCTCCGGCAAGGCTGGTTTTCGAAGGTAAAGAGGGCGAGGCCGTGCTTGTGACTATAATTGACGCAGGCGGAAGATTTAGAATGATAGCGCATGACATAAACGTGGTTAAAGCTATAAAAGAGATGCCAAAACTTCCTGTGGCGCGCGTGATGTGGAGGTTACAGCCGGATATGATTACCGGTAACGAGTCTTGGATACTTTGCGGGGGCGCTCATCATAGTGTTTTGTCCTATGATTTAAATGCGGAACATATGAGAGATTTTGCTGAAATAATGGGAATGGAATTTATACATATTAATAACCATACGACAATACCGGAACTAAAAGAGAAACTTAGAATGGGTGATATTATATGGAAAAGGTAATAATATGTTAGAAGAAATCAAACAATCGGTACTTAAGGCAAATCTCGACTTGGTGAAATTCGGGCTTGTGTTGTTTACGTGGGGCAATGTTAGCATATATGACGAAAGTAAAGACCTTATTGTTATAAAACCGAGCGGAGTGCCTTATGAGGTGATGACTGCCAATGACATGGTTGTTTTGGACATGGGCGGAAAAATCATAGAGGGGAGTTTAAATCCTTCCTCGGATGCCCCTACGCATATCGAATTGTACAAGAACTTTAAAGGTATAAAATCAGTAGTTCACACCCATTCAAAATGGGCTACAAGCTGGGCGCAGGCATGTCGTTGTATTCCCGCGCTTGGGACCACGCATGCGGATAGTTTTTACGGAGGAATACCATGCACAAGAAGCATGACTGAAGAAGAAATCAATTATGGTTACGAAAAAAATACCGGAGCAGTTATAGTTGAGACGTTTAAGAAAGAAGGAATAAATCCCCTTGATGTTGAAACGGTTATCGTTGCCAACCATGGACCTTTTTCCTGGGGGAGCTCTTCCGGCAAAGCCGTTGAGAACGCCGTAGTTACAGAATACGTTGCCGAAATGGCGTTTATATCCACGCAGCTTAATCAGGATGCGTCTATACCAAAAGTGTTGTTAGACAAGCATTTTTTGAGAAAACACGGTAAGGATGCTTATTATGGACAAAGATGAAACATTGGTATTTTAAAGTTATAATTTGATACAAATACTATATCGAAATATATGTAAACCTCCTTCGTCAATAAAAACAGTTGACTTTGGGGGTTATTCTCTGCATGAAGAAACAAAAATTATATTATTGCGCAGTTTGTTGAAAAATGGGGCGTTGGAGAATTGTCAACCTAACATACAACTAAGATTCATTTTCGGGGCTTGAAATGCTAAAATCAAATACCGTGCGCGTGTTTATCGATGCTGATATGAATATATTACACGTTAATGCTTGATTTTTATGGTATTAGGGACGGAGGGAGATATGTTCCCATATAAAAATTGTAAAAAGACAAACAAAATGCATCTAATTATAATTAAACATTTCTTGCATAAGCAATTCAATAACTGTTTTTTATCAAAAATACAACAACGAAATATGTAACAGAAAAATGCTGACTAACAAAAATAAAACACTTAAATAGGAGATATCTGTATTTACGGTTGCAACTTACGCATCATTACCATGATATAACGATATAAAAACATTCTAAAAAGTATTTATTACTTGATATCTTATAAGAATAATAAATTAATCTGTTTCAATACATCAAAATACCGATATATATTATTGTGTGTAAAAAATTTTTCATTTAAGTAAATCTAACTAAAAAACGAGGTAATTTGGTATGATTAAAATATTTAAAAATGCAATGTCAAAAAAGAAACCTATTGATAATTTGAAAAAGGACAAAAAAACTAAGTTAACGGATATTCGTTTTTTTGGCAATGTGAAAATTGCGCCAAAACTATTGGTAAGTTTTTTAATAGTAGCATTTCTTAGCGCCGCTATGGGTGGTTACGCATCTATTAATATGAAAAAACTGAGTGAATCGTCTAGAAAGATGCACGATAATATATTGTTGCCCGTAAGGAATGCAGGTGAACTTCAAAAAGCTTTTCAAGAATCGACCAATTCTTACAGACAGCTGCTGCTTAACTCCAACAAAGCTTTGGATTCTGCGCATTTGGCGAGTATAAAGGCAAGTTCAAATAAGATACCGCAAGTAATAGCCGTAATTGAGTCGTTGCTTTCTGATAGTGAAAAGCTTGATAGATTAGAGCAAGTAAAATCATCTTATGAGGCGTACAAACCTTTGTTTGATGATGCAATTAAGAGATATAATGAGGGTGAAAAAGACATTCTAATTGAAGAAGTATCCGCGGTAAGCGGCCTAAGGAATGCTGAGCGGGATTTACAAGCGAAAATTGATAATATCCAATACGCAATTACGAATGACGCAGCTAAAATAAATACAGATAATATTAACACGGCGGAAGATGTTTTAACAATTACGTTTATTGCAATAGCTGTGGTATTTATTTTTGCGATAATAATAGGTATCGTTATTTCAAGCGATATTAGCATACCAGTGAAACGGCTAACCGGAAGGATTAAGCAGCTGGCCTTGGGAGATATAGATTTTAAGATAACCGGCGGAACGGCAAAGGACGAGGTCGGGCAGATGTGTGAGGCTGTTGAGACTATACTTGCATCCATACGTATGTTAACGGATGATACAAATATGCTTATTGATGCCGCCGACAGCGGTCAGCTTTCATTGCGCGCCGATGCAGAAAAACATCAGGGGGTTTACCGTTTGATTGTAGAGGGTATAAACGCTACGCTTGATGCAATGATAGCGCCTATAAAAGAATCAACTTATGTGCTTGAGGAGCTTGCACAGGGGAATCTTAACATAAACGTGCAGGGTGAATTTTTTGGGGATTTCGCAATTATAAAAGACGGGCTTAATAGTACAATTGCTGCATTAAAAGGGTATATTGGAGAAATATCCGAAGTGCTTGGCTGTGTCTCGGACGGAATATTAACAAAAAGCATTGAGTCGGATTTTAAAGGCGATTTTGCGCATATAAAGGAATCAATAAATAAAACAATCAGAGCGTTCAATGGAATACTAAAAGATATTAGCCACGCTGCCGAAGAAGTGGCAGTCGGGGCTGCTCAACTTTCAGGTGGCAGCCAACAAATTTCGCAGGGGGCGGTGGAGCAAGCATGCGCGATTGAGCAATTGACCAATTCCATTTCAGAAATAGCTGGAAAAACAAAGGATAATGCCGATGGGGCGGCGCTTTCAAATAAAATTTCATTAGAAGCCATGAAAGATGCTGCGGGCGGTGACGAGAAAATGAAGACACTGCAAAATGCCATGGGGGAAATCAACGCTTCGTCAGCTAGCATCTCGAAGATAATTAAGGTTATAGATGACATTGCGTTTCAGACGAATGTGCTCTCTTTAAATGCTGCAGTGGAAGCCGCGCGGGTTGGCGCACACGGCAAGGGTTTTGCGGTTGTGGCTGAAGAGGTGCGCAATCTTGCGAAAAGAAGTGCGAAGGCGGCTCAAGAAACCGCAGTGTTAATAAAAGGATCAATATCCAGAACAGAGGTGGGCACGAAAATTGCAGATGAAACGGCTGTGGCATTACGCAGAGCCGTCGAAGGTATTGAAAAAACCGTTGCGTTATCCGGTGAAATTGCCAAAGCATCTGGCGAGCAAGCAACAGGTATTGCTCAGGTGGATGTAGGTATCGATCAGCTTTCAACCGTAGTTCAAAACAGTTCGGCTACGGCACAACAGGCGGCTGCATTTTCCCAAGAGCTTGCTTCGCAGGCAGAGCAATTAAAGAGCATGGTGGGCAAATTCCAATTTATGCACGATGAAGCAGTTACAGAAATCGCTTACCCAGTTGACGCTCCATACGAATTGAGCGAAAAAAAACAAGAGGACGTTAAGGATTTTGATAATACATTAATACCTGACGATAACGACTTCGGTAAATATTAAATAGTTAACGTAGCAGTTTGTGTCCGAACAAATATAATTGGGTCCGCTTGTGAAAAAGATGGAAATAAAGCCGGCAGATGACAAGTCGGCAGATGTCAGAAAAATCAAGATAGGTGTTTCCATCTGGAGCCCGACTGATACGTTGGGAAGCGAAGTTAAAAGGATTGTTGCTGCTGCTGCCGACGCATTAGGCGTAGAGGTAGCTTATGTGGATCAGG
>CAYTUG010000001.1:0-66177 GCA_964441275.1 uncultured Christensenellaceae bacterium | reverse complement strand
ATTGTTGCTGCTGCTGCCGACGCATTAGGCGTAGAGGTAGCTTATGTGGATCAGGGTCACATTTCTGAGCAGGTGACAAGCTCTGTTGAGACCTTGGCTGCAGCTGGTTGTGATGAAATTTTGATTTGCAATTCTTCATTTGCTGAAATGATATCTTCAGTCAATACGGCTAATCAGTATAAGGTTCACGTTGCTCAATTCTTCCGTTACATTAATCCGGACGACAACCCTGATGAGTATGTGCCTACAAAAGCTTCTTCCTAATTATGTGGGCGCAATTCATGAAGACGAAGTTGTCAATGGTCGGACACTGGTTCAAATGTTGGGCGAGAAAGGTTGCCGCAAGATTGCAATTTACGGCTGAAATGCCAGAGACGCCACGTTCCTCGGAAGACGGCAGGGTTATAAAGGAAGGCGCCGAAAAATGTGCCGAACAGCCGGACTCCATTATATGGTAAGTTGTAAAATGGATTGCCGGAAATTGGAAGAAGAGCCATCAAGGGCACAAATCGGTTATACTGGAGTTGCCCTACAACAAAGTAATGGGGGAAAGATTATGGTTTAAGAGCGGAATAACACAAAGCTGAAAAAATGGATAACGGCGGCGAGTTTTTAAATCCGGTAAGCCTTGCAAGCTTCTTGCATAAAGGTTGGTCAAAAGCGTACGATATGCTACTATGAACATAGCGCATGGGGACGAGCAAACAACGAGGCGGCCAACAAACCGTCGAATCAAACATTGGATGAACAACTATCCGAGACACATGGTTGGGTTAATACGTACAGGATTGTATCAGCAGAGCAGCTGTATTTGCCGGCTGGCTCTGCTGGTATGCATTTGTGAAATGGAGGAAACAGTATGATAGTAAAAGAGTTTATTACAAAACTTGATAACGAAGATATTTTTCTATATCGAATGAAAAATGCATACGGCGCCGAAATGAAAATAACGAATTATGGCGCTATTGTTGCATCTATAAGAATGCCGGATAAAAAAGGTGAATTTGATGAAGTTGTGTTGGGTTACGATGATGTAAATACATATATAGAAAATAATCCTTATTACTTTGGATGCGTAGTAGGAAGATACGCTAACCGTATTAAGGATGGGAAGTTTGTTTTAAACGGCAAAACATATCAACTAAATCGTAATGAAGGTAAAAACCATCTCCACGGAGGGGTTAGCGGGTTTCATCAAAAAGTTTGGACAGGAAAAATTGAAAATGATGAGCTTATATTATCATATACCAGCCCGGATGGAGAGGAAAAATTTCCGGGAAATGTTGAAATAGATATTAAATATACTTTAACTGAAGACAATATTGTGGAAATAAGATACGAGGCAAAAAGTGATGCTGATACGATTATTAACCTAACTAATCATTCGTACTTTAATCTAAACGGAGCTAAGAGCAGAGTTTTGGATCATTATCTAATGATGGACGCGGATTATTTTATACCCACAGACAAAGAATTGATACCGACTGGAGAACTAAGGCATGTAGAAGGGACACCTTTTGATTTTCGTAAGATGCATAAGATAAGCGATCACGTATTTGATTATGCTTATGAAGCGATTGATATTGGAAGAGGTTACGATCACACCATGGTGTTTAACGGAAAGGGTATGCGTAAAGCTGCAGAACTTTACGATGAAGCTTCCGGCAGGTGTATGGAAGTCGTTACAGATCAACCATCAGCGCAACTCTTTACTGCTCATATAATACGTGAAGGGACTCAAGGTTTGGGCGGCAAAGTATACGGGCAGTACTATGGGGTGTGCATTGAACCGCAGGTATATCCTAACTCTCCAAATGTTGAACATTTCCCGGATTGTGTTTTAAGAAAAGGGGATGTTTATAAAAACATGGCAAGATATGCGTTTTCGGTTAAGTAAAAAAATACTATTGAATAAAATTAAATGCAATCTAATGGGGATAGACAAGCGCATGTTTTTTTGATAGTTTAAGCCAACTCTTGTTTATTTAAAAATAGTTTAGCCTAAAAAGGTGGTGTAAATTGTATTACCGTGAGCCTGCCGGCAATACTGTATACGATGCGTCTATCACGGAATCCGTACTGAACGCCGAAAGGATTGGGAGGCCGTTCTTTCTCAGTTAAATATATATCTTTCGGACAGGCTTACCGAGTGGCCGAAACGGCAGCGCAGTTAATTTTGAACGCGCGGCCGTACTTGGTATATCAAGCCGTTTTTGAGTGCACAAGACGGACAAGCCTCCCTCTCAATATTAATTCGTTATTTATTTTTATCTTTTCGTCAGTTTGTAGAAAACTGGGGATATACCCTTTCTTTCATGTTTCGCTTGAGCTGTGCGCCATTGCCCGCAGCATTTTATTTTCTGTTGCCTCGGCATTATCCATTTCGGCGGTTATCCTGCCCTTGTTCAATACTATTATTCGAGTACAAAGCATCTTAAGCTCGGCAAAATCAGACGAGCTGATTATTATTGCCGAACCGCTTTGAGCCTTGTTAGACATCCAGCAATAAATATCGTTTCGTGCGGATATGTCAATTCCCTTGGTCGGCTCGTCAAGCAACAATATATCGGCATTGCTTAGCATCCATCTGCTTAGAACGAGCTTTTGCTGGTTTCCGCCGCTTAAGTAATTTACGGACTGCCTGACGCTGTCGAGCTTAATATCTAACTCGATAACTATATCAAGCGTTTTATCAATAAGTGTATTATAGTCTATCAATATCTGCTTATTTTGCAATATTTTTGGAAAAGCGGAGTTCTCCAAAACGCTCATATTAGAAAGCACGCCCTCACAAACCCGATCATCGGGTATATAGCCTATTCCCTTTCTTATTGCGTCAAGGGGCCTTGCAAATTCCGCTAACTCGCCATGCACGTAAATTTTGCCTTTATCGGGCTGCATGTGCCCAAATATAGTTTTAAGCAATGCAGTGCGCCCGGCGCCCACAGAACCGGCAACCCCAAGTATCTCGCCGGGATACAGCTTAAAGCTGATATCTTTATAAATGCTCTTACGGCTTAATCCGCTGATTTCTAAAGCCGCGGTATTTGTAATCGACTTTGGCGCAGTATCTAATTTTTTTACGGACTTGCCCGACATAATGGTTATAATCTTTTCCTGGGTAAGAAGTTTGACGTCCGAAGTGCATACGTTTCGCCCTTCTCTTAGTATCATAACTTTATCGCACAGTTCGATTATCTCGTCAATATAGTGCGTAATATAGATTACGCCCGCTCCTTTTTCTTTAAGTCTTCTGATAAGATCAAAAAGCACTTGTTTTTCATACAACGAAAGCCCAACGGAAGGTTCGTCAAATATAAAAATTTTAGCCTTTGCTAAAAAGGCTCTCGCAATTGAAACAAGGTATTTTTCGCCTAAAGACAAAGTTGAAACCCTATCGTTTGGCGAAAGGCTTGAACCGAGCAGTTTTAGCAAGTTAGCGGCAGTTTGCTGTACCGCCTTTTTGTCTACAAATATTCCTGCTCTTTTCTTAAACATCCCAAGAAAAATATTGTTCATAACCGACATATTGTTTACAAGCAAAGGTTCCTGATAAATTGTAAAGATGCCGTGTTTGTATGCGTCGTTAGGGGAGTTTAGTTTAACGGATTCGTTTTCAATAAATATTTCACCCGAATCACAAGGGTGCACACCTGAAATAATTTTAATAAATGTTGATTTTCCGGCGCCGTTGAGCCCGACAATACCAAAAATTTCGCCCGATTTAAGCTCAAAACCAACGTTTTTTACAACCTCGGTATCAAAGAATGTCTTTGTAATTTTGCGCATTCGTAAAAGCATTACACTCCTCCGACACTATTTTATTACGGACATGTAATTATTGAATATATATTATGGTGCTAAAATTATCAATTATATTGCGGATTAACTTTGACCACATTGATAAGCAACCAGGTTGTATATATAATTTAGCCGAAATTGATTACTGCAACTTTACCCCCCTTGTTTGTAGTCTATTTTTACATAACTTTATTAAAAATAGACAATGACTATATTTAGTCCTTATTATTAGAGGGAAATTTATGAAATCTGGTACGGTGTTTTTAACCAACCCGCGGTTATCCTATTATTCTAAATTGCCGCTCGCCAGCAGTATGTATTTTGGGGTTCCCGATGATTGCTTGGTGGTTTATGTTTGTGCTAAGGAAAAGATAGATATTGACATTGATAACACTGTTTATTTTATGGACGAAAAAAATGTTGCGGTCGTTGAAGCCGGCGTTAACCATACGGTTTTAACTCCTATTACGCAAGAACATCAAGTTTACAAAATGGGTATTTTAGATTTGCACTTAACGGGGTATGGGCAGGGCAAAATAGCAGGGGACAGCGAACATCCAATAGTTGATATGAGCGATAGTTTTGATAACTTTTTTGCGATATGCGACCAGTTGTTCTATGAGCACGAAAATAAAACAAAAGACGGGCTTAGCACATATCTTCTTAGCGCGCTTATTTTGATGATGGTACGCATTGTGCGCGACGAAGAAGTAAAAGCAATATCCAATATAACGGAGGGGGCAAAAGCATACATTGACGAGCACCTTGATGAAGATATAAATTTGACAAAGCTGTCTTCCCATATATTTGTAAGCTCGTTTCACTTAATACATACCTTTAAAAAGGATATGGGTATAACGCCTATACAGTATCTGATCCTCAAACGCATGAACAAAGCCAAACAACTTTTAACCACCACAGACAAAACAGTGTCGGAGATATCCTTAAAAGTCGGCTATGACAATCCGAACTATTTTAACATGCTGTTTAAAAAAACTGTGGGCATCAGCCCCGGTAAATACAGGAAATCAAAAAGCCGTTTTTAGATAAAACACAATAAAGTGTATTAAAATCTCAATTTAATTAATTGTTGCGATTTCGCTAATCAAGGTATATTGCTGATGAAATCTCAAATACTTGAGATATCGAATAAAAACGGAGGCGTAAATGATGTTCAAGTACAGTTATGATTCACTTGTTTATTATGGAGAACCGGTGCGCAATAGCATAGAAAGAGTTGCGAAATTTGGCTACGATGCCATAGAACTTGTAGGCGAGCCGGATAGCTTTGATCCTGCCGAGGTTAACCAGCTGTGTGAAGATAACAATATTGTTGTATCTTCCATCTGTTCGGCTTATACGGCGGAGAGGGATTTGGCGCATCCCGATGCTAAGATTAGACAAAAAGCAATGGATTACGTAAAAAAAGTTGCCGATTTTGCTTCGGCTGTTTCTTGCCCGATGATGATTATTGGGCCTACGGCAGTATGCAAAACGATGCCGTTAGCTCCATTCGAGGATGAGCACAAATGGGGCGTTGAGGGCATTATCAAGGGTGGCGAGTATGCCGCGCAAAGGAATGTAAACCTTTGTATAGAGCCTTGGAACCGTTACGAAACTTATTGGCTCAATCGTCTTGACCAGGCTCTCGAGCTGTGCAAAGAAGTTAATCTGCCTAATGTGGGCGTAATGGGAGACACGTTTCATATGTGCATTGAAGAGCAGGATTTGGCTCAGGCTTTCATTGACTGCGGAAAATATTTGACGCATGTTCATTTCGCAGATTCTAACAGAGCCGCACCGGGTAAAGGACACCTTGATTTTGTTCCTTTGCTTAAAGCTTTGCAAAAAATAGACTATAAAGGCTATATCGTTTTCGAAATACTGCCGGCGGCCGCTGATCCTTTCGCAACGCTTAAAAGCGGCGGCGGAAGAGAGTTTTTTGACGAGTACACGGAGCTATCAATAAAAACTCTTAAAGAAGCCGAAGCCTCGCTGTAAAAAACGAAAGGAAGGTGCAAAACAATGAAGTTTGGCGCAAGTACATTTATATGGGTATCGCCGTTTTCAAACGATACGCTTTATCTGTTTGACAAGGTAAGAGAATTTGGGTTCAATGCTTTGGAAATCTGCATTGAAGATCCCAAAACAATTGACGCAGCCGCCATAAAAAAGGCGTCTGACGAGAGTGGGATTGACGCGCTGATATGCGGAGCTTTCGGGCCGGACAGAGACATAAGCTCTCACGACAAAGGGATAAGAGAAAAAGGGCTTGATTATATCAAATACTGCGTTGACGCCGCACAAAGCGTAGGTTCTCCGTTAGTATCCGGTCCTATGTATTCTACAACCGGCAAGGCAAGGCTTTTATCGAAAGACGAGAAGAAACAGCAGTGGGACTGGGCTATCGAGAACATGAAGATTGCCGCGGATTACGCAAAAACAGCGGGCGTGAAGCTTGCGGTTGAAACTCTTAACAGGTTCGAGACCGATTTTTTGAACACCGTTGAGCAGGGGCTTGAGTTTTTCGGGCTTATCGGCAAAGACAATGTTGGGTTCTTGCTGGATACATTTCATATGAACATAGAGGAAAAGAACTTGGGGGAAGCGATTGTTAAAGCGGGCGATAAGGTGTTTAACTTCCACGCGTGCGCAAACGACAGGGGTACGCCCGGAACCGGCCATATCGATTGGGAAGCGGTAAAAAATGCGCTTGATGCAATAGGGTATGCCGGTTACTTAACTATAGAATCGTTTACTACGGACATTACAGAGATTGCGCGTGCGGTTTCGCTTTGGCGTCCGCTTGCAGAATCTTCAGACGCGCTTGCCACCGAGGGCGTAGATTTTTTGAAAGGCATTTTTAAATAAGGAGCTAAGACATTGAAGGTTCGGTTAAGCAACATTACAAAATCGTTTTATGGCGCTAAAGCGCTTGACGATATTCAAATAACGCTGCAAGGCGGGGAAATTCATTGCTTAGTTGGGGAAAACGGCGCCGGCAAGTCTACTTTAATCAAAATACTTGCCGGACACTACTTCCCCGATTCCGGGCAAATATTCATTAACGATGTTGAAAAGCGGTTTAATTCGCCGAGGGATTCGCAAAACAACAGAATTGCCGTTATGCATCAGGAATTGATGCTTGTGTCCGAAATGAGCGTGGCAGAAAACATCGTTTTGGGCAAATGGCCCACAGGGAGAGTGTTGACGGATAAAAAAGAGATGGTAGATGTGGCGCGCAAAACGTTGCAAAGGCTGGGCTCAAATATCGATCCAAACATAAAAGTTTCGCAGCTTTCAACCGGACAGCAACAGATGGTGGAGATAGCGCGCGCATTATCTCAAAACATTGAAGTGCTTATTATGGATGAGCCGACAGCGGCGCTTTCGGATGTTGATGCGAAAAAGCTGCTTGAAATAGTCAAATCGCTTAAGAAACAAAACATCGCGGTGCTTTACGTTTCGCATCGATTAGAAGAAGTTTTTGAGATAGCCGATAAGATTACTGTTTTTCGCGACGGCAAGTATGTAGGCAGTAAAACCCGCGAGCAAGTTACCCCTGACGGAATAATCAAAATGATGGTGGGAAAAAACGTGGAGTTGGGCAAACGCAGGGAAACGCTGCAAAGAGGCAAAAAAGTGTTAGAGCTGAAAAACTTAACGGGGCACAAATTTTCGGATGTCAGTTTTGAGCTTTACGAAGGCGAGGTTCTTGGTTTGGCGGGGTTGGTAGGCGCCGGCAGAAGCGAAATTTTGCGCGCCATTTACGGTGTGGACAGATATGAGAGCGGCGAGGTCTTCTTATACGGAAAGAGAGAGAAGATAACCCACCCAAGTCAGGCAAAGAAAAAAGGCATAGCGATGGTGCCCGAAGATAGAAAAACACAAGGGTTGGTGCTTATACATCCGGTTATCGAAAACTTAACGCTTGCCATACTCGAAAGGGTAAACAAGTTTGGGTTTGTCAATAAGAAGCAACAGCTTGGAGTCGCGAAGGAATATAGGCAAAAACTGATGATTAAAACGGCGTCATTGAGCAATCCGGTTATGTCATTGTCCGGCGGGAACCAACAAAAAGTTGTGCTTGCGCGCAGCTTAGTGACCGAACCTAAAATATTGCTGCTCGACGAGCCAACCCGCGGGGTTGACATAGGCGCGCGCGAAGAGATTCATAGAATTATTGACCAAGCGGTGAAAAACAACATGGCGGTGCTGCTCGTCTCATCCGACCTTATGGAGCTTATCGCCGTATCAGACAGGTTAATAGTATTAAAAGAAGGAAAAATTAAAGGTAAATTTTCTAATAATCTTGCTTCTAAGGAAGAGGTGTTGCATCTTGCCACAGTCTAAAAACATATTTAGAGACAAACTAAAAAAAGCTATGGCGGATTTGGGGTTATTGTGGGTCATACTTATATTTTGCATAATAATGTCATTCGCTTCTCATGCGTTTTTCACTCTCAACAACCTGCTTAATCTGCTTATTCAGTCCACAATTTTGTGTACCGTGTCTTTGGGGGCTACTTTTGTAATAATCACAGGCGGGATAGACCTTTCGGTGGGTTCCGTTATGGCGGTTTCATCTTCTATAGGGCTTGGGCTTATTATGCATAACGGATGGCCGGTTGCGCTTGGCATACTTATCATGCTTCTTATTGGCGCGGCGTTCGGCCTTATCAACGGAATACTTGTGACTAAATTCGGTATCCCGCCTATGATTGTTACCCTTGCAACTATGGGAATCGCCCGGGGTTTGGTTTTGATTTATACAAACAGCGCAAATATTGCGCCTGTGCCGCGCGCGTTTCAGTTTGTTGCGTATGAACGGTTTTTGTTCTTACCCGTAATAGTGTGGATAGTGATATTTTTGTGCATACTTGCATGGCTTGCGCTTTCACGCACCGTGTTTGGCAGGTCGGTGTATGCATCGGGCGGCAACAAAATTGCTGCGCGTTTGGCAGGTATTAAAACAAAGCTTATCGTTGCGTTAACGTATGTCATCTCAGGAATTATGGCATCGGTTGGCGGGTTTTTGTTAGCCGCACGGCTGGAAAGCGCCGGGCCAAACGCAGGCGTTGGAATTGAGATGAACGTTATTGCGGCTGTTGTTATTGGCGGCTGCAGCCTTTTCGGTGGCAGGGGAACAATTTTCGGAACTGTGCTTGGCGTTATATTGATTTCGCTTGTATCCAATGCGGTTAACCTGTTGGGCGTCCCGCCCGCATGGGACCAGTTGGTAAAGGGAATGGTAATTATTGTAGCTTCATTGCTCGATGTATACAGAGTGAAATATACCAGCAATATAAGGGAACACTAATCTTTGTAACCAAACAGCAAATTGCTGATGGAATAAAACTAAAATGGAGGAAAAAGATGAACTTTAAAAAAGGCGTTGTATTTGCGCTGGCATTGCTTATGATCGTTATGATGTTTGGTGCATGCACACCAAACAAACCAAGTGACAAAACGGACGAGCCGGTAGTAGAATCTCCGGACATAACGCAGCCTGATGAGACTGAGGAAAGGTACAATGTTGTTGCGTTGCTGTGGAGCCGTGGTTTTGAGTTTATGGTCGCACTCGATCAGGGAATAAAAGATAAGGCTGCAGAACTTGGAATTGATATCGTTGTATTGGACGGCCAGACAGACAGCCAAACGCAGATTGCGCAGATTGAGGACAACATCTCTAAAGGCGTGGACGCAATAATTTTGGCGCCGAACAACTCGGATGAGCTGGTTGCCGGAGTTAAGCTTGCCAACAACGCAGGCATACCTGTTATCACTGTTGACGGCATAGTTTCGGAAGGCGCGGACATAGCGTCGGGCGTTGCGTTTGACAACGAGGCGGGCGGCAAAGCTGCGGCTCAAAAGATTCAAGAGCTGTTAGCTCAAGGCGGTGTCGCATTAGAGTGCACCGGTGCTGCAGGCTATTATCATGCGGTAAAACGCGGAGGCGGGTTTAATCTTGGAATGGAAGGCTCTAAGTTTGAAGTTATAACAAAAGACTGCCAGTGGAGCGCAGAAAATGCTCAGAATGCGGTGGTTGACATTATCTCTTCAAATGCAAAAGTTAATGCTATAATGACTCATAACGATGAAATGATAAGAGGAGTTGTTGCGGGGCTTAAGCAGATAGACAAACAGGTGCCCGTAGGCGAAGCAGGCCATATAGTTGTAGTAGGCGTTGACGGAACGCCGATAGCGCTTGATCTTATCAGAAACCGCGAAATTGACGCCACCATTCAGCAGGATCCGTTTGAAATGGGCGCTTTGGCGGTAGAAGTTACGCTTAAGGTTCTTAAAGGCGAGGCTGTAGACAAACAGTATTACGTTTACCCCAAAGTGATTGATCTTTCAAACGTTGACGATCCGACAAACTGGGGCAATATAATGGGGAAATAATGCACTTGAGCAGGGCAGAATACGGATATTCTGCCCTGCAACCCTTTAAGGAGCGTTTTATGAAACAAAAGATACGGGCAATACAAATTGGAGTCGGCAGTTGGGGGTCAAGTTGGATCGGGAAGGCGTTGGCATCAAAAAACATTGAATTGGTGGCAATCGTTGACGTTGAGCAAGAACTGCTTAACGCGGCTGCAAAAGAACACGGAATTGATAAGAACAAATGCTTTTTGAATTTGAGCGAAGCGTTAAAAAACGTGGAAGCGGATGCTGCTTTTGTAATTGTGCCTCCAATATATCATAAAGCGGTTGCGATCGAGGCTTTGGAAAACGGGTTGCACTGTCTTGTGGAAAAGCCGTTGGCTGAGAGCATTGAGGACGCCAAAGAAATTGTGCTTGCTGCTAAAAAGGCGGGCAAAAAGTTGATGGTAAGCCAAAACTACAGATTTAAACGCGCTCCTCAAACGGTGCGGAGCGTGATTAAGAAAAAAATAATAGGCGAGATAGGCAGCGTTTATATAAACTTTCAGAAAGACCCGCCCTTCACCGGGTTTAGGACGCAGATGGATGAGCCGCTTATAACCGACATGTCAATACATCATTTCGATCAGATAAGAGGAATATTGGGGCTTGATCCCGTTACGATAAAGGCACAGACATGGAATCCCAACTGGAGCAGATTTAAAGGAAATGCATGCGCAAACGTGCTTTTTGAGATGTCTAATGGAGCTGCCGTGGTATATACGGGAAGCTGGGTTTCAACCGGATGGGAGACAACCTGGGACGGGGATTGGCGGATACAAGGCGAGGTTGGAGAAATCCATTGGGCAAACAATAGAGTTACATTAGAGCCCAAAGACCTTTTTATATCCGTGTTTCAGGACGGGGCGATTGAGCAAAACGGAAAGATAGTATTTGATTTGTTATCCATGGAAGCAGAGGAACGAATGGCAACTATAGCCGAGTTCGCGCAATCGATAATTGAAGACAGGCAGCCGCAAACATCGGGCGAAGATAATTTATTAAGCATGGCGATGGTGTTGGGCGCAAAACATTCTGCTAAAACCGGCGAAACAGTTAAAGTGGCGGATTTGCTTGATTAACTTAGGCAGATTTATTATAGAACGGGGCGCTTTAAGCCCGGTTGCTTGCGGCTGTCCGCTTATAATACGGTTTAAGAAGGAGTTTAACAATGAGTACATTAAAAGTTGGCGTTATCGGAACGGGGTTTATCGGGCCGGCGCATATTGAGGCCTTAAGAAGAACCGGGCTTGCCGATGTCGTTGCGTTAGCGGATATAAACGAAGAAATAGCAAAATCAAAAGCTGAAGAAATGGCTATACCAAATTATTACGGAGATTACAAGCAGCTTCTTGCTAAAAAGGATATTGACATAGTGCATGTTTGCACGCCTAATTATCTGCATTATGATATGAGCAAAGACGCTATTTTGGCGGGCAAACATGTGGTATGCGAGAAACCGCTTGCCATGAACTCAAAAGAGGCTAAAAAGTTAGTTGAGCTGGCGGAAGAAAAAAATGCGGTAAACGCGGTTCACTTCAACCTTCGCTTTTATCCTGTAATGCACCACGCAAGGGATATGATTGCGAGCGGCGAATTGGGCGAAATATTTGCCGTAAACGGCTCGTACCAACAGGATTGGCTTTTCTATCCTACAGACTTTAATTGGCGTTTGCAACCCGAGTACAGCGGTGATTCGAGAGCCATTGCGGATATCGGCTCGCACTGGTTTGATTTGGTTGAGTTTATGACAGGTCTGAAAGTTAAAAGCGTGTGCGCTGATTTTGCAACATTCCATCCTATACGCAAAAGGCCTATTAAGGCGGTCGAAACTTTTTCGGGCAAAATGCTTGAATCGAACGATTATGCCGATGTTAGTATTGATACGGAAGACTATGCGACTGTACTGTTACGCTTCGAAGGCAAGGCTCACGGTTCGCTGACCGTAAACCAAGTTGCCGCCGGAAGAAAGAACAGATGCTATTTTGAGATATACGGCAGTAAAAAATCCATTGTTATCAATACGGAACGCTGCAACGAAATATGGATTGGCCGCAGGGACGGTAATAACGAGATGCTGCTAAAGGACCCTGCGCTGCTTTCATCATCGGCGCGCGAAATTGCCGGCTTTCCCGGGGGGCACAACGAAGGTTTCCCGGATACATCCAAGCAGCTGTTTAAAAAAATGTATTCTTACATTATTGACGGATGCAGAGGACAAATTGAATTTCCTACATTTGCGGACGGCTTAAGGGAGTTAGAGCTCTGTGAGCGCATAGTAGAGTCGGCAAAAGATGAAAGATGGATAGAAACGTAAATTTATATCTTTGGGAGGATACCAATATGAAACTTGGGTTTTTAAGCGCAATACTTCCGGAATACAGCTTTGAACAAGTTGTCGATTTTGCTGCGGAGAACGGTTTTGCGTGTATTGAGATAGCCGCGTGGCCGAAAGGCAAGGCGGAAAGGCGTTATGCAGGCGTTACGCACTTAGATATGGATGCGCTTGACAGCTCGCAAACATCTAAAGTAAACGATTATATTGCAAAAAAAGGA
Organism: uncultured Christensenellaceae bacterium; assembly: GCA_964441275.1. Taxonomy (GTDB): domain Bacteria; phylum Bacillota; class Clostridia; order Christensenellales; family SZUA-584; genus SZUA-584. The sequence goes on along the minus strand of CAYTUG010000001.1, from coordinate 53,394 downwards.
GTTATCATTTCCGGAATCGGCTATTATCCAAACCCTTTGGATTCCGATAATGTACAACGCGAGGTGGCAATAACGCATATTAAAAAGTGCATAAGCGGGGCAAGCGCTTTAGGGCTTAAGAATGTCAACACGTTTATAGGGAAAGACCCTTCAAGAAGCGTTAGCGATAATATGCAAGAGTTTAAAAAGGTTTGGCCGGATATTATCAAGTTCGCGGAAGACAACGGAATAAGAATAGGGATAGAAAATTGCCCCATGTACTTTAAGGACGAATGGCCGGGCGGCAAAAACCTTGCGTCCTCTCCGCATATATGGCGCGAGATGTTTTCAGAAATAGACAGCGACTGCTTCGGACTAAACTACGACCCTTCGCATTTTATTTGGCAGCGTATGGATTATATCAAGCCTATATATGAATTTGCGGACAAGATTTATCATTTTCATATTAAGGATTCGAAATTTTATCAGGATAAATATGACGAGGTGGGTGTTTTTGCCGCACCTCTTGAGTATCATTCTCCCAAACTGCCCGGGTTAGGCGATATTGATTGGAGCAGAGTGATTTCGGCTCTTAACGACATTCGGTACAAAGGCTGCGCAGTGATAGAAGTTGAGGATCGGGCGTTCGAAGATACACTTGCTGACAGGCTAAAATCCATACTGATTTCAAAATCATTTATGAACCAATACATGCTGTAAACAAAAACGGACTGCTGAATTCAAACTATGCAAAAGTGGTTTGGCAGTCTTTTTTTAGTTTAGAAAAAACAATAACGCCTGACTGCTGCCTTTGTTGGGGTACGATACTTTAATAACGCTTAAAATAAAAACTTCATAGCTTGTGTTGCGTTATTCATATGCAGGGATGGCTCCTTTGGGCATGTTTGTTGTGTCCAACAATGCCACGTAAGCTAACTGCTGCATCTTTATTTTCAAGGTTCTTTTGTCCAATATGTATTGTAGTCCTACAGCAACGTAGAAGCGCTGATTTTCGTTTAATTGACGGCATAAGCCACATATATTATAATAGTCCGGTTAAGAGAGGTTCTAAATGAAACTTTATAATACTTTGACAAAAACAAAACAAGAATTTGTGCCTATAGAAGCCGGCGCAATTAAGATGTATGCGTGCGGACCAACGGTATATGATTATTTTCATATTGGCAATGCACGGCCGTTTATTATATTCGACACTTTGCGCAGGTATTTTGAATACATCGGTTACGAAGTTACTTTTGTACAAAACTTTACCGATGTTGACGATAAGATGATAGCGCGTGCGCAAAAAGAAAATGTTACCCTTAAGTCTTTAGGAGAAAAGTATATATCGGAATACTTTAAAGATGCGCAACAGCTTGGAATAAAAGCCGCAACGGTGCATCCGCGCGCAACCGAGAATATAAACGAGATAATATCGCTAATCGAAACTTTAATAGAAAAAGACAATGCATATGAATCCGAAGGTGACGTATATTTCGATGTGCAAAGTTTCCCCGGATACGGAAAACTTTCGGGACAGTCTTTGGATGAGCTGTTAGCGGGCGCCCGTATAAACATTTTGGAAAAAAAGAAAAGCCCCGGAGATTTTGCACTTTGGAAAGCTGCGAAAAAGGGTGAGGCGAGCTGGGAGAGCCCGTGGGGGAAAGGCCGCCCGGGATGGCATATTGAATGCAGCGCAATGAGTATGAAATACTTAGGAGAAACCATAGACATACACGCAGGGGGACAAGATCTTGTTTTCCCGCACCATGAAAATGAAATAGCCCAATCCGAAGCGGCAACAGGCAAGCCTTTCGCCAACTACTGGATGCATAATGGATATATTAACGTAGACAACGAAAAAATGTCCAAATCCAAAGGCAACTTTTTTACCGTCCGTGATATTTCAAAAAAGTATGATTTAAAAGTTGTGCGGCTGTTCATGCTCTCTTCCCATTACAGAAGTCCCATAAACTTTTCGGAAGAACTTATTATGCAAGCATCGTCCGCTATGGCGCGTATCAAAAATTTCAGAGACAGTTTAAAGCACGCCGTATCAGCAGGCGGTGAAAACTGCGCAGAAATAAACGATCAATTAGATTTACTGAAAAAAAGTTTCAGGCAGGCGATGGATGACGATCTGAATACTGCGGAAGCGTTAGGCGCAATCTTCGAGTTTGTTCACAATGTCAACATTGAAATCGAAAACAGCGGCGCAATAAAAGCTGCGGATAAAGCGGTTAGCGAATTAGACGCTCTATTAGACGTTTTAGGGATTAAGATTGACGATGAAAAAGTGCCGAGCGAAGTTTTGGAGTTGGTAGATATGCGTAAAAAAGCGCGTGCCGGGCGAAACTTTGCTCAGGCGGACGCGTATAGAGACGAAATTGCAAAAATGGGATATGCAATAAAAGATACTGCCGATGGGGAAATAATCAGCAAATTATAAGGAGAATAAGATGCCGGATATCAATAACATGATGACGATAATAACTATAGCGATAGGTGTTTTTGCGCTTTACTCGGCCATAACGGGGAAAGGGCCGGCCTTTAAGAATGACTATCCAAAAACGATGAAAGAAGACGCAAATAAAATGCTGCGTATGGCGTGCTGGATTGCCGGGCCTATTTTGTTGGTCTCAGGCGTATTGGAGTATATAGGGTTTAATTGGGCTTTTTTCATTTCACTGTTTACAATGCTGCCCGGGTGCATTTTGTATGCGGTACTTTTCCGAAAAAAGTTTAAAAAATACTTAAAATAAGAAAGGGTGTAAAGCCTGAATAAAAGAAAAACCGTTGTAGCCTCATTAATAAGCGTTGCGGCAGCAGTTTTAATATTAATATCTCTGATGATTGTCAGTATCGAGATATACGCGCTTGATCAAGATTTTTATGCAAAAGAATACGCAAAATTAGCCACCGCAAAAACGATAGGCATGAGCGAGCGCGACTTAACGCAGGTCACCCAGAAACTTTTGTCGTACACATGCGGGCATGCGGAAAATCTTGATATGGAAGCGGAAATTAACGGTCTAACGCGCGAGGTATTCGGCGCGCGCGAAAAAAACCACATGGAAGATGTCCGGAATTTATACCTGTCTGCCCGAAACGTGCGCACATGCGGCCTTGTTTGCGCGGCAGCATTTTTTGTTGTTGTGTTCATACTTAAACCAAAGAAGGCTTTAAATTTGCTATGCCTTATGTTTTTACGCGTTTCCGCCGCTTTCGTTGCGATTATTGCGGGAATAGGATTATGGGCGGCTATTGACTTTCCTTCGTTTTGGACGGCTTTTCACAATATTTTTTTCACAAACGATCTTTGGTTGCTTAACCCGCAGACCGACGTGCTTATAATGATGGTCCCTCAACAGTTTTTTTCGGATCTCGTCAGAAGTATTTTAATACTGTTTGCGGCGGCGTTTGTTGTTTTGAACGTTGCGGCGGCTTTTTTGGCGCGCTGTTCAAACAGGCAAACAAAAGGCGTGTAGCAGTATGGAAAAACTGATACTTGCTATAGAAACATCGTGTGACGAGACTGCAGCGGCAGTAACTGCCGGCCGCAAAGTGTTAAGCAACGCGGTATATACGCAAAAAGAGCATGAAAAATACGGCGGCGTAGTGCCGGAAATCGCTTCCCGCAACCATATACAAAAACTCCCCTATATTGTTGAAAATGCGCTTGCCGAAGCAAAGACCGGGTTTGATTCGCTTAGCGCAATTGCGGTTACGGACGGGCCGGGGCTTATAGGCGCGCTGCTTTCGGGCGTTGCTTACGCTAAAGCGCTGTCGTATTATTTAGAGCTGCCCCTCATACCTGTGCACCATATAGAAGGCCACATTTGTTCGCTTTATATTTCCCATCAAAAGCTTGCCCCGCCGTTTTTATGTTTGGCGGTATCGGGCGGTCATACGCATATTGTGGAGGTTGAAGATTACGGTAAATACATTCTTATTGCTAAAACGCGTGACGATGCTGTGGGCGAGGCGTTTGACAAAACCGCCCGCACATTAGGGCTCGGCTATCCAGGCGGTCATAAGCTTGAAGCTTTAGCAAGGGAAGGAGCGCCTGTTTACGATTATCCGCGCGGTTTTAAAAATGAACCGCATTTAGATTTTACTTTCAGCGGTCTTAAAACTGCGGTAATAAACCATATGCACAATTTAGACCAAAAAAACGAGAAATACAATAAAGCGGATATCGCTGCCAGCTTTCAGCAAGAGGCAATTTCATATCTTGCAGACAATACCTTTAAAGCCGCACAGCAAAAAGGCATCAAAAAAATAGGAGTCGCGGGCGGGGTTTCGTCTAATACGGCGCTTAGGGAAGAGTTTTCCATGCGTGCAAAAAAGGCGGGCATACAGCTATACTTGCCTGAACCGAAGTATTGCACCGATAACGCCGCAATGATAGGATGCGCGGCATATTATGCAAGGCAATGCGCACAGCCTTTGCGGCTTAACGCTTGCGCATCAAAACCGTTGTTTTGACATAATCAATACATAAACAATAATAAGATGATATAAATGCGGAGGATTTTTTGATGAGACGGACCGCAAGTTACATTGTCTTTTTTGTTGTTGTCGCAATGATATTTGGCACTCATTTTATTATGCCGCACACTAAAACAGCCTTCAATCAAAAGGATACGGCTATCGTAATCGATGCGGGGCACGGCGGATTTGACGGAGGCGCGGTAGGCAGATACACGGCAGTAAAAGAGGCAGGGCTTAACCTTGCTGTCGCCAAGATGCTAAAAGCGCAGTTTAAAAAAGCGGGGTTTGAGGTTATCATGACCCGAGAAAACAGCGAGGCGTTAGGCGAAACCAAGAGCGCCGATATGGAAAGCCGGAGAAAAATAATTGAGCAATCAAATGCGGATATTGTAATTTCGGTGCATATGAATAAATACGGCGATTCCGCAGTGTGCGGACCGCAGGTATTCTATTTTTGCGATTCTGTTGAAGGAGAAGCGTTGGCAGGTTATATTCAACAAGAGCTAAATGCGGTTCTTGAGCCGCCAAGGCCAAGAAAACATAAGGCGGAAAACTACTTTATATTACGGAGCGGCAAGTGCACTTGCGTTTTGGTTGAGTGCGGATTTTTGTCTAACGAGACCGAAGAGCAGCTTTTGCAGACAAAAAGCTATCAGCTTCAGTGCTCAAAAGCGATATTTGAAGGGGTTAAGGCTTACCTTGCCGGTCATGCAGCAAAAGATTTTGAAACAATACAATATTAAAAGTGTTTAAACCATTTTTAAAGATTGGGCGGGTTAATATTATAAATATAAGCGCGCTTTAATTTTGGCGGGCTTTTTTCAGACAACTTTAATAATCAACGCTTGATTTTTCTGAAAAACATAGTATAATACAAATGAAGGTCAAAGATAGTCAAGAGAGAAAGGTAAATGTTTGATGTCTGTATTAAGCGATACAATAGAAGAGTTTATAAAGGAATTGATGAGCGATTACGAAGGAAGGATAGAGCTTAAGCGCAACGAGCTGGCGCAGCATTTTAACTGTGCGCCTTCTCAGATAAATTATGTGTTGGCTACCAGGTTTACACCCGAAAAAGGGTATATTATTGAAAGCCGCCGCGGCGGCGGGGGGTACATAAGGGTATTGCGGCTAAGCTTGGACAGTTCCGAGCATCTGTTCAGACTTATAACCACGCGTATAGGAGAGCGTATATCGGAGCGCGATGCACAGGACATTATTTGCAGGCTTGTCGAAAGCGGTTCGGTCACCAAAGACGAAGGCGTACTTATGAGCGCCGCAATTTCGGATAAAGCGTTAGCCAGCCCGGCAGCTATGTTAAAGGACAACATAAGGGCAAATATTTTAAAGCAGTTTGTGATAACTCTGCTTAGCAGGGAGGAAGAATAATAAATGTTATGCGATAATTGCAATAAAAACAACGCAAGCGTACATATGACAAGCTTTGTAGACGGTCAAATGCAAACACTGCATCTTTGTGCCCAGTGCGCGCTTAAAAAGAAAAACATTGCGGTTATGCCTTGGCTTTCTTTTAAAGATTTCTTAAGCGCGTTCTATGAGGAAGAAGAGGCGCAAAACTTAAAATGCGAAATTTGCGGTACAACTCTTGCCGATTTTAAGAAAATAGGCAAGCTTGGATGCGCGAATTGTTATAAGGTGTTTAAAGATTTTATACAGCCGGTTTTAAAGGCAATACATATAAGCACCGCGCATACGGGTAAACGTCCGGCAGGAGTTATCGGTTTGAGCGGCAATATGCAAACCGGCCCGGTGCGGCAAAAGGATTATTTGAAACAAAAGTTGTGCGAGGCGGTAGAGGTTGAAAATTACGAAGAGGCGGCGAGGCTGCGCGATGAGATAGCTCTTATTGAAAAGGGGGAAAAATAGATGCAGTGGTTTAAAGACTATGCGCCCGAGTGCGATGTCGTGGTTTCCACCCGCATAAGGTTAGCAAGAAACCTAAGCGATTTGCCATTCCCCTCGCACATAAGCTCACCGGAGGAAATTAATAAAGTTCACCAGGGCGCAAAAGAAAGTATTCTTGTTTCGCCGGAGTTTGAATACACGCATTTAGCGGATTTATCCGAGCTTGACCGGCGTGTACTTATAGAAGGGCATATAATAAGCGGCGAACTTGATAAAAAAGGCGGCTTGATATGCAATAAGGATAAAAGCGTAAGCGTTATGATATTGGAGGAAGACCATTACAGGCTGCAGAGCTTAGGCTCGGGTCTATCGCTTAAAACGACTTACGACTTAGCTGATAAACTTGACAACATGCTTGGAAATGGGGTTGAGTACGCATTTGACGATCAGCTTGGATTTTTGTCAAGCTGCCCCACCAACGTCGGCACTGGTTTACGGGCGTCTTTGATGATGCATTTGCCCGCTTTAACTGCGGCTAAGGGCATACAGCGCATTTCGGCGCTTGTGGGCAAAATAGGAATGACAGTAAGAGGCGCTTTTGGCGAAGGCAGCGCCGCCACCGGCGCATTCTATCAAATTTCCAACCAAATAACGTTGGGGGTCAGCGAAAGTGAAATACTCTCGAGATTGTCCTCAACGGCAAAAAAGGTAATAGACTTTGAGCGCGGAACGAGAAAAGAGCTTTATACCACATTGGGCATTGCTCTTGAAGACAAAATTTGGCGCGCGTTTGGCATACTAAAACACGCCCGCAGGATAAACTATGCCGAAGCGCAAAAGTTAATATCGGACGTCGCTCTTGGGGTTTCCCTCGGGATAGTGCAGGGGTACACCAGCGGGCAGCTTTATAGGATAATGATGGATTCAGGCTCGGCGACAATAGCCGCTTTGAGCGGACGGTTAAAACCGCAAGAACGCGATGCGGCGCGGGCGGATATGTTAAGAGATATTTTTGTATAATACGGAGGAATAAGATATGGACTTTTTTGCAAGGTTTACGGAAGGCGCAAAAAGCGCTTTGGTTCACGCGGAAAGAAAGGCGCGTGAGCTTGGGCATAACTATGTAGGTACCGAGCATTTGCTTTTGGGGCTGATATGCGAAAGAGAGGGGGCGGCGGCCAATCTTCTTAACATGACCGGCATAACCGAAGATTCGGTTACGCAAAATGTTATAGAGCTTATAGGTCATGGAGATTTTGCGTTCACACAAGGTTTCGGGTATACTCCCCGCTCTAAAAAGATACTTGAGCTTTCGGTTGCGCTTTCCAAGCAATTAGGGCAAAGCTATATTGGCACTGAGCATATATTAAAGGCGCTTATAAGTGAAAGAGACGGAGTGGCGTTTAAAATTTTGAACGATTTGGGAGCGGATTTTAACGAAATTGAACAAGGAATAAATAATGTGACGGGCGACGGGGTATCGAAAGGGGAACAAAAAAAAGATAAAAACGTGCGAACCGCGAAACTTGATAAATACGGGCGCGATCTAACGTTAGCCGCGCAGGACGGAGAGTTGGACCCTGTAATTGGACGCGCGCAGGAGATTGAGCGAATCACGCAGATATTGTCCCGGCGTACAAAAAACAACCCCGTTTTAGTGGGGGAGCCCGGGGTTGGCAAATCGGCGATAGCCGAAGGATTGGCGCAGCGTATAGCAAGCGGGAAGGTGCCCGAGCTGCTAAGGGGCAAAAGAGTTTTTTCTCTTGACTTGGCGGGAATGATTGCAGGCACAAAATACAGGGGAGAATTCGAAGACAGGCTAAAAGAGGCATTGAAGGATATTAAACAGTCCCAGAACGTGATATTGTTCATTGACGAGATCCACACCATTGTCGGCGCAGGCGCGGCGGAAGGTGCAATGGACGCGGCAAGCATATTAAAGCCGGCGCTTGCAAGAGGAGAAATTCAAGTGGTGGGAGCCACTACTTTTGATGAGTACAGAAAGCACATAGAAAAGGACGCGGCTCTTGAAAGGCGGTTTCAGCCGGTAACGGTGGGCGAGCCCACGCCCGAAGAATCTTTTGAGATATTAAAGGGATTGCGTGACAGGTACGAAGCGCATCATAAAGTTAAGATAACGGACGAGGCGTTAGAAGCGGCTGTCGAACTTTCGGCAAGATATATTATGGACAGGTTCCTTCCCGATAAGGCAATAGATTTGATGGACGAAGCCGCCTCTAAAGTGCGGCTCGGGCTTTATACCGCTCCCCCCGATATAAAAAACTTAGAGCAGGTGCAAGAGCAGCTGCGCAAAGAAAAGGAGCAGGCAATTGCGCTGCAGAAGTTTGAGAAAGCGGCGGAGCTTCGTGACGAAGAAAAGAAAATAGAAAAACAGATAGCGGAAATGAAACAGGCGTGGGAAGATGATACCAATCAGCGCGAAGCGTATGTGAACGAAACGGAAATCGCCGAGATTGTGTCTAAATGGACGAAAATCCCGGTGGTTAAGCTAACCGAGGACGAGGCGCAAAGGTTGCTTGCGTTGGAGGATACGCTGCACAAAAGGGTGATAGGCCAAGACGAGGCATGCACCGCGGTATCAAAGGCGATAAGGCGCTCAAGGGCGGGGCTTAAAGACCCTAAACGCCCCGTTGGATCGTTCATATTTTTGGGGCCCACCGGAGTAGGGAAAACAGAGCTTTCGCGCGCGTTGGCGGAGGCGCTTTTCGGGGACGAAGACGCGCTTATAAGGCTTGATATGTCAGAGTATATGGAAAAACATGCGGTATCAAAACTGATAGGTTCGCCTCCCGGATATGTGGGTTTCGACGAGGGCGGCCAGCTTACCGAAAAAATAAGAAGGCATCCGTATTCGGTTCTGTTGCTCGACGAGATAGAAAAAGCGCATCCCGATGTGTTTAACATTTTGCTGCAAATATTGGAAGACGGGCGGTTGACAGATTCCAAAGGAAGGCTTATAGACTTTAAAAACTGTGTTATCATAATGACTTCAAACTTGGGCGCAGGCGGGGTTGATGTCAAAAGAATTGGCTTTGCGGTTAAGGATGACGCGTTAGGTTACGAGCAGATGAAACAGAGCATATTGGAAGAGCTTAAAAAGGCGTTTCGCCCCGAGTTTATCAACAGGCTGGACGATATAATAGTATTCCATAAGCTTAACGAGGGGCATACAAGAAAAATAGTTCGGCTCATGTTAAACAACGTAACAAAAAGGCTTGCGGAACGCGAGATATATTTGGAGTACGAAAATGATACGGTTGTGTATCTTGCCCGTGAAGGGTTTGACGAAAACTATGGCGCGCGCCCGCTGCGGCGTATGATACAGCAGATAGTTGAAGACCAACTATCTGAAGAGATCCTAAAAGGCGGGATAAGCATAAAGGACAAAGTGCTTATGTATATGCAGGATGGCAAACCGGCTTTTAAAAAGAACAATTGAACAAACGGCGGGGCTATAACCCCGCCGGAATTCTATCCAAATCGGCAAATTTTTAAAATGTGCCGCCGATTGACATTGTAACTTTCATCATGCTACTATAAAATAAATCAATAAATTTGATTCGGCAAATTTGTTTTATGCTATCAATTATAAGGAGCGTATGCAAAGTGGACGAAAATATAATGCTTATAGCGCAGCGTCTTAAGGCGCTTCGGGAGATTATGGACGTATCGGTTGCCGAAATGGCAAAAGCTACGGGTAAAAGCGTGCAGGAATATTTAGAATACGAATCGGGCAAGCGCGATTTTTCATTTTCGTTTCTTTATACTGCGGCAGGCAAGCTTGGGGTCGATATTGTCGATATCATGACGGGAGAAACGCCCCGGCTTTCTGTTTGTTCGGTGGTGCGGGCGGGTGAGGGCCTTAAAATGGAGCGCCGCAAAGAGTATAAATACGAACACCTTGCATACATATTTAAAAACAAGAGGTTAGAGCCGTTTCTTGTTACCGTGGAGCCTAACGGAGTGGACGCCACGTCTCATTTGAAATCTCACGAAGGGCACGAATTTAATTATATAATTGAAGGCGGCATGATACTATATATCGACAAACAGCAGATAAACCTTAACAAAGGCGATGCTGCTTATTTTGATGCAAGGCATCCTCACGCTATGAAAGCGCAAGGCGGAGTGTGCAGGTTTCTTGCTGTAATTACAAAGTAGGGGACATTATGAGAATATTCGAAAGATACGTAAAGCCCGATTATAATTCGTACGAAGATTTTAAAAGCAATTTTAAAATAGAGGTGCCGGAAAAATTTAATTTCGCTTATGATGTGCTCGACAAGTTGGCAGAGCAAAAACCAAATAAGCGCGCGCTTGTTTGGCTGAACGAAAACGGCGAAAAGCATACGTTTAGCTTTTCCGATATCAAACGTTTGTCCGACAAAGCGGCAAACTTTTTTCTTTCAGTGGGAATAAAAAAAGGCGATAAAGTGATGGTTATACTTAAACGCCACCATGAATTCTGGTACACTATAATGGCGCTGCACAAGATAGGCGCTATCACAATACCCGCCACACACCTGCTAACAAAAAAGGATATTGAATACCGCGTCAATGCGGCGGGCATCCGTATGATTGTGTGCACATCCTCGGGCGATATATCATCAAGCATAGATATGGCGCAAAATATGCCCACTTTAGAATACAAAGCGATTCTTGACGGTGAACGTGACGGTTGGCTCAGTTACAAAGAGGGAGTAGAGGCGGCAGACGATTCTCTTGTTGTGGACGATTTGCCGGACAAAGACGACATTATGCTTTTGTATTTTACTTCGGGCACGACAGGGCTTCCCAAGATGGTAATACATTCTTACACTTATCCGCTCGGGCATATCCCTACGGCTGTTTACTGGCAGAACGTCGATCCGGAAGGCCTTCATCTGACTGTTTCGGATACAGGCTGGGCGAAATCCGTCTGGGGGAAGCTGTACGGTCAATGGCTGGCGGAGACTGCGGTTTTCGTTTATGATCATGAAAAGTTTGTACCTGCGCAAATGCTGTCCGCAATATGCGAAAACAAGGTCACTACATTTTGCGCGCCTCCCACGATATACCGTTATTTTATTAAAGAAGATTTAAATAAATTTGATTTTTCGCACTTGAAGTTTGCAACAATAGCGGGCGAGCCGCTAAACCCGGAGGTTTTCAGCCAGTTTAAAGCGGCGACAGGGCTTAAAATGATGGAAGGTTTCGGGCAGACCGAAACGACTCTTTCGGTTGCAAACTACATATATGTGCAGCCGCGCCCCGGCTCTATGGGCAAACCGTCCCCTCTTTTTGACGTGGAAATTGTAAACGAAGCGGGCGAGCCGTGCGGATGGGGCGAGCCCGGCGAAATTGTCATAAGCACCGCTAACGGCGTGTCGCCCGGAATGTTTTTGGGTTACTTTAGGGATGCGGATCTTACGGGCTCGGTATGGCACGACGGCGTTTACCATACGGGCGATGTAGCTTGGAAAGACGAAGACGGATACTTTTGGTATGTCGGGCGTACCGACGATGTTATTAAAAGCTCGGGATACCGCATAGGGCCTTTCGAGGTTGAAAGCGCGCTTATGGAGCATCCGGCGGTTTTGGAAACCGCAATAACGGGGGTGCCCCACCCGGAACGCGGCCAAATTGTTAAGGCTACAATTGTATTGGCAAAAGGTTACAAGCCAAGCGATCAGTTAGCGAAAGAGCTGCAGGAACATGTAAAAAAAGTTACCGCTCCGTATAAATATCCCCGCGTGATTGAGTTTGTAACAGAGCTGCCAAAAACAATAAGCGGCAAGATTCGCCGCGTTGAATTGCGCGAAAGAGATAAATAAACCTAAGAAAAGCTCCTCTCGCGCCGTTTGAACGTTAAGATTTAGGTTATATTATATATAGTGATGTTAGGATAACACAACTAAAAAACCAATAGTAGGGGCAAAAGAGGCGGGGCTTTTGCCCTGCTTCTTTATTTAAAATATAAGCGATAATAAAAATAACATATGTTAGAGAAAGTGCAGATGCGGTAAAATAAGTATGCAATATGCACATATTATGTATTGACAATTTCTTAAGATTCCATTGCTTTTTTCTAAAACACTTGACGCAAAACTAAAAACAGGGTAAATTTATTCCGCCAGGTGATTTCTTGTTTGTATTATAATAGGTAAGGGAGGCGTTCTTAATATGGCTGTTACAAAACAGAACTCATATGGAGAAATCGACTATTCTGACGAATTTTTGTCTAACCTAGCCGGGTTGGCAACCATGGATTGCTACGGTATAGTTGGTATGGCTTCTCAGAAGGCGATGGATGGAATTGTCGAGCTGCTAAAGGGTGAGAACCTAAATAAAGGCGTAAAGATAACAACAGAAAATGATGCTGTTCAGATACACTTATTTGTTATCGTGGAATATGGGGTGTCTATTTCGGCCGTTGCCGCCAACGTTATTGATAACGTAAAGTACAAGGTTGAAAAAATTACCGGGCTTAATGTCGAAAGAGTGAATGTAACGGTTAACGGCATTCGAGTGTAGGGGGTCAATCTATGCAAGAGAAGCTGACGGGCGAGCTGCTAAAGGAAATGATATTTTCTGCGGCGGCATTGCTTGAAAAGAATAAAAAAAATCTTAACGCGCTTAACGTTTTTCCGGTTCCCGATGGCGATACCGGCACTAACATGTCTTTAACGATGATGTCGGCGGTAAAGGAAATTAAAACCGCAGATTCTTCAAAGATATGCAGTATAGGGGACGCGCTGTCTTTAGGTGCGTTAAAAGGAGCGCGGGGAAACTCGGGCGTAATATTGTCGCAAATTTTCAGAGGCCTTTCAAAAGGGCTGCAATCGCTTGAATCTGCGGATCCTAACGACTTTGCGCGCGCTATGCAGGACGGCGTTGACGCGGCTTACAAAGCGGTTATGAAGCCTAAAGAAGGAACTATTTTAACAGTAGCTAAAGATATGGCGAACGCCGCAATGAGAACCGCCTCGCGCGGGGACAACATATATATGATGCTTGACGCCGTGCTTGAGCAAGGGGCTCAAACGCTGCGCAAAACGCCTGAAATGCTGCCTGTGCTCAAGGAAGCAGGGGTTGTGGATGCCGGAGGCAAAGGGCTTTTGATAATCTACAGAGGGTTTAAAATGGCGCTTGACGGAGAAACGGTTGCCGACGGTATTGAGTTTGAACCCGAAAGCGTTGCTGATTTTACTGCCGTGGCATCGGATGCAGAGCTTGAATTCAAATATTGCACGGAGTTTTTCATTAAAAATATATACGAATCCGTTACCCAGACCGATATCGATCATTTTCGTGAAAGGTTAATGAAAATAGGCGATTGCGTATTGGTAGTTGGCGATTTGCAGCTTATAAAAACGCATGTGCACACTAATGTGCCGGGTAAGGTGCTGCAGTTCGCGTTGCGGTTTGGAGAGCTATCCCGTATCAAAATCGATAACATGCAAGAGCAACACACAGAGCTTGAGCATGTGCAGCCTCAGGATCGTATGGAGCAAAAGAAGATGGCAATGGTCACGGTTGCGGCGGGCGAAGGTATCATAAATATATTTAAAGAATTTTTGGTTGATGAAATAGTTGAGGGCGGGCAAACAATGAATCCGTCGGCGGAGATAATAAGCAACGCAATTGAAAAAGCTCCTTCCGACAACGTTTTTGTGTTTCCCAACAACAAAAATATTATACTTGCGGCGGAACAGGCTGCCCGTTTTTCCAGTAAGAATGTGCAAGTTATACCATCGAGGTCTATACCTCAGGGCATAAGCGGAGTGCTGGCATTTAACCCCGATCTTGATTTTCAGGAAAATACGGAGCGTATGGAAAAAGCAATCGGCACCGTAAAGACTGGGCAGATTACATACGCAATCCGAGAATCTAAAATAAACGGGCACATTATAAAAAAAGGCGAAACTATCGGCATACAGGACGGCGATATTACGTGCCATTCGAGGGAAATATTCGACACATGCGAAAAGCTGCTTGCCGGCATGGTTGATGTTGATAACGACAGCATAATAACCATATTCTATGGCGAAGAGATTACCGAAGATATGGCAAACAAAGTAAAAGAGCTTGTTGAAAACAAATATCCTGAATTCGACGTTGAGTTGCAGTTTGGCGGGCAACCCGTATATCCGCTTGTTTTCTCTGTGGAATAATGGATTTTCCCATCACCAGCTTAAAAGGTATTGGCGAGAAAAGAGCGCGGCTGTTTGCCAAAATCGGCATTAAAACGGTAAACGATATAGTGTACTATTTGCCAAGAAGTTACGAAGAACCTGCACTGTTTAGCAAAATAGCAGGGTTAACGGAAGGCGGCAATTATGTAGTTTGCGGCTATATATGCGAAAAACCGGCTTTAAAAAGAATAAGAAAAGGACTCAACCTCACAGTATTTACGGTAAGCGACCAAACCGGAAGAATCGAGGTTGTTTTTTTTAATCAGCCTTATATCAGCACAAGGCTAAAAAAGGGCGAGAAAGTTTACATATCGGGCAAGGTGCAAAGGTTTGCAAACCGCCTTTCATTTACAAACCCGGCAATAGAAAAGAAAATGCCGGCGGAAGGCTGGCTGCCAACGTACCCATTAACCGCCGGGTTGTCACAAAAAAATATGAGGCTTTTTGTAAAATCCGCTCTTGATACTATTCAAATTAGCGATGTGTTTCCGGAAGAGTTTAAAGAAAAACATAAACTTGCAGACAGGACGGATGCATTATTTAATATTCATTTTCCCAAATCTTATAAAGCGCTGTTAAAAGCAAAGTACAGGGTGCTGTTTGAAACGCTTTTATTGTTTAGCATTGCTTTGAACGAAAAAGAGAAAGAGACGAAGAACGCGCATTATTTAAAATGTGATGAGGCGGAGAAGAAAAAATTCTTAAATAAACTGTGGTTTTCGCCGACATCCGCGCAGCTGCGGGTTATGCGGGAAATTGAGTCGGATTTAAACAGCGCAAAACCGATGAACAGGCTGATTCAAGGAGATGTGGGCTGCGGCAAAACGGCAGTGGCGTTTTATGCTATGCATTTGTGCGTTTGCGCCAAACAACAATGCGCAATGATGGCGCCTACGGAAGTGCTTGCCGCGCAGCATTTCGCAACCGCGCAACGCCTGTTTGAGGGTGTTAACATAGAGTTGTTAACGGGCGGGATGTCGGGTGCGCAGCGCAGGGCTAAGTTTCAAAACATCGCATCCGGGCAAACCGATATCATAATTGGAACCCATGCTTTGCTTTATGATAATGTGCAGTTTGCGCGCCTTGGGTTAATTGTTACGGACGAGCAGCACCGGTTCGGGGTGTCTCAGCGCAGCGCGCTTGAGTCAAAATCGGAAGCGCCGCACACCCTTACAATATCCGCAACGCCAATACCGCGCACTCTTGCGCTTATATTATACGGGGAAGCAAACCTATCCGTTATTGATCAAATGCCCCCCGGGCGCAAACCTGTAAAAACTTTTTGTGTTCCCGAACAAAAAAGGGAAGCGATGTATCAATTTTTAGAAAAACAAATCTCGCAAGGCGAACAGGTGTTTGTGGTATGCCCGCTAATAGAAGAAAGCGATAATATCGGTTTGTGTTCTTCCCAACAGGTTTATGATTGTCTTTCGCAACGTTTTAAGGGTTACGGCGTATCGCTTTTGCACGGACGTTTGGACGCGCAACATAAGGTGCAAATATTAACAGGTTTTAGGGAAAACAAGTTTAAGGTCTTGGTTTCAACAACTGTAATAGAGGTTGGTGTTGATGTTCCCGCCGCAACAATAATGGTTATCGAAAACGCCGAACGTTTTGGGTTAGCCCAGTTGCATCAGCTTCGCGGTCGTGTAGGAAGGGCGGATAAGCCTTCATTTTGTTTTTTGATGTCAAAAGACAAAAACAATAAAAGGCTTGAAGTGTTGTGCAAAACAAACGACGGTTTTAAAATAGCTAAAGAAGATTTGCGCTTGCGCGGCCCGGGGCAATTCTTAGGCATTCGTCAAAGCGGCGGAAGCGATATTTATATGTCCACGTTAATTAAAAACTATAAATTGTTTGAAAAAACCCGGGCAATAGCCCAACGGCTAAAAAACGAAAACCCCGATTTATACAATAATTTATCAGATTTGTCAAAAACAATTCTTTCGGAAAAACTCGATAAAACCGCCATTAATTAATTTTGCCAATCCGCAATATTATTACCAGCGTATATTTTAATTTATTGGGCAAATTATTATTGTTGCAAGTAATAAATTAAGGAGGTGAAAGAAATGGCAAGAAACAGAGCTATGGTGCGTGAAGCAAAAAACGGTTTGGACCAAATGAAGTTTGAGGTTGCAAACGAACTTGGCGTAAACCTAAAACAGGGCTATAACGGTGATTTGACCGCAAGGGAGAATGGCTCGGTAGGCGGTGAGATGGTTAAGAGGATGATTAATCAGGCTAAAAACTTAAAATAATGTTGTATATTAATGCAAATATCGATGGAAACGGAGGATTGTAAGCATGAATCTTCAGAATATGAAGTTTGAAATAGCAAACGAGCTTGGCGTTAATCTTAAACAGGGTTACAATGGCGATATAACTTCCAAAGAAGCAGGCTATGTTGGCGGTTTTATGGTAAGACGTATGATTGAACAGGCCGAACGCCAAATGATAGGTAAATAACCGTTATAACTCAAAGACTAAAAAATAATACGCGATCAATGTTATAAAAAGCGCCTGATTCATCCGGCGCTTTTTTGGGAATGTTTTTTTGTTGTGCAATTTGTGCTGTTTATTATATAATAAGTTTTGTGGTACATACATAACAGGAGGTTGTCCATGGCTTTAGGTAGCAAAGAAGTTGCAAAGGCCGCTATCAGCTTATCGCTATCGTCGACTCGCGATGACGAAAAAACGCTTAAGCAAATCTATTCACAAAAAGGCATACTTGCCGCAGCCGTAGATTTTGGCGGAGAATTCTTATCCTCGGTAATGAAAATTGTAGAAAGCTGCGTTGTTGCGGCTAAGCGTGAAAATCTGATTGGAGAAACGCATCACGAAGAAGGCGCCGTTGCCGGGGCAACGAGAGAAGCGGTTTCGCAGGTATCTACAAAGGCGTTTGGGCTTAATGTGGGAGGGAAAATAGGAATTGCGCGCTGCGGTGATCATTTGGCGGTCGCGATATTTTTCGGCATCGGACTTTTGCATTTAAACGAAGTTGCAATAGGGCTTGGGCACAGAGTATTATGATAAACATTGCAATTGACGGGCCTTCCGGCTCGGGGAAAAGCACGTTGGCAAAAAACATAGCTGAAAAAATGCATATTAATTATCTCGATACCGGCGCAATGTACCGCGCCGTCGGGTACGCGGCTTTAGCCGCGGGAATCGAAATAAAAGACGAAAAACAGGTTAAGCGTTTTTTAGACAGCATAATTCTTGACATCGAATACAGTAACGGCAATCAAACCGTATTTGTGGATGGCGTCAACGTTATGGAAAACATTCGCACTCCTTCAGTTTCAAAAGCGGCTTCAGATATTTCGGTGCATAGCTCCGTAAGGCAAAAGTTAACGGCTATGCAGCGTGAGGTGGCGAAAAAGTACGACGTTGTATTGGATGGCCGGGATATAGGAACGCATGTGCTTCCCGGTGCTGAATATAAATTTTTCATAACTGCTGATTTGAAAGAAAGGGCGCGGCGCAGGCACAAAGAGCTTGAAAAAAACAAAATTGTTACAAGCTATCAAACAGTGCTCGACGATATGGAAAAAAGGGACGCCGCCGATTCGGGCAGAAAGTTAGCACCGTTGAAAAAAGCGGTTGATGCAATACTAATTGACACCACTTGCATGACCCCAAACGAAGTTTTAAATTTTGTAATGAAAAAGATTGAAGGGTAAAAATGTTTTATAGAATAATCAGATTAATAATAGGCGTTCCTTTGATTAACCTGCTTTTCTGGCCTAAAATAACAGGTAAAAAGCATTTAAAGACAAAAGGTGCGGCAATAATAATATCAAACCATACAAGCAATTGGGACCCCGTTTTTATTTCGGTTGCGTTAAAGCGCACTGTTTATTGGATGGGCAAATCTGAATTATTTAAAAATAAATTGGCGGGGGTTGTTTTAAAGGCCTTAAAATCGTTTCCGGTAAAAAGAGGCGAAGGGGATTTGGCGGCAATAAGAAATGCACTGCGAACGTTGCGCAATGGCAATTTGCTTGGAATATTTCCGGAGGGTAAGCGAATCAAAACAGGCGAGCTCTCGGATTTTGAATCGGGAATATCGTTGATAGCGCTAAAAAGCAATGTGCCGGTACTGCCTATTTATATTGCGGGAAGTTATAAGCCGTTCAAAAGTATGAAATTAATTGCGGGCGAGCCGTTAATTATCGGAAACAATACAAATACTAAAATTGCCGCAGCTTCGGTTGAAGCGGCAACGCGCCTGCTTGAGCAAAAAATATTAGAGCTTAAAAACTCTGCGGCGATGGTACAATAGTGGTTATATTAGCAAAGCACGCCGGATTTTGTTTTGGGGTTAAAAAGGCGGTTGATTCGGCTTTAAACAGCAATGCCGAAAAAAAAGTAACTTTAGGCCCCATAATCCATAACCCTCATGTTGTGGAAGCGTTAACCGCTTCGGGCATACGCTGCGCAAAATACATAGAAGAGATAATGCCGGACGAAACAGTTATAATTCGTTCTCATGGCGAGCCTCCGGAAGCGTTTGAAACGCTTTGTAAAAAGGGTAATAATATAATTGATGCAACATGTCCATTTGTTAAACGCATACATAAGCGTGTTGTCGAGGCGAAGGATAACGGTAACCCCATAATAGTGATTGGGGAAGCGCACCATCCGGAAGTAATTGCAACGCTTGGTTGGGCGGGGAACAATGCCTTTGCGGTGTATACGGAAGATGACGTAAATAAACTGCCGGCTTTAAGCGCCGCGGTTGTGGTTGCGCAAACAACCATTACAGAAAGCAAATGGGAGCAAATAGCACATTTGCTAAAACTAAAGATTAACGAGGTTACGCTATTCAAAAGCATTTGCTCGGCTACAAGAATACGTCAAAACGAGGCGGCGGAATTAGCCGAAAAAGCGGATACTATGATAGTTGTAGGAGGCCGTGAAAGTTCAAACACGCTAAAACTTGTTAAGATTTGTAAAGAGAACTGCAAAAGTGTGTATCACATTGAGCATAAAAATGAACTATTACTTGATAAAATGAGTTTTGGTGATATAATAGGCATTGTCGCCGGTGCCTCAACGCCGGATACGATAATTAGGGAGGTTTTTGACTACATGATAGACAATAACAAGGTGCTTCCGTTTACGGGCGTTGCACAGGATAACGCACCCGAAATGGTAGCCAACGGCAAGACAGACCCACCCGATGCAGAATCTGAAGAGCATCAAAAAGCCGTCATTACGCAGAATTTAGAGAACCCTAACAGCGCTCTTGATGAAACAGAAGATACAAATTTAGCGCAGCCCCCAGAAACAGAAGAAATCGCAGATAATATAGAAACCTCGGTTGACGGCGAAATTGAAAACGCACAGGGTTTGCAGTCTTTAAATGAAGAGGACGAAGGCGTGCAGACAGAAATAACCCAAGAAAGCCAAACCGCCGGCGAACAGCAAACAACAGCTGAACAGGACGAATTTTTAGAAGGGCTTGAAAAAGTGGTTCGTCTTAAAAAAGGTCAGTCGGTTGTCGGCACGGTTGTACAGGTAACCGAGGACGATGTATGTGTAAATATAGGTTATAAGTCCGACGGTATTATAAAAAGAAACGAGCTTTCTTTAAAAGATATAAACCCAAAAGAGCATTTTGCCGTTGGCGATGAGATAGACGCAGAGGTTATCAACCTTAACGATGGTGAAGGCAACGTGCTGCTTTCGAGAAGGCGCATCGAGAAAAAACAAAGATGGGTTCAAATGCGCGAAAAGGTTGGTTCTGACGAAGAGTATAAATGCACTGTAAGAAAAGCGGTTAAGGGCGGCGTTACCACCCGGATAGAGGGGTACAGCACATTTATTCCCGCATCGCACCTTTCTTTAAAATATGTCGAAGATTTGTCGGAATTCGAAGGTAAAGAGCTTTTGGTAACTATTATCGATTCCGACAAGAAACAAGAACGTTTGGTCGCATCGCATAAATCGGTTTTACTGAAAGAACAAAGAGAAAAAGAAAAAGAGATTTGGAACAGCTTTAATAAAGGCGATACTATTTCGGGTGTTGTAAAAAGGCTGACTGATTTCGGCGCCTTTGTG
This sequence comes from uncultured Christensenellaceae bacterium, assembly GCA_964441275.1. GTDB lineage: Bacteria > Bacillota > Clostridia > Christensenellales > SZUA-584 > SZUA-584. The sequence goes on along the minus strand of CAYTUG010000001.1, from coordinate 32,788 downwards.
GATATTGGCGGAGTTGACGGGCTGTTACATATATCTGACTTGGCATGGGGAAGGGTTAAACATCCGTCCGACATAGTGAGCGAGGGTGAGCAGCTTGAGCTGTTAGTGCTTAGCGTAGACCCAGAAAACAAAAAAATCAGCTTAGGCTACAAACAGCTTCAACCAAAGCCTTGGGATGCGGTTCCGGAAAGATATAATGCCGGCGATATAGTTAAAGGCAAGGTTGTGCGTATTGTGCCTTTCGGCGCATTTGTGCAGTTAGAGCCTATGGTAGATGGGCTTGTGCATATATCGCAGATAACAAAACACAGGCTTGAGAGAGTTGAAGACGCTTTAAGAGTGGGCGATGAGATTGAGGCAAAGGTTCTTGAGGTTAATGCGGAAAAAAGAAAAATCAGCCTTTCAATCAGAGCTTTGCTGCCGGAAGAAGAACACAAAGAAGAAAAGAAAGAGCAACAGGCTAAAGACGACTCGTTTAACTACGAAATACCGCCCGTTCAAGAGTCAAAAGTGTCGTTAGCAGATTTTTTTCCTAAAAAAGAACAATAACACTTGAATAATTGTTATGTTTCTGGTAATAATGATAAGTGACCTCACAAAATATATTAAGACCCCCTTTACATTGGTCGTGATGCAAATCGCGACTTTTTTTACGCAAAATTAAATTTTTTGTCGAAAATTTTACTGTTGTTGTGTTATAATGTTCAAGGCAACAACGTAAAGGAGCGTTTATATGAAACTTACATTTCAGATGTTTACTAAAGTAATTATGGGTGAAAATTGCATTAATGATAACTTTGAACTGGTTAAAAGCATGGGCAAACGTGCGCTTGTCGTTACGGGTGCGGCCTCCGCAAAAAAAAGCGGAGCTCTTGATGATGTTGTCTACGCGCTGAAAGCTGCCGGTAAAAGTTACGTCGTGTATGATAAAGTTATGGCTAACCCGACTGTGGATTGCGTGTATGACGGCGCTGCGGTTGCGCGCAAAGAAGAAACCGATTTTGTGATCGCGATAGGCGGCGGGTCCGCTATGGATGCGGCAAAGGCGATTGCGCTGTTGGCGCGTCAGATAATGCCAAGAAAAAAACTGCTTGCGAACGAATTTGGCGCAGACGTGCTTCCTATGGCTCACGTGCCCACTACGGCGGGCACCGGTTCCGAAGTTACGCCTTATGCCATACTTACCGATGATCAATTGCAAACGAAAAAATCCATTGCTTCCGAGCAGTTATTTCCAAGATACGCTTTTCTTGACGCCAAATATTTGGAAAGCCTGCCCCATTCCGTAACCGTAAACACTGCGATAGACGCGCTGACACACGCTGTTGAGGGCATGTTAACTTTACGCGCCAGCGAAATGAGCGATTTTATTGCTAAGGAGAGCATACAAAAAATTGCTTCGTGCTTTGATGCGCTTGAAAGCGGCTCGCTTGCCAAAGAGCATAAAGAGCGGCTGCTGTATGCCTCTATGCTTGCGGGCATTGTTATTGCGAACACAGCCACAACGGCGCTTCATGCAATGGGATACCCTCTTACATACTACAAAAACATAGACCACGGCCGTGCAAACGGGCTGCTGATGGCGGAATTTTTAGAACACGTTTACACGCTTTTTCCTGATAGAATAGAAAAGATACTGTTATACATGAATTATAAATCTTTAGATTCGCTTAGAATCCTGCTAAACAACCTGTTGGGGCGAAAAGAGGTTATTACCGAAAACGAAATCGAGCTTTACGCTAAAACCGCGATAGAAGCGAAAAACATAAGCAACACTCCGGGCAATTTAACGGAGTCTGATCTCATACAAATCTATAAACAAAGTTTCAAATAACATTTAACCGGATGGCGATGGGCTATCCGGTTTTTTAACAATTCCGGCTTATTTGAATATTATATTGCATAAACAGTCGCCGGAAGGAACAGTTGTTATGAATGTATTAAAAATTGGCTCTGCCGGTAAGCGTGTGGCGGAAATACAATCTTTGCTAAAAAGGATTGGTTTTTCGCCGGGCAGCTTAGACGGCAAATTTGGAAGGCTGACGCAGCAGGCGGTAAAAGAATTCCAAAAAAATTTCGGACTTGTACAGGACGGCATAGTAGGGTTAAACACATTTGAAGTTATGAAACGCTTTCTTGCTGGGTACGATATTTACACAGTTAGACCGAGCGATTCGTTATATACCATTTCAAAAATGTACAAAACGGATATAGACCTCGTACTAACGGCCAACCCCAATGTAAACGCATCTAACTTGCAGCCCGCAAGCAAGCTGATTGTACCGTATGGTATAAACGTAGTTCCAATCGATATTAATTATTATTACAGCACCCTTGAGCGTAATATTGAAAGCCTGAAAGTGTTGTATCCTTTTATTGAAACGGGTTATGCCGGAAAAAGCGTGTTAGGGAGAAAACTGCATTACATAAGGTTGGGTAACGGCAAAAACAAAGTGTTTTTCAACGGCGCTCACCATGCGCTTGAGTGGATAACAACCCCTTTGCTTATGAAATTTGCAGAAGATTTGTCCGCTTCTTTTGCGCTTAGCAAGCATATAGCCGGATATGATCCAAAAGAAATATTTGAGCGAAGCAGCATATATATTATGCCTATGGTTAACCCGGACGGGGTAGAATTGGTGCTTGAAGGTTTATCGGCGGAAAACCCATATTATAATGAATTGTTTAGATGGAACAAAGGGAGCACCGATTTTTCTAAGGTCTGGCAAGCCAATAATAAAGGGGTCGACTTAAACCACAACTACAATGCGGGGTGGGAAAATTCCCGCGCCGCCGCCGCCGCAATGGGAATTACATCTCCCGGGCCTACGCGCTACGGGGGCGAATATCCGGAATCCGAACCCGAAACAAAAAGCGTGGTCAATTTTTGCATCAGGCATAATTTTAACATTGCGCTTGCATATCACAGCCAAGGCGAAGTAATATTTTGGAGTTTTGAAGGCCTTGAACCGCCCGAATCAAAACGAATAGGGCAGGCGCTTGCAAATGCAAGCGGATACAGCTTAGATGTGCCGGAAGGGATAGCCTCGTACGCGGGTTTTAAGGATTGGTTTATCAAACGTTTCAGAAAACCGGGATATACAATTGAAGTTGGGCTTGGAACGAACCCTTTGCCCATATCGCAGTTGGTTCAAATATACAGCGATAATTTGCCGCTGTTATTGCTTGCTGGTGTGATCACCGCTTAAACCGGTGCTTTAAGCGTTATGTTTGTATATAGTAACTTTGTTCTTGCCTTGCTTTTTTGAAGCGTACAAAGGATTATCAACTTTGTCGTAAATATGTTCTACCGCCTGCATCGATTCAACATAATATATTCCGCCTGAAAACGTAATCTTTATTTTATTATTTTCGTACTCGGGAGTGTTGGAATCAATTATGCTTTTCAGCTTTAATAAAACCTCTTTCGCGTTTTCGGCTGTGCACCCCGGAAAAATAATAAAGAATTCATCGCCCCCGTAACGAAAAACATAATCGGTGCTGCGCACATTGCTTGTCAAGCTGGTTGCCAGAAAATTTATAATCTCGTCCCCGAAACGGTGGCCGTAATTATCGTTTATGTCCTTAAAATCGTCTATGTCAATCATTGCAACCGAAAACGGCGGCACTGTCTGCCTAAGTATATGGGCAAGATATCTGTGGTTGTAAAGCCCCGTCATTCCGTCTGTTATTGAAGCTAAATAACTTTCTTTGTGAGCGTTGTTTACAATCTGAATCTGCATATCTTTATTGATAAATTCCCGGTAAAAAAGGATTATGACAACCGTGGAAAATGTGTAGGCAAACACAAAAGCGGATCCTTTAACCGGCGGGTTTCCTGATGATGTTGAATATATTTCGATTGCAGCGAAAATTATAATCAGCGCTGTCTCTAAAAAGAACATTTTTGCTTCATCGCATCTTTTAAAATACTTTAATGATGTGCGTATCCAGCTTATCAGCACGCTAAAAAGTATAAAATTATAGTAATGCACCACTTCAAAAAACGCAGCGTTATTTACCGTAAATACTATAAACAAAAAGCCGGCGAAAACAATTGCCCCGATAACAATGTCCGCTTTGCAGAAGAAGAACTTGTACATACCAAGCGAAGCAAAAAATATGCAAGCATAAAGGCATGCCGTCATAATTCTTTTAAACAAAAAATAGCCGATAGGCAAACTTTCGATATGAGCGTAATTAAACGTATGGATTGCAATCAATAAAAGGCTTATTGAAAAAAACAAAAAGGAACTGTTTTTAGGCGCGGAAACAACATAGAGCATAAGACAAACAATAAAACCAAATATGGCTATACCGAAAGCTATCCGGCTGTTAGTTGAAAAGCTGTAATTTGATTCTTGCGCATACTGCGGCATATAGGTTGCATCCACAATGCTTACCGGCGTAAAAGAGTTTATTTGATTTTCGGCTAAAGCGCTAATCTTTAGCAAGTTATAATCTTTTATTGTTTGCCTGTCTATATAAAAGCTGTTAACCGAATGCTCAATGTTGCTTTTGCCCGCTTGCATATCGCCCACGCTGCCAATCAGCATTCCGTTAAAATAAACGCTGTACGCTTGGCAAGCAACGTTTGGCACAACAAGTGAAAAATCTGCATTTTCGTTAAGATTGTTAAAGAGTTGTTTTTTCAAGCCTACATAAAACTTGGTTCTTTTAGCATTGTTAGGTTCGGTTTGATTATTGTCCGGTAAAATAGTTTCAGATTCAAAGCTGTTTATTTTAATTGAATCATGTTTTTCGTAAAAAGGGTTATTAATAAAAACATGAATTAAAATGCCTGTAATCAAAATTAAAACATAAAAAGTTAAAACTTTATGACTTTTTATAAAACGTAAAATATTCAAGTTTATACAAAAATCCTTTAACGTTCGTTCAAATAAATTATATAATAATTAATAAAAAAAGCAAACAAAGTTTATTTGTATATTAAAATATATTAATTGGACAATAAAAGTTAACGTTGCCCAAAAATATTGCGGGGGTATTTTAAGAATTTTCTTTAAATTGTTATATAGCTCGATTATATTTGCATGATTTAGAAAACAATATTTGAAAAAGGCTTGCATTTCGCAGCAAATGCTGATACAGTAAAAGCGGTATTTTGTACGTGCGACCTGATTCACATGTTTTTGTAAATCATGGGTTCGTTTCATGGTTTGCAAGGCGTGTGTTTTTTGTTTATATGGCGAAATATCAAATTTTTCAGGAGGTATCTTTGATGTATAAAGGTACGGTAAAATGGTTCAACGAGAGCAAGGGTTTTGGATTTATCGCTAACGACGAGGGTGGGGAAGACGTATTTGTACACTTTTCCAGCATACAATCCGACGGGTTTAAAACGCTTTCGGAAGGCCAAAAGGTCACTTTTGATGTGGAGCCGGATCCAAAAAATGCAAACAAGCTTCGTGCTGCAAACGTTGTGCTCGCATAGCAAGACCTATACGGGCAAAAGTCCCTGCAAAGCCCCCTTTAAGTAAAAATGCTTAAAGGGGTTTTTGTATTAAGATATTTTTATCGGTGTTGCATAAGCAGGTTTTTTAAACTATACTTATTTTGTATAATGCACAAGGGAGTATTAATGGCTAAAACGCTAATGGCCGTTGACGGCAACAGTCTAATGTACAGGGCATTTCATGCGCTTCCGTTGCTTACAAACAAGCAAGGCGAGTTTACCAACGCCGTTTACGGTTTTTTTTCTATGCTTATTAATGCGCTGCTGCAACAAAAACCCGATTATCTTGCAATTGCGTTTGATAAAAAAGAAAAGACATTCAGGCATGAAATGTTTCCCGAGTATAAAGCGCTTCGCAAACCCATGCCGGAAGAGTTAATACCTCAATTTGGGTTGCTAAAAGATGCGCTGCAGCAAATAGGCATTACTGTAATAGAATCAGAAGGCTACGAGGCGGACGATATTCTTGGGGTTTTGTCTCGCATAGCGGAAGAAAACTCCATTAATTCGGTGCTGTTAACCGGCGATAAAGACGCTTTCTCGCTTATTTCGGATTATTGCCGCGTGTTATTGACAAGAAAGGGAGTAAGCCAAACAGAACTGTACGATAAACAAAAGCTGCATGAAACTTATCAGCTTTTGCCTGAACAGATGGTCGATTTGAAAGGATTCATGGGAGACAAATCGGACAACATACCCGGGGTTCCGGGGGTGGGCGAAAAAACGGCTCTTGACCTTTTGCACAAATACGGCTATATGGACAAAGTGTATGAAAACATAAACGAGATTAAAGGCAAGTTGAAAGAAAGGCTAACGCAAAACAAAGAATTGGCGTTGCTTAGCAAAAAACTTGCCCTGGTGGATATTTGGGCACCCATTGCCGTGAACTTAGAATCGCTTTATTTCGAAGGGCTAAACGAAAACAACGCCGGCGCCGCTTTTGACAAATTAGGGTTTGCAACTTTAAAAACCAGGCTGGGCATTGAACAAAAACCGGCGCTGCAACCAAATAGTGCAGAGGTTAAATCCGTTGATGAGCTAAAAGATTTAATAGATAAAGCAATCAAAGCCGGAAATGCTGCCATTGTATTGGGCGATACGATAACGATAGCGCTCGAAAAACAAAAAGAGCATTGCGTGGCGGCAGAACACAGCCTTCTCAATATCGATTTTAGCTACGATATTGTAATGCGGGAGATAAAGAGGCTGTTTGGGAACAACCAAATGTCACTTGTGCTGTATGACGCTAAGTCTGTTATATCAACGCTTATGGATTATCAAACAAAGATTGAATGCGACATATTCGACGTCAGGCTTGCCGAATACGTTTTAGACCCTTCTTCCGCGGCGCAAAACTTTGATAATCTGGTTGAAAAATATAATACGGGCGGCTCTGCCGCGGCAATGCTTTACATATGCGAATTGCAAAAGGACAAACTAAAGGCAGACAACGCCTGGTATGTATACAACAACATAGAGATGCCGCTAATGCGGGTGCTTGCAGATATGGAATCTACCGGGTTTAGAATAGATGTAAGCAGAGCTAAGCAATACGAAACGGCACTTTCGCAACAGATAGCCGGTTTAACAAATAGTATTCACGCACTTGCAAATAACGACAGCTTTAATATCAACTCAACTAAACAATTAGGACAGGTGCTTTTTGAGCAGCTTGGATTGCCGGCGGGCAAAAAAACAAAATCAGGCTATTCTACGGATATAGAGGTATTAGAAAAGCTTGTGGGGAAACACCCGATAATAGACGAGATAATCGAGTATAGGCGGTTAACAAAACTTAAGAGCACCTATATAGACGGGCTTTTAAAAATTGCGGACAAAGACGGTTTTGTGCACACGACATTTGATCAGATATCGACCGTAACCGGGCGTATATCAAGCAAAGAGCCCAATTTGCAAAACATACCCATAAGAACTCAGGAAGGGCGTGAAATCAGGCGGCTGTTTTTGCCTTCCGAAGACGGCAGAGTGCTTATAACGGCTGATTATTCACAAATTGAGCTGCGTATATTGGCCTATATTTCAAACGACGAAGTTTTAAAAAACGCTTTTACATCCAACGTAGACATACACACGCGTACCGCTTCGGAAGTGTTTGGAATACCGGTAAACCAAGTGAGCGAACAGCTGCGCAACAGCGCTAAGGCCGTAAACTTTGGAATAGTTTACGGTATAAGCGATTTTGGATTGGCCCGCAACCTAAATATTTCCGTAAAAAAGGCGGCCGAATATATTGAGCGTTATTTTGCGCGTTTTTCGGGCGTTAAGCAATATATGCAAAGTATAGTAGAACAAGCGAAAACAGCCGGATATGTTACAACGCTTTTGGGCAGGCGCCGATATTTACCCGAGCTTAAATCTCAAAACTATAATGTGCGCTCGTTCGGGGAGCGCGCGGCGCTTAATACGCCTATTCAGGGCACGGCGGCCGACATAATTAAAATTGCTATGATTAACGTGTGGCAGGAATTAAAGGACAGGGCATTTTTGTCCAAACTGATACTGCAGGTGCATGACGAGCTTATTGTTGATGCCGATAAAGGTGAGCAAGAGCAAGTAAAAGAGCTGCTCAAAAGATGTATGGAAAATGCGTATACTATTGATGTGCCGCTGACAGCCGTAGTTTCTTCCGGTCAAAACTGGCTTGACGCAAAATGAAAATAGGGATAACGGGCACAATTGCATCGGGCAAATCCACCGTAAGCGGCATATTGCGTAAACTCGGGGAAAAAGTAATATGCGCCGATCAGGTTGCCCGCGATTTAACCAAACCGGGAGAGCAAGGCGCGGCGGTATTGCGCAGCGTTTTTGGGGACATATACTTTGACGAGGCAGGGCATCTAAACAGGAGAAAGTTAGCAGCTGTTGTTTTTAGAGACGAAAACAAAAGAAAAATGCTTAACGAGGCGCTCCACCCTTTGATAATATCAAGCATTATGGAAAAGCCGGAAATGCAAGGGCGGGTGTTTGTGGATGCGGCTTTGCTTGTTCAATCAGGAATGCACAAAATGATGGATGCCGTGTGGCTTGTTACCGCCGATAACAAAACGCGTATACAGCGTTTGATGCAGCGGGACGCTATGGACAGAAAAGCCGCTTTGCTGCGGATTTCCGCTCAGCAGCCCGACGATGTTTTAAAGCGTTACGCGCACGAAATAATAACCAACAACGGTTCCGTGCAAGAGCTTGAACAAAAAATATTTCAGCTTCTTAAAAGGATTAAGCAGCCATGAAAAAACGCGTTAAATCAAACAGGAAACTAAAAGTCTGGTTGATTGGTATTATAGTTGCCGTAGTCATTGCCGCCGTGTTTGTGCGTACTTTTTTGGCATACAAGGTTTACCCGCTTGAATACAAAAATGTAATTACTCAAATGAGCGGGCAGTATGGCTTAGATCCGCATCTTGTGAGTTCCGTTATATATACTGAAAGCCGCTTTAAGCCGGATGCAGTATCCAATAAAGGGGCGGTTGGATTAATGCAGATAATGCCGGAGACCGCAGAATGGATAGCGTCCAAGATGAAACTTGACGGCTTTCAAACTGAGCAGCTTTTCGAACCGGAAACAAATATCCGGTTTGGCTGTTGGTATCTTAATTATCTTTTTGACACATTCCACAAAGATATAGATAAAGTTATTGCGGCTTACAATGCGGGGCCGCGAAAGGTAAAAGAATGGGCGGCGGACGGCGCGCTGTTGCATATACCCTTTCCCGAGACTGAAAACTATTTAAAAAACGTAAAACGCAACCTATATATCTATGAAGGCCTTTATGATGATTTTTAAAAAAACCGCTTGTTGGGTTTTGGCGTTTTTGGTTGTGCTTATGGTTGGCTGCAATGAAGCCGCAGAAAATACAAGCAAAGACGATACCATCCCTATCTACACGCTCCCGCCCGTAATAAAAGAAGATGTACCCGCGCAGGGCGGAGAGCTGACATTTGCGGTGCCGCAAAACCCCGCCTCGTTAAACCCTTTGAAAACAAAAAACGTAGGATTGTACAATCTTTTGTCGCTTATCTATGAGTCTCCCATAAGGGTGGATGCCCGGGGTTATGCCCAGCCCGAATTAGCGGAAACATGGGAGGTGGACGAAAGCGGGCTTGTCTGGACGTTTAAGCTGCGCGAAGGCGTCAACTGGCATCACGGCAATGGTGAACTAACGTCGGCCGATGTCGTATACAGCGCGGACTTGTTAAAATCCTTTTCCGTGTCCGATTCAAATTATGCCTACAACAACAGCAAAATATCAAGCTGTGTAGCGCTGGATAAGTATACGGTTAAGCTGACGCTGAAAGAGCCGGGAAACAGCGCAATATACTATATGACTTTCCCGGTTTTGTGCAAGAATTACTGCTTAAAAGCCGACATAGATAAAGCAAAGCCGATAGGCACCGGGCCATATTGTGTCCAATCGTTTAACATGATGGACAGCGTAAAGCTTACGGCGAACGAAAAATGGTGGAAACAACAGCCGTACATAACCAAGCTGAACGCAATTTGTTACGCAAATCATGATTTTGAACTTGCGGCATACAAACAAAACCTTTTGGATTTCCTTACCACATCGGTATTGACGGTAGACATCTATCATAAATACGGCTCAAAACATTACGTAGACTATCTAACACAATATTATGACTGCCTTATTCCGAACACTCAAAGGCTGTTTGCGGACGTTAACTTGCGGCAGGCGGTAGCGTACGCCATTGACAAAAGGGATGTTGTGGCAAAGGGGCTTTTAGGACATGCGGTGGTTACGGATTATCCTGTTTCTCCCGATTCGCACCTTTCGGCGGGCCCCACAAAAATATTCGAATTTAACAGGCTAAAGGCAGTCGAACTGTTAGAGTTATCGGGATATATGAAAATGGGAAACCATCCGTTTGCAAAAAAAACAGAGGGTGAAAAAACAAAAGATTTGAGTTTTGAACTTCTGATAAGCAAAAAAGAGCCTTACAGAAAAGTTGTTGCCGAAAATATTGCGGCGCAGTTGTTAGAATGTGGAATGGAAGTGATAATTGTTGAGGTTGATGAAGCCGAACATAAAAAACGCCTTTCGTCCGGCAATTTTGACATTGCTTTATGTACGTTTTATTTGGATATAAACCCCGATATCGGGTGTCTGATAGGCACGAACGGGGATATAAACTACGGCAGGTTTTCAGATAAAGAGATTGACTCGCTGCTTACAAAGTGCAGAGAGGCGCTCAATGAAACGGCAATGAAACAAGCATACAACATGATGGAGGAACGCTTTTTGTCCGTTATGCCGCATATAGGGCTTTATTATAAAACAAACGCTCTGCTCTATGACACGAGCATACACATTTACGAAAAATTTCGGGACAGGAATGTATTCACTGTAATCCCAAGATGGTATTTGTATGTCGAAGGAGAAAAAATAATTGACGATAACGAGCACTCGCAACCCGACGATTAAATATTTAAAACAATTAAACACTAAAAAAGGGCGGGCTTGCCATAAAGAATTCTTGGTCGAAGGCGAGAAATGCGTAAACGAACTTTTAGAGCATATGCCGGGTTTGCTGCAATGCGTGATAATCTCTGACGATAAATACGAAGACATGGCATTGAATGTAAAAGGATTGGAAAAAGAAGTTTACAGAGTGAGCGCGCATGTTATGGGCGCCGTGTGCGATTGCAAGACGCCGCAGGGGGTGGCGGCGGTTGCAAAGATGCCTGGCGCTGCCGAATTAAACAGCGGGTTTATTGTGGCGCTGGACGGTGTTCAAGATCCTCAGAATGTGGGCACTATCATCAGAACGGCGGATGCGGGCGGATGCTCGGGGGTGGTGCTTTCACCTTGCAGTGCAGACTGTTATTCTTCTAAAGCGGTAAGGGCGTCGATGGGCAGCATATTTCATTTGCCTGTTATGCGGACAGATCTTGTTGATTATTTGCAGCAGCTTTTATCGTATAAGTACAATATTGTGTGCGCCCATTTAAAAGGAGATGAAAATTATCCAAAGGCGGACAAAACATGCCTTGTGATAGGCAACGAATCGCGCGGCGTATCGCAAAACGTATTGCTGCTTGCCACGCACAAAGCCAAGATACCCATGTATGGAAAGGCCGAAAGCCTAAATGCTGCAGTGGCTGCCGGAATACTTATATATAAAATTCTGTAGGTTTGACAAACCTGCATAAAGCGTTTGTTTATAAAATTTATATACAATTAACCGATACGGGAACAATTATATGCCAAGCGCTTCTTAGCGTTCCGCCATTTTTGCTAATTCAACCGCTAATTTTGATATTGCTTTGCTTTCAATGCGCGACACATAGGAACGCGAAATCCCGGTTTTATGTGCAATTTCGCGCTGTGTTAACGGGCGCAATCCGCAAAGCCCGTAGCGCATTTCAATTACCGCCTTTTCCCGTTTTGTTAAGCATTTTCCCAACAGAGAATAAAGCATGGAAGTTTGTATCCTAAGCTCCGCTTGTTCGGGAACTATATCCTCGCGTGTGCCTAAAATATCAATAAGCGATATCGAGTTGCCTTCTTTGTCCATTCCTACCGGATCGCACAGCGATACCTCGCATTTAACTTTTTTGCTTGACCGAAGCGCCATCAGCACCTCGTTTTCTATACACTTGGCGGCATACGTAGCAAGCTGGGTGCCCTTTTTTGCTTTGAATGAGTTAACGGCCTTAATTAAACCGATAGTGCCTATAGATATAAGATCATCGTTGTGAAGCGCGGTATTTTGATACTTCTTTACTATGTGAGCAACCAGGCGCAAATTGTGTTCAACAAGTTTGTGACGTGCCGCCTCGTCACCCTTTGCGCTTAAGCTTAAACATTTTGCTTCTTCCTCCTTGCTAAGCGGCTTTGGAAATGTCCTGCCGGACAGATAACCCACAAAAAAAAGCAGTCCCTTGACAATCTCAACTAATTCAAACATATTCGCCTCCGTATTGTGCTCTTACAAACTATGCAAAAACACATGCGCTTTTGCCTGTCCTTGAGCCGTATGAAGACATTTATATTGTTTTTGGCAATAATGCTTTAAATATAGCGATACAAAATATTTTGGTTTTATGGTATATGTTTCTTTATTGTGATAAAATATTGTTAAAAATAAATATATTTTTTAAGGAGGGAGTTCTCATGAAAAAAGCGTTATCCACCATTCTGCTGTTAGCGGTTTTCATTAGCTTTGCTGCCTGTCAGACTGCCGTACCCGATGTAACACTGCTTCCAACCCCATCGTTAATAACGGCGCCGCCAACCCCAGCTTTGCCTGCTTCTGCCCTGCCTACGCTTGTTGCAACGCCGTCCCCTATTCCTACTCCCGAACCGTCACCGGATACTTTTGGTGAGGTGCCCGATCATGCGGGTAGCGGCGATATACTCTTCGATATCTATGTTAGCAAAGCATCGGTTGACCTTAATAAAGACGGCACCGAAGAAAAAATCACCTTTACCAGAGGCAAGAAAAACTCTACGCTCAAAATAAACGATAAAACATATAAAATAGACCACCCCAATCTTGCGCAGGCGTTTGCCGTAACCGACATCGATATTTCAGATAGTATTCTTGAGCTCGCATTTACGGACAAATACGACAGCGGGCTTGCAGACACGGAGTTTGCGTTCCTATGGCTCTATTGGTGGGATGGCACAAAACTTCATTCAATGGGCGGATTAATGGACGTCAAATTTGATGGAGCCTGGAGAGACAGCTTTAAACCAAAAAACTATTTTGATGCTCATGGTATTGTCAAATGTTTAACGCGGACTCAAAACTTTACGGACATTTGGTACACAGGGCATTACGCTCCAGGCGGAACAAACAGAAAGCTTGCCGAAAAGCTATATGAGGCAAAACCCCTTTTTAACCCTGAACCCGTAACTGCTAAAAAATATATACTGTTGCTTAAAAAAAGAACCAACGATTATTTTGATACGGCGCACAGCGTAATATGGGATTATGCCAGCGGGTGCGGAGGATACGAAGGCAAACCAAGAAACCACACCGACAGCATAGTTGCGTTTATTCCGCAATCGGGCGAACAACTAACCGTTTCCGCCGTGTATGGCAAGCAGTGGTATCAACTTAAGGCTTCGGACGGCAAAAAAGGTTGGCTCAAATGCAAAGACATGAAAGTTTTTGGGTACTGGCCTACATTAGGCGCGAATTACACTGCGGATAACCTGTTTGACGGGATTGTAATTGCCGGATAGTTTATCATACAGCAGTGCAGATATCTCAATATAGGTTTTAAAATAAAGTGCGCCTAAAATTAGTATTAAACAATTTATAAAAGCCGTATATGCTACTAAAATATCGGCTTTTTTGTCTGGTTGTAATTTTATGAGTTGGAGTATCTCTCTAAAAAACGCATGGTGCGTTCTTGTTTAGGATTGCAAAAAACTTCGTTGGGAGTTCCTGTTTCTACAACGATTCCCTCGTCCATAAAAACCACCTTATCGGCCACGTCACGGGCAAATTGCATCTCATGCGTAACGATTACCATTGTGGTGTTCTTTTCGGCAAGCGCCCGAATTACTTTTAAAACCTCTCCCGTTAATTCAGGATCAAGAGCGCTTGTAGGTTCGTCAAAGCAAAGCACGTCGGGCGAAAGCGCCAACGCTCGTGCTATCGCCACCCGCTGCTGCTGCCCCCCGGACAGCTGGTGCGGATATAAATCCATCTTGTCGGAAAGCCCCACTTGCGATAAAAGTGAAATCGCATTCTCGCCCACCTCTTTTAATATCTGTCTGCGGTTTTCTTTATAATCGCCGCGCTCTTTTGAAAGAAGCTCTCCCGCCAATTTAACGTTCCCCAGCGCTGTATACTGCGGAAAAAGATTAAACGACTGAAAAACAAGTCCGAAATGAAGCCGATTTTTACGAATATCCTTTTCGGCAAGCGCCGAGCAGTCAGCCGCGTCATACAATACCTTGCCGTTTACAACAATCTGTCCGCCATCCGGCTTTTCAAGAAAGTTAAGACACCGCAAAAGTGTCGTTTTGCCGCTGCCGGAAGAGCCGATTATGGCAATTACCTCTCCCTTTGCAAGACAAAACCCGACATCTATTAAAACTCTTGTTTCGCCAAAGCGCTTTGAAATGTTTTTGACTTCAAGTACGGACATCCCACACCCACCTTATACCCGGAAGAACCCGAGTTTTTTCTCGAGCCGCCCAAGCAGCAAAGTTAATACCCCGCTAAAGACAAGATAATACACACCGGTAAAAAACAGCGGCCATATGATACCGGAAGATTTGATAAAAGCCTGCCCGTTCCATATTATCTCGTATACGGCAATTACCCGCGCCAAAGAAGTGTCTTTAACCAATGTTATTATCTCGTTGCCCATGGGAGGTACAATTCTTTTGATAACCTGCAGCAAAGTTACATGGAAGAATATCTTAAATTTGGTCATGCCCAATACCATCCCCGCCTCGGTTTGCCCCTTTGGAACCCCTTCAATCCCGCCGCGATATATTTCAGAGAAATAGCAGGCGTAGTTTAATACAAAAGCAGTAAGCGCCGCCATAAAACGTCCTGAATTTCCGTCCCACCAGTTGTTGCCTAATATAAGACCAGGGCCGTAATAAATAATTATCAACTGCAGCATAAGCGGCGTGCCGCGCACAATCCACACTATGAATTTTACAAGATATTTTAACGGTTTAAAAGAGCTCATTGAGCCGAAAGATATTATAAGCCCAAGAGGAAATGCCCCAAGCAGCGTTAAAGTAAATAGCTTTAACGTTTCAAGAAAGCCTTCGTTTAACGAATTTAGCACGGGTAAAAACATTGCGCCGCCTCACATATCATATAAAGTAACAGCTAAAAGGGCAGAAAGCAAGTGCTCTCTGCCCTTGGTTTTAGCCTATTGGGCGATAATGGATTCATGCACGCCATAGGTTTTGGCATATTCCATCATTGCGCCGTCTGCGTACATTTTGGCAAAAAACTTGTTCAGCTCTTGGGCTAAATCGCTTTCTTTGCGAAATCCCACGCCGTATTCTTCGGAATTAAGCGCCACTGTATACGCTAAATCAGGGTAGCTTGTGCCTTCGCCTATCATGGAGCCCGCCATAAGTAAATCTATAATGCACGCATCAGAAGTACCCGCGGCCACTTCCATGAGCGCTGCGGCCTGGCTTTGCACCGAAACGATATCAAATTCGGCTTCTTTTGCGACCCCCTCGCCGGCAGACCCAACCTCCACCGCAAACTTTAAACTTGCGATACTGTCTTTGTCTTGAAAGCTGCTTGCTACCGAGGCGGGCACAACAACTACTTGGGCGTTGTTGCAATATGGGTTAGAACATTCCATAGATTTTACCACCTCGTCGGTAAGCGTCATGCCGTTCCAAACGCAGTCTATCGATTTCGCGTTAAGCTCAAAAATTTTGTTGTCCCACTCAATTTCGACGAATTTAACTTCAATCCCCAGCGTTTTTGCAAATTCCTTTGCCATATCGGCGTCAAATCCAATCCAATCGCCATTATCGTCCTTATAGTCCATGGGTTTAAAGTCTGTAATGCCCACAATCAAAACGCCTTTGTTTTTAACGTATTCCTTATCCGTTAGGTCTGCCGCCGGTTTAGCGCAGGCGGTAATGACAATTACCATTGTAATAGCAAGAATGAATGTTGCAAGTCTTTTCATGTTATCCTCCAATTTTGGACGGTATGTAACCGTTATAATTTATTATGATATCATAATAACATATTAAACGGGTACATTTCCAGACTTATTTAATAAAAATAGCGTTATGCTCGTATAGCAAAAAAACTATACCGTAATATGGGCAGTCCTGCCAAACCAGATATAATTAAGAAACATCACATATGCGGTTAAACGCTCTTTGCGTTCATTTTCGCAAATCTGCGGTTATCTCCACAAGCGCGTTTAGAAAAGCGTCAATGTCTTTTGCCGTGGTGTTTTTGCCCAAGGTTGCCCGGCATGCCCCGTATTCGATATCGCGCGAAAGCCCTATAGCGGCAAGCACATGAGACGGATTGTGCGATTTAGCCGCGCATGCAGAGCCAGTGGAAACCGCAAACCCGGCGGCATTAAGGCGTTTGGCAAGCATTTCTCCGTCTATGTGTGTAAAAGAAAAATTTGCATTGTTGGGCAACCGCCTTTCAAAATGCCCGTTTAAGCGCGCGCCCTTAACCCCGCTTAATACCCGTTCCACTAATCTTTGTCTTAGCGCAATCAGCCTGCGCGACTCGTACGGCTGCTCCTCCGTTGCAAGCTCGAGCGCCCTTGCCATTCCCACTGCGCCTGCGACATTTGCCGTACCGGCACGCATTCCCCTCTCTTGCGAGCCTCCGCGCATTAACGGATTTACGCGCGTTCCCTTTCTTATATATAAAGCGCCAATGCCCTCAGGGCCGTAAAACTTGTGCGCTGAAATAGAAATCATGTCTACAAAAGGCAGTTTAAAATCATCTGCGTTAAGCGCGCCCGCCGCCTGCACGGCGTCAACATGAAAATATGCTCGCGAGTAAGTTTTAACAACACGCCCCACATCCGCTATAGGCTCGATTGTTCCTATTTCGTTGTTCGCTGCCATTACGCTAACTATCGAAGTGTTAAAGTCAAGCGCATTTTTTAGCGCGTTTATACTGACAATGCCGTATTCGTCAACCGGCAAATAAACCACTTCAAACCCGCCCGCTTGCATATCTTTGCATACGTTTAACACCGACGGATGCTCTATTTGAGTTGTGATAATTTTCAAACCATTGTTAGCCGCCCCTCTTATTGCCCAATTGTTAGACTCCGTACCCCCCGATGTAAAAAAAATTTCTTCCGGCAACGCCTTTAATGCATCGGCAATCGTTGCTCTTGAGCGCTCTAAAGCTTGGTGCGTCTTGCTGCCAAAACTATGCGCGCTTGCAGGATTTCCATATATTTCGCTCATGTAGGGAAACATTTCTATTAAAACTTCTTTGCGCATACATGTGGTTGCAGCATGGTCAAGATATACGTTCACCAAATTAACCCTCCTAACTTTTCACGGTTATAAAGTACTGTATAATCTTATATATTTATATTCTTATTGTTATCGTAATGTTTTTTGTTTAAGATGATTATTGGGCTTAAAAGGTGTTTTGCAAAACTTTTTAATAATTAATATTTTTCTAAAAAAGCGGTTAAAGGCGCCCCGTCGCCTCCTATTATATTCAAAAACATAGCTGTCATTTTATAAACCCCGTCATGCGCGCCGGTTAGGCGCAAACCCTCGATTATTGGAATACCCGCCCCTAAAAGCTCCCGATGCGCCGGAAACAGGCTGTCCTTTTCTATCGAAAAATAATCAAACCCTAAGGCGCGGATTCGTTTTGACACAAGATACTGCGCGGCGCAGTGCAACACGCTGACATGGTCAAAATAATATTCTGCGTCAGAAAGATGTTCGCTGTTACGCGTTTTTATAAGCACAATATCATCCGGTTTAATTCCCCTGCCGCTAATATCTTCCCGTCTGATATCCCCGCAAGAAGATAAATCAATTACGCGCGCTCTGCCCATAAAAAAATCGGCTTCATATTGATCCGTTTTTTTCCCGGCAGCAAAAAAGTGATAAGGAGCGTCAAAATGCGTTCCGCTATGTGTACAAAAATTTAAACAGTTTACATTTGCCGCATCGCCGTTTTTGATTGAACGATGGGGTTTTATGCTTACCGGCGGGTCGCCGGGATAAAAAGGCATGTCATTGCAAAGAGGCATTGTTATGTTTATTATGTTTGCCATATCAATGCGCGAACTGTGCATCAATTATCTCCGCCGTCAGACGATGTGTAAGCGCCGTTGCATCGTCCATATCCTTGACCAGCGAATAATAAGTGTTTAAATTTTGGTCTGTAATAAGAGTGGTAACGTCAAACCTAAACGTTTGCCCTGCTGTCTTTAGCTTATTGCCTTGGGCAATCTTAAGCGCGAAATCAAATGCCGCTGCTGCGCCGCCGGTTGCGGAAGGCTGTGCGCATACAATAAACTCGCCAAGCTTTGCCTCAAACATAACGGGAGGAGGGGGCGTTTGTTTTTTAGCCGGCGGAGCGCTAACATCAATCCCGCCGTTTTTAAGAGCGTGCCACTTTTTTATAAACCCCGCTGTTACGTCACCGCACATAACTTTTGGAAGTACACGGTTTTGAATAAAAACATCGAGCACTGCCGTTGCTATGCCTTCCTCGCATATTACTCCGTCAATTTTCGTTTTTCCGTCTACAAACAGCTTTTCAGCCTCTGTCTTAGCCGTTTTGTTGTTCCAGTCAGTATATATTGGTTCCTGAACGATTATTTGCTCGTTTGCGGCAAAAGCTTCGTTAATTGCGCCGCTTCGCAGCATCCCTGTCTCGCTCTCCTTTGCGCCCGAAAACTGAACAACATTGCCCGCCGCTAAATTCTCAGCCATAAACCTACCGTAAACATTCCCCCAAGCCTTATGGTCTTCAACCACGTTAATCTCGTATCCGCTATCTGTGGGGGCATTGTACGCAACAACGGGTATTCCTTCCTCTTTGGCGAGAAATGCAATTGCGTTAAAGTTTTCCTTGCTTGTGTAGGCGACAATAATTACATCAACATCTTTATTTATAAGGCTTCTGACATCCTGGGTCTGTTGGTTAAGGCTTCCGTTGGCGTTGTAAAAGAACGCGTCGTAAATTTCTTTTGACTGTTTAGCAGCTATGCTTGCTTCTTCCAATCTGTTGATTACAGTCTCTTGTTCTTTTCCTTTTAAATTCCCAATCGTAACCCCTATTCGTATCCCCTCTTCAATAACCCTTTCTATCGGGTCATCATCCATAAATATAGCGTCTTGACCTTCAATGCCGGCAAGCGTTTCATCATCGTATTCCGTAAAATCAGCATCGTCAGGTTCGCCATTAGTTTCGTCATGGACGTCTGCGTCTTTTGCGGACACCGCGGTATCTCTGTTCCCCGTAAAAATTAAAATACCCACAAGCACAATAACCACCGCTAAAAATGATATGGAAATTAATTTAAAATAGCGGCGCACAAAATATGCAAAACCGTTGCGCGTCCGGCTTTTTCTTACATTGCGCCCGCTCAAGCCCGTACGGTACCCCGGCGATGCGTAATTTCTTCTTTTTCTTGCAATCCTGCTCATAGACACCTCTTTACCGGTTTTAATTCAATTAGTTATACAGCTTCGTTGTCCCATTTGTCCGCTAATTTCGTCAGTTCGCGCAGCATTTCTTCCGATTGTTCTTGGCGCGCGGTTTCAAAGGCAGCTGTTATTCGAGAAATCAAATCCAAAACGCTTTCCCGGCTTGGCTTTGCTTCAATCTCTATTTCAGTTGCCGCATCAAGATTGTTTGAATCAACCGTGTCAAACATTTTGGGCACAACAGCGGGATACCCCAAAGCGGCGATCTCTTTTGCAAACGAGTACGATACGCTCTTTTCACCGTGCAGTACGAAAACCTTTTCAATATCGCTTTTAAAATGCGTTAACCATTCAATCAGTCCGGCTTTATCCGCATGCCCGGAAAAGCCTTCAATCTGTTTGATTGCCGCTTCAATTTTTATCTCCTCGCCGAATATGCGCACTTTTTTGGCGCCGTCCAATATTGAGCGCCCAAGCGTGCCGACAGCCTGATACCCGACAAAAAGCACAGTAGAATCTTTTCGCCAAAGGTTATGCTTAAGGTGATGTTTTATCCTTCCCGCCTCGCACATTCCGCTTGACGAAATAATTATTTTTTGGCGCTCGTCAAAGTTTATCTCTTTTGATTCGTCTACCGACTGCGCCACCACAAGCGTATCAAACGAGAAAAACTTAACCCCGTTAGCCTTAAACGCCATTGCTTCTTCATCGTAATATCCAACGCTGTTTTCTTCGAATATTTGCGTTGCGGCTATCCCGAGCGGGCTGTCTATAAAAACGGGCACGCACTCAAGCCCGGGAACGCTTTTTTGTTCGAGAAGAACGCTGATGCTGTATAGTATTTCCTGAGTTCGCCCAACCGCAAACGAAGGTATGACAATATTCCCCCCGCGTGCGAGCGCTTCTATAAGGAGTTCTTTTAATTGTTCCCTTGGATCGGCAGTTTCTTTGTGATGCCTGTCCCCATATGTGCTTTCCATAAAAACAATATCCGCATTGTCGATATATACCGGATCTTTAACAATCGGTTTATCTTTCCGGCCAATGTCGCCCGAAAAAACAAGCTTTTTTTGTTTTCCGTTCTCGTCAATATAAAGCTCGACAGATGCCGAACCAAGAAGGTGCCCCGCGTCAGTAAACCGAACGCTTATGCCCGGCAATACCTCTTTTTTATCGTTATAGCGCATAGCGCTTAAATACTTGACCGCATCGCGCCCGTCTTGCGCAGTGTATAAAGGCATGATTGCGCTTCTGCCCGCACGATTGCGCTTCCGGTTTTCCCACTCTACCTCCATCTCCTGAATATAGCCCGAATCCGGAAACATTATGGAGCAAAGCTGCGCCGTTGCGCCTGTGCAAAATATTTTACCTTTAAACCCCTTTTTAACCAACAGGGGCAACAATCCCGAGTGGTCAATATGCGCATGTGTTAAAAACACTGCGTCAATTTCACATGCATCAAACACAAACCCTGACTTAACGGGCGAATCTTTCTCATCCTTGCCTTGCCGCAAGCCGCAATCAACAAGAATTTTATTTTTCACGGTTTCAATCATAGTACACGATCCGGTTACGCACCCCGCCGCACCCAGAAACGTAATAAACATAAGACGCCCCCAATCTCTTCATACAATTGTAACAAACATCACCTAAAAGTTAAAGCCCAAAAAATCCCCGGGTTTCTGATTGGGCAACGTTTAGCGCTGTGCGGTTTTTATCTGTCGCCTTTAATCAACGAATATAGATATTTTTCTTGACAATACAGCATTATTTTAACGAGCCACTCGGTATACGCTATAACGTCAATGTCATGCGCATGTCTTATCGTTATATCCGCCGCATTTGCGTTGCGCACGCTTTTTTCTTTTTTAAAATCAAACTTGCATTTATCGGGCACAGTCAACTTAACAAGTTTCATTCTTTTTTCAAAAAGCGCAATTATTTTTCCGTCCAATTTATCAATCCTGTGTTTTGTGTCCATTCTCTTCCCCAGAGTATTCTTAAATTTAAGTGTACCTTGGGGCAAACGCCTTATACATCGCGTTTGCAGCGCCACATAAACCGCGGATGTTTACGGCTGATAGAACAGTTTTATTACCGCGCCTTCAGATTCTTCGGTACCAGGCGGAATGCTTTGGTCCCACACTGTGCCCCTTGTCTTCCCTTCGCTATGCTGCTTGACAAACACAGGCACAAGACCAACCGCCTCGCATTGCTCCATAGCGTCTCCAATCAGGCTTCCGGCAAAGTCGGGCACAAAAACAACCTTTCCTTTTGATACCGTAACTTTGACTGTTTCTTTTATGCCGTAAAGTTTGTTTGATTTGTTCTGGGACAGCACGGTACCCACAGGCATGCTGCTGTACGTTCTTTCGCCGTAATCAATATTTATGCTTGCGCCTAACTTATTTAAATCCTGAGCCCACAACACTAAGGCATCAACTGTCTGCCCTACAAAATTAGGTACAAAAATTTTCTTGCCTAACGAGTAGGAAAGCTCTATAATTTCGCCGCCGTACACGGAGCCCGCCGCAACGCTTTGCGAAATAAGCGCGCCTTCAGAATGCCCCGAATATCGCTCTGTAACGGCAACGGCAATCCCGAGCGATGCCGCAACGGACGCCGCGTTTTCTTTTGAATGCCCTTTAAAACTTGGCACTACCACCATTTTGCCTTTTGATAAAACAAGCAGTATATTCGTTCCTTTTTTTATCTTTTCCGAAGGTTTTATGCTCTGCGAAATAAGCGTACCTTCCGGAATATAGTCATCGTACTGCTCTTCTATCTCGATAGCAAACCCCTTTTCAGTCGCTAACGCATACGCATCGGCAATAGACATGGTTTTAAAATCGGGCACCGTTATTGTTGCCGTTTCACTTTCGGCGCCTTTAGATACAATAATGTATACGGGAGAATCGCGCCTGACAACATCTATCACCGTTTCATCGTTAACTTCAAAACGAACTACGTTTCCCGAAGGCACAGTGTCGCTAAATTCAAAAGTCATGCGCACCCGGCTCATAAAATTTTGTTGCGCCCAAGCCTCGATCTGAGAAGATGTCATGGACATTATATCGGGCAGCGGCAGTTTAATAGAAAGATCGGGGCCGGTCGAGACGACTATACCCACAAAATCGCCCCGCCCGATATGCGTTCCCGGCTGCTTGTCCTGCGAAATTATCCTTTCGGCTGCGAATTCGTCGCTGTTTGCCTGCTCAATATTTAGCAGCACATCGTTTTCTTTTGCCCAAAGTTGCGCTTGGGTCTGGGGCATATTAGTAAAATCGGGCAGCTCAACGCTTGCCTTTGACAACACAATAATAAGTATCACAGCAACAATTATTATAATTGCACCGGCTATGGCTATTCCCATATACTGTTTTTTACCGTGTTTTTCGGAAACAGTTTGGACAGCCTTCGGTTTTTTAAACCCGCTGTTTTGTTCATAGCTATATTTCTTTTCTGTTTTAGCGAGTTCTTGTTGTTTATCCTTCGCGTAATTGCTTAAAAAATCATTGTTATCGTCCATAATAAAACCCCTTTATTGCGTTATGTCACGCTTTTTAAATACCCACACCGAAACCGCGGTACAAATGATTGAAAGCGCCGTTAACAGCGATAGACCATATCCCAAATATATTGGCACCCCGCCTCCAATGAGCGTTGTAATAACAGAATTCAGCGTAAAAAAATCGGATAGCAGTATAAAAGGCACGGGTGTCCAAGCTATCCAGTTTAGCGTTGCAAGCCCCCTTTGCCCTATGTTCCAGTATATCTCCATAGACGAAAATGTCCCAACGCCCACCCTGCCTTTTATTATACTCATAACTATGACACAGCCGACAAATAATACAGCAGGCACCGATATTGCCACAGCAATGTTCTTAACAAGAGTAGAAAGCATAAAAGCAACGCAGTAAGCAAATATTATAGGAATAATGCAAGCGAGCATCTTAGGTACATAGTATGCTAAAAATCCAACTTGGCCGGAAGCGGAATAGCTTGGGTTTGAATAGTCCGAAAACCCAAACATTATACCGTTCATAACAAAATTGAGAATTGTACCCGCCAAATAAAGCGCGATACACAATATGAGTGCGGACAAAAACTTTGCCAACAGCATTTTTGTGCGGGAAATGGGGCGAATCATAAGCAGCCTTATGGTGCCCAACTGAAATTCGCTTGCCATCATCCAACCGCCTAACATTATGGCTAACACTCCAACAATAGAGCCAAGCATCAGAAAATCAAGAGTTTGATTCCTTGCGCCCGAAGGAACATATTTTAAATCGGGCATGTTGGATTCAATAGAGTTTTCGGCAATAAGTATCCTTGTATTATAAGATTCTATTTGCTTGTTTATGCTCGCAATATAAATAGCGTACGTTTGGTATTGCTCTTTTAGGTATAGCTCCCTGTTAAACTCCTCTTCGCTTACGGGTTTTAGAAACTGCAATTCCGCCCTCGATGTTTCAATATCGCTTATGGCGATGTTCTGCCACGAACCATCGTTAGGTATAATGTTTTTTTCAAGCCTATATAACAGCAGGGGTATCGTATTTTCTTGAATATACACGTTTTGCCTTTTCAAATCTTCAATTTGCCATTTAAGCTCTTCTTCTATTACCGGGTTGTCGATTATTTGTCCCTCCAGCATAGCGATCATTTTTTTGTTAGATTCAATATTATCGTTTTCCAAATCAACGCGAAATTCAATGTACCGGGCAAAATCATTGCTTTCAATTACCGTATAAAGCTTATCAAAATACTCCTCGGCCTGCTCAATAGCTTTTAATCTTTCTGTTGAGCTTATTTTAACAAACTTATTATCAAATGTCTCGGTATTAAGCGGGTCATAGTAATAATAATCTCTGACCGCCTCTATAAGAGCATCAAAATCGCTCGAGGTAATATGTTCATGAATAAATTTTTCTAATCTTAATTCCGCTTTCTGCCATTGCCATACAATGTCTAAACGGTAATCATCGTATTTATAAATTGACCTTGCCAACCGCAAATTGTGAACGAGCATCTCTTCAAGCAGTTTTTGCCGCAGCTCTCTTGCGCCTTCATGCGCAAAACTGTTGCTGTCAATAACGTCAATCTGCTCTTTAAGTTGTTTTATCTCATAATAAAACGGATTGCCTGGCTCGATAGCTATGCCGTCGATTGTTACAGTTTGCTCGCCTGAGTACCCGGGGTCGTAATCCATAACAGCTCTTACCATAGGCCGTGCATAATCCCACATATTATTTTCGGCAGGCTTGATTGAGTTGTATATTGGCCAGCCTATGCAAAATGCCAATATTAATATGCTAAGTATAAGAATAAACTTTATGCTAAGTATGTTTTTTGTTTCAACCTTAACTTGCTTTAAAAACTTCATATGAGTTTCCTTTCTTTGCTACCGGATTTGCGTTTTTGTGCCTGTCGTCATAGATATAAAATCTTGCTCGAGCGTTCTGTGCGCCTGGTTTACAGCAAATATGTCAATCCCCATTGCAACTATTTTTCTGATAATCTCCGGCATCTCGCTGCGCTTCATAACTACAATAACTTCGCCATTGCGCTGTTCTGTATTTGCGCCCAGCTCGTTAAAATACTTAAATATTTTATCATTCTTGTTTGTAACAAATGAATAACTGAAAACCTCGTCTTCGTTGTTATCCCTGACCTGCTCTATTGTTTTCTCCCCGATAATTACGCCCTCGTCAATGATATATATTCGATCGCACATCAATTCCATTTCGGAAAGCAAATGGCTTGAAACAAAAACTCCCACACCCGCATTTTTGGCAAGGTATTTTAAAAGATCGCGCAATTCTTTTATTCCTATCGGGTCAAGCCCGTTTGTAGGCTCGTCAAGCACCAAAAGGCTGGGCGTGTGCAAAAGCGCTTGCGCCAACCCTATCCGCTGCCGCATGCCAAGCGAATATGTTTTAACCTTATCGTTTAGCCGCGCCGACATTTTGACCAACTCCGCAACCTCGTCAATATTTTTTACTTTATCTTTGTTGTACATAGCCGCAAAATATTCAAGGTTAGCTCTACCGGTCATTCTTTTGTAAAGGTCGGGGTTTTCCACAATTCCGCCCACGCTTTGCATTGCATTTTCAAAATCGGTTGCAACATCATGCCCGCATACTATTATGCTACCTTTAGTTATTGTGAAAAGCCCCATGATCATTTTGATCGTTGTTGTTTTACCCGCTCCGTTAGGCCCTAAAAAGCCGACAATTTCACCGGCGTTAACATAAAGCGAAATGTTGTCCAGTATTTTTCTTTTCTTCATAACCTTTGTTAGATTTTCAATCCTTAATAGTTCCACAGGCGTTATCCTCTCTCACACATAAGTGTATTGAATTATTATAATTAAGACGCGCATAAAAACGTATTTGTTCCAAAATTCTAAACTTATTATAAAGAAATAAACACTGCTTGCATAGAGTAAACTGACAAGCAAATTTACAATATCAACTTTAAAATAATTCTGTCTGTGTTGTTTTAACTGCTAAGCATGCTTTCAAATATTTTTAGATGATGTTGTTCGTCGATTATTATGCGTTTTAAACAGTTTATTATATGCGCGTCTTCTATAAATCCGGCTTGCGCGCTATACTTATCGATAGATGCGGCTTTAACTTCTATCGAGTTTAGTATAAGCGGCTTAAGCTCTTGCGGATAGCGGTTAAACGCGGGCGACCAGTAAAGCATGCGGGAACAGCGGCGGCACCACAAGCGGGGGTCTGTGCCCAGCATCATGGACAGCTTGCCGAATATTTCAAGATGCTGCATATCGGCAACCGCAATCTGGCGGAAACAGCAGGCGATTTCCTTGTGTTGCGCAGTAATTATTTTGTTGTATACAAACAGCGTTATTGCGCTCATTTCAGAAACACATCCGCCCATGTTACCAAGCATTTCAGCCGCGTATGCTTTATTTTCCTTCTCGACTTTTACAGGCGGGTATGCCTCGTCAACGCAACAGCTATCCTTTCCGCGCTCCATAGAAATCACCCCTTTTACCACGCTTGATAAATCATATGGTGTTACATTATCTTTTATTCCGACACAAAAAAATACAGCATCAGCGATAAAAAGCGGCGCTAATTGTTTTTTGCCAAACAAATTGGACGCATAATAAACTCTCGGCTGCATAGCGGCAACAGTGAAATTTTAATGGAAGACTTGCCCGGATGAAATCTCTGAAATTGCGTTTAAGCGCCCCATGTAATTGCAGGGCGCTTAATGTTTACATAAAACCAACGTTTAAACTAAAATATTTTCTTGCATCGGGATAATACTATTATTCCATCTCCAAGCCGCCAAAGTCCAAATCACCAAATATATCGCCAAAATCCTTTTGATCCGTTTGCGTTCTTGAGTATTTTGTGCCATCTTCGTTAATTAAGATTCCGTTTTCGATAGAAAAGCCCGAAACATTGGTCTCTCCAAAGGCGCTTAATGTAATTGTTCCCTTTTTGGTGTCCTCGTCATAAGTATATTCCCCCTCAAGATTAAACAATCCCATGGCGCTCATTTTGCATTTTCCGCCGCCCATAAAGTCCATTGTAGAGTAACCATACTCATCATACCACGTGCCTAACAGTTCGCTGCTGCCGCCCGGGAAAATTACAAAAACAAGTATAAGCACAATTGCTATAACCGCAGCGCCCGCGATAAGACCGATTATCAGCCCCTTGTTGCTCTTTTTAGCCGGGGCGTACTGAGGCTGCGCCTGCTGCTGCGGCGCGCCTGTCTGCGTTTCAACTTTGCTGCCGCAATGCACACAAAATTCAGATGAATTTTCGATTTCTTTTCCGCATTTCGTACAAAACATATTAATTTACTCCTTCAAATATTATTGTTTATTATTTTTCTACATCAAATATATCATATAATGCTTATAATACAACAACAATCTTTTTATACCCCTCATTACAATTGGTGTAATTACAGATCGCTTTTGCATACGCATTGTATAATAAATCATACTTTATATCTTATTTCCCTTCATATATATCATATGCGGCAGCATAACAGTACTGATATCATAAAAAAGATTTAATCCGCCAAATCCATACCCGGTACCCGTGAAAATGACCGTGTAGGCGCCCAGCCGCACCATAAACATGGATGCGGAATATAATCTTTGCGGTCATTTAACAGATTTAACGCAGCTGCACGCTTTGCCATATTCCCGCCATCTGCCGCACGGTTGCATTAACATGGCGGGTAACGCAAATTTGAAAAAAGCAAATTTTTAGTATCATTCCGGTTGCAAAACGCTTGCGCCTGTGTTAAAATAGCGTTCGTTATAAAAGAACGACACAGCGGAGGAAAATAATTTGCCAAATATTAAATCAGCCGAAAGGCGCACCCGCACAGAAGCAAAGGCTACCTTGCGGAATCGCGCGGTAAAGTCTGAAGTTAAGACTTTATCAAAAAAGTTTAAGGCGGCTTTAGAAGCGGGCGAAAATGAAACTGCACAAGCGCTGTTTAAGGAATATACCGGCGCGCTCGATAAAGCGGCGCTTAAAGGCGCTCTTCACAAAAACAATGTAAACCGCAAAAAATCGCAGGCGGCAAAACTGCTTGGCGTATCAAACCCTTAGTTGGTATTAACTGACAAGAACCCGCAAATTATTGCCGCGGGTTTTTTTACTTTAAACGAATTTGCCTTATAACCCGTATATGTTTATAAGCGTTTTGCTAAGAGCCGGAAAAGCGTCCATTTTGCCGCTCTTTATGCCGTAATCGGTATCTGCTAACATTTTGATACTTTGCCGGAGAGAATCGGGCGTAAACCTTGCACATTCGCTGGCAAGCATAGAAACAGCATAGCTGCCCATGCGCAGCTGCTCTTCAATCTGCAGATGTGAAAAACCGGCGTCGCACATGGTTTTAATTTTATACATATCCCTAACCTTGCGCGCAAAAAGGCCAATCAGCGCTTCCGGGCGCTCTCGCTCCAAAATATCCGCAAGCAGCGCATAAGCTTTGTCTGCCTGCCTTTGTGCAAGCAATCTGTGCATTTCAAAAACGTTGTATTCCAAAGAGCGTGAAGCGCATTCCGAAATATGTTTTAATGTAATCTCCCCAAAACCGCTATATATCACAAGCTTATCAACTTCGTTTTCAAGCGTATAATAATCGCAACCAGCGGTGTTAACGAGCTGCCGTGCTGCTTGTGAACTTATCTTTGCCCCCTGCCCGTTAACCTGCCGCACAATAAACGATACGCATGCGGACATATCCGGGATTTTAAAATGTGTGACCGTTCCGTTTTGCTTTACATATTTATAAAGCATCCGGCGCTTGTCGGGCGGCATATCGCTGCACATTATAAGAACGGTTGTTTTGGGCATCTTCTTAATACAAGCTAACATTTCTTTAGCTTCATCGGCGCTTTTGGATGCACTCAGTGCGCTGCAGCCGGTAACCACAACAAGCCGCATATCCGACATAAACGGCAATTGAGCGCAAGCCTCTTCAAGAGAAGCCGCGTTGGGCACAGTCAAAAATTCGGTAAAATTAAGCTCAACGTTTTCAACTTTGCTTTTAAGCTCTTTAACGCTTTTGTTGACCATGTAGCTCTCGCCCGAAAATATGTAAACGTTTGTGTTATGTGTCATCTTTGCGCTTTCTGTAAGTGTTTACCCTTATTGTTTTATCTATAAAGAATTCCACCGCATAATCGTGCTGCGTTATAAAAACTTCTCCAGAATAATCGGCCAGGTTTTGCACCGCGACAACATTCGGATGCCCGTATGGGTTTGCCCCCACGCTTATTACGCTGTATCTTGGGGAAACAACGGAAAGGGGCTGCCCGAACGACGACGTTTTTGAGCCATGGTGCGCCGCTTTGTAAATGTCTACTTTATCATGCCCGCAGAAAAGCTGCGTTTCTGTTTGCCCCGAAATATCTCCCGTAAGCAATATGTTATAATCGGCGTATTCTATGCGCAATACCAGCGAAGCTTCGTTGCCTTGCGCCTCCGTTTCACTGTAAGGATATAATACCACAGCCTTTGTAAAATCGTCCAGCTGCACACTGTCCCCGGCGGATAACGGCACAACTTTCGCATTTGGCATCGCGTTTGAAACTCTAATATGCTCCTGCCGCGAACAATACACTTTGTTAAGCAAACCCTCTTCGTACAATTGAACAATACCCGAAAAATGATCGCTGTCGGTATGCGTCACAAAAGCCGCGTTTGGCACTATGCCCTGTCTTATGGTAAAGTTTTGCACTTCGGCATTTGCTTTGCCCCCGTCAACAAAAAATTGCCGGCCTTGATACGTCCTAATAAACACTGCGTCCGCCTGGCCAACATCAAGAAACACAATATACATTTGCGGGTATGCGGCAAACAGCATGGCGATTGCCACAACGGTTGTAATTGCCGCGCAAGCAATAAGTTTTGTTTTTATTTTTATAAGCACATACTTTGAAAAGATAAAATAAATGATAAAGCAACAAATAACGGCGTACCACGCGGGCGTTGCCACATTGATGGCGGCAAACGGCAGCACTCCCACGGCGCTTATAGCCCCGGATAAAAGCCTTATTACAAAAGCGGCGACGTACCCGAAATATTGTGCCGTATTTCCTATAATAAGCCCCAAAACCACCGTACCGAAAGAAAGCACTATTGCTAAAGAACAGAGGGGCAAAATCAATACATTGGCTATTGCTCCTACAACGGAGATTCTGTTAAATACGGATGCCGTAATAGGTAAAGTGCCGACGGTTGCGCCAATCGATGCGGATACGCTTTTTGCCAAGGTTTGCGGCAGCTTTGTTTTTAGTATCCTTTCAAGCTGCCATGAAACCGTAAGCAGCCCAAATACAGCGCCGAACGAAAGCATAAACCCGGCGGAAAAAAGATCTAAGGGGTTTATTAAAAGCGATATTATAAAAGCAAGGGAGAGGCTGTTCAAAGCGTCCGTCCTCCGCCCAGAATAGCGGCCAATAATAATCACTGCCGCCATAATCGAAGCGCGAACTATCGATGTTGTAAGCCCTGTGGCAAACGCATATGCAGCTATAAACAAAAGAGCAGCCGCTGTCTTTTGTTTCCGCCCAAAACGCAGCAGCGAAAATAACGCATAAACGGCCGCAATAAGTATGCCCGCATGCAAGCCCGACACCGCAAGCACATGCGCCATTCCGCTGTCTTTAAACGCCAAAGCGGTGTTATCGTCAATTTCCGATTTGTCGCCCGTCAGCATTGCCCTAACCAAAGGAGCGACATCAGGTTCAAATATGTTATCTATGGTATTGCATAAAAACGCTCTCGTGTTAGCCATTACCACGGACAGCGATGTTTTTTCGCCTATAACTTTTGCGTCTTTAGAATACGCTTTATATATAACGCCGCGGGACAAAAGGTTCAGTTTTTCGTCAAACCCGCCCGGATTGCGAACCCCGGGCGGTATCTTAACATCTGCTTTCGCCATGATCACATCGCCTATGGCAACCGGCGTCTCTTCTTGTAAGCAGACTTTTATATTGCCGCACCTTTGCCCGTTAACGCGCGCAGCTTCTATATAGAATACACTATGGTTATAGCCGTTGTAATACGGCTCGCTGTAAACTATGCCTGTAACCGTTAAGCCGTCCCCCGGCTCTATGTAATCGATACTGAATGCAAAAAAACATAACAAAGCGCCGGTAAACAAAAATACCGCGCCGGCAAGCCAATGCAAATATGCGCCAAACCGCGCTTTTAAAGCGTTAAACGGTCCAAAAAAAAGAATAACCAATACGATGCATACTATTGCGGATATGACATATAAAGAGATTTCCTTAAAATAGAATCCGAACGTTATGCCAAGTGCAAGGCACAACGCCGGCAGCAGCATCGGCCGCTTATTAATAATGCGGCCGCCCAACCTAAGCATGTTATACCTCGTAGGTTTTAAACTCTTTTGCCAACTTTGCGCCGGCAAAGCCCTCCCTTACCTCACGCAGTATATCGTTTTCTTGGTATCTTGGAAATATGTGTGTAACAATAAGTTTCTTAACATCGGCCGCCGCGCCTATTTGCCCCGCTTCAGCGGCGCTCACATGCCAAGCGCCTTTCTGTTTGTGCTTTGACAGCAATGCCGCCTCAATCAAAAGCATATCCGCCCGATCAGCAAAACTGACAAGCTTTTTATCGTATGCCGTATCCCCCGAATAAACAAACTTTTTGCCGTCCGCCTTTAAAGATACTGCAAAGTTTGGCACCGAGTGCGGCAGAAGGGCAAATTTCGCACTTAGACCGCAAATATCGCACCCCATGCCGTCCGTTACAAAATGCGCGTCAATCATCGGATGCGAGGAAATAATATGCGCTTCTTGCTCGGGCGAATCCGGCATGTAAACGGGTAAAGGCGGCAGTATATTTTCGTATTTCTTTGATACCTCCAATGCGTAGCGAAGCGTTAAAACATCGCTTATGTGATCGGAATGCAGGTGTGACAATATCAGCGCATCAATCTGCTCAGCGCTTATAAGCGTCAGCAGCTTGGAGAGCGCGCCGGCGCCCATGTCCAATACTATGTTTTTGCCCTTGAACGACAGCAAATAACAGGTGCACGCCTCTTTCGGTTTAGGGTACGGCCCGCATCTGCCCACACACGTTAGTTTCATCCTAATGCGCCTTTAATTCTTTTTACCGGGTGGTATAAGACCGTCGCTCCCGCAACGCCTCCCGCCCATTGTATTAAATCTCCGACAACGGTTTGAACGGCATAACCCAACCCGCCCATAAAAAATATTTCGTACAGAAAGTAACCAGTAAACATTATTGCGCCCCCGATTACGCTTGCTAACACAAAGCGCGGGAATTTCGCATTTTTCATCATGGCGGCACATACCAAACCCATAAGGGCTTTAATTATTATTGTCGCAGGAATATAAACAGGAAAGCCTATTGCCCAGTCTGCAAGCGCGCTTCCAATACCGGCGGCGGCGGCGGCCCAAGGCATGTTAAGCAACAGCCCGGCACAATAAATGACCGAATCGCCCATATTAACATATGCGCTTGTGCCCGGCACGGGTATTGCCACAAGAAAAGTGACCAAAAATATCAGCGCCGATATCATACTTGATTTGACAAGCGTTACGGTATAATTTTGTTTTGTCATGATTCCTCCTTCAACAATTTGA